>CAVFVA010000048.1:0-2195 GCA_963625835.1 Clostridium sp. AF37-5 | reverse complement strand
GGGGGGGGGTAGACTATTTGTTTTTTTCAATAGTTTACTGCAATAATTGCTATATGCATTATTAAGAGAGGTTATGTATGAAAGCATACAGAAAATTGCTTAGTAAATTGAAAATAGAACATTGGAAGATAATAGCAATGTATCTGGCGATATATGACGTTATCGCCGTTAATATATCTTATCTTATCGGGCTGTTGATAAGATTTGATTTTAAAATTTCGGTTATTCCGATGGATTATTATCATGCGTTTTTAAAATTTGCGCCGATATACACACTTTTTTCGGTGGGCGTGTTTTATTTTTGCAAAATGTATAACAGTCTTTGGCGTTTTGCAAGCTTCACCGAGCTGAACAGAATTATGATTGCAAATGGCGTAACAACGGTGTTTC
Source organism: Clostridium sp. AF37-5 (assembly GCA_963625835.1). Classification (GTDB taxonomy): domain Bacteria; phylum Bacillota; class Clostridia; order Oscillospirales; family Acutalibacteraceae; genus Eubacterium_R. The sequence continues at coordinate 1,805 of CAVFVA010000048.1, read as the reverse complement.
AGTGCTTAGGCATAACGCTGCTCTTTAGGCGCATGCCGTTTTCATATTACATGGGCGGTGCCGTTATTCAGCTGGTTCTTGTGGTGGGCATCAGATTTGCGTATCGGTTTGTTAATTTGGAACGGCAAAAAAGCCGCCAAAGAACAACGGCAAAGTGCAACACAATGGTAATCGGCGCCGGTGCTGCCGGTCAAATGATTTTAAGGGAAATCAGGGTTTCCGATAAAACCGATTATATCGTTCGCTGCATTATTGACGATAATCCGAATAAAAAAGGTCGCTACACTGAGGGCGTAAAGGTTGTGGGCGACAGAACCTGCATCCTCAAAGCTGCAAAAAAATTTAATATAGATAAAATCATTATTTCAATACCCTCTGCCTCTTTGGAGGAAAAGCGCGATATCCTCAATATTTGCAAGGAAACGGGCTGCGAGCTTATCAATTTGCCCGGTGTTTATCAGCTTGCAACCGGCGAAAAGCTTATCAGCAAAATGAAGCCTGTTCAGATAGAGGATTTGCTCGGAAGAGAGCCTATCAAGGTTAATATGGATGAAATTTTTGATTATCTTTCGGGCAAGGTGATTTTGGTAACAGGCGGCGGCGGCTCAATCGGCAGCGAGCTTTGCAGGCAGATTGCGGCGCATAATCCGAAGCAGCTTATCATTTTTGATATTTACGAAAACAATGCGTATGATATTGAGCAGGAACTCAAAAGAAAATATAAAAATCTTAATCTTAAAGTGCTTATCGGCTCGGTGAGAGACAGTAAGCGTATAAATTCCGTGTTTGAGGAATATAAGCCGCAAATTGTTTATCATGCAGCGGCTCACAAGCATGTGCCGCTTATGGAATCAAGCCCGAACGAGGCTATTAAAAACAATGTTATCGGCACATATAAAACGGCCTGCGCTGCAATGAAAAACGGCACCGAGCGCTTTGTGCTTATCAGCACGGACAAGGCTGTTAATCCCACAAATATTATGGGTGCCAGCAAAAGGCTTTGCGAAATGGTTATTCAAAGCATGGATGCCATCAGCAAATCAGGCAGATTTGATTTGCTGCCAAAAGCCTGTTCGCATATAACGGCAGATACGGACCCGTTGGACGAAGCAATTAAACTTGATGCGCAAAATGCGGCACCTCTTATTGCCGAAAGTGTTAATAACGAAAATCGCAACGGCACTCAGTTTGTTGCCGTTCGTTTCGGAAATGTGCTCGGCAGCAACGGCTCCGTTATTCCTCTGTTTAAAAAGCAAATCGAAGCGGGCGGCCCGGTAACGGTAACCCACCCCGATATAGTAAGATACTTTATGACCATTCCGGAGGCTGTAAGCCTTGTGCTTCAGGCAGGCACCTATGCTTTGGGCGGCGAAATATTCGTGCTCGATATGGGTGCGCCGGTTAAAATCGATTCGCTTGCGCGCAATCTTATCAGGCTTTCGGGCTACACCCCCGATGTTGATATCAAAATCGAATATTCGGGTTTGCGCCCAGGCGAAAAGCTTTATGAAGAATGCCTGATGAAAGAGGAAGGCATGAAGAAAACGGAAAGCGAACTTATACATATCGGCAAGCCGATTCCGTTTGATGTGGCAATATTTGCGCAAAATCTTGAAGAACTTGCCGCTGCCGCTTTCGATAACAGCAGCAACATAGTTGAAATGGTAGAAAAAATCGTTCCTACCTTCCATCCGGCAGGCGAGCACCCCGAAAGCATTCGTCCGCAGGGCATCGATTGAAAACGAATAAATAGTGATGAGCAAAACGAAAGAAAAAAGTAAGGAAAAACAGTAAAGCAAGCGACT
>CAVFVA010000047.1:0-2326 GCA_963625835.1 Clostridium sp. AF37-5 | reverse complement strand
CCTTTATATTTTACCACCATCATTCACAAAATGCAATAAAACAACCAAAATAAAATATTTAAAATAAATTATTTTAATTAAATACATTAAAATTTTTAAATTAAAGTTGACATCAATATTTGTTGACATCAATATTTGCTTATGATATACTATTACAATAAAATTACCGATAATTGGTATAACAAGAATTCGATACTGTAAAACACAAGAAAAAATATGAAATATATTAAATTCGGCAGTGGAAAAAAGAATTTTGTAATCATTCCGGGGCTGTCAATACACAGCATTATGCGCTATGAATATGCAATTAAAGAAGCATATAAATGCTTTGCGGACACATACACGGTGTATATTTTCGACCGAAGCGAAAATCTTAAAAACGGTTGCACCATAAAGGACCTAGCAGAGGATACGGCTCAAAAAATGCAAGAATTGGGTATTCAAGGTGCCGATATATTCGGTGCCTCCCAAGGCGGCATGATCGCATTGTATTTGGCAATTGGGCATCCGGATTCAGTGAACAAAATAATCCTTGCCTCAACCCTTGCAAAGCCAAACGAAACATTTAACGGCGCTATTGACGAATGGATTGACCTTGCGGAAAAGAAAAGCGAAAACGAACTAATTTTAAGCTTTATCACCAAAGTCTATTCCGAGCAAACATTGGTAGCCTTCAAAGAAATTATGATTTCATCGGAAACAGGAATTACCGATGAGGAATATCGCAGATTTTTAATTTTGGCAAAAGCGTGCAAATCATATGATTGCAGCAATGAAATTTCGGACATAAAATGCCCCGTGTTTGTTATAGGCTGCGATGGAGATAAAGTTGCAACGGCAGACGCTTCCCGCAGTATTGCCGAAGCACTGAAGTGTAAATTATACATTTACAGCAATAATTTCGGGCATGCCGTATATGACGAAGCACCCGATTACAAACAACGTTGCTTGGATTTCCTTAACGAAGCATGAAATTCAGACATTTAATTTGAAATAAACCATTTCACACCGATCCTGTTTTATTTAAAGGAGATGAATTCCACTTGTTGTATCTTGCAGTTGCCACGGTTATTCCGGCATTGTTGACAATAATTCTTTTAAAATTAGAGAAAATCGACAAAATCAAGAATATGCCATATGCCGCAAAGCAGATTACAGTTGGCATTATATTCGGCATATATGCAATCAGCTGTACGGAATTCGGCGTCGATATTAACGGCGCGGTAATCAATGTGCGCGACACCGCACCCATTGTTGCCGGCCTTGTTTTCGGCGGTCCTGCCGGCATAATTGCCGGCATAATTGGCGGTGTTGAAAGATGGTTCAGCGTATATTGGGGCGGCGGCGAAGTAACAAGACTTGCCTGCTCACTCGCAACGGTAATTGCAGGTTTCACGGCGGCAAATCTTCGCAAAATCATGTTCAAAAAGCAAAGACCGTCTTCCAATTTTGCCGTAGCAATCGCACTCGGAACTGAAGTGCTACATATGCTGCTTGTCTTGCTTACAAATATGGATAATATGAGCGTTGCATTTGAATTTGTGCAAAAATGCACCGCACCCATGATTATTTGCAATGTAATCGCCACGGGTCTTGCAGTGTTTCCCGCAAGAAAAGCAAACTTCAAAATTGAAAAGCCGCAAAGAATTGTCAAAAGCTTTTTGAATGCTTTATTTGTATGCGTTTTTATTCTTTTTGTAATCACCTGTTCCATGACATATGCCATCAACGCAAGCATCTGCAAAAGCGAAGCGAAATCCATGCTTTCCTCCAACTTAACGGATGTTACGCAGGAAATAAAGAGAAACGGCATAACGGACAGACTTTCACATTGGAGAACCGGTCAATCCGGCGGCGTACTTCTTTGCGATAAAAGCGGAAACCTGCTTGCTGCAAGCAAGGAAGGTGAGCCGATTGAAATTAAGGATTACAACAACCTTTACGGTGAACTGAAAGCCTCCCTTAAAGAAAACACTTTTTACAAAACCGAAATCAACGGTGAAACAATGTATTGCGAATACCGTGCATATTCAGACTATTATGTATTTACATATATGTCTGCCGATGAAGCCGACCTTTCAAGCAATGTAACCCTGTATATGATTTTATTTATGGAAACATTGATTTACATCACCGTTTTCTGCCTTGTTTATCAAATTACAAGAATAAAATTCATCGAAAAAATTGAACAAATAAATGAAGGGCTTGAAGAAATCGTTCAGGGCAATTTGGATACCAAGCTCAATGTAAGAAGCAGTTATGAATTTTCGAATCTTTCCGACGATATAAATTCAACGGTAGACACATTAAAAAATTATATTTCGGA
>CAVFVA010000046.1:0-2378 GCA_963625835.1 Clostridium sp. AF37-5 | reverse complement strand
TCTTTACTTTTACAATAATTCAAATAATGTTGCCATTTTGTTGCCACAGAGGACTACAAATCGGCGAAAAGCCTGTATTTACGGGCTTTTTTAAGTGCCGTGGATTATTCCCACTCAACTGTTCCGGGAGGTTTGGAGGTAATATCGTACACGACGCGATTTATATGAGCGCATTCGTTTGTGATACGGTTGCTTACCTTTGCAAGGATATCATACGGAATGCGCGCCCAATCGGCGGTCATGAAATCATCTGTGGTAACGGCGCGGATAACAACCACATTATCATAGGTTCTGTGGTCGCCCATTACACCGACGGAATTAACGCCGGGAAGAACGCAGAAAAACTGAGCCAAATTGCGTTCATAGCCGTTTTTGCTCATTTCATCGCGCAGAACCCAATCGGCATCCTGCAGAATTTTAACCTTTTCCGCAGTAACCTCGCCGAGAATTCTTACTCCGAGACCGGGACCCGGGAACGGCTGGCGCCAAACAAGTTCTTTCGGTATGCCGAGCTTTTCGCCCACTTTGCGAACCTCATCTTTAAACAAATCGCCGAGAGGCTCAATAGTGTCTATAAAATTGATATCGTCGGGCTTTTTCACCATATTGTGGTGCGTTTTGATAACAGCGGTGTTTGCCTTGCCGGCACTTTTACCTTTGCCGGATTCAATTCTGTCCGGATATATTGTGCCCTGAGCGAAATAACCGTTTTCGGCACGGGAACGAACCTCGTCCCAGAATACTTTATAAAATTCGGTGCCGATTATTTTGCGCTTTTCTTCGGGGTCGGTGACGCCCTTAAGGCATTTCATAAAATGGTTGCCGCAATTAACGCGAACAAAATTCATATCAAAAAGGCTTGTAAAAGTTTTTTCAACAAAATCGCCTTCATCCTTGCGCATAAGACCTTGGTCTACAAAAACGCAGGTAAGTTGCTTGCCGACTGCTCTTGAAAGCAAGCCTGCGGCAACAGAGGAATCAACGCCGCCGGAAAGACCGAGGATAACATTTTTATCGCCGATTTTTTCTTTCAATTGCGCAACTGTGTTTTCAATGAAATTATCCATCACCCAATCGCCCTTGCAGCCGCAAACCCCGTAAAGGAAGTTATAAAGCATTTGGTTGCCGAATTCAGAATGAGTAACCTCAGGGTGAAACTGAACAGCATAAATATTTTTAGCTGTGTTTTGCATTGCCGCACAAGGGCAATCGTTTGTGTTGCCGATAACTTCAAAGCCTGAGGGAGCTGTTGCTATATAATCCGTGTGGCTCATCCAAACAACGGATTTTTCCGGCACGCCCTTAAAAAGTTTTGAAGCTTTATCAAGCACATTAAAATCAATTTTGCCGTATTCGGAAACGGGAGCGGTTTTAACCTCGCCCTTTGCCATCCATGCAATAAGCTGGCAACCGTAGCAGATTCCCAAAACAGGGATACCCAAATCAAGAATATCTGCGGAATAATGCGGCGATTCCGGGTCAAAAACAGAATTCGGACCACCCGTAAAAATTATGCCCTTGTAATTATTATTTTTTATTTCCTCAATCGGGGTGGTATAGGGCAAAATTTCGGCATAAACCTTATGATCACGCACACGCCTTGCTATGAGCTGATTATATTGACCGCCGAAATCGAGAACGAGAATTTTTTCCATATTTTCCTCCCAAACAAATATTTCGTACCGGAATATTATATATTATCGGGCGTTTTATTGCAAGTGCATAAATAAATAATGAAAAAATAACCTCTGCACGCAAAGCGACATTTAAGCAAAAAACAATTGAATTTTACGCTTTCTATATAACGTTTAACACATTGCAAAAGCGATGAAACAAATCAGCGCTACTTCCTGAAAAAATGAAAATCGCAGCATTTACCGCCATAGCCCAATGCGTTTGTTCTTGAAAAGCCTATTTTATTTAGACCGCCGTATGTTACATCATCAACATCGCAAAACAGTCTGCACAGTTCCGGGCAGCCGTTTTCAACGCAAGCGGTGTGCCACAGGCACTTGGTTATGGTAATGTCGTAAAAATCCTTCCCACATTTCTGTGTGCTTTCCTGCAAGTCTGTTGTTCGCATTATCTTAAGGAATATTTTGCTGTAGATTTCATAAAATCCGGGCACTTTTTCCATTTTTGCCGTTGAATCATGCTTCTTTGCAGCGACAACATCAAGCATATATTTTTGCAGAGACTTATTTACATCATCTTGGGTCAGTTCGCTTGCTGATAACACTTGATATAAGGCTATGCGCGGAAGAATAGTCTGTGCAAGTGTTTTCATCTGATTTTCGGTTTTATTTTTTGTAGCCTTGACAATCTCGTTAAGCCTCTTGTCTTGCTTTACGAAATAAGCATTTCCCTTTTCATTTCCA
>CAVFVA010000045.1:0-2504 GCA_963625835.1 Clostridium sp. AF37-5 | reverse complement strand
ATGCACTAAAATCAGTTTGCTTATGATTTTATCGGTCTCGATTTTCTTTACCGATGAACATTTTGCAAAGCAATGTGGTATAATGGTTCAAAAGATTAAACGAAAGGATGGCTGTTATGCCTCAAACAGTATTGATAACAGGTGCTTCGGGCGGATTGGGCAAAGCATTTGCACAGGAATTTGCCAAGCATGGATTTAACCTTGTGTTGGTAGCAAGGTCTGAAAACAAGTTGAAAGAAATTTGCTCGGATTTTTCTGCACGATATGGGATAAGGGCAGAATATATTTGCGAAAATCTTTCCGATACGGCAGCTCCTCAACGAATTTATGATGAGGTTGCACGGAGAAATATTCACGTTGACCAGCTTGTGAATAATGCCGGCAGCGGAAACATGGCACTTGTGGGCGATGCAAAGCCTCAAATCATAATAGACACTGTTGAACTTAATGTTACTGCTTTGACCTTGCTCTGCAATCTGTTTATACCCGATATGAAAGCGACAGGAAAGGGTAAAATTCTTAATGTTTCTTCTCTCGGCGCTTTTCAGCCGGATCCGTATTTTGCAGTTTACGGCGCCACAAAGGCATACGAATTGCTATTCACCGAAAGTTTATTTGGAGAGCTTATTGGCACAGGTGTAACGGCAAGCGTAATTTGCTCCGGCCCCATCAAAACAAATTGGGCGTTAAATGCGGGAAAGGCGGATTCGAAATTAGCCAAATCACCTGAAGTGATTGCTAAAATCGGATTTAGAGAAATGCAAAAAGGGAAGTTGATTATTATACCGACTTTGGCATATAAAGCAGAGGCATTTGCCGTTCGCATTGCTCCAAAAACGCTTGTGTCAAGAGCGATTAAAAAATGGCAGGGCGGCTTGATTGAAAAAGGAAATAAGATATGAAAAAATTATTTGCACGCGAAGTTGATAAGCTTGCCGAGGATTTTGCGGATTGTTCAAAGGTGCTGACTGCAATCGGTGATGAAACAAGGCAGCACATAATTTTGGAAATGCTGAAAATGAGCGATTGCAGCGGCGTTCGCGTCGGCGAAATTACGGAAAAAACGAATTTGTCTCGCCCGGCGGTTTCCCACCATCTTCAAATTATGAAGGATGCCGGAATTATTAAATGCAGGCAAGAGGGAACCAAGAATTATTACTATTTTGACCCGGATATGAAAATGCTGAAGCAAGTTGATGATGCGTTGAAACTGATTATGGCGATAACAAAGCTTTTGCCGGACAGGAGCGGAGAAAATGAATAAGATAGAACTTTGTATTTTTCACACGGGCAAAGTGCGTGTTGACAGAGCAATACCGCTGCACGGGAAAAATCCCCTTGCGCTGACAGGACTGTTTCGCAGCAAGAAAAAGCAAATGATACTTCCGGTGTCGGCTTATCTTATCAAGCATCCCAAGGGAAACATATTGATTGATACGGGTTGGGATACAAAATATGCTCACGAAAAGCCTACAGAACTGTTCGGTATGATAAATAAAGTCAGCAAGCCGATTATAAGGGAAAACGAAGGCATTGACAGCAAGTTGAAATCTGTGGGCTTGTCGCAACCGGATATTTCGCATATATTTATAAGCCATATGGATTTTGACCATACAAGCGGACTGAGACTTGTGAAGGATGTTAAGGATATCCGCACATCAAAGGAAGAGTGGAAAGCGTGCAATAAATTCAGTTTCCGCTATGTTGATACCTGGACGGGAATATGCAATGTGAAAACTTTTGAGTACAACGAAAACGGCATTGGACCGTTTGGCAGAAGCTATGATGTTTTTGGCGACAGTTCCGTTTTGCTTGTGTATACACCCGGACACAGTTACGGACTGTTCAGCGTGTTGATTAACGGTGCGGACGGATATATTGTTCTCGGTAGTGATGCGGCATATCTTACCGAAAACTTTACAGGCAAAATCATTCCCGGCTTTTCGGTAAATAATGAATGGTGTAAAAAATCTCTTGATTGGCTTATAAAATGCAAAAACGACCCAAATTGCAAGGGTGTATTTGTAAACCATGACCCATGCGTTGAAGAACAGGTTTTGGAGGTGATTTATAGTGGAAATGCTTGAAATTATGAAACAAAGGCACAGCGTAAGGCAATATACGGATAAGAAAATTGAGGCGGAAAAGAGAAATGCCTTAAATGAGCTTGCAGCTCAAATCAATCAAAAAGCAGGCTTGCATATTCAAATTTTTTATGATGAGCCTAAGTGCTTTAAATCTATGATGGCTCATTACGGGAATTTTGACAGCGTAAATAATTATATTGCCCTTGTCGGCAAAAAGTCATCGGATTTAGAGGAAACACTTGGATATTACGGTGAAGAGCTGGTGCTGAAAGCTCAGGAACTTGGGTTGAACACCTGCTGGGTTGCTTTAAATCACGGCAAAAGTGAAGCGGTAATAAGCAAAGGCGAAAGGCAAGCTTGCGTTATTGCGCTCGGCTACGGTAAAAACAGCGGTGTTGAACATAAAATAAAATCCGT
>CAVFVA010000044.1:0-3404 GCA_963625835.1 Clostridium sp. AF37-5 | reverse complement strand
TGTACCTTTATTTTGACCGCATTTATGATTTTACAAAGCAAAATGAAGATGTCATACACAAGGTTCTTTCGCATAACAGCGAAGTCGGATATATGTTTTCAAGCTTCAGAAATTTTCTGAATAATACAATGCGCCGAATATTTAAGGATTGTACGGAAGCAATGAAAAAAGATATACCGAATGAGCTGCTTGCAGACCATTACAGTAATACATTGTTTCTTGTATGGCAGTGGGCAACAATAAAGAAATCCGACTGCTCAAAAGAACAGGCACATAAATATCTTTGTTCATTGGTCTGTAATCTGTAAGTTTCCCGGTGCTGTACCGGCACTGCAATAAAGATTATGCAAAAGCAGCAAAAAAGGCTCTGACTTTTGACAGTCGGAGCCTTAATCTTTTTGCTATTCAATATAAGATTTGCTTTATTGATTTTCAATTAATGCATTCACGGCATGGTAAAAGAGCAAATGTATTTTCCGAAGTTTCTCGTTTTTTTCTATATGCCGAGTAAAGGTTTTAAGTATTTAGCCGTATATGACTTTCTTGATTTGCAAATTTCCTCGGGAGTACCCTTGGCAATAACGGTTCCGCCGCCCTTACCGCCTTCAGGTCCGAGGTCAATAATATAATCGGCAGTTTTAATAACATCCAAATTATGCTCGATCACAAGCACGGTATTTCCGCCGTTTACAAGAGCGTTAAGCACATTGACAAGCTTATGCACATCGGCGGTGTGCAAGCCCGTTGTGGGTTCATCAAGGATATAAATGGTCTTACCGGTTGAGCGTTTCATAAGTTCGGTTGCAAGCTTAACCCTTTGCGCCTCACCGCCCGAAAGTGTTGTTGCCGGCTGACCGATTTTGATATATCCGAGACCCACATCGGAAATTGTTTTCAGCTTTCTGTAAATTTTAGGCTGTTGTTTGAAAAATTCCATGCCTTCGTCAACCGTCATTTCAAGCACTTCAAAAATATTCTTGCCCTTGAATTTAACCTCAAGCGTTTCGTGATTATATTTATGACCTCCGCAAACCTCGCACGGCACATAAACATCGGCAAGGAAATGCATTTCAATTTTAACAATGCCGTCGCCCTGGCAAGCCTCGCACCTGCCGCCCTTAACATTAAATGAAAAGCGGTTTGATTTATAGCCCTTCATTTTCGCATCGGGAGTAGCTGCAAAAAGATCGCGAATATCGTTGAAAACTCCTGTGTAGGTTGCAGGATTTGAACGCGGAGTTCTGCCTATCGGCGATTGGTCAATATTTATAACCTTATCAAGGAATTCAACACCCTTTATCTTTTCAAATTTGCCGGGTCGCTTTCTTGCATTATTTAGCTCGTTTGCAAGATATTTATAAACTATTTCATTAACAAGGCTTGATTTACCGGAGCCTGAAACACCCGTTACCGCCACAAATTCACCGAGCGGAATTTCAACATCAATCTTTTTAAGATTATTTTCAGCCGCACCGCAAACAACAAGCTTATGACCGTTTCCCTGTCGTCTTTTTTCCGGAACCGGAATTTTTCTTTTGCCTGAAAGGTATTGCCCTGTTATGGATTTTTCGCAGGCGATAATATCATCAACAGTGCCGCTTGCAATAAGCTCACCGCCGTGAATGCCTGCACCGGGACCGATATCAACAATATAATCCGCAGCACGCATTGTGTCCTCATCATGCTCAACAACAATCAACGTGTTTCCGAGATCGCGAAGATGGCGCAGAGTGCCGAGCAATTTATCGTTATCCCTCTGGTGGAGACCGATAGAAGGCTCGTCAAGAATATACAGCACGCCCATAAGGGACGAACCGATTTGCGTTGCAAGGCGTATTCTTTGTGCCTCGCCGCCCGAAAGCGTTGCAGCCTCACGAGCAAGCGAAAGGTAATCAAGACCGACGGAATTAAGAAATGTGAGCCTTTCCCTGATTTCTCGCACAATCAAATTACCGATAATCTGTTCTTTTTCGGTAAGCTTCAAATTCGTGATAAAATCAAGTTCCTCGGATATTGACATCTTGCAAAATTCAAAAATATTTTTTCCGGCGACAGTTACGGCAAGGCACATTTTTGAAAGCCTTGCACCCTTACATTCAGGACAACGGGAAGCAACCATAACGGTTTCAATTTCTGCCCTTGCCCATTCGGAGCCTGATTCATTATATCGTCTTTTAAGATTGTTTATAACACCCTCGAAATCATTTGAATAAGTGCCCGAACCGTATGCCGTTACTCTTTTCATTTTGATTTTTTTTCCGTTTGTGCCGTAAAGGATAGCTCTGACGCCGTCTTTCGGAAGCATTTCAACAGGCATATCAAGAGAAAAATTATATTCCTTAGCAAGTGCGTCAAAATACATTTTGGCTATGGAAGAACCGTCTGCCACATTCCAACCGCTTGCTTTAATTGCACCTTGGTTTATCGAAAGCTTTTTGTTTGGGATGACAAGAGATTCGTCTATTTCCATAAAAATGCCAAGACCCGAGCAGCATTTGCACGCACCGTAAGGATTGTTAAACGAAAACATACGCGGACTCATTTCCTCGATTGAAACGCCGTGCTCCGGGCAAGCATAATCAAGTGAAAAGAGTTCGTCTGAGCCGTCAAGAATATTGCATATAACAGTACCTTTTGAAATGTGTGTAGCTGTTTCAATACTGTCCGTTAAACGGCTGCGAATGCTGTCGTTAATCACAAGCCTGTCCACAACGATTTCAATATTATGCTTTTTGTTTTTATCAAGTTTAATCGTTTCAAAAAGGTCGTAAATGCTGCCGTCTATTCGCACGCGGGCATAACCGGATTTGCGTGCGTCTTCCAGTTCTTTGGTGTATTCGCCTTTTCTGCCACGCACAATCGGTGCCATAATTTGAATTTTTGTACCCTCGTCATATGCAAGAATTTTGTCGACGATTTGGTCAACGGTCTGCTGAGAAATCTCCCTGCCGCAGACCGGGCAATGCGGAATGCCGATTCTGGCATAAAGAAGCCTTAGATAATCGTATATTTCAGTTACGGTGCCTACAGTGGAACGCGGATTTTTTGATGTTGTTTTTTGATCTATCGAAATAGCCGGACTGAGACCCTCTATATAATCCACATCGGGTTTTTCCATTTGACCGAGAAATTGGCGTGCATATGATGAAAGGCTTTCAACATAACGTCTTTGCCCCTCGGCATAAATCGTATCAAAAGCAAGGCTTGATTTGCCAGAGCCGGAAAGACCGGTAAAAACAGTCAAACTGTCGCGCGGAATTTCAACATCGATATTTTTTAGATTATGCTCCCTTGCACCTTTGACGATAATATTTTTATTCATCATTTCACCTGCTTATCATTTTTCTTTTAGCCCTGAGCAAAACGCCAAAAGGCGCATAAACAAAGGGAAATCAGGGCAAAAA
>CAVFVA010000043.1:0-5283 GCA_963625835.1 Clostridium sp. AF37-5 | reverse complement strand
GAGCGGTGTGGCATTTTCATATTCTTTTCTTAAATGTTCAATGGTAATCATGCATTGGCACCCCCTTGCTGATTTTCCGTTTCGGACATTGAATGTTTATGCTTCGGCATAAGCCTTTTACGAATCAAATTCATAGCTGAAAGCAAAATGCACGCAATTGCGAAATAAATAATCGCAATGGTTAAAAGCGGCACGATTGCCTCATATGTGTTGCTTCGGATGATATCCCCCACCTTAGTTAAATCGTTGATAGCAATATATCCTACAACTGCCGTACCTTTCATCAAGCTTATTAAATTACTGAAATAGCCCGGCAGCATTGTGCGATTTGCCTGGGGAAGGATAATTCCGAAAAATGTTTGTGGCTTTGTTAATCCCGTTGTTAAAGCCGCTTCCCATTGACCCTTATCAACGCTTTGAATGCCGCCCTTAAACAGCTGTGCCATATACGCACCGAATATCAATCCGAAGCCGAGTATTGCAACAAAAATATTGGAAATTTTGGTTTTTCCGAAAATAACATAGTACAGAATCATCAAAATAACAACAACGGGCAAGCCTTGCATCAATTTTGAATATATTTCGGACAGGGCATTCAAAAACTTAGATTTCGATAATGACATAGCGCAAAAAACTGCACCGAAAATATTGGCAAGCGCAAAGCCGACAACTGTGATAAGAAGCGTTACGCCCAAGCCCTCAAGCACGGATTTCCATCTGTCCTCATCAACAAGTGTGCGCTGAATGCTTCTTGCAATACCGCTTTTGCTTTCAGATGACGAAGATGAAGATGACGAGCTGCTGCCGGATGCGCCGCTGTTATCCGTTGTACCTGCCGTAACAAGCGAAGAAAGGTCAAATTCGTCGGCATTAACAATCGGAACAAATTTTTGAGTGTAGTAAAAATCGGAGAAATTAACGCTTGCTCCGCGTTCCTCCGTCCACGAAATTTGGCTGGCGGCAAGATCGTACTGACCGCTTGCGATTCCGCTTAAAATTCCGGCAAAATCAACATCCTCAATTTTAAGACCGTAGCCGTATTCTTTACAAAATCCTGCTATTATATCAATTTCATATCCGACAGGGCTTCCGTTAAGTTTAAATGAAAACGGCTTTAATGTGGAGGTTGTTGCCATCGTAAGCACACCGTTTTCACCCGTTGACGGAATTTCAACGGTATCCCACTCCTTTGGTGTAAGCCAATAATCCTGCATTTCCTGCAGTTTGCCGCTTGATTTTAACTCGGCAATATATTCATTGAGCTGCAGGCGAACGGGTTCGCTCTTTTCACTCTTTGCAAAAACCGTGCCGATATCATAAACGGCAAAAGCAGCGTCCAAATAGCCAAAACCCTCATATTGCTGGGCAAGCGTGTAGTAGCTGACGGTGGGAAGTCCCGCAAAATCAATCTTCTTCTTTTGCAAAGCCAAGGCAACATCCGTGATGCTGTTGAAATACTGAATTTTCGCATCCGGCACCTTAGACAAAATAATTTGATCCTGCGGTGTTCCGGTCATTACACCGGCCGTTTTCCCCGAAAGGGCAGCCCATACTTCCTCCTCGGATTCAGAAGACGAAGCGGTTTCCTGCGCTGTTTCCGCAAATACCGTGTACGGCATACTTAAGCACAAAACAGCAAGCATAACCATGCAAAGTATTCTAACGAATATGCTTCTTTTTTTACTCATAGAAAATCCCTTGTATGATTCGGCAAAAGCCAATCATACCCCTTTCTTTGTTATTTTTAGACTCGTTTTTTACAAACGGTTACTTACAGTTAAAAAATTTTTCTATATTCTACCACCATCATACATAAAATGCAATAAAACAACAAAAATAAAATGTTTAATTTGCTATTTAAAATTTTTAAACTAAGTTGACATCAATATTTGCTTATGATATACTACTAAGATAAATTGACCGATAATTATTGTACAAAATTTCATCACTGTAAAGCACATGGAAATCAATATGAATTATATCAAATTCGGCAGCGGAAAAAAGAATTTCATAATCATTCCCGGGCTGTCAATACACAGCATTATGCGCTATGAATCTGCAATTAAAGAAGCGTATGAATGCTTTGCGGACACATACACGGTGTATGTGTTCGACAGAAGCGAAAATCTAAAAAACGGTTGCACCGTAAGGGATATGGCAGAGGCTACGGCACAAAAGATGCAGGAATTGGGTATTCAAAGCGCCGACATATTCGGTGCCTCCCAAGGCGGCATGATTGCAATGTATTTGGCAACAGAGTACCCCGATTCGGTTAATAAAATGATTCTTGCCTCAACCCTTGCAAAGCCAAATGAAACATTTAACGGTGCTGTTGACGAATGGATTGACCTTGCGGAAAAGAAAAACGAAACCGAGCTGATTTTAAGCTTTATCACCAAAGTCTATTCCGAGCAAACATTAGCTGCTTTCAAAGAAGTTATAATTTCATCGGAAGCAGGAATCACCGATGATGAATACCGCAGATTTTTAATTTTGGCAAAAGCGTGCAAATCATATGATTGCAGCAATGAGCTTTCAGACATAAAATGCCCTGTGTTTGTTATAGGTTGTGAGGGAGATAAAGTTGCAACGGCAGACGCATCTCGCAGCATTGCAGAAGCACTGAAGTGCAAATTATACATTTACGGCGAAATTTTCGGGCATGCCGTATATGACGAAGCGCCCGATTACAAAAAGCGTTGCCTGGATTTCCTGAATGAAGCATAAAATCCGGCATTTAATTTGAAATAAAAAGTTTCACACCTAACCCATTTACCGAAGGAGATGAATTCCGTTTGATGTATCTTGCAATCGCCACGGTTATTCCGGCAATATTAACAATAATTCTTTTAAAATTAGAAAAAACCGACAAAATCAAGAACATGCCGTATGCCGCAAAGCAAATTACAGTCGGCATTATATTCGGCATATATGCAATCGGCTGCACGGAATTCGGCGTTGATATTAACGGAGCGGTAATCAATGTGCGCGACACCGCACCCATTGTTGCCGGGCTTGTTTTCGGCGGTCCTGCCGGCATAATTGCCGGCTTAATCGGCGGTGTTGAAAGATGGTTCAGCGTATATTGGGGCGGCGGCGAAGTAACAAGAATTGCCTGCTCGCTCGCAACGGTAATTGCCGGCTTCACGGCGGCAAATCTTCGCAAAATCATGTTTAAAAAGCAAAGACCGTCTTCCAATTTTGCCATAGCCATCGCACTCGGAACCGAAGTGCTGCATATGCTGCTTGTGCTGCTCACAAATATGGATAATATGAGCGTTGCATTTGAATTTGTGCAAAAATGCACCGCGCCCATGATTATTTGCAATGTAATCGCCACATGGCTTGCAGTGATTCCCGCAAGAAAAATAAACTTCAAAATCGAAAAGCCGCGAAGAATTGTTAAAAGCTTTTTGAATGCTTTATTTATATGCGTTTTTATTCTTTTTGCAATCACCTGTTCCATAACATATGCCATCAACACAAGCATTTGCAAAAGCGAAGCGAAATCCATGCTTTCTTCCAACTTAACGGATGTTACGCAGGAAATAGAAAGAAACGGCGTAACAGACAGGCTTTCGCATTGGAGAACCGGTCAGTCCGGCGGTGTGCTTCTTTGCGATAAAAGCGGCAACCTGCTTGCTGCAAGCAAGGAAGGCGAGCCGATTGAAGTTGAGGATTACAGCAACCTTTACGGCAAGTTGAAAGCCTCCCTTAAAGAAAACACTTTTTACAAAACCGAAATCAACGGCGAAACAATGTATTGCGAATACCGTGCGTATTCGGACTATTATATTTTCACATATATGTCTGCCGACGAAGCCGATCTTTCAAGCAATGTAACTTTGTATATGATTTTATTTATGGAAACATTGATTTACATCACTGTTTTCTGCCTTGTTTATCAAATTACAAGAATAAAATTCATTGAAAAAATCGAGCAAATAAACGAAGGGCTTGAAGAAATCGTTCAGGGCAATTTGGATACCAAGCTCAACGTAAGAAGCAGCTATGAATTTTCGCATCTTTCCGACGATATAAATTCAACGGTAGACACATTAAAAAATTATATTTCGGAAGCAAAAAACAGAATCGAGCAGGAACTTAAGCTTTCAAGGCAAATTCAAAAATCCGCCGTTCCGTTTATATTCCCGCCGTTTCCGAAGCGCGACGATTTTGAAATATATGCTCTTATGAACACTGCCAAAGAGGTTGGCGGGGATTTCTACGATTTTTACTTTACCGATAACAACCATTTTGCATTTTTGATTGCGGATGTTTCCGGAAAGGGCATTCCGGCGGCAATGTTTATGATGGCAAGCAAAACGCTTATCAAAAGCCTTGCCGAAAGCGGAAAAACGGTTGACACCGTGTTTAACGAAACAAACGAAAAGCTTTGCAGAAGTAATGATGCAGGTATGTTTGTAACAGCGTGGATGGGTGTAGTAAACCTTGAAACCGGGCATATGGCATTTGCAAACGCCGGTCACAATCCGCCGCTTATATGCAGGAAAAACGGCAATTTTGAATATTTGAAAACAAAGCCGAATTTCATTTTGGCAGGAATGGATTGCACGGTTTACAAAAAATACGAATTATGGCTTAATCCGGGCGATGAAATCTATTTATATACCGACGGCGTAACAGAGGCAAACGATGTTAACGGCAAGCTTTTCGGCGACAATCGCCTGCTGAAAAGCATGCAAAATTTAAACGGCGCTTCGCCCGAGATTATTTGCAAACAGATCGAAAGCGATGTAAACACATTTGCAAAAGATGCGGAACAAAGCGACGATATGACGATGCTTGCGTTTAGGCTTAATTACATGAAAAATGCCAACAGCATAACTGTTTATCCCGATTCAAATGCACTTGAGCAGGTTAACGACTATATTTGCAAAACGCTCAAAGAAATAAATGTTTCAAAAAGCGTTCTCAATAAAATCAGCGTAATAATTGATGAAATCTATTCAAATATATTGAAATACAGTTGCGCAACAAGGCTTACCGTCAGCTACTCACTTCAAAACGAACAGCTGCTGCTGACATTTGCAGATAACGGCAAGCCGTACGACCCAACTGCAAGCAAAGAGCCGGATATCGCTCTTTCCGCAGAAGAAAGGGAAATCGGCGGGCTCGGCATATTTATGGTAAAAAATATGTCTTCGTCAATTGATTATAAATACGAAAATGCCGAAAATAATTTGAATATTACGGTTGATTTAAAATAGTGATGAGCAAAACGAAAGAAAAAAGTAAGGAAAAACAGTAAAGCAAGCGACT
>CAVFVA010000042.1:0-7051 GCA_963625835.1 Clostridium sp. AF37-5 | reverse complement strand
TCGATTCCCTCGCTCGGTGCCTCACTTTCGTGTGCCCCTCGCCTGAGTGCTTGATAATAATACCACAAGAAATACGACTTGTCAACAACTTTTTTAATAAAATTCGAGTTTTTTTTAGGTTTGTACTTTTTACACAAAAAAATTAAGTTGCATTTGTTATTTTTATTTGCTATAATGGAATACGCTCTTTAAGAGTATACTATATGATATGTTATATAATATGTTATATAATATATATACATTATATAAGAACACGGTGGTGACCGAAATGCCGATCAGAATAGATGAAGAATTACCGGCGAAACAAAGTCTCGAACTTGAAAACGTGTTTGTTATGAACAATAAACGCGCCGACAAACAGGATATCAGACCTCTTGATATTATTATACTGAATTTAATGCCTACAAAAATCGTTACTGAAACACAGTTACTCAGGCTGCTTTCCAACTCTCCCCTGCAAATCAATGTGGAGCTTTTGCAGGTTGCAACCCACAAAACTAAAAACACATCCAAAGAGCACATGCTCAAATTCTATAAAACATTCGATGAAATCTGCCACAACAAATACGACGGCATGATTATAACCGGTGCGCCGCTTGCCGACTTTGCATTTGAGGATGTTGATTTTTGGGACGAGCTTTGCAAAATTTTGGATTGGGCAGAATCCAATGTTTATTCCACATTAAATTTGTGCTGGGGTGCCTTTGCCACGCTTTACTACAAATACAACATTAAACCGGTTGTGTTGCCAGAAAAGCTTTTTGGAGTTTATCCTCACTACAGCCTTGATGTTACCCACCCGCTCATGCGCGGACTTGACGATGTTTTCAATGTGCCGCAATCGCGTGAGTGGTCGCTGAATACAAGCGACATTGCCAAAATAAAGAATTTGCAAATAATTTCATACAGCGATGAAGCAGGAATTCACATCATATCCGATATGGAATGCCGCAACTTTTATGTTACCGGTCACAGCGAATATGACAGAGATACGCTTGCGAAAGAATATTTCAGAGACTTGGAAAAGGGCTTGCCGATAAAAAAACCGGCAAACTATTTTCCTAAGGACGATATCAATCTTGTGCCCAAAATGAACTGGAAAAGCGCAGGCAATCTTATATTTTCCAACTGGCTGAATTATTTTGTTTACCAAAAAACGCCGTACGACCTTAGCACATTATAATTACACATGTATATTCAATCCAGCCGTTCCCGAAGTTTTCGGAGAACGGCTTTTTCTTTTCTGGATATCTGCACCTGTGAAACGCCGAGAACTTCGGCTGTGGCTGTTTGAGTTTGCCCCTTATAATAACGGTAATCGATTATTGCTTTTTCATCATCATTGAGCGTTTGAAGCACCTGTGAAAGGGAAAGATAATCAAAAAGCTTATCGTCCTCATCAACGGGAACATCAAGTTCCGAATTTCCGTTCTCGCCGAAAGAACTGAGCGAAATCATGGGATTTATAACATTTAAAATTTCCGCAGTTTCGTTTATATCGCAGCCGAGCAAATTCGCAAGTTCACCAACGGTGGGTTCGCGCAGTTCTTTCTTAACAAATTTATCTCTGAGTGACTGTGCACGGATTGATTTTTCTTTCAACGAACGGCTGACTTTAATTGCGCCGCCATCACGAAAAAGTCGCTTGATTTCGCCCATTATAACCGGAACAGCATAAGTGGAAAATCTGTATCCCTTTGAAAAATCGAAATTATCAACTGCTTTTATTAAGCCGACACAGCCGTTTTGAACTAAATCGTCATAATCCACGCCGCGTCCGACAAATCTTTTGGCAACCGAATAAACAAGACCGAGATTTTCCTCAATCATCAAATCCCTTTCGGATTTTACCATTTTGATTTTCCCTCGATTTTTTTAACAAGAGCAACACTTGTGCCTTTACCTACGGCGGAGCGCACGGAAACCTTGTCGCAAAAGCTTTCCATAACCGTAAATCCAAGTCCTGCGCGTTCGCCTTCTCCGGTGGTGAAAAGCGGGGTCATGGCGCGTGCAATATCGTCTATTCCGCAACCCCTATCGCGAATTGTGATTTTAACAACATTGCCTGAAATTTTTCCGTTTATGTATATTTTGCCGTATTTATCCCGATATCCGTGAACAATACAGTTTGTTACTGCTTCAGACACCGCCGTTTTCAAATCTGCAAGTTCTTCAAGTGTGGGATCAAGCGGAGTGATAAACGCCGAAACGGCAACACGGGCAAAACCCTCGTTTACGCTTTTGCTGCTGACAGTAAGCTTAAATTCATTTTCCATATTTATACCTCTTTATTATTGCTTTTGATTTCGTTGATAATTGCAATTCTGCCAAGCCCGGCAAGTTCCATTATTTTCTTTGTTTGCGGCGTTACATTTCTTATTTCAACCGAACCGCGGTGATTTTGCATAAGGCGATACCGCCCCATAACAAGCCCGATGCCGCTTGAATCCATAAAGGAAACATTTTTAAAATCCAAAATAAGATGATTTGGCTTCATACAGCTTATTGAATAATCTATTTTTTCACGCACCGACCCTGCCGAATGATGATCCAACTCGCCGATAAGATATGCAATCATCAAATTGCCGCTTGATTCAACCGTTACATTCATAAAATCAACCTCTGACTGAAAATAAAATATCCGCTTCAGTAAATATACCAAAGCGGATATGAATAATTTATCAAATTATGAGATCAAAGCAAATATTTTCTTAAATCTCGTGCAAGATAAAACGAGCCGCAAACAAGCAAAAATTCACAGCTTTCTTGCGCAAGTTCCAATGCTTCTTTTGGATTTGAAACAGCAGAAACATCACCGCAGTATTTTTTTGCAGCCTCGGCAAGCTTTTCCGCAGGCAAGGCGCGCGGATTTGACGGCGCAGTTGTTATTATTTTTTTGCAATGCGGAGCGATAATGCGAAGATAGGCGTTGTAATCCTTATCAGCCATCATGCCGATTACTGCCGTGATGTTTTTTTTCGGCAATGATTTTTCAAGCGCAAGCGCACCGTTTTCGTTATGTGCGCCGTCTGCCATAACATTCGGGGCAAGCATTTCCGTGCGCGCAGGCAAACTCGGAAAGTCCGGAGCGATTTTTACATTTAAAAAATCAAGAGCCATCTCTGCGGTTTTTAAATTGTTAAGCTTAAAATCACCGCAATCGGCAACTTTAATCAATCTGCTGCCCGTTTTGGCACATTGATTTTCAAAAACATCCTCACACCCGGAATTCGGATAAAGCACACAAACTGAATTTGGCTTTATAATCCCTGCCTTATGAGCGGCTATTTCCGGCAGGGTTTTGCCGAGAAAATTCATATGATCCATCGCAACTGATGTGATAACGGCAAGCTCGGGATGCGAAAATGCATTCGTTGAATCCTCCAAGCCGCCCATTCCGCATTCCACAACGGCATAATCAACGCCCATATCGAAAAAATATTTATACATAATCGCTGTTAAGAGTTCAAATTCCGTGGCATCAGCGTCTTTATAAGTCGATACATATTCGGCAAAAACGGATTTTGAGATAAATTCACCGTTAATTTGAATTTGCTCGCGGTATTCCGTTACCCACGGTGAGGTGAAAAGCCCTGTTTTGCAGCCGTTTTTTTGAAGTGCATTAGCAATCATTGAGGCTACTGAGCCTTTGCCGTTTGTGCCGGCAATATGGATGATTTTTAAACTTTCCTGCGGATTGCCCATATCGGAAAGCAGCTTTTCAATGCGTGAAAGCCCCGGCTTAATGCCGAGGCTTTGCTTGTTTATTATGAAATTTTCTGCAGAGTTAAAATCCATAATTCTAATTATTTGCCAAGAGTTTCAATAGAATTTTTAATGCTTTCGATTTTTTCGCCGAGCTTAGCGGCGTCTTCCCTGTTTTGAGCAACAACCTTTTCAGGGGCTTTATTCACAAAGCCGGGATTTGAAAGCTTTTTGTTTATAAAATCAAGCTTATCCTGAGCGGCGGCAAGTTCTTTTTCAAGGCGTTTTCTTTCTGCATCAAAATCAACCAAATCGCCGAGCGGAATATAAATTTTGGCGTCTGCCGTGATAACAGTAACAACATTGCCGAGATCGCCGAATTTGTCAGCCACGCTTACGCTGCTTGCCGAAGCAAGGCGCTTAATAAATTCAACGCCCATGCCGAAAGTGGCTTCGTTTGCGGTTTCAACATAAACAGCCGCCTTTTTGCTTGGCGGAATGTTCATTTCGGAGCGGCGGTTGCGTATTCCCCTTACAGCCTCCATAATTTTTTCCATTTCGGCTTCATCGGCTGCAAAGTTAAGCGCATCGTCGTATTCAACCCACTTGGAAATCATGATGGATTCCGTGTCGTGCGGAATGGCCTGGTAAATTTCTTCGGTGATAAACGGCATAAACGGGTGAAGAAGTTTTAGTATATCCGTAAGAACATACACAAGCACTGCCTTTGCCGTGTCTGCACCCTCACCGCTTTGCAGGCGGATTTTAGCGATTTCAATATACCAATCGCAGAAAACATCCCAAATGAAATCATAAAGCTTTTGAATTGCTATGCCAAGCTCATATTTTTCAAGATTTGCGGTAACATCCTTTGCAAGAGTGTTTGCCTTTGAAATTATCCACTTATCTTCTATTGCAAGTTCATCTGGCAATCCGGGATATTCATAATCATCGCCGAGATACATAAGCACAAACCTGGCAGCGTTCCAAAGCTTGTTTGCAAAATTACGCGAAGCCTTAACTTTGTCGTCCGAAAAGCGCATATCGTTTCCGGGTGAATTGCCTGTGGCAAGAGTGAAGCGGAGCGCATCTGCGCCGTATTCGTCTATAACCTCAAGCGGATCTATGCCGTTACCGAGGGACTTGCTCATTTTTCTGCCCTGGGCATCGCGCACAAGGCCGTGAATAAGCACCGTGTCAAACGGAGCCTTGCCCGTGTAAGCAAGACCGGAGAAAATCATGCGGCTTACCCAAAAGCCGATAATATCATATCCGGTAACAAGTGTGTTTGTGGGATAATAATGCTTTAAATCCTCTGTTTCATCCGGCCAACCGAGAGTGCTGAACGGCCAAAGAGCGGATGAAAACCAAGTATCGAGCGTGTCGGGATCCTGATGCACATTTTCGCTGCCGCATTTCGGGCAGGTGCAAACATCTGCCTTTGAAACGGTTGTTGCTCCGCAGTCATCACAATACCATGCAGGGATTCTGTGACCCCACCAAAGCTGGCGAGAAATGCACCAATCACGCGAGCCGTGCATCCAGTTCATATAATTCTTTTTAAAGCGCTCGGGCACAAATTTGATATCGCCCTTTTCAACGGCGTCTATTGCAGGACCTGCAAGCGGATCCATTTTAACGAACCATTGCTTTGAAACCATCGGCTCAATGTTTGTGTGGCAGCGATAGCATGTGCCCACATCGTGCTTGATAGGCTCGATTTCCTTGATGTAGCCGCCGGCTTCAAGGTCCTCAAGAATTGCTTTGCGTGCTTCAATAGTTGTCATTCCGGCATATTTGCCGCAATCGAGCACTTCCGGCTCATTTTGCGTTGCTTTGCCGCTCCTGATAATTTCATCTGCCGCTTCCTTGTCTGCCTTGCCGGTCATATGACCGTCATAAGTGAACGTGCGGATTATCGGCAGACTGTGCCTAAGACCTACTTCAAAATCGTTGGGGTCGTGAGCCGGGGTGATTTTAACAACGCCCGTGCCCTTTGTCATATCCGCATGCTCGTCGCAAACAATCGGAATTTCCTTGCCGAGCAAAGGTAAAATAACATGACAGCCGTGAAGATGTTTGTAGCGAGGATCGTCGCCGTTTATGGCAACAGCTGTGTCGCCAAGCATTGTTTCGGGACGCGTTGTTGCAAGTTCAAGCTTTTCGCCTGTTTCCTTAACCGTGTAAAGCAAATGCCAAAAATTTGAATCGCGCTCTTCATATTCAACCTCGGCGTCCGAAATGGAAGTGTTGCAATGAGGGCACCAGTTTACCATTCTGTTACCGCGGTAAATCAAGTCCTTATCGTATAATCCCACGAAAACCTCTTTAACAGCCTTGCTGCAACCCTCATCCATAGTGAAGCGTTCTCTGTCCCAATCGCATGAAGATCCCATTTTTTTAAGCTGCTCAATAATTCTGCCGCCGTATTGCTCTTTCCAAGCCCAAGCACGCTCAAGGAATTTTTCTCTGCCGAGGTCATCCTTAGTCAGCCCCTCTTTGCGCATAGCCTCAACGATTTTTGCCTCAGTAGCGATGGATGCGTGATCCGTGCCGGGAAGCCATAAAGTGTCGTACCCCGCCATGCGGTGATATCTAATAAGAATATCCTGTAAAGTGTTATCCAGCGCATGCCCCATGTGAAGCTGACCGGTAATGTTCGGCGGAGGGATAACTATTGTGTAAGTTTTTTTGCCCGGCTCGCGCTTGGCATGGAAGTATTTTTTGTCGCACCAAAATTTATAAGTGCGATCCTCAACCTCTGCCGGATCATATTGCTTTGCAAGATCTTTTGCCATATTTTCAACTCCTATAAACAAAAAAAGCTTTCGCCCCATAATGAGACGAAAGCTGAAATTCCGCGGTACCACTCAAATTGCATTATAAAAATGCCGCTTAAACCTTTAACGCCGGCTGGCGTGCACGGCTACTAAGCTCACCGCGCCGGCTCCGAAGCTACCTTCTTTTTCATTGCCGCAGCCTTGCACCGACCGACTGCTCTCTGAATGCAAGCGGAAAAATACTCCTCTTCTTCATTGCCTTTAAATATCGGTTTTATATTAACAGATACCGGCTGAATTGTCAAGCAGAAGATGAACGCGGTTATAATCGTAACAGCTTTTTGCAACAAACTTGCCTTCCCCCGAGGGAGAAGGTGGATGCGAGGAACGAGCAGACGGATGAGGGGTTGAATTTGAATTGCGTTGTTATAAACAACAGCGTTGCCTCTTAAACCCATCCCCCTTGTTAAAGGGGGAAAGGAATTTTAAGACGGCAGGATTAAAATTCCAAGGGGGATTCATTTAATTTGTTTCAATAGCGTTATTTTAGCAAGAACGGTGAACGA
>CAVFVA010000041.1:0-7156 GCA_963625835.1 Clostridium sp. AF37-5 | reverse complement strand
ACTATAATTTGCATAACGCCCTCCTATATCGTTAAATCATTTTCGGCTTTGATTTCAACCGCCTTTTCAAAGCAATTTTTAACCACACGCACTATCACGCCCACAAAAAATTCCGCAACCGCCGAAACATAAATGAATATTTCGTGATTTTGCTTTGCACTGAGCGCAATTGCGGCAACAAATGTTACGCCTGCAGCAAACATGCAGCACCAGCCCAAAATACGTAACAGGCGCACATTTGAAGTTTCAAAAACGATTTCCTTTTTTAAATTTGAAAGCAGCTTATCAAGGCAAAAAAGTGCGGCAAAGCCTGCCGGCACCGTGATATAAAACGGAATTAAATAGGTTTTCGGCAAATAGCGCGCCACATCGATAACGCGATATACCGATTCGTTTTCCATAAGAAACGGCGCTGCAATCACCACTGCGGCAAGCACCGCATAAAACGCGCGCACCAAAAAATGAGTGAGGCAAATTGATTTATCGCTGTTCCACATAAAAATTCCTCCGTTTTTACCCTTGCTTGGGTTGATTTACAACCTCATTATACCCAAAATTTATCGTTTGTCAATAATTTTTTATCATTTTTCGCAAAATTATTTTTGAAAAACAAATATTTTATTCCGCATTTTTTGCAAAGTGCCCTGCTTTTATGCGCCTAAATTTATATACCCCGGTTACAAAAGAAGAACAAAAAAAGCGTTCCGCCAAAGCCAAACAGAGCCTTGCGAAACGCTGTAACATATTCTTTTGATTTTACGCGTAAATGTCGCATATACGGTTCAGATATTATCCTCGCTGAAATAAGATTTATACTTGATTTTGTATTTACTGCCCGGGAAAAGCTTTTCGTGCAGGGCAATGAAATAGTCATCCGTCATGCTGGCAATAAAATCTGCAACAATCAAATTGGGATCGTCGGCAAGATAATTCCTGTGTTTATAATATTTTTGAGCCTCAACAATAAATTTGATATGATGGCGATAAATTATGCTGCCCTCGCTGCCGCTTTTAACATCATCCAAAAGCTTATAATAAAGCTCAGCAAACATGGGCTTTATTATTTCGTTATATTGCCTGTTTATCTGCTCGTTTTTATAAATAACAATATAATTTTCCTCTTTAGCGCGCTTTAAATCGCCGTACGCACCGGGGCTGAGCAAAATATAATCCTTGCCGTAGCTGTTTTCAATAATATCAACGGTTAAATTATTTATAATGGCGGCATTTTCAACGCCGATAACACCGCTTTGGAATTTATAATCGGGTGGAATAATTTTTGCAACACGTGCATCTTGCCTATCCTTTCCGAGATAGGCAATCATATCGCAAACGCGCACCACACAGCCTTCAAGCGTGGCAGGCACAAGCTTTGATATTGCCTTGCCGCCGCACTCGCAGCAATCAAGCACACTTTTATCAAATTCGGCAAAGCTTTTACCGTACGCCGGGCGATATTCCTGCTGTTCAAATTCGCCGTTATGGCACAAAACACCGTCCAAAGTTTGTAAGCTGATATTACGCTCAAACAAATTATCAAGCACGCGCACGCTTTGCACATTGTGATTGAAATATCTGCCCGTTTCGGCGTGCAAAAGTTCGCTTAAAAATCTTTCACCTGCATGCCCGAACGGAGTATGACCGATATCGTGACCGAGGGAAATTGCCTCTATCAAATCAAGATTAAGCCCGAGCACGCTTCCAATGTTGCGCGCAATGCGCGAAACAAGTTGCACATGCAGCGCACGGCGTGTGATATCATCGTTATTATAAAACGAAAAAACCTGAGTTTTATCCGCATAGCGGTTATAATAAGGAAGATGAATTATTTTTTCAATATCGCGCACAAATGCAGGTCGCCAAATACTGGCACGGTCGGCATTTTCGTTTCTGCGCAGCACGGCACTGTCATTGCAGCGAAAAGGATTTTGAACACCGTTTTCCCTGTCGCTCAAAATTTGCCTTTCAATCTCGGGGCTGAGCTTATTGTATTTTAATTCCGAATAAGGCACAAAATCACTTCCTGTTTTATTTTTCAAGCGTTATTTTGTTATTTGGTGAAAAAGTTTCTGAATGTGGAGCAGGAGCGCATTGATTTTGCCCCGTCGCCGCCGACGATTATATGATCGGCAAGCTCGATATCAACCGCATTTAAAGTGTTTCTTAAATCAAGAGTGAAATCAATATCCGCAGCAGAGGGCGTTGTGCCTCCTCCGGGATGATTATGCGAAATCAGTACCCTGCTTGCCTTATCAAGCAGCGCATATTGCACAACATCGCGCGAATAAACCTTTAAATGCTTTGTGCTGCCGGCTGCCAAAACTCTGCTTGAAACAATGCGGTTTGAATTATCAAGAGTTACCATCACAAATTTTTCAAGTTCCTCGTTGCCGAGTAAATTCATAAAATAGTCTTCCGAATCATCGGCATTGCCAAGTCGGGTTACCTTTGAATTTTTGGATTTTGCGCAGCGTTTTTGCAAATCACGCACAAGCGAAATCAAGATTGCGGAATTTTTGCCGATTCCGGGCACAGTTTCAAGCTGAGCAACATCTGCAGAAAACACATTGTCAAGGCTGCCGAATTTTTCAATCAAGGCTTTTGCCGCCGGCTTAACATCCATTCTCGGAATCGAATATGTGAGCAGCAATTCAAGAGCTTCATAATCATATGTTAAATTATCGCTTCCTGCCGAATATCTGTCCTTCAGCCGCTGCCTGTGCCCGCTCATATGATTACTCACGCACCCAATTCCCCCTTTTGATAAAACAAATCCAATATAATCTTACCAAATGGTGCGTTTCTTGTCAATCACACAGAGAATATACGGCTGCAATCGGCGGATTTTGACTGTTTTTTTCAGAATATGTGCATATTGTATAACAAATTGCTGTATTTTTGCCGTATTTGCACAGCACACATGAAGGCAGCTCATATTCAAAAAGCTCACAAAAGATATATTGCCAAAAACAGGCATAAATGATATAATGAGTTAAATATTCTTTTTTCAGAGAGGGGAACTTTTTTTATGAGCGACTCTAAGCGCAGCAGCTTTTCCGGCAGACTCGGATTTGTTTTGGCTGCCGCAGGCTCTGCCGTTGGACTCGGAAACATTTGGCGATTTCCTTATTTGGCGGCGAAATACGGCGGCGGCATATTCTTGCTTGTTTACATTGTTTTTGCCGTTACATTCGGCTTCACTCTTATGCTGACCGAAATTGCAATCGGTCGCAAAACGAAGCTCAGCCCAATGAGCGCATTCGGCGCACTTCACAAGAAATGGAGCTGGCTCGGCGGACTTGCAACACTGGTGCCGGTTTTGATTTTACCCTATTACTGCGTTATCGGCGGATGGGTAACGAAATACACCGCGCAAATGATTATGGGCGAAGCGGCGGAGGCAGCAGGCAACGGATTTTTTGCAGCTTTTGTGGCAAAGCCGATTGAACCGCTGATTTGGTTTTTCATTTTTGCAACGGCAACGGCGGTTATAATCTTTTTGGGCGTTGATAAAGGCATAGAAAAAATGAGCAGATTTTTGATGCCTGCACTTATTATTTTAACCGTTGCACTTTCGATTTTCGTTGTTACACGCCCCGGCGCAAAGGCAGGTATTGAATACTACCTTAAACCCGATTTTTCAAAGCTTAATGTTATGACATTTATCGCCGCACTTGGGCAGCTTTTTTATTCAATGTCGCTTGCAATGGGAATTATGGTAACATACGGTTCCTATTTCAGCAAGGAAGAAAGCATTGTTAAATCCACACGCCAAATTGAAGTGTTTGACACTGCCGTGGCATTTCTTGCCGGGCTTATGATTGTGCCATCCGTTTTCGTTTATTCAAACGGCGACGAAGATGCGCTCGGTCAGGGTCCCAGCCTAATGTTTGACACACTGCCGAAGGTTTTTGCCGGCATGGAATTCGGCAATCTTATCGGCGCGGCATTCTTCCTTTTGGTGCTTTTCGCCGCGCTCACAAGCTCTGTTTCCATTATGGAAGCCATAGTTGCAAGCATTACGGATAAATACAAAATGAGCAGAAATAAAGCCACACTTACGGTTTATGCTTATGCTTTGCTGCTTGGCATGTGCTGTGCATTCGGCTTCAGCATTTGGCAGAATTTCACCATTATGCAAATGGGCATTCTTGATTTTCTGGATTTCGTTTCAAACAGCATACTGTTGCCCGTTGTCGGTTTGCTTACCTGCATTATGGTTGGCTTTGCCATCAAGCCGAAAACGATTACGGACGAAATCGAAATCAACGGCAAATTCAAGGAAAAGAAATTTTACAATGTTATGATAAAGTGGGTTGCGCCCGTGTTTATCTTTGCAATCCTTGTAAGCTCCGTGCTCAATTCCTTCGGAATTATCAGCATTTAACACTTTTTTAATAATTCATATTCGACAAAAAGCTGCCTCGCTCAAGGGGCGCACTCCGTAAAGAATAATTGCCCAATAAATCAAATAAACGGCAAAATACTGCGTTAAAATTGCAGTGAAGGCGGCAGCCTGCCCTGCAATTTATGCCTTGTCTTTTATCCGTTTCTTTGATTTTTGAGTGCGAAGCAGTTTAAGCGAACTGATTTTGTTCGTGGTGCATTAACAAAAATCTGCCAATACTTGCGTATTGGCAGATTTTTTTAATAGTGCAACGGGCAAAACTCAGAAAGCTTAAACCACATTCTTCTTTATGGAGTGTGCCCCAACTGTGAGGCAGCTTTTTTGCACATTCGTTGCAATCATTGAAATTTGTTTTCGGTTATATCTAAGCGACTCAAAAACAAAACCGTTCTTGTAAAAATGCAACCGCATTTCAAACTGCAAATAACAGCATTTTAATTGCTGATGTTTCAAAAAATCATATTTTACCGCTTGGGCGGTTTGAGCAAATGAGCACCACGGTTTGCAAAACCAAAAACGCAACCGCTGCAATTCTGATTACCGTAATGGCGGCATAAAGCGCGTTAACCGCCTTTTGAAAGTTGCCGATAACCTTAATATCGTTTTTCAAATCCATAAATCACACCTCCAATACAACGGCGTGAGCTACCGACGGAATCGTGCTCCCCTGCTTGCTTGATGTGGCAGACATCAATGCCCCCGTGGCAACGAAAAGCACCTTTTTGAGCGAGCCGCGGCGCATTTCCTTAATAATATGCGAGCAAAGCACCGACGCAGAGCAGCCGCAGCCCGAGCCGCCGCTGTTTACATTCTGCCTTTTCAAATCATAAATCATCAGCCCGCAATCATTGTGATAAGGGCGCAAATCAATGCCGCGCTCTTTTTCAAGCAGTTCATAAAGAAGCTTTGAGCCGGTAAAGCCCAAATCACCCGTTAAAATCAAATCATAATCCGAGGGCGAAGTGCCGGAATCGCATAAAAAATCAAAAACAGTTTTCTCTGCCGCAGGAGCCATTGCCGCACCCATATTATTAGCATCTGTTATGCCGAGATCGCAAATCGTGCCGATTGAAGCCGCAGTGATTTTTATGCCGTTTCCCACGCTTTTTATCACGGCACAGCCTGCGCCGGTAACCGTCCATTGCGCGGTGGGCGGACGCTGACCGCCGTATTCAAGCGGATAACGGAACTGCCGCTCGCTGGAGCAAAAATGGCTTGAAGTACCCGCAATCACGCATGACGCACCGCAATCAACGAGCATGGAGCCAACGGCAAGCGAAAGTGCCATCGTAGAACACGCACCGTACATTCCGATGCACGGAATTTTCAAATCCTTAACGGCAAAAGCACTGCCGATGCACTGATTGAGCAAATCGCCGCATAAGATAAAATCAACATCGCCGGCTGCCGTGCCTGAATTCGCAAGAGCCTTTATGACGGCATCGTGAAGCAGCGCGGATTCGGCAAGCTCAAAGGAATCCATACCCATGGCGGTGTTTTCAAACACGGCGTCAAAATCGCCGGCAAGCGGACCCTCGCCCTCTTTTTTACCGCAAACGCCTGCAGAACCGGCTATAACCGGCGGATTATCGAAAAAAGCCGTTTTTCCTTTTATTTTCACACAAAACACCTCAAAAACATTTTGCCCCAAAGTGATTTAAATATAAAAAATCCACAGCCTCCCGACTGCGGATTTAACACATATTATTCATTTCAGCAAATTCCCACACGCTTAAGCAGTCGTGAGTCGAACACAATATGCCTAAAATGGCGCGGCGCAGCGGCTTTTCGCATTTTCGTCCTTGCCGTGCGCTAGCACGACTGCGTTCTCAAAAGCAAAAATCCATCCACGCCGACACCGTTTTAGGTGCCGGCAGTTTAAAGCAAACCGATTTTTGTGTGGGCAAGGCATAAAACGCAGTTAATCCTTTCGGATTAACGAGTATTTTAACACAGCTCACGCGGAAATCGGTTGCTTTAAACCATATTGTGTTCGATTCACGCCTGCTTAATCATCTGTTATTTTAAGCAAATCATTCGGCGTGCAGCAGAGCAACTGGCACATCGCCTCTATATTTTCATACTTAATGGATTTGGTTTCGTTATTTATCATTTTATTAAAATTTTGATAGCTCATATCAAGCTGCTTATAGAGCCAATACTTGGTTTTGCCATGCTTTTTAAGCAATTCAAGCGCGTTAAGCCTAATCACTATATCACCCCTGCATTATCTAATGTTATAATTAGATAATAAAGCATTGATGTTCTTGACATATAGATTATTGCATTATATAATGCAAACATAGGCTATCTCACCAAAAAGCAGCCGCGGCACCGTTCACAATATATATAACCGAATTTTAAAGGGGAAAAACATGAAATCAAACTTAAAATACATGCTTAAAAACTGGGTTGCCTGGGATAAAAAAAGCCTGATATATTTCTTTATTCGCGTGCCGGCGCTTGTGTTTCAGCCGATAGTCACCGCGTATATACCAAAGGCGATGATTGACTGCATTACCGAGGGCGCGACGGTCGGCAGGCTTACGCTCGTTGTAGGGCTTTTGAGCGTGCTTGTTGTGCTGACCACTTGGCTTGCACCGTTTATGCAGGAATTATTAAACGGCAGTGCACGCATTATCCGTATGCGCTATGCCGTGCTTGCCTTTCGGAAAAATCTCAACACCGATTACACAAATATCGAAAGCCCGAGCGGCAGAGAGAAAAATAAAAGGGCAATGGAATTTT
>CAVFVA010000040.1:0-7797 GCA_963625835.1 Clostridium sp. AF37-5 | reverse complement strand
TCCGTATGGCTTTGCTCCAATTCAACAAGTTCACACCTTGCGGTTAAAAGTGTGGATAAATTTCAATACAACAACTATATTCATTTCGATTCCGGATTTACCACGGATACCGATAAAACAGTGTCCACTAAGCTCAGCAGCGATGATATTCGTGCCGAAGCGTCTATTTTAGGTCAGGGCAATGTTGCGGTTATTGTGGTTTGCGTTGTAATAATAATTGCTTTGGTTGTTGTAATGTCTATAATCAAAAAGAAAAGGGAGGCAAAATCAAATGACGAAAAGTAAAAGAAAACCGATTTGGTTTTTAAGTGCCTTCACTGCATTATTTATGGTGCTTGCCATGCTGATCACGAATTACGGTTCAGTGTTCGGTGAGGTAAAAGCATATGGCAACAAATATATTTCCGAGGTGCAAATTTTTCAGGGCAACAGCTATGAAAATGCATTGCAATATTGCAAGGAAGCCGGTTTTACTCCGGTAGAGAAAAATATTAACCGCGCTGCAAGCGGCGATGAAAATGATAACGGCATTTATGTGGTTGGATATAAAACCACGGAAAATGAAGATGAGGGAATCACGGGCATTTCAATGCTGCAGATGAACTCGGGCTATCAGGATTATACATACGGCGATATCGCAGAACGTGCAGTTGAAAAGCTTGGCAATGTGCCTACCGAATTATCCTATGCCGTAGATGAATTTATTGCAAATTATGAAAAAGGCAGCCCGGCAGCTCAGATTGCTGTGGATATTTTGAATTGCTTTTTTATTGATGAGTTGGATAATCAAAAGCTGGGCGATTATTTGGTCAGCGGCGATTGCAATATTGATTTCATCAAAAAAATTCTTTCTCGCTCCAGTACAACGGTAATGTCGGCTTTGTGTAATGCATTGGTGGCAGGCGTTGCCGATTATGATACGGATAACTGGGCACAAAGGCTTCAAAATTCCAAGGTAACAGAGCAGCTTAAAGATGATGCAAATTACCAGCAGCTTGATGCCAAGTACTATTCTCTTTCTCTTGAACTGATAGACAGCTTGCAAAAGTTTTCAAGCGGCTTTAACGAAGCCAAGGAACGCTACGAAGAAAACAATAACAAGGTTCCGAGCATTGACAGCGATGTGGACAGCAAAACCGAAATGTCCGACGAAACCGCCGAAGATATTGCAAACGGCGGCGAGGTGAAAACAGAGGACGGCGATGCGGCTTATCTTACTGCTTATAACATCCTCAATGAATATAATTTCGATGAAACCACTAAGCTGGGTGATTATATCGTAGGTCTTGGCAATTCCACATATGACGACTCGGAAAATGCAAGAAAAATTTATCCGTTGGTAGACAGCTTGACGGACGGTCAGCTGGGCACAATGCGTTTGAGCGGCGTTGCTTATTCCGCTATATATTTGGTAAACGAATCAGCTTTGCTTGACGAAGCAAAAACGCAGATGAAGTCTATCAGAAAAAATCTGAAGGATGCAACCGGAAGTGAATGCGTTTCGGTCTGGGTGGGTACCGACCAAACTGTTTATAACGAAAAGGTGGCAGTCACCAGGGATGCGTACAGAGCAAACTCTGCCGGTCAAATTTACAATACCTTAACTGCACCGGATGATTTGGATGACATTCTTTCCTCCGCTCTGTACATGATCAATATAGCCTCTGCCGTTATCGGTTTGGGCTATTGCTTAACATCGTTGGCAACCGTCGGCGTTGCATATTACATTACCGGTCAATTTATGGTGCTGAATGTT
Organism: Clostridium sp. AF37-5; assembly: GCA_963625835.1. GTDB lineage: Bacteria > Bacillota > Clostridia > Oscillospirales > Acutalibacteraceae > Eubacterium_R. Next base: position 6,041 of record CAVFVA010000040.1, on the reverse strand, counting down.
TGGGCAGTTTGCTGCGGCTTAATCGGTCCCGGCGTAGTCAGCTCGATTTTCGGTATTATAGGCTGTGCATTTGTAATTCTTAACTATGTGGCGCTGATTGCCCTTGTTATTATTTATGTTGCACTGTTGATTAAGTATTTGTGGGATAAATACACTGTTGATGACGATGAGGATTTCACTCCGATTCCGTCCGTAATATATGACTCGGCACAAAACAGATATGTAAAATATTCTGTGGTTAATGTGAAGCCAAAACCGTATATGGTAACCAACGACAGAAGCGGCGAACGGCGCATTTATTATCCGCCTCTGGAAGCCGGAAATATCAACGGCTCAAATGCAAGGCGTTGGAATGCGCTTTATACCACAAAAAGCAAATATGTTGGCGATCCTATTTGTTCTTCGGAAATAGACGATTTGATTACCGTGCAGTATAACGATAACTCCACTCCTCAAGGCTATAAGCCGGTTAAGTGCTTCGGCGAGGTTGAGGCTGCAAATCTGAATGCAAATTCAAAATCGGATTCCATGTCGATTTATATGTATTGCAAGTCAACCGCCAACACCATCAATGAGGGTGAAACAACGGAAAGTGACGAAACAACCACATATATTTCAAAGCTTTCTCTTTCTGTGGAGGAAACAGAAACAGCGGCTAAAGCGGCACTTACAAAATCGGGATACAAGGTGCTTGATACGAATCTAACTCCCGTTACAGCCGATATGAAAAAGTATACATATATCGGCTATGCCACAACCACCAATCCGGACGATGCTGTAACCGATATACGAATAGCGGCGCGAAATTCCACAGATGCTTTCACATACGGTAATGCTTCGTACACTTCTTGCGGAACAACGGTAACCGGTGATACACTGTACTACACATCATATAAATCTGCCGGCTCACCGATTCTTGCAGGCTTGCTGCTGGAAACAACTTTGGATGAGATACCCGAGGGGTATGAACCCATCAATTTGTTCTGCGGCGGCAATGCATTTAATTTCAATGTCGGCTCCGAGACGGATAATACCGTGTCGCGTACCCACAGTTCTCAAACTGCGGAGCATTGGAGCGATAAGGGCATGTATTTGTATTTCAAACCGTCTGTGTCCTATACCGACGGAGAGGAATATATTTCAGGCATTGTTTTGGTGGCAGGAAACAAATCCGGATACGATAATAAAAATACGGCAGATGATTATATAGAAGCCATGCATTTGAAAAAGTTTGACCTTAGCCTTACCCAAAATGCTAAAGTTCAGCTGCCGAATGAAGTTGCAGGCATGGTCTCCAAAGAGCGTTGGGCGTCAAATATTGAAACATATATTTGCTACACCACCACTCACAACCCTTACAGAGCTATTTACGGCATACGGTCTTACACCTCTGCACCGGGTAATACAACGGTGCCTGTGGCACTCGGCACATTAACGGACGGTGCATATGCGGTGTGCGATGTTTATTTTGAATTGCCGTATTTGGTTACAGGCAGTAACTATAAGAAAAATTATCTGCGCGGAATATATGATTCCCATTCATATCAGTTTGCAAGCTGCAGCGGCACAAATACAGGCATTGAGCAGCAAACATTAACCGTGGCTCTTGAGCCTGAGGATTATGAGGATGTGTCATGGTCAAGCTGCAGCAGCGTGCGCGGCAAGGGAATTTATGTTCTTGGACCTGTTGAAGGCGGTACACCGCTTACAGTCAGCGATGTTCAGGTTTCATCAAGCTCTGAAATACCCGGCGGATATATAAGTGTTCAGGATTTTAAAACTCCAAACAGAACCGAAGTACATAATCTTGGATACACTGCAACCAATTCAAAATACGTTATGTCCGGAAAGAAAACCACTCCGGTGTATATCTACACAAGGCAGGAAACTCCCGTTGAAGAAACATATATTTCATCAATTTCCGTTTCTACTTATTCGTTAGAGGCAGCAGCAGGCGATAATCTGAAAAATTATGATGCGGCAACAAAAAATCAAATTAACGCCGGCGGCAGTGATTACTGTATTCAAAATCTTTTGTCGCAATGCAGCGATGAAATTGTTCAAGCAAATATAGCACTTGATAAATCGCAAACATTTTACGGAAATGCGTCTGCAACGCCGAGTACGGCTTCGTACATAGGCGTTTCCAGAACGGATTCCACACTTAAAGCGATAAGGGGCATTATTCGCTATGTAACGGATAAAAAGGATGTAAGCAGCACCATTCAGGTGGACGGCATAACATACACCAAAGCAGGCGATATGATTTATGACCCCAACGGCTCATATTATTTGTATTACACAAATGCTGCAGGTGCAAATCCGGGTAAGCCGCTTAAATCAATCAGCATCAGCGCAGAAGTGTTTGATGATGAAAATGCAACGGCGTTAACAGCAAACAGCGTGGATGTGTCTGAAATTAAGGTTGGCGATGAAGTTAAGCGCGAGGCTTCAACGGCAACGCTTTACGGCGATACAAAATGCACCAACTTTATCCATATGGAATATTTGGATACAACAATTTATATGGGTGCTGTTTATGTCGGTCACGGCAAAACCAAAAAAGAGGCACAGGCAAATCTGCTGGAATTGGGCTGCAATATTTGCGTTGATATGGATGTTAACAGAAATACCGGCGGCGAATATATCTATATCGGCTATACACGGTATAACCTAACTACCAGCGAACAGAAAAAGGGCGTGCCAAGAAATGCCGTTAGGGATATAGTGTTGACGGTCGGTCAGCCGCATCAAAAGGAAATTTATGTAAACGGTGTCAAGTATAAGTGTGCGGTTGACGAATATTCAAGCGTTAAAGGCAATGACGGTACAAAGGGTGTTTCACTTAACACAGGTACCGGCGGCAAGCAAATTTACCTGTATTATTCAATAGTGCAAACAAAAGATACAATGTATACTATTGAAAAAATCGGCCTGGCATGCATGGATTACGGTATGCTGAATAATGACACTAATAAATGGGAACATGTTCTTGATACAAACGGTAACCGTGTGAATCTGAATGAAGGTGCCATTTACACAATTGATGACGGTAAGCACATTGCAGACAATAGAATGTATTTGTATGCAAGCAGAACCGACGGTCAGGTAAAAGAAAGTGCTGCCGTGGATATGAGCTCGCTCAACAGCGAATTTATAGCCTACGATGCGTATATGAAAGGAGCGTAAGATATGAAAAAAGCAAAAACGATATTTTCTGCGATTTGTGCCTTGGTGCTCATAGCTTCGCTCTGCTCCTTTCCTGCATATGCGGCAGATGAGTCACAGTCGGAAGGTCAATATGTTTACACAATCAATGTAAAGGTTGATAATCCGTGTAATTCCAATGATATGGACAGGGATGCGGTAAATGTTTTATTCTTTGAGTATCATTACAACGGCAAAAACGGATACGACAGTGAAAAAACCGAAAAATTTGATATGTCGTGGAACGGCAGCAGCAATCAAAATTCGGATTTTTTAAATGAACATTTCATTCGCTCAAATGATAATTCATGCAATACCAGCTTCAATGTAACTCTGCCCGGCAAGCTGAACAGAATGTATATTAAGCTGAATATGGATGGCGGTGAGCGTTTATCCTTTACCGTTGAAAGCATTTATTGCAACGATAAAAGGATAAACAGCAACACGGATTATGTGTCCTCTGCATATAATGATTCCACTGCCAATATCTATTGCTCTATGGAAGAATCGATGATAGATCAGGCAAATTCGCCTTATTTTGAGACAAATGACGATTTTCTTACCGAAAAGGAAATGGAAAGCATCACAAAAAATGCTTCGGGCAGCGAGTATGCGGGTCAGTTTAAAGACCAATATAATGCAGTAATCGATTTATCCGTGCTTCAAAAATGCGTTGGTGTGTCAGACGGTGATATCAATCAGTATTACGCCCACGACGATGAGGAAAGCATGTATAAATACACTTTCAATTGCCAAGTTGATAATCCCATCAATCTCAGAGATGCCGATTATGACGAGGTTGAGGTGTTTTATCTTGAAATCAGTTATATTGACCAAAACGGTTACGGAAGCAATAAAACCTATAAACTCGATATGGCATACAGCGACAGCTTAAAAAGAAATCTTAATCAAAAATATTTGGAGTGCTTCCAAAGATATGATGATAACGGCTATCAAACAAGCTTTTCGGTTTGGGTGCCGGGAATTATTACCAAGGTGGATGTTAAGCTGAATATGAGCGGTGAAAAGCTTGTGGTTTATTTTGATAAAATCATGCTTAATTCCATTGCTGTAAACACCACAAGGGATTATGTGTCTTCCACATATTACGATTCCAAGGCAACTATAAAATGCAGCGTGCCGGCGTCTCAGATTGCTTTGGGCGACAGCACATTGCCGAGTGATTATACCGCGGATTTGGCAGATCAGTACGGTGCAATAGTGTCTGAAAAGTTGTTTAACAACGCAAAGGAAAATCAAAGAAGATATATTTATCATAAATAATATATCCTCACAATAAAAGAAGCGGCTATGAAATCTTTGATTTCATAGCCGCTTTTATGTGCTTTTAAATCAATGTAATTAAGCAGGTGAGGAATCGCTGTTGCCGGCTGCGGAGACTTCGGCTTTTGCGGTGCGTTTTCTTTTTCTGTATGATGAGAATGATTTTAAAATAAACAGATTTAAAATAAGATAAACGATTATTGGCAGCATATATCCTACATTGTTTGCAATGCCCGAATCTGCCTCAACAAGCAGGTTGAATACCGAATGGAACACAACTGCCAAATTAAATGTGCAGAGCGTGCCGCAATAATAAAGCTTTTTATTGCTGTAAATATAGGGAATAAAGTTTGCAATCAAGCATGTGCATATGCTGTGCATAACGCCTGTGCTGAAGCCCCTGATTATTGCAAACAGCATGTTTACAGTGTTTATATGGCGAATTAAAATAATCACATTTTCAAGCATCGCAAAGCCAACGCCGATGGCAAATGCAATGGTAACTATTGAAATTCTGTTTTCTTTGGTGATTGCCTTCTTTTTGTCCATAAAAACAACGGCGTAATACGAAACAGGCAAAATCTTAACTATTTCTTCAGTAATCGGTGTAACATTTGTGGTAAAATAAAGTGTGGTGCTTTTGGTGAGCCGCAGCAAAAGACCGTTTACCTCGCTTACGAATAAGCAGCAAAACATACCCATCAGCAGTGCCAAAACAACCTTGCGCGATTTTCGCTCAATCGGAAGCAACATAAGCCCAACGGGCACGGCAATGCAAACGAATAATATGTAGCTCATTGATTCCATTTTTTTACCCCCTTATATAGGATAGGCAGAAACAGAATGTATAAAATGCCAATTAAAATTTCGGCAACGATTGTCAGGCTTTCAAAACCGTAGCAATATAGCCCTACCTCGGAAAGAATAAGAATTTCCAATAAAATGCATAACAGGTTGAATTTGCGTATTGAATCAACTATGCCGCCCTTAATATCAAAAATAATTAAATGCTTTAGGTTAAAATATCCTGCTGCGCCTGCAAGCAGAGAAAGCAGCACATAAATAATGCGAATGGCAATTGAAGCATGGTCGAAAAACAATGCAACAAGTGCAATAATAAGTTCCGCGGTTGGCAGAATAACAGGCAAAAGCCTATATTTCGTAAATCTTTTTTTCTTTGAATCCACAAGGCTGTCTATTGCGCCAACATTAACAAAGAAAATAAACATAAAGAATGTGCCGAATCCCAAAAAGCCGATGTTGAATATCGTTTTCGGTTCATCGCCGTAGCAAAGCAAAGCCACTGTGTAAAATGCGCGGGTGAAAACCTGGCTCGCAATTGCGAAAACCAGCAGCTTAAAATACAGCGGCGGAGTTTTTTTGTATTTCAGCAAAATGGAAATGCCGTAACCGCAGCCGATGCATGCACAAACAAGCGAATAAATGTTTAGCGCTAACATTATTTTTCCTCCTGTGCGTGATACAATGTTTAAATAATTATAATCAAAAAATATTATATTAAGAAAACGCCCAAAAGTCAATAATAATAC
>CAVFVA010000039.1:0-8005 GCA_963625835.1 Clostridium sp. AF37-5 | reverse complement strand
TTTGCGGATCATACTTCGGCAAAGTTACCGTCTTTCTGTTGATTAAGTCTTCTTCTACCCGATGTTCTAATAGGTTGACGATATATTCGGGCGGCTTGCGTGTACCGGTTTCCCAATTCTGAATGGTGCGAAAGGGAATATTATATCTTGCAGCGAATTCGCTTTGTGTGTTTCCCAGCCGTCTTCTCATTTCACGGATATCCATAAAAATCACCTCGACTATATAATACACCCAATGAGTGCATTTGTCAACAGTATCTCCAAAAGCGCATATGATATGCGTTGTTTTACGACAGGGGTATTAGGGGATTGCCCCTAAAGAACAAGCGGCTATCATATACCAAGATTTCAGCGTATTTGTGCGCTGCACGTTACCGAAAACCGCTTTTTGTCCACTTTAGGTGTATTGATCGCTTGGCATCATTTCAATGCCATAACCTTTTTTGTTTTGATTCACTTGCAATCATTTAAATTAAATGATACAATGTAAATGCAATTTTGTTATCGAAATTAAATGTTGATGTTTTAGCGTTAAGAAAACAATACAGAGCAATTATCTGTAGCTAAGGTAAATCCGCTGCGTTATCGCGGATATTATTATGATGCCGAAACGGGAATGTATTATTTGCAGTCCAGATATTACAATCCGGAACTGTGCAGATTCATTTCTGCGGATGATTTCAGTTGTTTGGACACATCAAATAAACTCAGTGCCAATGCATATGCTTATTGTTGGAACTGCCCGGTTTCTTTTCATGATGTTCAGGGAACAACACCCGAACTGTCAATCAATTTAGCGGATGTTATATCTTTTATTCAGAATATAAACAATAGACTGAAAAACGATATAACAGAGGGAATTGCTCGCTTAAAAGAAAAGTTGAATAAGTTCGAGAGCAATTTTAAAAATGCGCTTAAAACCCGTTACAACGCTTTTATCGATAAGATGGAATATTGCCTTAATTATCCCGATGCGGTGATTAACAGTGTTTTATCTAAATTCTTCAATGCCGACGTAAATATACGCTTCCGTTTTATTGAACTTCTCAGAGAAAAAGCAAATGTAAAGTTTGATTTAAGTAAGTTCTGCGTGAGCAACTCAGTGCTTATCAATTCCGATATTATTTCTTTGAAAGGCATAGAAAAAACGAGGATTGCTAAGTCCTCGCTTTTTCTGCAAAATGCTTATTAAATCAGCCAAGCCGGCACGTACCAGTTCTTTTCATCTACAGGCAACAAATCATTTGCCATGCAGACTACACTGCCGGTTCCTATCTCGACCTTCAAAGACTCTAAGCCATTCAAAGCAGATTCTTCGGTAACAGGTTTCAATACATTAAAATTCTTAATTGCTGTTTTCCCAGGTGATGCCGATTTTTTGATCTCGATCGGAGAAAGCACGCCATTTTGGTAAAGCAACAAATCAATTTCTTTCTTGTCTTTATCCCTGTAATAGAAAATCGGCGGCTCTTTTCCGGCATTCAGATAACTCTTATAGATCTCCGAAAAAACATAGCTCTCAAAAAACGCTCCGGACATAGCACCTCTTTCCAGTGCTTCGGGATTTCCCCATTTTAAAAGGTAAGCCGCAAGGCCTGTGTCCAGAAAATGAAGCAGCGGCATTTTCACAACACGCTTGAGTGCATTGTTGTGGTAAGGCTGCACAAGTGCAATAATATGAGACGACACCAAAATAGAAAGCCACTTTTTCGCCGTTGGTGCCGAAATGCCAGCGGCACTTGCCAGTTCCTCATAGACAACAGGCTTTGAAGTTTGAGCAGCCACAATTGTCATAAAATTGTAGAACTGCATTTCATCCGCAACCTGTGCCAGATCCCGAATATCCCTTTGCAGATAGGTGTCTACATAGGAGCGGTAATACGTCTCCCAATCCACATATTCATCTGCATAAAGCTCAGGCATGGAGCCTTTGAATATTCTGCGGTAGATTTCGTTCAGATCTTTTCTGCTTCTGACTGACAAACGCTTCATTAAACATTCTACATCCGTTTGAAACGGCTCACCATGCTCTTGGTAAATCTCCGCATTTGACAACCCAAGCAGATTTACAATCCCAACACGTCCTGCCAGACTTTCACTGACATTATTCATAAGACGGAAAACCTGCGAACCGGTAATCCAGAAATCGCCCTTTCTTTTAGAGCGGTCAACGCTCATTTTGATATAAGGCAAAAGCTCCGTTGCATACTGTATCTCGTCAATCAGCACCGGCGGCGAATACCGCTGCAAAAACAAAGCCGGGTCGTGCTTTGCAAGGTACCTAACATCGGGATCATCCAGAGTAACATATTTCCGCTCAACTCCTTCGCTTTTCTGCGTCTCCGCCAATCTTTGCAGCAAAGTCGTTTTTCCTACCTGCCTTGGACCGGTTACCAACAGTACGGGAAACATTTTGGATAACCGTACGATCGTATCTTCGGCAGTTCTTTTGATATATGCCATAAGAATCTCTCCCTTCGGTTATAGTATAGTCAATTTTAGTCAGAACATTCGTCCAAACTAAACTGTGATTTTATTATAGCCGGTTTTCGCAAAAATGTCAACGATATTCCCGTTCAAGCCGGGTAGAGAATGTGCTGCTACGCACCCTTTGGGTCAAAAGAAATGTGGAATTGGCACACCACCGTAACCATTACAAAAAGCAATCCGGTTTTAATTGCCGTAAGCATAGCCGATTTCCTGCTTGCCGAGCGGCGAAAAATGCGTTATGCCAGTTAAATAATTTGTTTTATCCGCATATTTAAAATCCGTGTAGGATATTAAATTAAGGTCGCTTTTTCCCGTGCCCGCATATTCGCGCTGAGAAACAACCCTTTCGGCAAGGTCATAAACAAATTTGGTGTTTGTGCCCGTGAAAAAGTCTGTTACCTGCGCAACGGAGCCGTTACTGCCATAGGAATATGTTACCCTTTGATTTTCGTTTCCATTATACCGTTTTTCCGTTTGGCGGTCAAACTTATCATACGAAAACTCAACCGTGTCTCCGTTGCCGTAGGTTTGCTTTGAAAGCAGACCCGCTCCGTTATATTCAAGCTCCGAGAGCGTGCGCCACGCATTGCCGTTGCCGACTCTGTTTGCCGTTGTTCTGCCGAATTTATCATACAAAAAGCTGTATTGCAGCGCACCGTTTACATTTATGCTTTGCAGGCGGTCGTTTTCATATTCATAGCTGTTTGTTACTCCCACAGAGGAAACAGAGAGCAGAGAGTTATTATTTTCATCATATGCATACTGCGTGGAAACGCCGTTTGCATTCGTTACGCTTTGGAGCGTGCCTTTATTTTCATCGTAGGAATATACGGTTTCGTTATTCCTTTCATCCGTTGTTTTGGCAACGAAGTTTTGGCTTTGCGTATATTCCGTTTGGGTGGATACGGTGTATTCATCCGTTTGCTCATAAGGATAAAAATACCATTTTTGCGATTCGGCAGGGCTGTTATTATTGCAGGCGGACTGCTTGAGCACTCGCCTATCTTTAATTTCCTTATCGCCGAACTGCCCGTCGAGGCACATTTTGAAATCGGAGGCTTCGGTGTAAACAACGAAGCTGCCGTCATCCTGCTTAACAAGCTTAAATCTTTGCGCATTTGTTTGATTGCCTGCGTGAAGCTGCAATTCCGTACCCGATGCCGCAGACGCACTTTTAACATCCATATATGCGGTCCCGAATGCCGAGGCTCTTAAATAGAACACATCCGTTTTGCCCGAAACCGCTTCGGGAGTCCATGTGAGCTTGCGCGAGGAATTATAGTTTTCCTCTGCTCGGATATACGGCGTGGTTTTAATATTCGTCTGCTAAAAAAAATCCATTCCAAGTTGAAATATATAATTTATTATTGATCAATACTGCGTTTTCACAATAGTCACAATTATATTCTTTAATAAGCTTTTTCTTTTGCATATCAAAAAGCAATATTGCTTTTGAATATACAAGAATCAAAATATCACCAAACAACTTGGCTTTCCGAAAATATCCGTGTATATCATTTTTAATACAATCGGAAAAACCAAATGGAAATCTTTCACCGGTATGTATATTTTGAAGTTCCATTCCATTTATCAGAATTAAATCCGAAGTAACCAAATAGCGCGGAATATTATCGCCTTTATTAAATGTTAAATCTAATTTTTCAGTTGATAAATCATCAACATTTATTATATAAAATTGGCAATAAACACTTGGTTTTACAACAAAAGATTTCTCTCTGCATAAAAAATATGCCTTTCTTTCATTTTTATCATACACGCGATGAAAACGAGTGAACATATTATCCGTTAAAAGCACATGCTCGCTTTTATCCGTTAAAAAATTATATTTAACAGCGTACATATTTTCATCTTTGAAAGTCAGCACATCCAAAACAACACCCTCATCAACGCAAAAGAAATCACCGTCGTGAGCATTTCTTTCTCTGGCGCGGCAACTGCCTTTTTGCGTTAAAGTGAATGTTTTCAAATCAAACATGCCATATACACCGCTTGTTGATTTGGCATAAACATAATTTTCATCCATAGAAAGCGATGATATGTTTTTTATACCGGTTAATGTTGCACATATTTCATCGGTTTTCGGGTCTATTACGCCGATTTTGTTTCCTCCGGTGCAAATATATTGTCCGTTATAAGAAATCTCAGCGCACCCAAACTTTGCTATCTTTTTCATTCCAAATCCCATTTTCTTATTCCTGTTGCCTCGGCATATCCTATATCGGCTATTTTTTATCAATTTCCAAAATACAAGTCCCCTGTCTGATCAAGTACAAAAGTCGCCGTAATCAGATTTATATTACAAGAGTTATAATATATTCCACCCTCCAGTCAATAACCGTAGGCGGCTGCCGGGATAATGCGCAGTAATATCACAGCAGCGATATTTGCCGGTAAAAATTATTCTTAAACGAATTGAGGTTTTATCCATATCGAAGAAAGTTGTCCGTTATCAATCACTGCAACGGTATTTTGGGCGAACTCTACGGCCTTGCTTTCAATGCTGCAGTTCGGATTACCGATACAAACCCATCCTGTTTTAGAAATTATCTTCCGCACCATTTAGTCATATCATCATCCACTTCAAGCGATTCGCAGGCTATTGTCATCCAATCGCCATTTAAAAAGCCAATATATATTTCAATGAATTTTTGATCTGAAAGAAGCGGGCAAAATTCATCAACATTAGATTCTTTTTCTTTCAATTCGCGCAATCTTGGAATAAGAGTTTGTTCTTCTTCCTTAACAAATTGAATATCATATATATTTATTGTTGTATCATTGTCTCCCCAAAAATCGCAGCATATGCCTTCAAATCCGATTATATTGTTGAATTTGATTTCATATTTATTTTTCTGTTGACCATATTTTCCTAAATAAACACTAATTGAATTGCAGCGATTCCGCTTCCATTCATAACTCATATTTACAAACCAATCATCATGAATATAGAAATCGGGTGAGTTAATTATTTGTGCATTTGAATAATCTATTTTCATTTTCATCCTCCAAAAAATATTGAATTTAATGGTTCAGGAACCCGATCTCCCGGATAATAGTGATTTCCATCATGCAATTTTCCATCGGGCGGTAGTACCAAATGATAATGCGGGCCATCCGGCTTATTAGGATTTTCATCCCACTCAAATATCACATCCTTGGTTCCGGGATACTTCCATGTGATAATTTTCCCATTTTTTGTGCCCGGATGAATTTCCATTTCAAGACCTTTTGGATTAAATTCCAATGGGTTAACCGGAAAAATTTTTTGTTCTTTCTTTTTCTGACTTGTTATTGTTTTTGACTTGGAATCCGCTTCAGCCTTAGCTTTTGACTTGGACTTATACTTCGATTTTATCTTTGCCGAAGCTTTGCTTACGCTACTGCTGACACTGTCATAAATTGCTCCTGTGGCATGTTTCAGTGCAGGATATGATTTGTAAGCCACCACGCAAAAAACAACAAAAACCACAAAAGCCACTGCAATCGTAATTGCAGCAGAAGAAGTTATGGTAATTGCAAAATTGCCATTACTGTCCTTGCTACATACAGGGCTGTTCAAGCAATAAGCAAACATATTTTTATCAAGCACACTTTGCCCTGTTTGAACATAGCCGTCTGCATTGATAAAGCGGCACATATCCGGGGAATAGTAACGCGTGTTGAGGAAATACCATTCCGTTTCAAAATCGTAATAATAACTGCGATAGCGGATTGGGTTTTGCTCTGCAAGCGCGGTGTCGCCCGTGATTTCCGTAACCTTGCCCCAAGCATCATAGGTGTAATTGACAAGAATTTTTCCGTCCTTGTCGGCAATTGCCGTTGCACAGATAAAAAAATGTTAAATACACCCAAATCAACGAAAAACAGCCGTTTCTTTTATACCGTGAAATGACTGTTTTTAAGTGTTTTTATCCAGATTTCCGTTCGTAAGTGGTCAATAAATGGTCGTGAATATGTAGTCAAAAGGCAACGGGTGTGCATAATCTTTACACAGAGCAACTTAAAAGCCTGAAAAATAGCCCCTGATCACTCAGGGATTATACTTTTTTATTGAATTTCATTTTCCAATTTACTGAAGCAATATTTGGGCTCTTTCGTGTATCCTCTTTTCAAGATACCTTAATCTTTGATTAGGAAGATTGTACATCGAATGTTTCTTAAACTTAAATTGTAACAACTTGCGTAAATGCTCTTTGTGTTCTTTTGTTAACACTTTTTTAGCTTCCACTATAAAATCATCATATACACAAGGCAATAAGGTGTCTGCATATTTAGAGAACGCATCATAACTTTCCAAATCGTCTCTTCCTGCAAAATTATAAAGTGAGTTGCCATGATCAAACAAAGGTGCAGGCGCAACAATCTTGTTTGTTTTATTATTAACTAAGAAACCAAAATTGCCGTAATGTCTGTCAGTATTACAAATCAAGGCATCAAGTATAATCATGTCATCTAATGCTTTTACATATTCCTTGCCAAGATTTTCATAGAATTCTCTAACGGCTGCCATGCCGCCGGTTTTTACTATTTTTCCGACAGGGACAAAAGAATAATCCTTACTTGTAAAAAGCTCACAATAAGAACATAGTTCACCTTTCCACTTGCAGATGTTATATGGAACAGAATCTATTTCCATTGCTTGAGCAACTTGATGTGCATAAAACTCCGAATATGGTTCCATTCCAGTGTTTGAAGCACCGGTTGTTCCGCCTTTATACAAATAAATCTTGCCTTTTATTCTTCTCCAGCATTTGGGTAACATACCGTTTGTTGTAAACTCAGGGCTTGAAGCAAGCGAGGAACGAATATTGCTTCCATAACCGGTAAATGCTATGCCGGCTAAAACTCTGTTCAAATGATTATCATAAAGGTTGAAATTCTCAAACTCCCCTTCAAAACCTTCCTCAACAATCCAGTAACAGTCGTTTAGAGACAATCCTTTTGAAACCTTGATAATGTTTAAAGGTCTGTTAAGATTGAGTCCGCATTTGCTCAACAAGGTTCTGACATATGCACGATTTGAAGGAATTGTCCTATGTTTAAGCCATTTAAACAATCCTTCTTCACTTAACTCTAAATCCAACGGGAGCAGAGAAGTATTTTTCGTAACCCATTTGATTTTTACGTTAGGTTCACTGCTTTCTTCGTCAGCAGAAAACTTTAAAATGGGCGTATTAAAATGTTTAAGTTCGTAAATCATACTTATCTCTCCCTTCATTATATTATATTTGTAGTTTACCACAAAACAGCACATTAATCAAGAAATATAACAGCTTTCCATGAAGCAGAATACCGTTTGACATTCTTGCACCGAGTGCCTCGTATCACTCTTTGTTATGAACCATATCAACAATTTACATAAGCTCATTTTTAATTGTTTCGCAGCCGATTACCTTTTCAAAAGAATTCATAAAAACACTTCCAAACAGTTAATTCCTTTAGCCCTGAGCAAAACGCCAAAAGGCGCATAAACAAAGGGAAATCAGGGCAAAAA
>CAVFVA010000038.1:0-8933 GCA_963625835.1 Clostridium sp. AF37-5 | reverse complement strand
TTATTGCGCTCGGCTACGGTAAAAACAGCGGTGTTGAACATAAAATAAAATCCGTCTCGCAGGTAAGCAATTATAAATTGGGAATGCCGGAATGGTTTTTGCACGGAATCGAAGCTGCTTTGCTTGCTCCGACGGCAATCAATCAGCAAAAATTTTATTTTGAATTTTTGCCAAACGGCACAGTGAAGGCAACATCCGGAAAAGGATTTTACACCAAGCTTGATTTGGGGATTGTAAGGTGTCATTTTGACACGGTGACGGGTACGAAAACGCAGAAAAACAGGGGCGTCGGTTAGATATTCGATGCCTCTGTTTTATTTTGTTTTACGCAGTACAAACAGTGTGTTGTAAAAACAATAAAAATGTTACTAAAACATTGATAAATTATTGACACTTTTTAAAAAATGTGTTAATATTTCCTTGTAAAACAATATATTTATAATATAGGTACGGATGGTGAAAAAACATTGAAAAAAACAGCTAAATATTTATCCCGAATTATTTGTGTAATGCTATCGTTTGCGGTTGTTTGCGGCTGCTTTTCCGTATGTGCCTTTGCGAAGGCATCGTACATATCCGAGGTTGCACTTGCAAGCGGCAGCGGTGCAACGGAAAAGCTGGAAAACAGCGGTTACACCGTTTTGTTTCAGGGGATGAACCTAATGACCGGGGACGACGATTCTATGGTCTATTTGGGATACAAAAAAGGCAGCAGCGCAATTACAAACTTTATTGTGTCTTCTAAAGCAGAAAGCTCGATTACTTATCAGGGTTGTACTTATAATGCCGTGTCTGATATTAACCTCAACAACGGCACGAACGGTACAGCCCTTTATCTTTACAGCACAAAAGACAGCACAGCAGGTAACGGAATTACCAGGCTCGATACGGTGTCCGGATTCAGCGATAAGGATAAAGTGCTTTCGCTGAAAAATGACGGATCGTCTCCTGTTCGCACAGACGATGATAAGCTGGCAAATTTTGATGACGGAATCGAAAACAGCGAGCTTTATCTTTTGATGTACAGAGACTCAAGTATTAGGCAATATATTTCAAATGCCTGCATCGTAACTGCAGATTCAAAGGCAAATGCGGTGAATGAGGCTGCCTCAAACGGCTGCGATTATTATGTTGATGCGGATTTATCCGATGATAACGACAAGGTTGTTTATATCGCATATCAACGAACAGCCGATAAATCGCAGGCGATAAATGCCGTCAGCATAAGCGGTGAAGAACTTAATATCACCAAGGGCGAAAACACCGGCGGCTATTTGATTGACTTGGCAAGCTCCAGACTGTTTAAAGAAAGCTTTTCGCTTGGCGATTGGGCAGGAGTTTATGCCGCTATGGATAAATGCGTAACCAAAACGTCAAAGGAATATCAAGCTTTGGCTAACAGCACAGAGGCATGCAGTTGCGTTTATACCGGTGATTTGAATATTTATGCATTGTATATCGGAACCGTGCAGGCTGTTGCCGAGGATCCGCAAAACACCGAGGAAACCACCGCTCAGGGCGAGGCAACCGACGAATTTTACGATATAGAAAAAGAGGAAACCACCACTGCCGCTCAGGATGAATCGGAGGAAAGTGATAAAACAGCTTCCGTTTTCGGCTCCGGCGCAGTTAAAACCATTGCAATTTTTGCTGGCGTAATTATCGTTGTATCGGTTGTTATATTTGCAATAAAAAAAGGCAAAAAGAAAAATGGGAAAAAGCTTGATAATGATGATGAAAGGCAGGCAGAGGAATGAAAAAAACAGTTAAAGCAATAATTGCAATAATTTTGGCAATCACCTGCGTGCTGCAGCCCTGCACGGCGTTTGCAGCCACATTCACGGGCAACACCTATGTTAAAGAAATGATTATCAGCTACGGCAACACGGAAGAGGAAGCCAAAGCTTGGCTGAAAGATAAGGGCTATAAGGTGATAGACAATAACCTTAACGAGGGTGCAGATGATACATTCTCAACCAAAAGGGCTGTTTATCTTGGCTATAAAACAACTTCAAAAGTCAGCGAAGCCATAACGGATATGAAGGTTATGAATATGAAGGGCGGCTACAGCATTGAGGATTATCAATTGCTGTTAAAAGAACAAAAGTCCACAATTCAAACCTTCATAAATAATTTTATGGTCGCCGTTAATGAATTCAGAACTAATTACAAAAACGGTCAGCAGCGTGCAATCTCTGCTTTTGAAATGCTGAATTTGATGTTTGATAACGATACGGAAGAGTATCTTGGCGATTTGTTTTTAAACAGATTCCGCGAGGAATATACCGACGAAGAATATAATGCGCTTTCTAAGGACGAAAAAAGCAAGGTCGGCGATTTAACCACGATTTTAATGCAGGCAAACGGCACTGCCGTTATTGCCATGGAGCAAATTATTGCTCTTGCAACGGATGACGGTGACACCACTTGGATTGAAAGATACCAAAATGCAAAAACCTATGATGAAATGGTAGACGACTTAATGGATAACGACGATTTGACAATAAGCCAGGCTACCAAAAAACTTGCTGCGAAATATGACAGCGATGCTAAGGTTATTGCGGCTAAATTTGCTTCATACAAAGAATATCTGAAAGATTATACCGATTGCGATATTAAGCTTTCAAACAGTCAGGAAGAAATTGAAGCTTATCAAAAAGCTCACGAGGATTTCGACTTGGCAAACTGGATGACTATCGGCACGCAGTATGAATCGTTAAAATTGCTGGAAAACGACGGCGTAACATTGGATGAACTGATTACAGGCAGTGATTACGATGTTGAAAACGAGGATTGCTATTTGCTTTATCCGCTGGTTGCTTCTTTAACCGACGGTCAAAGAGCTTGCCTTGATTTCACCTCCATGCGTCAGATTGTTTCTATGGGGCTTAACACAGATGAAGCAACCAAAGAAGTGTTTGATTCTGTTGATTTCGGCTCTAATAAAAAATGCTATGTTTCAATTTATGACGGTGTAGACCGCTCGATTTTTACCGAAAGGGTGGCACTTACCGGCGACGCGTATAAGCTTCAAAATTCATCCAATAAAAACGCAATGGATAATTGGCAGGGTTATATTTCCTCTGCAACAAAGATTTTGTATGTGGTGCTCGGTATGTCTGTTGCGATAACCGTGGCTACATGGGGCTATGACGCATTGCTTAGATATAACTATAAAACTCAGGTAAATATGAGGAGCCTTGCGGAAAGCAGTGACTTGAAAATATATGAGTCTGCCATGGATACAGTTGATGACCTCGAGAGCAGCTTTGACGATGCAGGCGAAGCTGTTCAAAAGAAAGTAGACGATATAGTAAACAATCAAAAAACGCTTAAAACAGATGAAATAACCGGCACACTTACGGAGTCCAGAGCAATCAGTAAAATATTTGATGTTATAGGCGTTGCCGCAACCTGCGTGACTTTGGCTCTTTTGGCAGTGTCGATTTGGAGCACTTACAATGACTTGAAAGCCTATTATAACGCCGAATTCACTCCTATTCCAATGCATATGGTAAACCAAGGTGTTAACGAAAAGGATGAAAAGGTGTTCACTTACTACACGGCAGTTAAATGCAACCGTGAGGAAGCACAGCTTGTGACGGATCGCACGAAAATCCTTGAGGATTACGGCGATTTAAACGGTGATGTGGGCAAGCAGTGGGTTGCTCTTTACACAACAAAGGATTCTGCGGCAGGCGATCCGATTACAACGGATTTTGCCGTGCAGTATGCAAACTCAAATGTGCCGGGCGAGAGTACAGCTCTTTCGGCATTTTGCGAAAGCACTGCCCAAAACTTAACCGATGAAAAATTGGGCTACACATATAATGACGGTAAAAACGGCATTTATCTTTTCTTCGGAACAGACAATACCGCCTATGCCGGCAGTGCCGTTTCAAACGGAATATACGCACTCGCAGGCGGATGCTCCGTTGCGGTTTTTGCAGCAATAACTTATTTCGTCACCAATGCTGCAAAAAAGAAAAAAGAAAAAGCAAGCGGCAAGGAGGATACGGCAAATGATTAAAAAAGCGTTAAAACCAATAATCAGCTTTGTGCTGGCACTCACAATTTGCATAACAACCTGCACCACGGCGTTTGCAGCCTCCAACAGGCAGGTGTATATTTCAGATTTGGTGCTTTGCGCCGCAAGCTCGGCAGATGAGGCTGAAACCAAGCTCACAAAGCAGGGCTATAAGCTGATGTTTGAAGATAATTTGAATGAATCACTCAGCGGCAGCGGTATGTATTTGGGCTATAAATCCACTCCGAATAAAAGCGAAGCCATCACGGATGTTGCCGTTATGAATATGAACGGTAAATACAGCTTTTCCGATTATGAAGTTCTTTTGGATAAAATGAAAGAAAAGGTAACGGAAACCATAAACGGCTTAATTCCCATGATTACTGCTTTCAGAACCAATTATCAGGCAGGCACGGGCGTTGCGATTACCGCATATGAACTGCTTAATAAATTTTATGAGGAAGATTCAAGCCGTGGCATGGGTGATTATTTGCTTGAATGTG
This sequence comes from Clostridium sp. AF37-5, assembly GCA_963625835.1. Taxonomy (GTDB): domain Bacteria; phylum Bacillota; class Clostridia; order Oscillospirales; family Acutalibacteraceae; genus Eubacterium_R. The sequence goes on along the minus strand of CAVFVA010000038.1, from coordinate 4,403 downwards.
ATTTGGAGGATACGGCAGATATTATTAAGGTGTTTATGCAGGGCAACTCCGCATTTATTGTGGATATTCAGCAAATTCTGTTCCTTGCAGGCGGCAACACCTCCGACCAAAAATGGATAGAGCAAATGGCCGCCGCCAAAGAGGATTATTTGATTGATCTTTATATGGATTCTTATCCCACTCCCAACAAGGCTTACCAGGCTTTGGCTGCCGATTACGGCAATTCGGCAGAAACAATTCGCAACACTTGGGATAATTTTTATGAAGACCTTAATAAGCTTAAGGAGCAGTATTACACCGAGGAAAACGGCGAATTAAAGTTAAATTCCGAGCAGCTTGAGCAGGATGTTGAAACAGCCGCTTCGCAAATTACGGAGCCTGTTGAAAATGCAGACGATAAAACGGCTGCCGCTGATTTAACACAAAATATGGAATCGCAGACCGTTTTGCAAAATGCTGCCGATGTTGTGCTGATGGAATATCTTAACAGCATTGAGTATTACGGCGGCACCATGCTTGATTTCTTTATGCGCGCCGGCGACGATGTGGATGATACCGAGCTTTACACCCTTGCATATTTTATGGGCAGCAAGCTTTGCGCTCAAATTGCAAATGTTGGGCTTGAGCAGGTTGTTTCGCGTGTTGTTGTGGATTGCGATAATGCAGATCAAAGCAAATTTGACGATATTATAAGTTCCCTTTCGGATTACGACCAAATCTCTATTTATGAAGGGGTAGACAGAACTTTGTTTGATGACGGTGTTGCGTTAACAAGTGCCACCACAAAAAAATATCAGTCCAGCGGCAAAAACTGGTCTGACGATTTGTTTGACAGAATGTTTCAGCCCGAAAAAGCAGGCGAATATAAATGGTGTGATTTCTTTGCATTCTATGTGGTACCCACATTGATTTTGGCTGCAGGCACAGTCGGCTTTTTTGCTTTGGCTTCTACCTTGGAAAAAAATCTAATCAACTCTGTAACAGATAAAACTATAAAGCTTGCCCAAGAATGCTCCAAGTACACATTTATTTATAGTGAAGCGGAAGCATACAACGAAGCAAGCACGGTAGGCATCAAAACGGCAAGCCGCTTCTTCTTCGGCAAGGGCAGCATGCTTTCCACACAAACAATCGGCAAAATAGTTCTTGGTTTCCGCCTTTGCTTCTTGGCATTAACTATGGTTGCAACGGTGATTACTGCGGTGATGACCTTCTATACCATATTTAAAGAAAATGAAGCGCAGGTTGCCAAGTATTCGGTAATACCGTCTCATATTGTGGACACAGTGAGCACGGCCAACGGCGATGATTATGTGGCATACACGGTTGTGCCCAATGTTTCCGGCAGTGCCGGCGATTTAAATAATTACATAAGCACGGTCGGTTGGCTTTCGCTTTATTACACCAAAGACCAAAGCGTGGGCGAGCCGCTCACAACAAAAATGAAGCTGGTTAAGGGCTCTGCAAATGCACCGCTTGATTACGACAGTGTTAAGCTTTTCGGCGAGCAAACCTCATTTAATCTTACTTCAAAGGATTACACCGGGTTTACGGACAGTGCTAAGGGCACTTATTTGTATTATAATCGCGGTGAAGCCACAACCGCCGGCTCAATTTTTTCAAACGGAAATATGGCGATTGCAATCGGTGTAGGTGCCGTGATTGGCATTGCCTTAAGCTCTGCAATAAGAAATATTAAGGGAAAAAGAAAAAAGGAAAATGCAGCAGCGTAATCGGAGGGCAAGATATTGAAAAAAAGTAAATTCTTAAGCGCAATAATAAGTGTTATTTTGGTGCTTGCACTTTGCATCGGAACCTGCACAAGTGCCTTTGCGGCAAGCTCCGGCAAAAAATATGTTAAAGAGGTTATCCTCAGCTACGGCGACACGGAGGATGAGGCAAAGCAGTGGCTTATTGATAATGATTATGAGGTGCTGGACAGTAATTTAAACGAGGGCGCCGATTCAACATTATCATCAAAGCGTGCTGTTTATCTTGGTTATAAAACTACAAACAAAGCCGATGAAGCTATCACCGATATGAAGCTTATGAATATGAAGGGCGGCTACAGTGTTCAGGATTATCAAATGATTCTTTCCGAGCAAAAGGATAATATCAAGGCTTTTTTTGATAATTTTAAGGTTGCCGTTCAGGAATACCGAAATAACTATGCGGCAGGTCAGCAGCGTGCAATCGCCGCTCACGATATGCTTAATATGCTTTATGACGACGATACTCAGCAAAATATCGGCGATCTTCTTCTTAACAGAGTTAGGGAAGAGTACACCGACGATGAATACAATGCTTTAAGCGACGAGCAAAAAGCAAAGGTTGGCGATATGACCACCATTCTTATGCAGGGCAATGCAAATGCAGTTACCACCATTGAGCAGCTTATCGCCACCGCAACGGATGAAACGGACACGCTGTGGACGGAAAGATATCAGCAGGCACAAACATATGATGAAATGCTTGATGAGCTTATGGACAGTGAAGACCTCACCGTTAACGACGCCGAAAAAGAGCTTGCTTCAAAATATGACGACGATGCAAAGCAAATTGCGATAAATTTTGAAGATTATAAAACATATGTGAATGAAAACTATGTAAATTGCGGCGTTACCCTAGAAAGCACAGAGGCTGAAATAGAGGCTTATGAAAAGGCAAACGAGGATTTCGATTTAACCGAATGGCTTGCCATCGGCACTCAGTACGAACTTTTAAAGGTTTTAACAAATGATGATGTGTCGCTCTATGATATGATTTTCGGTGAGGATTATGATATTACGGGCGATGATATGTATTTGCTTTATCCGCTTGTTTCCGTTCTTACAAACGGTCAAAGGGCATGCCTTGATTTCCTGCCCACTTATCAGCTTGTGGCACTCGGCATAAATGATGACGAAGCCACTAAAGAGGGTATAAAGCAAACGGGGCTCACTTCAAGCGAGTCGCTTAAAAATATTTCCGTTTATGAGGATGTGGATCGCTCGATTTTCGGCGGCGATGTTGCCATGACGGGCGATGCATATAAGCTGCAAGCCTCCACCGGCAAAAATGCAACGGAAAATTGGCTCTCTTCAATTTCAACCACCACGCTGGTGATGCTCGGTTCATTAACCTGCAGTGCCGTTGTTACCGGCTTGTGCTGGAAATTCAGTTCCCATTTAACTGAAGATGCAAAAATTCTCGAAAAAATCGAAGCTATAACAACCGAATTAGATGCCGGAGAAAGGCAAGTTGCCGAAATTCGGCAGAGAATAACGGATTTGGAATCTTTCGATCTGGAAGCCGACAAGAAGTTGATAGGTGTATATAACGAAAAAATCAACAACCTCAAAAACCAAAAAAATGCATTGATAAGTGCAAAGAACACAAACAGCACTTGGGCAAAGGTATTTAAATATGCCGGTGTGGTAATGACCTGCATCACAATTGTGCTTTTAATTTCAACAATTTGGAGCACGGTTGATGATTTGATAGATTACTACAATGCAACCTACACACCGATTCCCTCCAATATGGTAAATCAGGGTGTTAACGAAAAAGACGAAAAGGTGTATACCTATTATAAAGCGGTTAAATGCAACAGGGTTCAGCAGGGCATGGTAACGGATAAAACCGAGCTGCTCGGCGACAACGGTGATATAAACGGCGATGTGGGCAAGCAGTGGGTTGCGCTTTACACCACCAAGGATTCTGCCGCAGGCAATCCCATAACGGTTAATTTCAGGGTGCAGTACAGTAACACTAAAATTCCGGACGACCGCATTCCGCTTTCAATTTTCTGCGAAAGCACGGTGCAAAATCTTACAAACGAAAAATCCGGCTACACCTACAGCAACGGTAAAAACGGCATTTATCTTTTTTACGGCGCAGATGAAAGCGCATTCGCAGGCTCCGTTATTTCAGACGGCGGCTATTATGTGCTTGTTGGCGGCGGCTGTGCAATCGTTGCAGCGGCAATAGCATTCTTTGTCGGTAAATCGGTCGGCAAAAAAAGCAAAAAAGAGGGGGATGCAGCCAATGCTTAAAAAATCATTCAGCGCAATAATAAGCATAATTTTAGTGCTTTCTCTTTGCCTTGGCACCTGGTCAGTTGCATTTGCGGCAAGCTCGGGCAAAAAGTATGTTAAAGAGGTTATCCTCAGTTACGGTAAAACAGAGGATGAAGCCAAAAAGTGGCTCACGGATAACGACTACGAGGTGCTCGATAACAATCTTAATCAGGGTGCGGATTCAACATTATCAACAAAGCGTGCCGTTTATCTTGGTTATAAAACCACAAACAAAGCCGATGAAGCTATCACTGATATGAAGCTTATGAATATGAAGGGCGGCTACAGCGTTCAGGATTATCAAATGATTCTTGAAGATCAGAAAAGCACAATTAAGGTGTTTTT
>CAVFVA010000037.1:0-12123 GCA_963625835.1 Clostridium sp. AF37-5 | reverse complement strand
GCTTTGGATCATTTTTTATTTTATTTGGTGTTCAATTTCATTTTACAATCTACCAAAAATTAAAATCAAGCAAAAAGAGCTTTGAGATTTAAAATCTCAAAGCTCTTTTTTATGCAACCCGTGAATGCGGGCAAAATCATTCGCTTTTCGGTTTATCAAGCATTTCTTCCATTGTGTGCCATCCGAGCACGGCGCATTTAACGCGCGCCGGCATATGCGAAACATCCTGAAGCGCACCCGCCTCTTCAAGTTCCTGCAATTCATCGTCCGTCACACTGCTTTTAATCATTTTAAGGAAAAGATTTGCCAAATGAAGTGCCTCTTCCTTTTTTCTGCCGATAACAAGATCAAGCATAATATCCGCAGATGCCTGCGAAATCGCACAGCCGTCGCCAACGAAAGCACCGTCCTCAATCACGCCGTTTTCAACCTTTAATTTAAGAAAAATATCATCGCCGCAGCTGGGATTAACGCCCTCAAGCACCAAATTAGCATCCGGCAAATCGTGCTTATGATAAGGGTGCAAATTATGCTCGGTTAATATTTCATTATAAAAATTTCTATTTTCCATATCCCATTTTCCTCCTCAATTCGGAAACGGCATCCACGAATCTGCGCGCTTCATCTTCCGTGTTATAAAAGAAAAAGCTTGCCCTTGCGGTGGAAGGCGTGCCGAGATATTTCATAAGCGGCTGAGCGCAATGGTGCCCTGCACGAATGGCAACGCCCTCCGCATCCAAAATCGCACTTATATCGTGGGGATGAACTCCGTTCACCGTGAAGGTGATAATTCCACAGTGCTCGGCGGAATTTTCCGAACCGATAATATTAACTTCATCCAGCTTTTTAAGCCCTGAAAGAGCAATTTGAGCCAAATGATTTTCCCTTTCGGCTATATTATCAAAGCCCACGCTTTCGATATAATCAATCGCCGCGGCAAGACCGCAGGCGCCGCCTGCATTGACAGTGCCGGCTTCAAACTTATGCGGCAATTCCGCATATGTTGCGCCGTCTCGTGTTACATATTCAATCATTTCGCCGCCCGATAAAAACGGCGGCATTTTTTCAAGCAATTCCGATTTGCCGTAGAGCACGCCGATTCCCATGGGAGCCATAAGCTTGTGACCCGAAAACACAAGAAAATCAACATCCAAATCACAAACATCTATTTTAATATGCGGCGCACTTTGAGCAGCGTCTGCAAGCAAAACGGCACCGTGCTTATGAGCAAGTGCAGCAACCTTTTTAATCGGATTTTCCCTGCCGAACACATTTGATATCTGAGCCATTGCCACAAGTGCGGTTTTATCCGTTATTGCGGCTTCAAGAGCCTCGTCGGAATATGCGCCGCTTTTATCACATTCAAGATATTTAAGCGCCGCACCGGTTTGCCTCGCCACCATTTGCCAAGGCAAAATGTTGCTGTGGTGCTCCGCCACCGTAACAACTATTTCCTGACCGGGCTTAATGAAATTCAGCCCGTAGCTGTAAGCCACAAGATTTATGCTTTCCGTTGCATTTCTGGTGAAAACGATATCCGCGGCAGATGGGGCGTTTAAAAACTTGCGCACTCTTTCGCGCGCGCCCTCATACGCCTCTGTGGCATCCACACCAAGCTTATAAAGTCCGCGCAACGGATTTGCATTGCGGCTTTTGTAAAAATCATCAATCGCATTAAGCACCTGCACGGGGCGTTGCGCCGTGGCTGCGTTATCAAGATACGCAACATTGCTTTGCGAAAATATCGGAAAATCGTTGCGATATTTCAAAACTTCTTTTTCCGTCATTCGGCAGCCTCCAAATATTCTTCAACCGATTTTTGCGCTTCGGCGTCGCCGATTTTTGCGCAGAGTGCATCAAGCTTTGCGCGAGCCATAAGAGTTTCTGCCTGCTCGGGAGTAAGCCCCCTTGAAGCAAGGTAAAACAGTAACGCCTCATCGAGCCTGCCTATGCTGGCGCCGTGGTTGCCCTGCACATCTTCCTCCGCGCACAGAATGAGCGGAATTGTTTTATTCACAACATCATCGCCGAGCAAAAGCACATCCTCTTTCTCATCGCCCTTTGAACCTGCCGAACCGTTTTTAAAATCAATTGTGCCTCTGAATATTTTTTCGGCACAATCATTAAGCACGCCGCCGGCATTCATAATACTGCGTGTGCGCTTGCCAATATGAACAGCATTGTAATTCATATCAAAAAGCTGATTGCCCTTGCCGAAATAGCCGATTTCAGCCTCAAAGCGGCTTTCATCGCCTGCAAGGTGAGTTTCGCAGCCCGAATATGTTTTGCCCGAGCCGAGGAAAAACTGAACAAGCGAAACCGACGAGCCGTTTTCGCAATTTGCCGCAATATCATTAAACACAGTGCAGCCTTTGCCAAGCAGCTGAAGTTGAACCAGCTTAATCTTTGCGCCCTTTTCGGCGGTGATTTCCGTTTGCACCACAAAATTGCCCGCGCAGTCGGCAGCGGAGGAATAATCCATAATAACGGTTAAATCCGCACCCGACTTTGCATTTATTGCCACACGGCGGCAGGAATTACCGCCCTCAAAATCAAAATGAAGTTTTGCCTGAGCCGTTTCGTTTTCACCTGCAAAAGCAAGCAGAGCAGCACCCGAATTTGCGTGCTCCACGGCATTTACAAACTGCGCACCCATTCCGGAGGGATAATTTTTCCATTCGGCATAATCGGAAACTTCGGCAACTGCGCCGGAAAACGACGCTTTTGCCGAGCCGAAAACATCGGGAATTTCTGCGTCTGTTTTATTTAAATGCAGCCAATTCCATGTTGGGGCAGGCAGAGGATTGACGGATATTATATTTTTATCATTCATTGCCAAAACCTCCTCAGCCTATGCTGCCTTTCATTTCAAGGCGAATAAGATTATTCATTTCAACGGCATATTCAAGCGGCAATTCCTTTGAAACATCGTCCGCAAAGCCGCTTACTATCATTGCCCTTGCTTCCTCCTCACCGATTCCGCGCGACATAAGATAAAAAACGGCTTCATCGCTGATTCTGCCGATTTTCGCCTCGTGCCCGATATCTGCATTTTTAGTGCGGATATCCATTGCCGGAATTGTGTCTGACCTTGAAATATCATCAAGCATAAGGGACTGACAGGAAACGGATGATTTGCTGTTTTTCGCATCCTTATTCACAACAACACTGCTGCGGAAGGTGCTTATGCCGCCATCCTTGGAAATTGAGCGTGTGTTCATATAAGAAGTTGTTTCCGGCGCATTGTGAACAACCTTTGCGCCGGTGTCAAGATTTTGACCCTTGCCGGCAAAGGTGATGCCCGTGAATTCCATTCTTGCCCCCCTGCCCTTTAAAATGCTCATGGGATAAAGATAAGAAACATGCGAGCCAAACGAGCCTGAAACCCATTCGATTGTGCCGCCTTCCTCCACCAAAGCGCGCTTGGTGTTAAGATTATACATATTCTTAGACCAATTTTCGATGGTGGAATAACGCAGTTTTGCATTTTTGCCGACGAATAATTCAACACAGCCGGCATGTAAATTTGCAATGTTATATTTCGGTGCGGAGCAGCCCTCTATAAAATGAAGATACGCGCCCTCATCAACTATAATCAAGGTGTGTTCAAACTGACCCGCGCCGGGCGCATTGAGCCGGAAATAAGATTGAAGCGGAATTTCAACCGAAACTCCGGGCGGAACATAAACAAAGGAACCGCCGCTCCAAACTGCGCCGTGAAGAGCCGCAAACTTGTGATCGCGCGGCGTAACAAGCTTCATAAAATGCTTGCGAACCATATCGGCATAGGGACCTTTAAGTGCGCTTTCCATATCGGTGTAAACAACACCGAGTTCGGCAACCTCGCTGCGCACATTATGGTAAACAAGTTCCGAATCATATTGTGCACCAACGCCGGCAAGCGATTTACGCTCCGCCTGCGGAATGCCGAGGCGTTCAAAAGTTTCCTTAATATCCTTAGGCACCTCAGACCATTTTGCGCTCATTTTTGTGTTTGGTCTAACATAGGTAACAATATGATCCATATCAAGCCCGTCAATCGAGGGACCCCAATCCGGCACCTGCATTTCATTATATATTTGAAGTGCCTGAAGCCTGAAAAGCTGCATCCACTGCGGATCATGCTTTTCATCGGATATTTTTTGCACAATTTCGGGTGTTAATCCTTCGTTTATTTTATAGGCGTCTTTTTCATCGTCTTTAATATCGTAAATGCTGCGGTCTATATCCGCAACATAAGCTTTTTCTGCCAAGTTAATTCCTCCTTTGAAAAAGTGCCGAATTATTCGGCAGCGTTTTCATACGCCTCAAATCCGTTTTCGTTTATTTCATCAACGAGAGAGCCGTCACCGGTTTTAACTATTTTGCCGTTAACAAGCACATGCGTGTAATCAACGTGCAGGGATTCCAGAATTCTGGTGCTGTGAGTTATAATGATAAGACCGCCGTTTTTGCTTTTTTGATATTCCATAACACCCTGCGAAACTGTGCGCACGGCATCAACATCCAGACCGGAATCAGTTTCATCCAATATTGCAAGCGAGGGATGAAGCATAAGCATTTGCAAAATTTCTGCTTTTTTCTTTTCGCCGCCGGAAAAACCCACATTCAAATCGCGGTCGCCGTAAGCAGGGTCCATTTGAAGCAGCTTTGCCGCAGCTTCAAACTGCTTGTTAAATTCCCAAAGCGGCACCCTTTTGCCGCCCCTTTGCTGCAAGGTGCTGCGGATAAAACCCTTTAAGGTTATTCCCGGCACCTCAAGTGGGTTTTGGAAAGAGAGAAACATTCCCTGCTTTGCGCGTTCATCTGCCGCATCGGCATTTATTTCTTTGTCGCGAAACAGAATTTTACCGCCCGTGATTTTATAAATCGGATTGCCCATCAGCGCATAGCCGAGGGTTGATTTACCTGCGCCGTTCGGACCCATAAGCACATGAGTTTCGCCATTATTAACCTTAAAATCTATACCGTGCAGAATTTCCTTTTCGCCAACGGAAACCTGCAAATTTTGCACATCAAGTAAATTTTCAGCCATTTTCAGCCATCCTTTCAACCCACTTGCCGCAAACGGCAACGCAGGCATTACTCTTTTTTATACACATAAATAATAACGGTTATTTCCTACTTTGTCAATAGGAATTGTAATGTTGATTTAGTTAAAACAAAAGCGGCTGCGCAAAAGCACAATGAATTGTTGATTTTTCACATAAATGCATTCAAAAAAACGGAAGCACGGGGCAGAAACCCCGTGCAACATAACCGTGTGCTGCTCTGCGGCTGCAAACCGAGCCGAGAACTTTAGCACCTCAGCCGCCGATGTTTTTTGATTTTGACGATTGCTTTTTAAAAAACGAAGCCAAAACAATTATTCCCAAAACGGCACAAATAAATTCCGAAACCGGGAAAGAGCACCAAACGCCGACCATGCCGAATGCGGCAGAAAGTGCAAATGCCACCGGCACGATAACGGCAACGCCCCTTAATATTGAAAGCACCTGCGCCGGGCGCGGATTTTCCACAGAGGTTAAAAACACCGTAAGCACCACATTAAAGCCCAAAAACGGCGTGGCGATGTAATAAAGCCTAAGCCCCTGAACTGCAATTTGCTGCAGGGTGGCATTGTTTTCGCTATTGAAAGCCGAGGTGATCGGATTTGCAAAGCAGGCAAGCAGGGGATAAATAACCGCCGCGCCGGCGATTGCCGTTACGCAGGCATATTTAAAGAATTTGCAAGCCGTCTTAAACTTACCCTCACCGTGGGCACGGCTTGAAAGCGGCTGCATGCCCTGAGCCACACCCGTGTAAACCGAGGTAACAACAAGCGACATATTTGAAATAACACCGTAAGCCGCAACGCCTATATTGCCGGCAAGGCGCAAAATAATCATATTAAACACAAGAATTACTATGCCGACTGAAAGCTCCGTTACAAGCGACGGCACACCGAGTGCAGCCACATTGCCGATAACCTTAATGTTCGGAGCCGTGCGGCGGAAATGAAATCCGTTTTTCCCTCTTATTTTGTGAGAGGATAAAATAAACATGCTTATGCACGGCGAAAAGCCGGTGGCAAGCACTGCGCCGAAAATACCCATTGCAAGCGGATAAACAAAAATATAATCCATTAAAATATTTGAAAAACTGCCGATTATCATTGCCGCGGTTGAAAGCCCGGGCGCACCGTCATTCCTTACAAATGCAATTGCAATATTGTTGCAAATAAACGCAGGCGAAAAAAGCATAATCACCTTTAAATAAATTGCCGTGCTTTGAAGCACCTCGCTGTTTGCGCCGAGTGCCGAAGCGATTTTAACCGAAAAAAGCGCACCGCAAAGCATATATACTGCCGAAAAGAATGCGGCGGCATACATTGTGTTTACAAAAGCACAGTCCATTCCGTGCAAATCGCCGCGGCTTTTGCAAACATTGTATTTCGTTGCGCCGCCCATGGCAAGCATAAGCCCCGTGCCGTTTACAAGATTAAATATCGGCAGGGCAAGATTAAGCGCGGTAAGCCCGTTTGACCCAACGCCGTTTGCGATAAAAAATGTATCTGCCAAAATATAAACGGACATACCTATCATACCCATTATATTAAGCGATGTGTATTTTGCAAACAATGCAAGATCTTTGTTTTTCATTTTAAAACCTCAACAAAAAAATCGACCGTATCCTGCATCTTTTAAAGCCTGACGATGCAAAACACGGTTATATGCCACCCGGCGGCAGCCATATTATTCATTTAACGGGGATATTATTACACAAAGAAGCACAAAAGTCAATCACGCAGCCGCAAATTTGACTCATATTTTACACAGGCAAAACAGGCTTTTAAAATTGAGCGAAAGCCGCAAACATCAAGCGGCATAAAGGCGCAAAAAAGGCTGTGCCTTGCGACACAGCCTTTGAAATTAAAATTTGAAAGCGAATTCGGATTATTCTGCTGCAGGAGCCTCTTCGCCGTCCTTTTTCTTTTCTTTGAGGAGAACGAATTTTTCCATTGGGAAAAGAACAACCATTTGAACGAAGCCTGCTGCCATTGAAGCGATAAGGCGGGCAACGGATTCATTTGTTACGATATTAAGGAACCAGTTAGTGGCTTCAACCTTTAAGAGAGCACCTACGATTGCACCCTGCATCCATGTGGAGAACAGAATAAGCGCAAGAAGAAGAACGATATAAATTGCGAAATTATACCAAGGTGCGTCGGACTTGAAGGTAGTTTTCTTATTCTGATAGAAGCCGTAGATATTGGCAACGAGGTTTGAAAGCAGGAAAGGAAGCACATAGCCCCATGTTACAACACCGTCAATAACATATTTTTGAGCTTCTGCAGAGCCGGTGGTGAACATTGTGGGGGTAAAGATGCCTCTTAAAAATTCCGGAAGCAATGTTTGAATTTGGTCGCAAACAAGCGGAAGAAGAGCCGCAAGTGCAAGCTGAATGATTGTTACAAGACCCGAAACAACAAGGAACTTAACAAGCTGCCACAGTGTTTTGAAGAATGAGCCTTTACCCTCGGCCTTATCGTCAATGCCGCCGAGGCTGATCTTTTTCTTTTCTTTTTCTGCCATAATTTTTACTCCTTAAATAAAAAATTGCGAAGCGGCGATAATTCCGAACACGCCGCTTCAAATAATTATCTATTAAAGTATATCAAATACACTTGCAATATGCAAGAATTATTTAATAATTTGTTTACAAAAGCAGTCCCAAAGCAAGGCTGCCCGTAACAGCGTGCACAATTGCCCAAACAACAAGAGCAATCACGCCGGCAATAATTGCAAGCAGCAAAATAACAAGCAAGATTAAAACAATAAGCACAAGCGGACCTTTTTTGCTCTTTTTAACCGGGTCTTCAAAATGGGTGTAAAAATCCTTAGGCTCGGTTGATTTTTCACTGCCGTCGTTAAGCGGATAAAGCTTTAAGGTTGCCTTTTCATCGCAAATGCCGTTGTTCCAAAGCAACGGCTCAACAAGAGCCCTTGCCGTGGTGGCACCTTTAAGCACCTTGCCGAGCTTAAAGCCGATTGTGTTAAGGAAGCTGTCCACAACATTAAGAAATGCACAGGTGATTTTATATTCGCGTGTTTCGGGACCGTAGGGCGAATCGCCGCAATAAAGATTTTGCACCAATTCAAGAATGAAATCCACAACCTTGTTGTTTGCAATATCGGCAATATCGCTTTTTTTGAGACCGCTTTCCTTTTTACAAAGTCGCCAAACCTTTTTAAATGTGAGCTTATTGAGCCACTTGCCTATGGGCTTAATCAGCCAGGCAAGCTTTTTAACTTTTTCGCCGGGAATTGAAAACGCAGGCGTAAGCTCCGCAAGGCGATCTATATCATTGCCCATTGCCCAAACAACCTCGCCTATCATGCCGAAGAAAAAGCCCTTCATATATTCGTCAAACGGCTTGCCGCCGGTGTCAAGACCGGGCACATCCTTAATAATCTGAGTGTCCACCCTGATTTCGCCTGCGCGCGGATCAAAAGTTACCGTGCGCATAACGGGTGGGCATCCCACCATTGCGCCGCAGGAAACATCATAAAAAACATTGCCTTTTTTCGACACGGTGTAAGAAATATCGTGAATGTGGGTGTGGCCGGAAAGCATGCAGGAAATGCCGTTATCCGCAAAAAGCTCTCTCGTATCCTCACAGCCGCGCTGCATATCACCCTTGCCGATTATTGCATAAAACGGGCTCGGAGCAATCATTGGGTGGTGAGTCATTGCGATAACGAATTGGTCGTTTTTGCGTGCGTCCTCAAGCTGCTCCAAAATCCACTTTTTGCATTCCTCGCTGTAGCCCGATCCGGGAGCGTCCGGATTGCCGTTTTTATCATCGTTCAAAGCAAAAAGCCTGTAACCGGGTGCAAGCTGCACAACATAGCAAAGCGACGGTTCATAAGCGGAAATCGCTTCGTTTGGACCGAATTCGTAATACATTTCCCACAAATCGTGAATATTTTCAACAGCCGGCACGGTTACGGTTTTATCGCCGTCGTAGCCCTCTGCCTTGCCGCCCTCTTTAAAATCGTGGGTGGAGGTGATAACGTAAACCCTTTTGCCGCGCTTTTTCAAATCGCGCAGCATTTCGATAATTTCCTTGTGGGATTCGATTTCGCCGTCCTTAGTGGTGTCGCCCGAAAGAATAACAATATCCGCAGACTCGTCCTCGCAAAGCATATCAAAGCCTTTTTTGATTACAAGATCCGTATCCTTAATAACCTTTTGGCTTTTTGATTCCGCTTTATCGTATGCGGCACCGTGATCGCCGCCTGTTCTTGAATAATAATGAGTGTCCGTTATAAACTGGATTTTAAGCGGCTCGTTATTACTGCCCCAAATTTTACCTGCCATAAATATTTACACTGCCTTTCTGCAATCATTCGCACATGGAAATGCAAAGCTTACCGCCCTTAACATCGCCGCTGAGTGTGATTTCGATTATGCCCGAGGATCTTTCGTTTATTTCAACCGGGCTGCCGTTTAATTCGGCGCGGTATTTGTTTTTATCGCCGAGGCACACAAGAATTGTGTACTTATCGCTGCCGCCGTAATATTTAAAATCAATTTCGGCAGAATCTTCCGTTGCGATTTCCTTATCCACCCACACATCAAGACCGCTTGTTACCGTGCCCGGTTTATAATAAGCATTTGCCCAAATGCAAACAGGAGCGGAAAGGCCGCCGAAATTATGGAACCAACCGCCGCGCTGGGTTTCTATGCCGAAGCATTCATATGTGCAATACGAAAAATCCGTTTCGGCTTTCCACATATCAAGCGCGCGCTTTGCGATTTCAAATGCAAAATCCGCTTCGCCGAGGTCAAACATTGTTTTCCACAAAAACCATTGGTGCGACATCCAAACATTGCCGTTCCAATAGCCGTCATTAAAATAATAAGAAGCACTCATATCAACGGCGGAAATGCCGCTTTTGCTCCACATTTCATTCGGGTTTTTAATGTGGGCAAGAAGCCTTTTAACTCTGTCTGCCGGAGCTGCACCTGCAACTATCGGGTAAACGCCGTCCATGCCCTTATTCATATTTTCGCCCTGCCCGTTTCTGAGATATCCGCAAAGGTTTTTCTTTTCATCATAAACCGTGTATGAATAATAGCCTGCTTTTTCATCCCACGCAAGGGCATTAAGAGCCGCCGAGGATTGCTCGATATCCTCAGTAAGACGCTGTGCGTCCTGCTCCTTGCCGAGTGCAAGAGCCGCCATGCGCATAATTTTTGCCGCGCGGATTATGTGAGAGGTTGAAATGCAGGGGCAAATACGATCCATCATCTGCTTATCTATCATATAAACCTGAGCCGGATAATCATCCATACCGGAGCAGGAATACCAATAATCATAGGTGGTGAGCAAGCCGTTTTTGAACTTTGCCGTGGTGGAGCCGTTTTCACCTGCAAGGAAGCGATAATAGCGCATCATTTTATCATAGAGCGACAAAAGCTTTTCCTTGTCGTTTTCTCGCTTGAGCATTTCAAGATATTGCACAAACTGAGTGGGCACAAGGCTGCCGTGAAGCAGAAAATCAAAATCCTTGTTATCGTCATCGGAAAGATAAGTTTCAAGAATATATTTTGCCTTTTCGGGGCTGAATTCCAAAACGCCTGCGCCGATTACGCCGCTGTCCCATGTATAGAAGCTGTCCCACCTCTTGCCGGGAGTGAAATGAATAACATTTTCGCCGTGCTTGTAAACGGGGTAAACAACATTTGTGAGCAGCGTTGATTTAAGGATTTCGGTTGAAAGGGTATATTTTTTACCCTCCTCATTATAGCCGGCATCTTCGGTTACGCTTGCTTTTTTATAAATCGCCTCGTATTCGGAATCGGAAAGCGGCTCAAAAGCCTCCTCCGAAATAACCATGTATTCAACATGCGTTGACTGCGGGTCGATAAAAATAGACTGAATAAGCGCATTGTGGAAAAAGCCCTCGTCGCTTTTCTTTTCCGTGAAGCTTTCGGAGAAAGTGCGCCTTAATTCGTCATAAGTGTGGTCGCCGTTTGAGAGTCTGTTTGGCAAAGCATCCTCAAGGCAGCCGGAATCGAGCGTGCGTTCCCTGGTGCGTTCGTTGTGAGTGAGCACATAATATGTGTCGCCGGTTTCGGGATATGTGAGCGCAATCCTTTTGCCCTTGCCGCAGGGCTCGGATTTAATTTCGGGAGTGAAGCCGTGCTTTTTGATTTGTGTTTTAATTGAATTTTCATCGCCCTCTTCGGTTACGGCAAGGAAATCAAACTCAACGCCGCCCTTGCCAAGGCTCACAAATTCAAGCGCGCCCGAAGAAATCGGAAAAGACGCCGTTGTGAGTTCGTCGCTGCGGAAGAAAGTGATTTTTTCGCCGCAAAGCAAAAATTCTGCGTTATCATCGGTTACGGACTTATATCTTACGGTAAGAATCGGATTATCAAAGCCTGAAATATCAAAATTATAAGAAACGAAATCGCCCTTTTCGCAGCCGAACGGCTTTAAGCTGAGTACGGGCACATGGTAATTTTCACATCTGTCGCCGAGACCGAAACCGCCTGTGAAGCGATAATCGGAAAACTGACCCTTATGCATACCGTCCGGATTTTCCGTGTCCCACGGGCGAGGATTTGCATAATTATATTCAACATAATCGTTTGCGCCCTTAAACACGCATTTTTTCGGAAGCGACGCCTCGCAATAAAGCGGTTTTGGGAATTCCATTGCCGAATAAGCATTTAAAATGCAGTTTTGTTTTAAATCCGTGTTGTTAAAAAATTCGCAGCGCATAAGATAAGCCTTATTGCTGATTTTTGAAAAAGAAATATCGCAATAAATCATATCCTTCCACATCAGCTCGTAGCGATATGAATAATATGAATAATCGCCGTTGCAATGCCAAAGATGATAATTGCTCGGAAAAGTTACATTAGGCACGGGCACCGAGGAATTCCAAACGGTGGGGTGCACGGAAAAATCAAATCTTGCGCCGGATTGCGGCATTGAATCAACCACACGGGAAATACCCATGTATTTTTTTGAATAAGGACCCCAAACGGGCATTTTTTCAAGAGTCATGGCAATACCTCTGTTCACAGAATCGAAAAAGCGATTCGGTTATATAAAATATTTAATAT
>CAVFVA010000036.1:0-12204 GCA_963625835.1 Clostridium sp. AF37-5 | reverse complement strand
TTTTTGCCCTGATTTCCCTTTGTTTATGCGCCTTTTGGCGTTTTGCTCAGGGCTATAAAGATACAGAAAACGGAGGTTATAAAATGCCGCAAACGGAAACAAAAGCAAGCTCCAAACAGAAAAGTAAGGGCAAAAGAGCAGCCGAAATAATCATATGCGTGATACTTGCAATCGCCGTTGCTGCGAGCGCATTCATAGGCATAGTTACAAGAAAGCAGAGCGATACAGCCGATAACATCACTTACATAGGCGGAATGCTTAAATCTGATTCAATTGAATATAAAAGCGACAGTGTGGGTAATTTGGATAAAAATCCGATTATGAAGCTTATGGAAATGGTGTGGTATTTTTGCGCAGACGGCGATAAAAAAAAGCACAGCACGCAAATTCCGCCGGATGTTGAAATGAAAAAGGACATTCCCTATATTGACGACGGTAACCTTTACCACGAATATGATGTATTTTACCCGAAAAACACAGACACTTCGGCAAAGCTGCCTGTTATTATAGACATTCACGGCGGCGGATGGATGTATGCAACCAAGGATCTTAACGAATATTATTGCCGGGAGCTTGCGAACAGAGGTTTTGTTGTTTTCAGCATAAGCTACCGCCTTGTGCCGGATGTTGTTGTGCCCGAGCAACTGCAGGATGTTATGGCTGCACTTCAATGCATTTCCGAGGAAATGAAAAATTATCCGTGCGACGAAAACAGCATAATGCTCACGGGCGATTCCGCAGGAGGAATGCTGGCGGCATATTCGGCTGTTTTGCTTCAAAGTGCCGAGCTCAGAGAGGTTTTTGAGGTGAATGCCATTGAAATGAATATTGACGCACTGCTGCTTACCTCCCCTGTTGCATATATGAAAAACGGCGCAATCAGCATTTACACAAAATTACTTTGGGGCAGCGACTACAAGCGTAAAAAAACATATAATTACATGAATTTTGATGAGATTATAGATTATGCTGCCGAGTTGCCGCCGACATATCTTATCACAAGCAGCGGAGACAGCCTTGCAAGAAAGCAAACACAAAAGCTCGCGGCTTTGCTTGAAAGCAAGGGTGTGGAAACGACACTGAAGGATTACCCAAAATGCAACGGCAAAAGTCTGGCACATGTTTACAGCGTTTTATTTCCGTTTGACGAAGCCGGAAGCGAAATGATAGACGGCGCAATCGATTTTTACAAAGATATTTTAAGCAGACAATAAAAGCAGCATTAAAAAGCACCGATTATGCCGAGGAATTTACCTCGGCATATTTTTTGCAATATTCAAGCAATAAAATTTACCGGCACGCTTTTACTTGCATATTTTATTATTTTCTTTAATGATTTAAAAATATTTATTATAATTTATACACAAAGTATCTGAAATGTGTTATAATATCAAAATGAATATAGGCAACACAGGAGAAACTTATGCTGAACATAGTTATATGCGACGATGATAACGATTTTCGCGAAATTGTGGAATACAAAGTTCGTGCCTTTCTTTCGGGCTTTCTCGATACGGGCTATAATATACTGGAAACCGACAACCTGACCGATCTTTCCGAGATTTTGGCAGACACCAAAGTGGACGTGATTTTTCTTGACATAATGGTCGGCAATGAAAATTCAATGAATTGGTCGATAAACAACATTCGTTCGTCATACACGCAAATTATTTTTATGACATCATTTCCTGCAAGTGCTTATAATATTTCGGACAGTAATTGCTGTTATTTTTTGATTAAATCCAAAATGACTGATGAAAAAATCGAAAAAGCATTAAAGCGCGCACTTCAAAACGGCACAAAGAGAAATCCCGACATGGCAATAATAAAATCCGGCAGCACAAACCATATTATCAGCCACAAAGATATTCTTTATTTGGAAACGGCACAGAGAAACAATATTTCAATGCATCTTGAAAACGGCAAGGAAATAACAATTCACACCAGCCTAAGCAAATACGAAACGGAACTGCCGCATTATTTTTTAAGATGCCATCAAAGCTATGTAGTCAATATGAATCATATTGCAACATATGAACCTTACAAGCTGGTGCTGGCAAACGGAGCGGAAATTCCCGTGCCGCCTAAAAAATACGGAAAAACAATAAAGCAATACAAAACATATTTACTCGCAAAATAGAATCGGCAAGGGAGGCGCACTTTTTTGGGGCCGATAATTGATCTTTCCACGCTGCTGCCTTGGAGGATACTGCAGATATTCGCAACAGCATTTGCATATTACAACATATTAAGAAGCATATTAAAAGACAAATACGGGCCATTTATCACCTTCGGCGCTATTTTTGCGGCAAGAATAGGCACATCGGTTTTATTTTACAATACCGATAATTCAAGAAGCGTATTAGGTTATGTTTTTTATTGCAGCATAATATTTTTAATATCGTTGTTTTTAACAACGGGCGAATTATACAAAAAAGTGATAGCAATACTTTTTTGGCTGGTTTCAAACTTCAGCTGCATGTTTGGACTTGCGGCTTTATATTCAATCATTTACAACACTACATTGGATGAAATGTATACATATGAATATCAGGAATATATGTACACATATATGATTTCGTGCATTGTTTTCATTGCCGCAAGCTTTTTATTTTCAGGTATTTTGCAGCTTGCCAAATCAAAAAAAGCGAGCGACAGAAGCAAAAAAATGTTTGCCTACATAACATTTATTCCCTTTTCACACGTTATGGTGGTTGCAATTGCGCTTTTTACGGAGCCCGGATCATACGAAGGCACAACCCCTGCGGAAAAAGCAACAAATTTTTCAATATATCTCTTTTTACTGATTGTAATGCTGTTTGACATTTCGTACCCGTTTGTTATTGAATATTTTGAAAAAATCCATCAGCAAAACATCATCAGCGAGCGCGAAATACTGCGCAATAAAATGGACTACAACCAAATGCTGATGCTTAAAGACGAAAAGCAACGGTATAGAAGAATAAAACACGATTTTGCAAACATTACAGCCACGGCTGCCGGTTTGATTGAAATCGGAAAATCCGAAAAAGCACTTCATGTGCTCAGAAAAACTAACGACGATATAACAAAAATTTCGCAATTTTCGCTTTGCTCAAACGACACGATAAATACAACGATTTTCATCAAAAAGCAGGAAGCGGAAAAGCTTGGCGTTGAGCTGAATATTGATATAGACGAAAGCTATCCGATTATGGCAGACGATTATGATATTTGCCGAATACTTTTTAATATTGCCGACAACTCCGTTGCTGCCGCTTCAAAGCTTGAAAAGAATAAGATAAGCAATGTTAAAATCGAAATAACGCAGGATGAAATTATTTTTAAGAGCGAAAACGGCAAGCCGCAAGGCTATGAAAACAGGCTGCAAAACATGGCAGACGAGCATGGCTACGGCACAAAAATAATCGGCGAAACGGCGGCTAAATACGGCGGTAAATACACGCACAAAACCGAAAACGGAATTTACTACACAAAAACCGTACTAAAAAACAAGCCGATTAAAACCGAATAACCGTTATCAACCCGAAGCGTCACAATCCGTTTCGGGTTTTATTTTCACAAATTCAGCAGCATAATTTTATGCAAACAAATCATAAATTATATTTCTTCATATAAAAAGCACCGTTTTAACGGATGTGTACTCAAACTGCATATATGCCATATAAAATTTTTTAATGCTAAATAATTGACTTTTTTTGTAGCATAGAATACAATAATATAGTTAATGTAATAAAAAATGTTATATTTTTTAGGAGAATATCAAATCAATGAAAAAATGCCCTTTTTGCAATTCGGAAATGCCCGAGGAAGCGCACATTTGCCTAAACTGTTTCAATGTTTGTGAAGAAACAAAAGAAAGTGCACTTTGTTCACAACACGGGGGGGGTGTACGAAAGAGGAAAAAAACGCCTCGCGATAAATAAGCGCACACTTTCAAATATAATAACGGCAGCAATATGTGTTTTCGTTGTTTTGCCCTGCATGATTTTACCGCAGCTCGGCACATTTGCAAATCAAAGTGTTGAACCCGGCGTAAATCCTGCCGGCAGCAGCGAAAAAGGCACCGGCTCGATTTTTTCACGCATAACAACGGCGGTTAAGGAAACGCTCGGAATTGAAGAAGAAAACCCGGCAGAAGCACCAAGCGGCTTCTCCCCTGCCGATTCGGCGGCAACAAACGGAATTTACTCACCTTCGGCAGAAGGAGCTAATGATATTTCGGCAACACAAGACACGTCAACATCAACAACGGGAACAACTAAGCAGGCAAACGGCGGCTCATCAAACACAAAGCAAACGGAATCTACAACAACAATTATACTCGAGGATGAATCAATTCCCGATGGCAAATTGGAATACGACAAGTGGGAATATACAGAAAGCAACGGCAAACTCAGGATAACAAAATACACCGGCTCAGCAAAAACAGTTGTTATTCCCGATGCGATAAACGGCAAAGCAGTGAGCGATATTGACGAAAATACTTTTCATGAAAACGACACGATGCAATATGCCGTTTTCAAAGATTTTGAAATATATCACACACTTTGGATTCATTATCACGCATTCAACAAATGCGGCAATCTTAAAAAAATCGTTTTCCCGAAAAATGCCGATTTGGGAATATTAGATTGCTTTGCAGCCGAATGCTGTTCGCTTTACGACCTTCAAATCACAAGCAGCCAATATAAATTCGTTGACGGCGCGCTCGTTTATTACAACAATAACTATTGGCAGATTTATTACTTTTGCGAAGGATATAAATCCGACACATTTACATACCCGGAATATGTTCAGGTGCCCGGTACATTCAGTTTATTCAAATACACAAAAAATCTTAAAAAAATCTATTTAAGCAGCGAGATGACAAATTTTTTGCAGCAATACGACACGCCCTACCTTGAGGCTGTTTATGCAAATAACAATTCACGCTTTAAAGATGTGAACGGAGTGCTTTTTAAATCGGACAGCAGCGGAAAATGGGTACTTTTAAATTACCCGAACAACAACAGAGAAAGTGAATTTGCGATGCCTGAAAACTGCGTTTTCACCGCAACAAATCTTAAAAACAGCAATTTGAAAACAATTAAAATTCCGGCAAGCGCACAAATAGACGAACACACCTTAAAATATATATGCAGATGCTACAGTTTCCCGAATTTGCAAACAATTTATGTTGAAAGCGGCAGCGATTACACCGACTACATCAAAAGCACATTTACAGGCAAGGTTGTTGTTTATTGACTAACCACACACAACGATGAAAGGCAAGAATATGAGAAAATCCACCGAAGATCTTTTGCAGGAACTTCAAAACAAAAATTGCAATTTGGACGAATATTTAAACGGCAACTGCGAATCCTTTGTTTACGACAGAATTAAAGATTTTTGGGAAGCAGCGGTTGAAAAAAGCGGTTTTTCAAAATCAAATATCATAAACAAATCCGATTTCAGCTATTGCTATTTTTACGATGTTATAAACGGCAGAAAAATTCCGGGAAGAGACAAAATTATTCGCCTTATACTTACAATGCACCTGGGTGTTGACGAGTGCCAGGAGGCACTGCGCATATCAGGCAGATCTGCACTTTACCCCAGGATTAAGCGCGATTCAATTATTCTTTTTGCGATTTCAAACAAATATTCAATATATGAGCTAACAGAATTACTTTTAAGCGCAGGCGAGGAACCACTTAAATGAGCGAAGAAAAAAACGAACTTGAATCATACATAAGCTCGGCAATCGGTGAATATTTTGAGCGCGAAGCAGTTATTAAAAATAACGAGGCAAGCAAGGTTTATCTTTATCGCCACAAAGTAAGCGACAAGCGCATTATTCAAAGATTTTCCAAAAACAGAAATGACGATGTTTACAGAATTCTGCGCAACAGACACCTATGCAGTCTGCCTCAAATATTTGAAGTATGCTCCGGAGAGGATTGGCTTGTTGTTTTGGAAGAATACATTGACGGCGTAAATCTTGCCTCAATTACCGAGAAAGGCACACTGAAAACAAAGCAGGCATGCAGATACGCTTACGACATTTGCAACGCCCTGACAGAGCTTCACACACTCGGAATAATTCACAGAGACATTAAGCCGGCAAATATTATTATAAACGGCAACGACGAAGCCGTTTTGATTGATTTAAATATCGCCCGCTCCGTTTCCGAAAACAGCGACGGAGACACAGCTTCACTCGGTACGGTCGGCTACGCCGCGCCCGAGCAATACGGAATTTCGCAATCAGGAAAATCAACGGATATTTATGCGCTGGGCGTGCTATTAAACATAATGATAACCGGCGTTCATCCGGCAATAGATTCGCCAAAAGGTCCTGTTAAGCATATAGTTCAAAAAGCAACAAATGTGCAAATATCAAAGCGATATCAAAGCGCAAAAGAAATGCAAAAAGAGCTGAGATTATTTATATAGTGCAAAAACCGAGCAGCACGGAAACATTTCCCTGCCTCGGTTTTTTATTACCCGAAAAAATCGCGAATTAAACAAGCGTTTAACGGCATATAGTTTTAGCGGTGATAATATGTTTTCCGCAATAATTTCATTTTTGGGCGCAAATTTTCTTTATTTTATTCTGCACATAAGCAACACATCATGCTTTCCCAAACCGCTTAAGAAAAAAGAGGAAGAAGACGCACTTAAAAGGCTTGCAAATGGCGACAAAAATGCGCGTGCACTTTTAATTGAACGAAATTTGCGCCTTGTGAGCCACATAGTGAAAAAATATTACTCCAAAACAAACGACACAGAAGATTTAATTTCAATAGGTACTATCGGGCTTATAAAAGCGATAGACAGCTTTAAACCCGATAAAGGTATACGGCTTGCAACATATGCCAGCAGGTGCATAGAAAACGAAATACTGATGCATTTTCGCAACATAAGAAAAAACGCCACGGATGTTTACCTTGGGGACACGCTTGAAAGCGACAGAGACGGCAATCCCCTCACATTGCAGGACACAATCAGCGACAGCCGCGATATGGCAGAGGATTTGGAAAAGAAAATACGCTGGGAAAAAGCAGCGGAATACCTTGAAAATTTAGATGATGAACGCGAACGCGAAATTATAATTTTACGCTATGGGCTAAACAACAAAAAGCCGCTGACCCAGCGCGAGGTGGCAGCGCGGCTAAATATAAGCCGAAGCTATGTTTCGAGAATAGAGAAAAAGGTGCTTTCAGATTTAAGAAAGAATATTGAATAAACAAAAGCCGCAGGAATCGTATATCGATGCCCTGCGGTTTTTATCTTATTATATTGCTTTCGGTCTATTTTCAGTCATCAATTGCCGTGAAATCACAGAATCTGCTCCATACCTGTTTTAAGCACGGAAAGACCGCATTTTTCATAAAACGCCCTTGCGCCCGGATTGCATTCCCACACATTCAGCGTTAAATTATAGCAGCCTGATTTTTTTGCATAATCCTTAACGAATTCAAAAATTTGTTTTCCCACACCGCCTCCGCGGCAATTTTCGTCAACGCAAAGATCGTCGATATAAAGCGTTTTCACGGGCTGCATTGAATCGGAAGCCGGCTTTTGAAAAACGCAAAAAGCATAGCCGAGGATTTTATCTCCATCCTCTGCCACAAAAATCGGCTTTTCGTCATCAGCAATAATATCAGTCAATTCACTGTTATTATATTTCTTTTTGCCGGGAATAAAAAGATCCGGTCTGCCCTTTGCGTGCACGCCGTGCACCTGATAAAGCAGATTTGTTATTTGTTCGCAGTCATCATTACATGCTCTTCTTATATTCATTTAACTACCCTCTTTCGCATTATATGATAGCACAAAAAAGCATTTTGCACAAGAAACGCACGGCAAAAAGTGCAAAATTGAAGCCTCCGCTTCATTTTAACGAAGCGGAGGCTTTTGTGCAATTTAGAATTATGCCAAAGCTGAATACCGAATTTAATCAGAAATCGAAATCATCGCCTTCATCATAATGGTTATCAACATTGTCAAGACCGGAAGTTGTAAGGACATAATCTAATTCAAATTTTTCAAGCTCAAATTCAGGACTTTCATATTTTTTCATATTCGATTACCTCCTTATTCTTTATAATCTGTTGTTGCAAGTTTTGAATAAGCGGTTTTTTCATTACCGTTTGCATCCGTATATGTTACATAAGCAACCGCGCCTACATAGAACGGATTATGGTACTTAGGAGAATAAACCGTAACCATATATTGATTGGTATCAGGATCAAATTTACTTGCAACAAATTTCTTTGCTTTTGACGAAGCAGAAGAATCGGTGTAATTATTAATATCATCCACAGCGTCTTTATCATTTACCGTGGTTGTTTTAAGAAGAACGCCGGCTTCTTTAAATGTGCAACCGGTGGGCAGATAATACTGAGCAACAGCCGTGATTGTGTTTGCGGTGGGCTGATGATAAGTAAGGCTTGTCACAGTTGCTGTAGCCTCATCTGCAACAGCATCGTTTTTACAAATTACGGTTGCATCTGCATTGGCTCTGAACGAATAAGTTTTACCGTAGCCAACAAGCACATCATTCACAAACCAAGCGGTTGAATCGGTGCCTTCTGCGGCTGTGAAGATAACATTTTGATTCCAATAAGCACTGCCGCCGATAAGGTTGGAAGTGCAGGAATCATCGCCTGAAACAATATTAAATGTGGAAGTAGCTTCATAAACGGCGGTGATTACCGTTTTGCCATTGACCGTGTAAGTGCCGGAAGAAAGCTCCTGACCGTTCATTTCAAAGCCGGTTAATCTGTAGAAAGTTATGCCCATGGCTTTCAATTCCGTGCCGTTAACGGTAACGGTTTTATTTGACGAATCAACAGCAACGGTGATTTCAGCTTCGCCGTTTGCAAGAGTTACATACATATTATCGGCAACTCTGCCAAACTGGTCTTCAAGCACGATTTCGGCAGAAGAATCATCCTCATTTGATTTTATTTCATTCAAATAAACATAATAATCTGCATTTGCAACTACCCTGCCGGTTAACGAAGTGTTTGAACCGCCAACCTCGTCAAGCTTAGAGCTGTCGGCGGTGTTGGTTCTCATCCACTTTTCAACGACGTAGTTGCCCTCCGGAGCATTAAGAGTTACGCTGTCGCCGTATTTAACGGTTTTGCTGTCTTTTACATCCGAAGTATTGCCGCCGATTACATAGTAAAGATTTACCGTGTAAGAATTAATCTCAAGAGATTCAATTGCCGATTCAATTGCTGCGGTCATGTTATCAAGAGCAGACTGCGACAGAGCAGAATCGGGATCACTGTTTGCATTAAGAACGGATTGAAGATTATCTCTTGAATCCTGCGTATATTTAGCTGTGTTTTCCAATGCCAAGGTTGCTGAGGCAACAACAGCAATGTAAGCTTCTTTATTAAGATTAAGCTCTGTTTTTGTGTAATTACAAACGGTGCAGGTTGAAGTTTTAACGCCGTCCTCTTCAACAATCTCAAAATCACAGGGTTGAATCGTCATAACCTCGTGAATTGAAACATCTTCTTGCGGAACATATGCCGAATCAAGGGTTTCAGACCAAGCGAAAGTGCTGTGAGTGTCGTCATTATTAGGTGTTACGGCAGTGTTTGCAGGAACATCGCCGATTGCCTCGCCGGCATTGATTGTTTTGGTTTGAACAGTTCCGTTTGCATAAGTGTATTCAACAGTGATTTTTTTCAAATCGGGAGCAGCTTTGTAATTCTCAACAAAGCTTTTCATTTTAGCCGCAACAGCCTTAACATTCTCTGCCGTTGATAAATCGCAGGCAGAAAGGTCAAAGTTAAGCATATTGTAATACATTATGTAATACTGAGCAAGGGATGTTTCATCATACATCCATTCATTAGCCTTAACATTATTGAAATTATCTTTGAAAGCTTGACCTTCAAGCAATTCTTTTAAAGGCTGATAGTTAAGCACATAGAAATTTTGGCTGTTGTTATAAGTAAGGTCAAGGGTTTTATTTAGTTCTCCGCTCCATTTAGTTTGAAAAGGAACCCACCAAGACCAAGCATAGTCTGCCTGATATGCATATGTTGGGTTTGAGAGCACATCATAATAATCGGCAGTGTTGCCCGTGCCATTATATTTCATATAGTTTTTCCAAGATTTTGTGTCCTTGACATAAAATTTATTATTTGCATTGGTTGTGCGGTCAACATTGGCGGTTGCAGATGAAGAGAAATCGTGAGAAGTATCAGTGGAGTTGTCTGTAAAATCGTCCCAACTCGTTGTACGACGCCAGGTTGTATCACCAATGGCAAACAAATCTCCGCTGTAAGCTACATGGTCAATACCAATCAAATATTTTTCGCTGTCAGTGCCGCTGTTATTTTGAGTCATCAACGGAAATCTGATATCCGTGTCCGGACCGGAATAAACACCGACTGCAAAAGTGTGCGAAATAACCTTGAAGTTATTATTACCGCCATTGCTGTCAACAGTAATTTTATTATTTGTTACTTCGGTAAAGTTGTTTGCATAAACGATATTTTTCATGTAATTATCGTCTGCATTATTGCTTTTTGTATCAAAGGTGTATGACTTAATATTATCGATATTATCGGAAACATACTGTTTTTTAGTTTCTGAATCATCAAGTTCATACTGCGTTACAAGCTTAGAAGCCTCATCATCCGTGATAGCCTTATTATAAACACGGAAATCTTTCATATAACCGTCGTAAGTGCCATCCGGCCAGCCTGTTGCGGCGATAAGCAAATTGCAGCTTGTCAAATTTGAAACAAAGTTATAAGTGCTGTATTCATTGTATGCCGTTGTTGCGGATTTAACACCGTCTATATAAACCGTTATACCCGAAGAAGAAACAGAAACGGTGTAAAGATGCCAAGCATTATAATACTTGTTTCCCGAACCGGGATCGGCAGAGATATGATTTGCATAATTCTTATCACTAACCTGAAGCAAACCGTTATCAGCCACGGAAATGTATGAATAGCTATCTCTGTTATCCCAAGTGCTGCTGTTTAACGCAGTGTTAGTGGTGAATTCAAAGAAGCGACCTGCCATTGCATTAATGGTCGGAACCGTGTTATCGCTTGAGGGTTTTGCATAAAGAGAAACGGTAAAGCCGTTTTCGCTTACATCGGCAAGCATTGAGGTGCTTAATGACAAATAAGCATTGTTGCTTTTTGTGAACTTTGCCGCATTTTCAGATGAATCCCAAGAAACACCGCCGTTATTTGTGAGGTCGGAATTTTTAGCAGTGGTGTCGGTTGTTGCGTCATTAACAAGATAACGGGCAATAAGATTACCGCCGTTAATGCCGAAAGCCGGAGCTCCCTCATCGGACGAAGTATCAGCGTTGAAGGAAGCATTATTAAGAGCGGTATACTGGTCATCGGAAAGAGAAACAAAAGAGCCGTGACGGGCATCAATGCCGCAGCTTGACTGATTTATTGTGGAAGCATAATAAGAACCAATGCTGATTGTGCTTTGCGTGCCGGATTTAATTTGAGAAAGCAGATCGGCAAATTGAGTGTCGGTGAATTCATGAACCCAAACATTGCCGCTGTCGCTGAAATTATCAAGTGCAAGATTATAGCCTTTTGCGGTTTTATAAAGCTGAGGTCCTTCAAAAGCCGTGCTTGAATTTGTGCTGACAATCTTTACGGGATTTGAGAAAGAATTTGCCGAATCGGAAACGGAAGCATATATTGTGCTTTGACCTTCATATTTGCAGAACATAACATACTGATCGTCCACCTTGGTGATATCGGCGTCAATGATCGGGAAAGAGAAATCGCTGATCTTTACGGGAGCCGAATATTTTGTTACATCCATAAGGTCGGTTGTGTATGAATAAACAACAGTTTTATTACTGTCAACAGTGGTTGAATAATAAACCATATACTGCTGCTTACTTTCATCCCAAAGAGCCTGAGGAGCCCACAAATTATTTTCAAAAGTGATGCCGGGGATATTTTTAGCGTCAATATGAGTTTCACCGGTCCATGTGATTAAATCATTTGATTTCCACACGGTCATGGTGCTTTGACTGTCGCCCCAGTTATTGCTCGAATAATCATAGTCCGTTGCCAAAAGATAATAGCAATTTTCTTTTGTTGAATAGAAAACATAAGGATCGCGCGCACACTGAGTGCCTGATTTTTGAGTTACGGTTGGATTTCCGCCGTTAAGAGCAGAGAAATTTAAACCGTCTTCGGA
>CAVFVA010000035.1:6897-12550 GCA_963625835.1 Clostridium sp. AF37-5 | reverse complement strand
CCACACTTTTAACCGCAAGGTGTGAACTTGTTGAATTGGAGCAAAGCCATACGGACGAGCCTTCGTATAAGCCACCGCAATATAAATATGCATTGGAGGCATTACCGTCCTGCAAGCACAAATCGTTTTCCTTGTTGTTGCAGGTATTGTCTTTAATAACAAGCTTACCGGCAACATTCAAATCATACA
Source organism: Clostridium sp. AF37-5 (assembly GCA_963625835.1). Taxonomy (GTDB): domain Bacteria; phylum Bacillota; class Clostridia; order Oscillospirales; family Acutalibacteraceae; genus Eubacterium_R. Next base: position 12,361 of record CAVFVA010000035.1, on the reverse strand, counting down.
TACTGTCAACATAAATGCCGCCGCCGTTGCTTTCGGCAGTATTATATTGATAACTTCCGCCTATCACAAATGCCTTATCATTGTTAACAAACAATGCGCCGCCTTCGGAGCCTGCATGATTGTAATACATTTGGCAGCTGTTTAAATATAAACCGTTGCTTGCATCGTAAAATACGGCACCGCCGTCGTCACCCGTGGAATCGTTGCGTTCAAACAGGCATTCTGTGAGCGTGGATTTATTATTGCCGTCTGTAAACAGCGCACCGCCCTCCTCCAAAGAGGAATTGGAATAAAACGACGAATTGCTGACGGTGCATGAACCGTCGTCCGCATAAATCGCACCGCCGTTATCCTCGGCATAGTTGCCCTCAAAAATCGCATTTTGAATTGTCAGCTGCGCATCGCTGCTGTAAACAGCGCCGCCGCAGCACTCGCCGGAGGCATCGTATGTGCGGTTTGCATAAAACGCACCGCCGTTAACATTGAGCCTTGCGCCCTCGCCCTCAATACTGATACCGCCGCCGTCATCTGTGGAAACACAGCTTGAAATTGTGCCGCCGTTCATATTCAGCGTGGCATTGTTTGCAACCACAATTCCGCCGCCTCGCTTAGTGTTTGAGCCGTTTTGAATAGCACCGCCCTTAAACAGCTTTGACACTGTGTAGGCATCGCTGTTGGAATCCGCAATGGTTACGGTTGAATTTACCGTGAGCACATTGCCGCCCTCCTTGGGCTTGGAGAGATTCCTGTCTATAGCGAAACCGTTTAAATCAACGGTAAGCTCATTTTTGCCCGAATAGTAAAGACCGCCGTTTGAAAATCCCGAACCGCTGCCGAGAGAACCGGAACTGTCTGCTTTCCAATTTTGACGCAATGTGAATGTGACGGGATATGCATCCCCCTGTGATACTGCTTGGCTCCAAGCCTCTTGAAAAGAAGAGTAATCAACGGTGGTATTATTATATGCCACCGTGGCACAAACTTCATCGGCATAAACCGGAATGCTTGCGCCAAGCACTAAAACAGATATTAAAATTGCAAATATAAATCGTTTAATTTTCATAATTTCTGTTATAAATCAAGCAGGTTTTTTCTTGTTTTTTGTTTTGCGCAGCACCATATCAACCACAACGCCGATTGCAATGCCTATGCCGGCGGCAATTGCGATTGACATATGCTCCGTGGAAATAACGGAGCCGGCAAAAGCGCTTTTATCAGTGCCGTAAAACAAATAAACACCGCCGTTTGAATCTGCATAGGTGTAGCCGGCTTTTTTGTTTGTAAGATTTTGCGCAACGCTTTCGCAGAATATTGAAAGCGGAGTGCGATCGTCGGGAACATTTGTGTCTTTATACTGAACTTTAAAATCAGTGGTAATCGGGTCACCTGCGGCAGAATCCGTGGTGGTGTAAAGCGCAACCCACTGCTTGCCGACATCACCGTTAAGGTCGCCGTAGTCACCGAGCAATTTAGTGTTATCCGTCACCATATTCTGTGCAACCCTGTTGCACTTAACAGCTTTATAATATGTATACACTTTTTCGTCGTTATCATCAACACCCTGATTCACCATGTTGGACGGAATAGGTGCATATGTTGCATTATAGTAATCCATAATATCATCAACTGTGCTCCAAATAGAAACACCCAAAAGCACAGCCATAATGCAGGTCATTCCAACGCTGGCATAATTCACAATCTTTGACCATGAACTTGCAGAATTGTATGCAGAAATTGCGTTTTTCTGTTCTGCAACCCTCTGCGGCAGTGTGGTTTCATTATAGTCTTTCACTAATTGTGTGGCTGCTTTTTCAGCGGTAGTGTTGCCAACTTTTCTTGCAGTTTCAATTGTTTGTTCCCAAGCTTTAATGTTATTTTGAACTGAGGTCACTACCTGATTTGCATGTTCTAATTGTTCGCCGGCTTCTTTTACAATCGAACTGATATTTGAACTATATACCCAGCTGAAAACAGTTGCTGCTGTTGAAACAATGAATGCACTCCATAAAACAATGCTGGTAACGGAAATCGGCGCACTCCAGTTTTCCGTAATTTCTTTTCCCGACGAAGCTTGAAGCTTATATGCATCACCCGTAAGGGCAACATCCTCGCCGTAAACCGTGCGATCTACACCGTTATAAACAGAAATACTGTTTCCATCCTCATTTGAAGTGATATTAAACTGTTTCATTGTTGCTTTAGTTGTGGAATCATCATTGATACCAAGACAAACAAGCTGATAAAATGAAAGGAAATCAAGACACGCTCTTTGACCGCTGCTGAGAACAGACACAAGCGGATAAAGCATATACCTGTCATCATTTACTGCGTCGTAATCACCGCTGAAAATCAAATCATAAAGCGAAACATCGTCATTTTTCAAGGCTTTTAAGATTTCGCACTGCGTGGCGACTGCACACCAATCCGCATAAACGAAATCCTCGTGCGCTTTTTTATAAGCCTCTATTTCTTCGGCAGAACTTGCAAGGGATATTTCATCAATTGTGTTTTCAAGAATATAATCCTTATAGTTTTCAAAGTTCACCGCTATTTTTTTAGCGTCGTCATCATATTTTGAAATGACTTCTTTTTCCGCGTCGTTAACGGTGAGGTTCTCATTATTCATAAGTTCCTCAAGCATTTCGTCGTAAGTTTTTGCCTCTTGGTATCTGTTAGTCCAAGGGGTTTCGCTTTCGTCCGTAGCTGTTGCAATAATCTGCTCCATTGCAAGTATTGCGTCTGCATTGCCCTGCATAAGGATAGTTGTCATATCGCCAACCTTTGCCTGCTCCTCTGCGGACAAAGCATTGTATTCCCCGTCCGTATATTCTTCCCTAACTCTGTTAAGAAGAAGATCGCCGAGGTTTTGCTGAGTGTCGTCGTCATAAAGCATATTAAGCAAATCATGAGCAGCGATTGCACGCTCTTGACCTGCCGTATAATTATTGCGGTATTCCTGAACGGCAAGCTTGAAATTATCAAAGAACACCTTAAGATTATCCTTTTGCTCGCTGAGAAGCATTTGATAATCCTGAATGCTGTAGCCGCCTTTCATGTTCATAACCTTCATATCAGTTATGGCTTCTGATGCCTTATCGGTGGTTTTGTAGCCGAGATACACTGCCCTTTTGGTAGAGAAAGTATCGTCTGCACCGTCATTAAGGTTATTATCAAGCACCTCATAACCGTTATCTGTGAGCCACTGCTTGGCTTCATCGGCAGTATTTCCGTAGCTGAGAATAACCTCTTTAACATACTTTTTGCCGGAGCTAGCCGCAAAGGCACTTGTGCAGGTGCCGATGCAAAGTGTAAGTGCTAAAATCACACTGATAACCGCACTTAGTGATTTTTTAAGCATTAACCGTGTCCTCCTTTTTCTTACCTTTTTTGCCGACTGATTTGCCGACGAAAAATGCTATCGCAGCCGCAACGATTGCACAGCTGCCGCCAACAAGCACATAATATGCACCGTCTGAAATTATTGAGCCTGCAAGGGCATTTTCATCAGTGCCGTAGAAAAGGTAAATGCCGCCGTTTGAATCTGCATATGTGTAGCCGGCTTTTTTGTTTGTAAGATTTTGCGCAACGCTTTCGCAGAAGATTGAAAGAGCTGTGCTGTCGCCCGGAATATTACTGCTGCCAAGCTGAACGGTAAAATCCGTTGTTATAGGATCGCCTGCGGCAGAATCGGTTGTGGTGTAAAGCGCAACCCATTGCTTGCCGACATCGCCGTTTAAATCGCCGTAATCGCCGAGGAGCTTAGTGCCGTCCGTTACCATATTCTGTGCGGCTCTGTTGCACTTAACTGCCTTATAATAAGTATACACCTTTTCGTCGTTATCATCAACACCCTGATTCACCATATTGGAGGGAATCGGAGTAAATGCGGCATTGTAGTATTCTTTCAAATCCTCAACCGTGCTCCAGATTGAAAGAGCCAAAAGAACTGCGGTGATGCAGGTTAAACCAACCTTTGCGTAATTCATAAAAGAAGACAGTTTGCTTGTTGATTCGGAAACATCAAGTGCTTCGTTCCACTCATCGGAGAGCGTTGTATATTCTTTTTTTGCTTTGGATAATTCCGAGGTCAACTGATTTACTTTTTCAGCATCCATAGCCTTTCTGGCTTCGGTGATTTTAGCGGATAATTCCTGAACTTTCGTATCCAGCGCCGACACAGTTTGGCTTAAGGAATCGGCTTTAGCTGCAAGCCCTTCCGCAAGCGGCTTAAGGTGAGAACTGTATGCCCAAGCGGAAGCTGTTGCAATCGTTGCAAAACAGAATGCACTTCCCAGCGCAATTGTGGTGGTTGAAAATGATGAATACCAATTTTCCGAAACGCTGTTGCCGGTTGAAGCCTGCATTTTATACGCATCACCCGTGAGGGCAACATCCTCGCCGTATACCGTGCGGTCTACCCCGTCATAAATCGAGATATCGGTTAAATCCTTTGAAGTAACATTAAATTCGCCTGATACTTGCTTAACCGTGGAATCGTCGTTTATACCGATTGCCACAAGCTGATATGTGGAAAGAAAATCAAGGCATGCTCTTTGACCGTTGCTGAGAACAGACACAAGCGGATAGAGCAAATACATATCATCGCCCGTAACATCATAATCCTCGCCGAAAATCATATCATAAAGCGAAACATCACTGTTTACCAAGGTTTTTAAAAATTCGCACTGGGTATTAGCAGCAAACCAATCCGTGTAACTGAAATCCCCGTGAGCCTTTTCGTAAGCCTCAATATCTTCGGCAGAGCTTTCAAGAGATATTTCATCAATTGTGTATTTTGATATATATTTTTTATAATTATCAAAATTTGCCGCTATTTTTTTAGCGTCGTCATCATATTTTGAAATAAGTTCTTTTTCAGCGTCGTTAACGGAAAGATCTTCACTTTCCATAAGCCCGTCAAGCATTTCATCATATGTTTTTGCCTCTTGGTATCTGTTTACCCAAGGGGTTTCGCTTTCATCTGCCGCAGTTGCAATAATCTGCTCCATGGCAAGCACGGCATTTGCATTGCCCTGCATAAGAATGGTTGTCATATCGCCAACCTTTGCCTGCTCCTCGGCGGACAAAGCATTGTATTCCTCGTCGGTGTACTCTTCCCTAACTCTGTTAAGAAGAAGATCGCCAAGATTTTGCTGAGTATCGTCGTCATAAAGCATATTGAGCATATCGTGAGCAGCTTTTGCACGCTCCTGACCTGCATTGTAGTTATTGCGATATTCCTGAACGGCAACCTTGAAATTATCAAAGAACACCTTAACGGTGCTTTTCTGATCTTCAAGAAGCATTTGATAATCCTGAACGCTGTAGCCGCCGTTCATATTCATAAGTTTCATATCCGTTATGGCTTCCGAGGCTTTATCGGTGGTTTTGTAGCCCAAATAAACGGCTCTTTTAGTAGAGAAAACATCGTCTGCGCCGTCGTTTAAATTGCTTTCTACAATCT
>CAVFVA010000035.1:0-6887 GCA_963625835.1 Clostridium sp. AF37-5 | reverse complement strand
AACCTCTTTAACATATTTTTTGCCGGAGCTTGCCGCAAAGGCACTTGTGCAGGTGCCGATGCAAAGCGCAAGGGTTAAAATAACACTGATAACCGCACTTAGTGATTTTTTATGCATTGGCAAGGTCATCCCCTTTTTTGCCCTTTTTGCCGACTGATTTACCGACAAAAAATGCTATTGCAGCCGCAACGATTGCACAGCCGCCGCCGACAAGCACATAATAGCCGCCGTCTGAAATAGCGGAACCGGCAAGAGTGTTGGCACTTGCATCAGTGGCGAAGAAAAGGTAAATACCGCCGTTTGAATCCGCATATGTGTAGCCGGCTTTTTTGTTTGTAAGATTTTGCGCAACGCTTTCGCAAAAGATTGAAAGAGCAGTGCGCTCGCCGGGAACATTTGTGTCTTTATACTGAACCTTAAAATCCGTTGTAATCGGATTGCCTGCGGCAGAATCCGTGGTGGTGTAAAGCGCAACCCACTGCTTGCCGACATCGCCGTTTAAATCACCGTAATCGCCGAGAAGTTCGGTTTTATCCGTTACCATATTTTGTGCAACTCTGTTGCATTTAACGGCTTTATAATAGGTATACACCTTTTCGTCTTTTTCGTTAACGCCCTGGTTTACCATGTTTGACGGAATCGGTGTGTAGGTTGCATTGTAGTAATCTATCAAATCATCAACCGTGCTCCAAATAGAGAATGCCAAAAGAACAGCTGTAAGGCAAGTCATACCAACCTTGGCATAATTCATGAATTTTGACCATGAGCTTGCAGAATTGGATGCAGACAGTACTTTCTTTTGTTCTGCTACTGCTTTCGGAAGCTTTTCATTTTGCCACTGCTTTTCTAAGGCGGCATAGTGCTGTTCCATTCCAACATCCGATATTCTTCTTGCGTCTGCTTGCATTCCTTGATAATCTTTAATTACCCCTTCTGCTATTCTTACCTGAGTATTGGCTTTTTGTATTGCCTCTGCTGTTTGCGCTGCAGATTGTTTTGCAATTGTATTTAAATAAGAACTGTATTTCCAACAAAAAACGGTGGCAACAGTGGAAACGGCAAACGAACTGAATAAAGCAATGGTTGTGGCAGAAATTGATGTGTACCAATTTTCTGCTGCGCTGTTTCCTGTTGAGACCTGCATTTTATACGCGTCACCCGTGAGGGCAACATCCTCGCCGTAAACCGTGCGGTCTACCCCGTCATAAACTGAGATATTGTTTACATCACTGTTTGAAGTGATATTAAACGCATTCATTGTGGCTTCGGTTGCATCATCGCTATTGATACCAAGGGAAATAAGCTGATATGTGGAGAGGAAATCAAGGCATGCTCTTTGCCCGTCCGTAAGCACTGAAACAAGCGGATAAAGCAAATAGATATCGTCGCCCGTTACATCATAGTCATTGCCCATAATTAAATCAAAGAGAGTGATATCATCATTTGATAAATTCTCCAAAACAGTATACTGAGTTGCCAGCGCACACCATTTGGCGTAGTCAAAATCCTCGTGTGCTTTTTGATATGCTTCAATTTCTTCCTCGGTAGTGTCTAAAGTCAAATCGGTGTCGATATAACTTTGCTGCATATCTTCTTTATAATTTTCAAAGCTTGCCGCTATTTTTTTAGCGTCGTCATCATATCTTGAAGCAAGCTCTTTTTCGGCGTCATTAACTGTGAGATCCTCATTATCCATAAGGTCCTCAAGCATTTCGTCGTAAGTTTTTGCCTCTTGGTATCTGTTAGTCCAAGGGGTTTCGCTTTCATCTGTTGCAGTGGCAATGGTTTGCTCCATAGTGAGTATTGCATTTGCATTGCCCTGCATAAGAATGGTGGTCATATCGCCGACCTTTGCTTTTTGCTCGTCGCTTAAAGCATTGTATTCATCGTCCGTGTATTCTTCCCTAACTCTGTTAAGAAGAAGATCGCCGAGGTCTTGCTGTGTGTCGTCATCATAAAGCATATTAAGCAAATCGTGAGCCGCAACTGCGCGCTTTTGACCTGCTGCATAATTATCGCGGTATTCCTGAACGGCAACCTTGAAATTATCAAAGAACACCTTAAGATTATCCTTTTGCTCCGAAAGCATCATTTGATAATCCTGAATACTGTAGCCGCCTTTCATGTTCATAAGCTTCATATCAGTTATGGCTTCTGAGGCTTTATCGGTGGTTTTGTAGCCAAGATACACTGCTCTTTTTGTAGATAAAGTATTGTCTGCACCGTCATTAAGGTTATTATCAAGCACCTCATAACCATTATCGGTGAGCCACTGCTTTGCAGTTTCTTCCGTGTCGCCGTAGCTGAGGATAACCTCTTTAACATATTTTTTGCCGGAGCTTGCCGCAAAGGCACTTGTGCAAGTGCCGATGCAAAGTGTAAGTGCTAAAATAACACTTATTATTGTGCTGAGTGATTTTTTAAGCATTAACCGTGTCCTCCTTTTTCTTGCCTTTTTTGCCGGCTGATTTGCCGACGAAAAATGCTATCACAGCCGCAACGATTGCACAGCCGCCGCCTGTCAAAACATAATATGCACCGTCTGAAATTATTGAGCCTGCAAGGGCATTTTCATCAGTGCCGTAGAAAAGGTAAATACCGCCCTTTGAATCGGCATATGTGTAGCCCGACTTATTATTAGTTAAATTTTGCGCAACGCTTTCGCAGAAGATTGAAAGCGGAGTGCGCTCGCCGGGAACATTTGTGTCTTTATACTGAACTTTAAAATCTGTTGTAATCGGATCGCCTGCAGCAGAATCCGTGGTGGTGTAAAGCGCAACCCACTGCTTGCCCACATCGCCGTTTAAATCGCCGTAATCGCCGAGAATCCGTGTTGAATCCGTTATCATATTTTTATCTTCTCTGTTGCATTTAACGGCTTTGTAATAGGTGAAAACCTTTTCATCATCCTCATTCACGCCTTGGTTCACCATAATTGACGGAATGGGTGTGAAATCGGTGTTGTAATAATCCATCAAATCTTCTACCGTGTTCCAAATGGAAAATGCCAAAAGAACGGCAGTAATACATGTCATTGCAACACCGGCATATTTAAAGAACTTGCAGAAGCCTTCGGCTGAATTGGCATTTGAAACAAGAGCATTTTGCTTATCTTGCAATGCCCATCCTGCTCGATTTGTATCAAGGGTATCCATAAGATTTGCGCCTTGCAGTTTCATGTCTTGAACAGCCACTTTTATTTTGTTTACAGCTGATTCTACTAACGGTGCTTTTGAGTTGGCTTCGTTGGCCAAATCCGTTGATATTTTAAGGAATTTGGAGCTTGCTTTCCAGCACAAGCCGGTGATTATTGCCGAGGTTGCAAAAACGCTCCACAAAACGATTGAGGTGGTTGAAATACGGTTTTCCAAACCCATGGCGTTTTTGCCAGTGGAAGCTTGCAGCTTATATGCATCGCCTGTTAAAGCAACATCAGCACCGAAAATTGAGCGATCTACACCGTCATAAATTGAAACATTTTTCAAAGTTTCGCTTTGGGTAATATCGGCACTTTCCATTGCCTCTTTAACCATACTGTCATCATTTATACCGATTGCAACAATTTGATACATCGGCAGGAAATCAAGGCAGGCTCTTTGCCCGTCCGTAAGCACGGAAACAAGCGGATAAAGCAATGTTCTGCCCTCGCCGGCAACATTATAATCGGCATTTGAAATCAAATCATAAAGTGAAATATCATCGTTTTTCAATGCCTTTATGGCTTCATATTGAGTGCCTGCGGCAAACCATTCCGAAAATGAAAAATTCTCATTAGCTTTTTGATAAGCCTCAACTTCCTCTGTTGAGCTTTCAATGGTTATACCGGAATTTAAATATACGCCAAGATAATCATAGTAGCTGCTCAAATTGTTTGCTATTTTTTTAGCGTCGTCATCATATTTTAAAGCAAGCTCTTTTTCGGCGTCGTTAACGGTGAGGTCTTCGCTTTCCATAAGCTCATCAAGCATTTCATCATATGTTTGTGCCTGCTGATATCTTTCCGTCCACATTGTGTCCGTTTCATCCGTTGCCGAAGCGATAATCTGCTCCATTGCAAGCACACCGTCTGCATTACCCTGCATAAGAATGGTAGTCATATCGCCGACCTTTGCCTGCTCCTCTGCAGAGAGGGCATTGTATTCCTCGTCCGTGTATTCTTCCCTAACCTTGTTAAGCAAAAGATCGCCGAGGGTTTGCTTTGTGTCGTCGTCATAAAGCATATTGAGCATATCGCGAGCGGCAATTGCACGCTGCTGACCCGCATTATAGTTATCGCGATATTCCTGAACGGCAACCTTGAAATCATCAAAGAATATTTTTATATTATCCTTTTGCTCGGAAAGAAGCATTTGATAATCCTGAATGCTGTAGCCGCCGTTCATATTCATAAGCTTCATATCCGTGATGGCTTCCGAAGCTTTGCTTGTGGTTTTATAACCCAGGCAAACCGCACGCTTTGAAGTAAATGCATCATCTGCACCTTCATTAAGGTTATTGTCCACAGCTTCATAGCCGTGATCGGAAAGCCAGGTTATGGCATCTTCAACCGTGTCGCCGTAGCTGAGGATAACCTCTTTAACATATTTTTTGCCGGAGCTTGCCGCAAAGGCACTTGTGCAGGTTCCGATGCAAAGCGCAAGCACCAAAAATACACTTATTATTGCGCTGAGTGTTTTTTTAAGCAACCGCAATTTCCTCCTCTTTTTTGCTTTTCTTGCCAACCGATTTGCCGATGAAAAATGCTATCGCAGCCGCAACAATTGCGCAGCCAGCACCAACAAGCACATAATAACCGCCGTCCGAAATAACGGAGCCTGCAAGAGCATTTTCATCTGTGCCGTAGAAAAGGTAAATGCCGCCCTTTGAATCTGCATATGTGTAGCCGGCTTTTTTGTTTGTAAGATTTTGCGCAACGCTTTCGCAGAAGATTGAAAGCGGAGTGCGATCGTCGGGAACATTTGTGTCTTTATACTGAATTTTAAAATCAGTGGTAATCGGGTCGCCTGCGGCAGAATCCGTGGTGGTATAAAGCGCAACCCACTGCTTGCCCACATCGCCGTTTAAATCGCCGTAATCACCGAGAAGCTTAGTACTGTCCGTTACCATATTTTGCGCAACTCGATTGCACTTAACGGCTTTATAATATGTATATACTTTTTCGTCTTTTTCGTTAACGCCTTGGTTTACCATATTGGAGGGAATCGGTGTGTAGGTTGCATTATAGTAATCTATCAAATCATCAACCGTGCTCCAGATTGAAACTGCCAAAAGAACGGCTGTGATACAGGTCATTGCAACGCTGGCATAATTCATAAACTTTGACCATGAACTTGCCGATTTTGAGGCTGCTCTAGCGTCTTCTACAGCTGTTAATTCTTTATCATACTCTTTTTTAAACTCTTCTATCTGTTTTGCTAATTTATCTGCATTTTCATCTCCGGTCCGTTTTAAATCAGAAAGTCTCGTTTCATTGGTTTGAAGCCAACTTTTTGACGCTGCTGCCTGTGTTCTTGCATTGTATAAATCGTAGTTTTTAATATGGGCTGCAACTTTACTCAAATGAGAGCTGTATATCCATGAGCCGGCAGTCATTGCGGTAGAAACCACAAATGAAGTTACCAAAATAATTGTGGTTGTGGAAAACGAAGAATACCAATTTTCCGCAGCACTGTTGCCGGTTGAAGCCTGCAGCTTATATGCATCGCCCGTGAGGGCAACATCCTCGCCGAACACGGTACGATCCACACCGTCATAAACAGAAACATTTTTTAATTCTTCGCTTGAAGCAATGCCAAGCTCATCCATTGTTGCTTTAACGGTGCTGTCGTCATTAGTGCCGAGAGAAATCAGCTGATAGAGCGAAAGGAAGTCAAGGCACGCTCTTTGACCGTCACTCAAAACCGAAACAAGCGGATAAAGCATATACATATCATCGCCCGTAACATCATAATCATCGCTGAAAATCAAATCATAAAGCGTTACATCATCATTGGTTAAAGCCTTTAAAACCTCGCACTGCATACGCACTGCAAGCCAAGCAGAGCAATCAAAATCCTCGTGCTCCTTTTGATATGCCTCAATCTCTGCCTCTGTGCTTTCAACGGATATTTCATCAATATCGTACTTTGCCACATATGTTCTGTAGTTTTCGATATTCAAGGCTATTTTTTTAGCGTCGTCATCATATTTTGAGGCAAGCTCTTTTTCAGCGTCATTAACGGTGAGGTTCTCATTATCCATAAGATCCTCAAGCATTTCATCGTAAGTTTTAGCCTCTTGATATCTGTTTACCCACGGAGTTTCGCTTTCATCCGTTGCCATAGCAATATTTTGCTCCATAGTGAGTATTGCATTTGCGTTACCCTGCATAAGGATAGTTGTCATATCGCCGACCTTTGCCTGCTCCTCGGCAGACAAAGCATTGTATTCCTCGTCCGTATATTCTTCCCTAACTCTGTTAAGAAGAAGATCGCCGAGGCTTTGCTGCGTATCGTCGTCATAAAGCATATTGAGCATATCGTGAGCGGCAATTGCACGCTCCTGTTTTGCATTATAATTGTTACGGTACTCTTGAACAGCTACCTTGAAATTATCAAAGAACACCTTAAGATTATCCTTTTGCTCGCTGAGAAGCATTTGATAATCCTGAACGCTGTAGCCGCCGTTCATATTCATAAGCTTCATATCAGTGATAGCTTCATCGGCTTTGCTTGTGGTTTTGTAGCCGAGATATACTGCTCTTTTGGTAGAGAAAGTATCGTCTGCGCCGTCATTAAGGTTATTATCAAGCACCTCATAACCATTATCGGTGAGCCACTGCTTTGCAGTTTCTTCCGTGTCGCCGTAGCTGAGGATAACCTCTTTAACATATTTTTTGCCGGAGCTTG
>CAVFVA010000034.1:0-13879 GCA_963625835.1 Clostridium sp. AF37-5 | reverse complement strand
ATGCAACATGTCATTGGTGAAACCGGATTTATTCCAACAATTTCCTTTTACGGCTGCCAAAAGAAAATTTTAAAGATTGTTTGTTTATGCAGCGAATTGATTGTTTATTTTCAGCAATATTTTATTCAGCATATTGGCGATTTCTTCTTTCGGCATTTTCATCTCGTCAACTATCCACTGTTCGAGCACGCCGATTATTCCCGAAACAACAAAAACTGCCTCAACATAATCAAACTTTGAATTAACATTGTTGTGAATTTCTTGACTTTCGGTTAAAACAATCTCATTAAAATTTTTCTTTATATTTTGCATGGCATTTGTGTTTGATTGAATAAGAACGCAAAAACGCTCCTTGTTTTCATTGATATATTCCGTCAATTCCTTTGTCATTTGCTTGCTGTTTTCGGGATTTGTTGAAGGAAAAGATTTTTTAAATATATTGATAATTTCATCAAAAAGCCTTGCTTCCGTTTTATTGTACAAATCATACACATCTTGATAATGCAGATAAAAAGTGCCCCTTCCGAGATTGGCAATCCGCGTTATTTCGGACACAGTGATTTTATTAAGCGATTTCTTTGCTTTCAGCAATTCGAAAAATGTTTCTTCAATGGCTTGCTTTGATTTTGCCGTTCTTCTGTCTGCCATAGCCTGCTCCTTTATGAACAATTTTTTCAATGTTGTTTATCAATAAACACATTCGGCTTTATTGCATATTGTTTTATGCTTCCGATAAGATTATACTGCACAAGTGTTCAGAAGTAAACACCTGTTCATTTAAGGAGGCAACAAAATGATTACTTATCGCGAAGCAAAAGCAAATGAAATTAAAGAGATTTCAAAATTCACAACAGAAACATTCGGAGATTATCCGTTTTTCAAATTCGCTTTCAAAAAATTGAAAAGTGAGGAAAAATATTTAAGATATATGGATAAGCTGCATTATGTGCATATGAAAGCAAACATGTATAAATACAAATGCTTCGTAGGCACAATAGACGGGCAGATTGTTTCTGCCGCATTATTGCAAAATCCGAATGTAAAAAGAGTTACGATTTTTGATTACATTAAAGCCGGCGGTGTTAAGCTGCTCTTCCCCGTCGGCTTCAATTCACTTATAAAATTCTTTGATATATCGGAAAAATCTCATAAGCCTTGTGAAAAATACAAAACTGCTTGGTATGTGGAATTATTAGCTGTAAGCAAAAATCATAAAGGTAAGGGACTCGGAAGCAATATGCTGAATAATTGCTTAATTACACATATCAAATCGCAAGGCGGAACACAGCTCGCGTTGGTTACAAATACAGAGCAAAATTGCAAATTCTATAAGAAAAACGGTTTTGATATGTTTGATAAAACAGTTCTTGAAATGAATAATCATCGTGTTAATAATTATTGCTTTATTCGCAATATCTAAAAGCCGATTTTAATCATATTACACTGCAAAAGCCCCTGCTTTGGCATTCACCGAGCAGGGGCTTTGCAATATTCACTTTACAAACGCATAGTTCGCAAGGGCACCAAATATGCTGATTGCCAACAAAATCAAAGCATTAACAATATGCCCTTTTTTGCGGTTGGCAAGAAGTGCAACAAATTCCCTTACAAAAGCATTCGGCCAAAAATACCATTTTGTTTTGCTGCCAATACCCTTGGCATTGATGCCCGCTTGATTTGCGTAAATTCCGGAGCGAAAAACATGATAATTCGTTGTTGAAAAAATTATGTTTTTTCCACAGCCGTCTTTTTCAATCAACGCTTTTGAAAACTTCATATTTTCAAGCGTGCTGGTTGATTTGTTTTCAACCAAAATATTATCCTCGCCGACGCCTTGGCTGATTAAATAATTTTTCATTGATTCGGCTTCGGAAATACATTCATCGTCGCCTTTTCCGCCGGACGGCACAAACTTCGGCATTTTGCCCGTTTTTTCATATTGCTCTTTCGCAAATTGCAATGCCCTGTCAATTCTGCCGCGAAGAAGCGGCAGCGGCTCGCCGTTTTTTGCAATGGCACAGCCGAGGATGATAATGTAATCCGTGTCATAATCCGGCTTGAATTTGGTGGCTTTTATGCTTGAAATAACCGTGCCCAAAAGCAGGCATTCAACATAGCAAAGCAAGCTTGTTAAAAACATAGGAAGGGCATAATCCAATATAACTATTTCGCTGTGCCCTTTTGTGTAGATTTTAAATATAATATTTTTATAAATAACATCCCAACCGAAAACGCCGGCGATTGTGGCAATAATCAAAACAAAGCTTAAAACAGAGCCCAAAATATTTTTTACCGATTTTCCCTCGTGGCGCATAAGCGAAATATTGCTAAGGCTCATAAAGAGGAAAAACACAATCATAAGCGGAAATATAACAATCGGAAACAAACTTGATGTTTGCGAAATGTTGTTCAAAAATGTTTGAAAAAGGCTTGCATTGGCATCTTGGATAAATAACGCATTGATTGAAAAAGCAAGCATTATAACCATAAAAGCGCCTCCGCCGAGCAAGCTTGCGCTTTTGTATGAATACAGGGTTTTCTTTCTTATGCTTAAATAATATTTTATTGTTAACACCGTAAGCACGGCTTCAATCAAAATTATTGCCGCGATTATCGGAGCAGAATACTTGTTTAAAAAATCCATTGTAATTCCTCTTATAAATTTATATGCTTATTATAATTGATCACGGCATAAAAGTAAACAGCCGGCAATCGTTCGCCGCCCCGTTTTCGGCATGTTTTCACTTGCTTAAAAAGGCGCGTTAATTTGATGCTGCAATATATTCTTTCAAAAAATATTTGATATGCTTATCGCTGCTTTTGTAATAAAACCCATATTCAATATTTTTAGTGCCCTTTATCGGGATGCAAACGAGTTCTTCGGATTTTGAAATCAAAAAGCCCGGCAGCACGGCAATTCCGTAGCCGCATTTGGCAAGCAAAGCACTTTCTTTTTCGCTTTCGCTGACGATGTGCGTGTGATCCTGCGCATGAAGAGCCAAAAATTCCTGCAGTTTGTTTCCTTTTATAAACGGAATGTTTTTCGGCGGCAGCGTAATCAGACTTTCCTCTGCCAACTGCCCCAGCGAAATTTCACTTTCATTTGCAAGCGGATGGTCGTGCGGCATTAAAGCATAGCTTTCAAGTTCAAAAAGCTTTTTATAGGTTCCCTGATTTGATAAATCGCCGGTTGCGATTGCGATTTCCAGCTGCTGATTTTCATAAAGATTTTTCAAATCAAAAAAATCCTTTGCAATGATTTTCGGCTGCACATAGGGAAACCGCACTTTGATTTGCTTTAATATCGGTTCAATTTTTTCAAACTCATTTTCGCTCATGCACCCCACGCGAAAAATAACGCATTGAGATTTATCGTGATTTTGAAAGCGGTTTTTTGCATCTTCCATTTTCATATAAATATCTTTTGCGTCGTAATAAAATTTTTCGCCCTGCTCGGTAAGCTTAACTATGCGCGAATTTCTGTAAAAAAGCTGCGTGCCGAGTTCTTCCTCCAAATTTTTAATATGATGGGTAACCGTGGGCACCGATAAATACAATGCCTCTGCCGCCTTGGTAAAATTAAGCCTTTCAGCCACATAAATAAAGCATTGAAGTTGCTGCGATGTCATAACCTGCGCTCCTTTAACATTCATATTTTTATTATAATAAAAAATGCTTTGTAAATCAAGCGTTAGCTTTTATCTAACGCTGTTTATTTATATGTAATTCTGTATTGCGGTTGTTTTTGTTATAATTTATATGTAAAAAAATATAAGGAGTGAGAATATGAAAGAGCAAAAAATGGAAACAATGCCCGTAAATAAGCTGCTGCTTAATATGGCTGCGCCGATGATTTTATCCATGATAATCGGCGCGCTTTACAATATTGTGGACAGCATTTTCGTGAGTAATTACAGCGAGGATGCGCTGACGGCAGTTTCGCTTGCGTTTCCGATACAAAACATTATCGTTTCGCTCGGCACGGGCGTTGGGGTGGGTGTTAACTCACTGCTTTCCCGCCTGTTGGGAGAAAAAAAGCAAAAGGAGGTTAACAAAACCGCCGCCAATGGGCTGATTTTAAGCGTTATCGTGTATTTGGTTTTGCTTTTGTTCGGCATTTTCGGCATAAAATGGTTTTATAATATTCAAACAAACAACGACGCAATATCCGAAATGGGATATTCCTATCTTTCGGTTATTTGCATATTTTCGTTTGGGCAAATAATTCAGCTTGTGCTTGAAAAACTGCTGCAATCAACCGGCAGAACAGGCTACACAATGATAACCCAGATATTGGGAGCCGTTATAAATATTATTCTTGACCCGATTCTGATTTTCGGCTATTTGGGCTTTCCGGAAATGGGCACAAAGGGTGCTGCCGTTGCAACGGTTGTGGGGCAAATTGCCGCAATGCTGCTTGGCATAATATTTAATTTTAAATTTAACAAAGACATTAAATTTTCATTCAAATACGCAAAGCTTGAAAAAAAATATGTTAAAAGCATTTGCAGTGTTGGCATTCCTGCCGGTATAACACTGTTTATCAGCAGCATAATGTCTTTCGGAATAAACAAAATTTTGCTCGGCTTTTCAACAACTGCGGCAGCCGTTTTCGGCGCGTATTTTAAGTTATACACATTCGTTTCCATGGCGGCATTCGGGCTTAACAGCGCATTGCTTTCTATTGTTGCATTTAACCTGGGCACGGGAAAGTTTAACAGAATTAAAAAATCAATGAAATTAAGCGGCATATATTCCGCCTTAATCGGCGTAATCGGCTTGGTGCTTTTGCAGGCTTTGCCAAAGCAAATTATGCAGGCGTTTAACGCATCTGCCACAATGAGCGCAATCGGTGTGCCGGCACTGAGAATCACAAGCTTAAGTTTTGTTTTTGCCTGCGTTTCGATTATGGCATGCTATGCCTTGCAAGGGCTTGGAATAGGCACGCCAAGCATGATTATTTCGGCGGCAAGGCAGGTTGTTATTCTTTTGCCTTTAGCCTATCTTTTGGGCAAGGCAATCGGAGTTGCCGGAGTTTGGTGGGCATTTCCGATAACGGAACTTGTTGTTATGATAATAGCACTTGCGCTTCTTAAAAAATCAACAGCCAAAGCAGAAAAAACAAAATAAAAGCAGCTGCCGAAAAGTAAAAAGCAGCTGCAAAGCTGAAGGCTCGGGATTGCTCCCGAGCCTTTTTGTGCGTTTTTTATTTTACGGAATAAGCGAATTATTCTGCATTGTTTTTTGCAGCAGAATCTTTGCGCTTTTTGTTTGCCAAAAGCAGAAATCCGCCAACGGTTATTAAAGAAATGCCGCCTGCTAAATATTTATAAATTCCGTAGCTGCCCGAAACAGGCAGATCATCCAACTTATAGTTTCTGAGCCTGTATGAAGCGGTTGTAACGGTTGTGTCCGTTACCGTTTCAAAAGCCGGCGGCTTTTTGTTGTTTTTATACACGGCCGTGATGATAAATCTGCGCTGATTATTGTCATCAAGTCCGTATGTTATTGCCCACTGACCGGCAGGTGATTTGTAGCCGGCAGGAGTGCCGTATTCCACCAGGCGGTAGGTTTCGTTTCCGCGCAAGCCGCTGAATTTAACAAGACCTGTTTTGGAGGAAGACGTGCAGGTTGTAACAAGCTCCCAGCACGCCGTGTAATCATCGGCAAGTTCGCCGTTTGATTTAACGGTTATCAGTTCTTCCGAATGGTCGTGCCCATCCGTGGTGCAAATAAGCTTGTATAAGCCGAATTTTGCATTGCCGAGAGGAGTTATGTTATCCTCGCCGTCCGTTTTTATAAACGAAAATTCCAAATCCTTAAACTTATACTCGTTAACGATTTGCGTTATTTCCGTGTCGCTGCCGACTGCCGTGATAACAACCTTGCTGCGTTTAACGGTAACCGCGTATACTGTGTCGTTAGGATAATAGTTATCGGGCACTTTTGTTTCTTTCATATAATAAGTGCCCTGCGGCTGCTCTGTTTTAAACGAAACAAAGCCGCTGTTATCCGCCGTTGCGGTTTCAAGCGCAATTGTGCATTCCTCGTCGGAATACAAAGTGAATTCCGCACCCTGAAGTGCCTTGCCGGCGTCGTCCACCTTTGCAAAGCCTATTTTGCCCTTAAGCAATCTGTTGTGCACCACAAGCAGCGCATTGTTTGCAAACACACGCTCTTTTGATGTTGCGTCTATCCACGACGGATTGGTGGTGTAATCGCCCTCGTCAATTCTGTAAAGCGTGGTGTCATAAGTAACAACATATTCGCTGTAACCGTCTGTATCGGCGTCTGCGTCATAAGCGGTGGAGCCGATTAAGGTTTCTCGCAAAGAATACTGAACCGGTTCGCCGTCCTCATAAAGCGGCAGATTTTCCCATTCATATGTCCAATTATTATCGGCATTCAGAATTTTCGTGTAAGCGTCGCCGGTTGCCTTTGCGCCGTTTTTCCAAAGCTGAACCGTAACGGGAAGCTTTTCCGCGTCAGTAGCGTCGTCGCCCCAATCCTTTTGCGCCTTAACCTTGGTGAGCAGCTTAGACTTGTTTTTGATTGTGAGCGTTGCGGTGTCTTTACCGTCTAACCATTCACTGTCATCTATATATGATGTATCAACAGTTGTTTCAACAACTTCTTGAGCCATTGTAACGGTGCCGTCGTCTTTTACGGTAAGAAGTATTTTCTTTGCGCCCTCGTAGCCAACGGGAATTTCCTCTTCCAAATAATATTTGGCAGAGGTTTCATCCGTTTTATATATTGCCAGGCGAACATCGAAAAATCCGTTTGCGTCCGTTTCAAGGATGTTATCCTCCACCACTTCCGTGTAACCGTAATTCGGTGCGCTTGTGTCGGTTGAATATTGGTTTGAATCCGCCTTTTTATAAAGGGTAAGCGCAGTGCCGTCTTCTCTGCTGAGTTTAAATTTAATATTCTTCATTCCGTGATAGGTTGAAGAATCAACTTTGTTAACCGTAAGTAAGCCCGAGCGAACATAAACATTTTGCAGGCTTGCTGTTTTTATCGCGCTTTGCGGAGTATCCGTGCCGTATGCCTCGGCTTCAAGCTGAATGCCGTCGTCCGTGTAGGTAACCCATTTTGAATCGGTTACGGCATCTGAATTTTCTATTTTATATTTACTTGTGTTGTTCCACTTATCGGGGTTCAACGAATAATTATGCTCTTTTATGGTGTAGGTTGCCGATTGGCGTGCGTCCAATTCCCAGATATATGTGTCTGTTTCGGCGTCGTAAGAAGTGTAGCCGGTGTATTCAGAATCACTTTCCTGCTCTGCCGAGTTAAGCGAAAGCTTGTAAGCCGCCGTCTCTCTGGTGTCGGTGTTTTGATCAACGGTGATGTAGAAATTGTTTTTAACCTCTTCAATCGCTTCATCATCACCCACAAAAGTTTTCTTAACCACAAATTTTGCTTTTTTTGCAACCAAAACGCCGTCTATATGATAACCGTCGCTGTGCTCATATTTAAGAACATACCAGCGAATCGTGAATTTTTCTGAGGTGATATCGTCACTGTCAATTGCCACGCCGTCCAACTTAATTGTTGCGCCGCTTGCCCTTATTTTTGCAAGAACTTCTTCATTTGTGGGGAAATTCTCCAAAAGCACGCCTTCGATTTCCGTTTTATCAACCGTTCTGATTTGAGCGTCAATATCATAAGCGTTGTCGGCAGTGTCCGAAGCAGTAAGCTGCTCATCTTGATATGCCGTAAACGGCATCGTGCATGTGGTAAGCACTCTTGACGAATAAACGCAGCTTGTGAAATTGCTTGTTGGTTGACCGTTGTACCCGTTGCTGTTGATATCCATAATTTCGCAGTTAAGGTTTACAAAGAAATTACAGGTTGCGAATCTGTCTTTTTCATCATAAGCATTCCAAATGGGAGTGATATCAACATTGCCCTCTTCATCGGCATAAGCCAAAAGTGTGTTTTGATTTATCTCCTCGCCTGCTTTGTAAACGGTAGAGCTGTCGCCGAGCTTCCAACCGCTAAAGGTGTAAAACACGCGTTTTCCTAAATTTCGGCCGTCGCCCACGGTGGTTAGGACCTCCGTGCTGGGCGAACGCAGAGTGTAATTTGTGCTTTCCACATTTTCCGTGTATTCCGATTCACCCTCAACCGTGGCTTGCGATTCGATTGTTACATGATCGTTTGGATAACCTTGCTTATTTACAAGCATGCTTTCTGTAAGCTCGGGCTTATATGTAACATGCAGCCTAACCACTTTTGTGGTAATCAGCACGGGGCATTTAATATCGGTTAAATCAATTGTGTAAGTGCCGTCGTCATTTTTGGTGGTGGTTGCCTTAACGCTTTCTCCGGTTTGGGCATTTTTTATTATGTATTTGCCGTTTTCATCTGTTAAAGCAGGCAGAGTAAGCGATTTATCCGAGCCGGACGACACATATTGCTTTTCCGGCAAGCTTGCTTTATCGTCATCTGCCACCAAATTGCCCGTATCCGTAACGGTTATTGAATAAATTGAATTGTCGGTTATAAGCTGCGAATCGTTACATGACTGTTTTCCGGTAAAATACGAAGCTGCAGAGCTGTTATTGTTTGGCAAATAATAAATCTTGGAATGCAGTCGCTTACTTACAGGCTGAACCGTGACTGTGGTTGAATTGCCGTCCGAATCCGTTGTTGTAAGCGTTTTCGGGCAAACATCTGCCCATATCCATTCATGGTAATAGTCGCTGCTTTGATAATAATCATCATTGTTTGCAAAAATGCGTGCAGATGCGGTGATATCGCTTTCCTTAAGCCCATATGGATCTCCGTAAATTTTCACGAGCTGCTCGGCGGTAACATAATTTCTTGTTTCGCCGATATCCGAAAAATAAGCTTTTTGATTTGTAAGCGGCAAAAAGCCCACATCCACCCATTCGTTATCAACAAGCGCATAAAATTCGGCAATGCCGACTGTTTTTGAATTCGTTATAAAAACAGGCGAAGATATATCGGTTATGGATAAAGTAACCTTATTATTTGTTTCATCCGTGGTTTGGGTGCAATTGCTCAGTTCAGACTCGGCATTTGCATTTGCTTCAATTGCATAATATGTTACGCCGTCTTTCAAAGGCAATTCAACATTAACCGAGCCGCCCTTAAAAACATACTGATCCGCAGGAATATCGGCACTGTCCAGCACATTTAATGCATCACGGCAAAAAACGGTGTAAAAGCTGTTACTTTTAGCTGCGGCACCCACGCCAAGAGAATTGCCTGTTTGTGTGTTGGCAGGCACATAGTATACTCTTGAAACCTCGCTGCTTTCAAGCGGCACAATATATGTATTATTAGTTTCATCCTTTTGGGCACTGAGGTCAACCCAAAGCTGGTATATATCGCCGTCGGTTGTGTGGGCAAAAATTATATTTGAGCCGTCATAGCCGTCATTTGTAAAGCCGTATTCACTGTAAACCTGCTCAAGCTGATTTGTAGTAACATACCATCTGTCCACATCAAAATTTTTATGTGTGGAGGTGGTGATGGTGGCGATTTGCTTCCAGCCGTTATCTATAGCCACATAGCACTTAACCGTTCCCGTATTTGAGGCACTGAAAGCCTCAAATGCACAAAAAACGGACGATACCAATATTGACAGCACAACTAAAATTACCGTAAAAATTTTTAAGCCGCGTTTTAAATTGTTGCTAACCTGCGATTGCAACATTGCCGCATTCACTCCCCGAATATTTCTTTCTTCGTTTTTTTATTATATGTATACGCATAATTATTCATTATTCACGGCATTATTTTAAGATTATTTACAGTGTAAGTCAACAATAGCGTTACAAAATCGTCACCCTGTACAAATTCGAGCTGCAATCCCCCCCGATTTTTGTCAATGCAAGTGAATATATCAGCCGATTAGCTATTGAAATCCTATATATATAATGATACAATACGGGCGTTAATGATTATTATGCATAAAAACATATATTTGGGAGTGAACAAAATGAAAAGCATAAAATTCGGCAGCAAAGCAGTTGCATTTATTCTTGCGCTCATTTTGGCTGCTTCAACCTCAATCACGGCGTTTGCCGCAATCGGCACAAACACGTCCGGCAGCATAACCGTTAAGGGTCTTGAAGCCGGCGCAAAGGCAACGGCTTACCAAATTATGACGGTGAATTACGACAGTGTTGCAGATCGACCGCTTGAACCGGAATATACATGGACGGATTCCGTGTTTGCATATTTGCAAACAAAAGCCGATTATGCCGATTATTATAACGCCACCGATAAATCCGTAACCGAAACCTTCAGTAAGCTGACGGCAGCACAGTCAAAAACCTTCTTTTCCGACATTGCCGCTGCGATTACAAACGGCACAATAGAAATAACAACATCAAAATCCGCAACATCGGGTACGGATTTGAAAAAGCAGGATGTTATACTCCGCGATCTGCCGATGGGCGAATATTTGGTGCTCATAACAGGCGGCGTGAATGTTTACCAACCGATTGCCGAAAACATTATTCCGGAATACGACGGAAATTTGGGCGAATTTAAAATAAACAATCCCGTTATCACCAATTTAAAATCAAGCGAGCCGGCAATTGAAAAAACAATTCCCAACGATGCCGATAAATCCGTTGGTATCGGCGGTTCTGTAACATATCAGCTTAATGTTGCGCTGCCGGATTACCCCTCTACGGCAACGGCAAGCACGGTTTATGTGAGCGATAATTTGCCGACGGCATTGGATTTTAACAACGATATAACCGTTCTGGGCGTTAAAGCAGACGGCACAACCGAAACTTTGGCAAAAGAAACCTATTATTCGCAAACTTCAAGCGACCATTCGTTTACCTTAACTTTTAACGGCGTTCAGCTTGCAGACTACAGCAGCCTTAAAATCACATATTCCGCAACGGCAAACAGCACCGTTGCGATTAACGACGGCAATATAAACACCGCCACACTTAAATACAACAACAACCCCTACATAGCGGATGAATGGAAAGAAAAAACAAGCACAGAAACGGTTTACACCTATGGGCTTGACCTTACAAAAGTGGATAAAAACAACGCCGACACAAAGCTTGGCGGTGCGCAATTTTTACTTTTAACAAATAAAAACGACACATCAACAGCAATTTCATTCATCGACCTCGGCAACGGCACCTACAGAGTGGCAGAAGCCGATGAAGAGGGCAAAATCACAACGCTTGTTTCAAGCACGGAAAGCGACACACTCGGTCAAATTAAAATCACCGGCTTGGATTGCGGTACATACTACCTTAAGGAAACAAAAGCCCCTGCCGGCGGCTATAATCTGCCCTCCAATGCATTTGAGCTCACAATAACCGACGCAGATTTTGACGGCAAGGTTGACGGCTTCCAAACCGGCTACCTTAAAACCAATATTCAAAACTCAACCGGTTTCACACTTCCCACAACGGGCGGTATCGGCACCGTTATTTTCACCGTCAGCGGCATTGCACTTATTTCCCTTGGCTTTGCAATGATGGTTTCAATTCGCAAAAAAGCAAAAAAAGAAGCGGAATAATTTAAATAAACATATAAGCAAAAGGCACTCCGTCAAGGAGTGCCTTTTA
The DNA here is from genome assembly GCA_963625835.1 of Clostridium sp. AF37-5. GTDB lineage: Bacteria > Bacillota > Clostridia > Oscillospirales > Acutalibacteraceae > Eubacterium_R. Next base: position 2,297 of record CAVFVA010000034.1, on the reverse strand, counting down.
CTTGTTCATTTTTACTTGTTCATTTTTACTTGTTCGTTTTTGCTTATTCGTTTTCGTTTATTTTATGCATTATTTTATGAAGAATTTTATAAAGCTCGGCAGCGTCCTTTTCATCTATTGAAACACAGCCCTGCATTTTAAGCGGCACTTCAACGGCTTGCTCTTTAAGCTGCTGCCCTTCCTCGGTAAGCGTAACCACAAGCACCCTTTCGTCTGCCGACGAACGCTTTCGGGAAAGAAAGCCTTTTTTTTCCAGGGTTTTCAGCACCGGTGTGAGAGTGCCGGAATCAAGAAACAGCAAACTGCCCAATTCCTTAACGGAAAGTTCCTCGTGCTCCCACATTGCCATCATCGTAATATATTGAGTGTAGGTTAAGCCGATTTCATCCAAAAAAGGTTTATATCTTTTAACAATTTCCTTTGAGCAAACATATAACGGAAAACACAGCTGATTTCCAAGCTTTAATGCGTCAAATTTATCGTTCATAAAATTCTCCGTTCCTGCGATTTCACAAAATAATATAGCACAGTTTGCGCAAAAAATCCAGCCGAAAATGAGAAATCAATCCTCGTCAAATTCAGGCTTATAATTCGGGTCAATCGATGCGTCATAAGCGGCACGCACCGCCTTTGCAAGTTGGTCAGAGCAAGAAGTCGGTCGGTTTCCGCACAATACTCCGCCGAGTGTGTTTTCTATTTCCTCAACGGTTTTACCCTCAACCAGCAGAGCAATTGCCTTTAAATTTCCGTTACAGCCGCCCATAAATTTAATATTGTGAACCGTATTTCCGTCTAAATCCAAGCTGATAACATTTGAGCATGTGTTTTTCGTTAAATAATCATAGTGAAACATATTATAAAAGCTCCTTTACCTTTTCTTTAATATCCTCTATTTTTGCCGTGGGCTCATAACGCTGAACTATATTACCGTCTCTGCCTATCAAAAACTTTGTAAAATTCCACTTAATATTGCCATTATTTTTATAATCGGAATCCATTTTCTTCACAATCGGGGTAAGAAAAAGCTTTGCCGCGCCGTTGAAGCCTTGGAATTTGGTGTTTGCCGTGAGCCATTTATACAGCGGTATGGCATTTTCGCCGTTAACCTCCACCTTATGATATTGCGGAAATGTTATTCCGTAGCGACCCGTGCAAAAATCATGAATTTCGCCATCCTCGCCCGGTGCCTGATTTGCAAATTGATTGCAGGGAAAATCAAGAATAACCAAGCCGCGTTCGGCAAACTCATCATACATTTCCTGCAATTCGGAATATTGCGGAGTGAATCCGCAGCCCGTTGCCGTGTTAACCACAAGGATAAGCTTTCCCTGAAAATCCCTCAGTGATATTTCTTCGCCGTTTTGCTTTTTCACATTAAAATCATAGATATTCATAATTAAACCTCCTAAAGATTGTGCACAATTAAGTTGTGCTTGATTGTTTACGATTGAATTGTACACAATTTAATTCCGTTTGTCAATACTCATTTTAAAATTTTTTAAAATAATTCTGCAATAAAGGCTGTTTTTTGAAATATGCGATTTTCAACAGCAATCTGCAATTGACCGGCAGAAATATTTTTAATATAATTAAAAACAGAAAAATTTAATCTGCCGAAAGGAATTAAAAATATGACGCCTCTTGAAATAATAAAATCCCCTGCTGCTTACGCCTCGGGATACGAAAACGGACCGGCAAAGGAACAACTGAAGGCAAAAAAACTTTGCATGGAATATAACAGCACATTCCCCGACGAGCAGGAAAAACGCCGAGGGATTTTGCAAAAGCTTTTCGGCACTTATTCGCCGGCTGTGGGCATTGAGCCTGATTTTCATTGCGACTTCGGCTTTAATATTCATTTTCACGGCTTTGCCGTAATCAATTATAATTGCGTAATTTTAGACACTTCGCCGGTAAACATCGGCTCAGGGGCATTTATTGCCCCCGGTGTGTGCCTTGCTTGCGCCGGCCATTCCGTGGATCCGGAGCAACGCAGCCAAGGCATAGGCACATCTGCCCCAATCACACTGGAGGAAAATGTTTGGATAGGTGCAAACGCCACGATCTGCGGCGGAGTAACAATCGGAGCAGGCTCCGTTATCGGTGCCGGCAGCGTGGTAACGCACGACATTCCGCCCGGAGTTGTTGCGGCAGGAGTGCCATGCAAAATAATTCGCCCGATTACCGATGACGATATAATTCCGCATTCGCAAATTCTGTTTTAACGGGTGCCGTAATTTATGTATTATTATTGACTTTTGGGCGTTTTCTTAATATAATATTTTTTGATTATAATT
>CAVFVA010000033.1:0-15530 GCA_963625835.1 Clostridium sp. AF37-5 | reverse complement strand
AATATATATATTAAGTATATGTCAAGCATATTTTTATTTTTTGCTTAAACTTCATTAAAACGGTCGAAATTTATGAATATAGGTATTATTTGCGAATTTAATCCATTTCACGCCGGGCACGCGCATCTCATTAAAAGCGTAAAAAAAGGCGGCGACAAAATCATTTGCATAATGAGCGGCAACTTTGTTCAGCGCGGCGAATTTGCCGTTTACGATAAATTCAAAAGGGCAAAAACCGCACTTGAAAACGGAGCCGATTTGGTTATTGAACTTCCGCCGGAGCAAGCACTTCTTTCTGCCGAGGGATTTGCAACAAGCGCAATTAAACTGGCGGAAAGTCTTGGAATCATTGACGAAATAGCTTTCGGAGCAGAAGACGCAGACACGGCAGAGCTTCAAAAAATTGCAAATCTGCTCAAAAGCCCCGATGTACAAAACGAAATTTCCCTGGAAATGAAAAGCGGAATTTCCTACCCGGCAGCGCGAAACAATATAATAAAATCACCTTTGCTTGAAAAGCCGAACAATATTTTGGCAATCGAATATATAAAAGCGACCGGCATTCCCTGCGAAGCGATAACAAGAATCGGAAAAGGGCATGATACCGATGATGAAAAATACAGTGCCTCGGCAATCAGAAAAAATCTTTCGCAAGACGAAATATCAACCATGCAAAATTGTGAAAAAGCCGTGCTTTTTAAGTTGCGCGGAATGAGCAAAGAGGATTTTGCAAAAATCGCCGATGTGAACGAGGGACTTGAAAACAGAATTTACGATGCGGCAAGAAACGCAGCAAGCCTTAATGAACTTTACGACCTGATAAAATCAAAGCGGTACACCCTTTCAAGAATCAAGCGCATAGTGCTGCGGGCGTTTTTGGATATTTACGGCAGCAGCACCGAAGTGCCTGCAATCAGAATTTTGGGTTTTAACGAAAACGGCCGAGAACTTTTGACCGATATTAAGGCAAAATGTCAAAAGCCGATTATAAGCCGCCTTGCAGACTGTGACGGCAATTTGCGCGAATATTATCTCATTCAATGTGCGCACACCGATGTTCATTCGCTGGGATATAAAAAAACTTTGCCCTGCGGAGCAGAGCAAAGGAGCAAAATCATTGTTATTTAAAGTGATTTCAAAAGCGTTTCGAATTCGGATTTCGACATCATCGAATTTAAACAGTCTATCAAGGAATTAGTTGAAAGAAACTCCGGCAGGTTTAACTGCTTCAGGAGTTTCTTTTTCTTTTCGACCGCATTCGGAGTGCCGGAAATGCCTGCGGCAAAAAGGTCGTAATTCGTTATCAATTCACGGGGCTTTGAATTTTCGTATTCCACGCCGTTATCGGAAAACAGCTTAATCAAAATATCGTCCGAAATCCCCTCAACACCGAGCTTTCCTTCTTTAGACGGCTGCTCCTTACGGCGTTCTTTTCCGTAAACATCCGGAATATAAAGGTGCTTTACATTACCGCCCTTGGCGCAGTTTGCAATAAAATTTCTGATTTGGAAGCCGGAATGATCGGAATCCGTTAAAATAATCAAACCTCGCTCTTTTGCAAGGCGGCATATAAAATTGCGTCTTTCCCTGTCCTTATATATACCGAAGCCGTTTGTTTCGATAATAAGTGCGTCAAGAATATTTGAAAGCTTGATTTTATCGTATTTCCCCTCAACAATAACGGCTTCTTTAATTTTAATCATAGCGCACCTCTTTGGAAATCAAAAGCAGTTTAACAAGTGCCTCTTCCAGCACAAGGCGCGGTGCAGCACCCGTGCTTTTAAGTGCACAATCCGCCTGCATAATAACATCAAGCGACGCACGCAGCTGATTAACGGAAAGCGATGAGCAATCGCGCATTGCATTTCTGAGCGCAAATTCCCTGCCCTTATAATTGTAATAATTACCGACATCGGTGCAATCAAAGCCTGCTGTTTTTGCGCATTTAACACGGTACATATCAACAAAGCAATTTGAAATAACCGCCAAAACAGAGACCGGCTCCTCCTTTGCGGCAAAAAGCGAATCAAGCACAGCATATGCTTTTTCATAATCGCCGCGAACGATTGCTTTTGACAAATCAAAAACTTTTGCCTGGAGGCAGCGCACTGCAAGCTTATCTATCAGCTGCCTTGTAATTTCACCGCCGTTTGCATAAGCCGAAAGCTTTTCCGTTTCATTGAGTAAAGTTTTAATATCGTTTCCGGAAACGGAAATCAAATACCGTGCGTTTTCAGACGATATGGATGCATCTCTTTTTTTGCAGCCGGAAACAATCAGCTTTGCAAGTTCGCCCTCTGTGCGCGGTTCAAGCAAAACGGAACTGCCCGCCTTTGAGAATGCAGCCTCAATACCCTTCCACTTTGAATTTTTTTTTATATCAACATCAACGGAATTATACCAAAACACCAAAACAGTGCTCGGTGAAACATCCTTTAAATATTCCTTAATTGCTTTACAGTCCGCCTCGCTTTTATCGAATGGATAATCACAGGCAACAACAAGATTGTATTCACTCATCAACGGAAGCAAATCGGCGTCTTTCAATATATCGTCGAGCGGAGTTTTTTTGCCGTCATATTTATGCAAATTAAAATCTTCAAACGGACCTGCGGCAAGCTTTTTTATAAGCTGATCAACATAAAACTGCTTTAAATATCCCTCGCTGCCGTAAATAAAATAGGCGGGTGAATATTCGCCGCTTTTAATTTGAACTTTAAACTCACTTTCATTCAATCTGCCCATTTATTCACTCTCCTTTGCACACAGCCGTTTTTATTTATCTCATAAACGCAATCATATTCTTCCGATTGATTTAATGCTTCGTCCGAAAACACGATATACGTACCGTTTGACGAAGCCGTAAACACGCCGCTGTTATATTTTACAACAAGACCGCCCTGCAAATCAACAGTTAAATTCGACGATTTCATATACGGCACATCATATTTTTTGATTTTGGAAACATCTGCAGAAGTTATAACCCTGCAATTATTTTTGCTTGCAAAGGCAAATGCGACTTCGGCGTCCCCTGCCACTACGCATTCAACATCAAGATTATATTCGTTTGCAATTTTTTGTGCCTTATAATATTGGTCATATTCTTTCAAGCCGTAAACAACCGCAAAGTCTTTGTTATAGACCATAACAGCACAGCTTTCGTCGCCGGAAATAACACGAACAAAGACGGACGAAGCTTCAAACGCACCGAAAACCGCCACTACGGATATTGACAAAGCAAGCGAAATGACGGCGCACGCTTTAAACAGAGTACTGCCGAAAAAAGCCTTAATCAAAAAAGCAACGCCGAAAAGCATGAAAACAAAGCAAATTGCAGCAGAAAGCTTTTGACCGCCCACTGTTATATCGGCTATCGTGCCGACCGAAAATGCATCGGCAAATTTCAGCATTGCATGCGAAACAAGCCAACAAAGATTACCGAAAGCCCAAGCAAAAGCCGACACGGACGAAAGCAGTGCAAACAGCGCGGCAAGCACCAACAGCACGGTGGCAAGCGGAATCAAAATCAAATTTGAAACAACACCTGCAAACGAAACAAATCCGAACAGAAAATACATTGACGGCAATGTGGTAACGGTTACGCCGACGGAAGCTGACAAAATGCCTGCAAAATAAGAGAGTACTTTGTTTTTCCATTTGATTTTCTTTTGAATATGCGGTGCAACGGTTACAAGACCGAGCACAGCCGTAAATGTCAGCTGAGCACCGGCGTCTGCCACCGCATAAGGATTAAGGCAAATTGTAAACGCAGCAAATCCGAGAGAATTCAGCGAATCGTTCTTTTTCTTAACAAGCTTTCCGAACAGAAACACAAGCATCATTATGCCGCATCTAAGCATTGATTTTGAAAAGCCGGAAAGCATGATGTAAAACAAAATTCCGACGGCACAAACGGAAACTCGCGGCACTTTCGGCACAAGCAGTTTTTTAAGCAGCGAATAAAGCACGTCGAAAAGAATGGACATATGAAGCCCGGAAACTGCCATAAGGTGAGTTGCTCCGCAAAGTTGAAACGCCGTATATGCCCCGTTGCCGAGCAAAGATTTATCACCCGTGAGCACGGCAAATGCAAGACCGCCCTCATCGTTTTTAATCACCGAATTAAATCTCTTTTTAAGTTTGGCACGAAGTTCAACCACCGGCTTATTCGGGCTTTTAACCGCATAGCACGTTTTTGAATAATCCGAAAGATAGCCGCGAACAAAAATATTATCGTCAAACCTGCCCATGGATTCATAGGCATTATCCGCAACAGAGTCAAAAGAAACACGCATATCCAAAAAATCATAAGCCTCGGCATAAACAGGGCTTTCGGAATACATTTCAAATTTTATGTTTTGAGGCACATCGCTGCCGCCTATACTTTCGGTTTTAACCGTGTAAAGATATTTACCGGATGATGTTTTTTCGGGCAAATCAACTATGTAACCGCTGACGGTGGAGGTTTTGCCGAAAAGCTTTGTTTGCGGCAAATAAGTGCCGTAATAAAACGAAACAAACAATACGCAGGCAAAGCATACGCCGAGCAGGCAGAGTGAAACTGCTTTCCCGCTTCTGATTTTCGGCACAGTAACAGAAACGACGAAAGCGACGCCTGAGGCAACAAGTGCCGCAAGCGCCGCTTTAACATTCATAAAATTGAGCACAGCAAGAGCAACCGCAACAGAAAAGCCGATATTGGCAAAAACTCTTTTCATAAGCCGCTCCGTTATATTTTAATTACTTTTGTTTTTTCTCTGCAAAAACAGGCTCAATAACAAAACTGTAGCTTTGCTTTATGCCTTTTTTCATTGTATACGGCTCGCGCACGAAAGCCTGACCGGGCAAGTCGCCGCCTACGCCGAGCAATTTATGGTCTATATTAACAGCCGTGATATCATTATTATAAGGGATATTGTGCACATGAGTGGCTTTTTCAAGTTCCTCTGTTGTGTAATGATGCGCGCTGAAATTGATTGGGTCATCAAAATAAGATGTAACCTTAAATCCGTTGCCCTTTTTATCCGTTATAGTAAAATAACGAACATCGGCTCTGTTTGAGCTTTCCTGCGGACGCATATAACGGTGCTCCAGCGCAGTTACGGTTGATTTATGGCAGGTAATTTTAGCTCCCGTTTTTCTGTCGCAATAAGTTGCGTGAGGACCTCTGCCGTACCAATTAACATATTCCATACTGCCGTCAAGAGTCATCCTTGCGCCGAATTTCACCATGTTTGCGGTTGGAATTGCGCTGTGGTAAACATAAATGCGCATATCGGGATAAATCTTATATGTTGAAACAGAATTTTTAAGCTGCGGAGTATCCCACGCAACATGGATTTCAACGCAGTTATCCTCGCCTGCCTTAACCTCGGTTTTAACGGCTTTCGCCTTATGGCTTGCCGTGCGCCATTTATAATAAGGATGGAAAGGAATTGTTTGCGGCACGAAATTAAGCGAATCGATATCATTATCCGTGAGAGCGCGGAAATAATACGGTTCAAGCGGAGCTTTAAGTTTTTCTCTGCCGTCTATAGAAATGCTTGTAATTCTGCCGTTATCAACCTTAACGGCATAGCCGTCGCCGAGAACCTCAACATAATTGCCCTTATGGGTAAAATTCAAATCACCCTCTGCCTTGGGTTCAACAGGCTGCGGCATCGGATTGAGAATAAACTGATCCCATGCAACCTCGTAATTTGATTTAAGACCGGGAGTTTTCTTTTTGGTGAAGAATGACACCGTGAGCACAACTTCTTTATCCGCCGGAAAAGAAGTAATATCATAAGGAATTGTGATATAAGTTTCCGAAAGAGGTGCACACTCAAATTTATCAAGCTCGCCGGAGGCAAGAATATCGCCCTCTGCCTCAACGCTCCAGCGGCAAACAAACGAAGAAATATCCGTAAACAGGAATTTGTTTTTAACTTTATATGTGCCCTTGTTCATATCAAAGGCTTCGGTTTTTATTTCCGCATAAACTTTTTTTACCTCATAAATTTGAGGATGCACGGTGCGGTCTGCCGCAATAATGCCGTTTGCGCAGAAATATGTGTTTGAGCCTGCAAGCGCGGTTGTGTTTGGAATATCAACGGGCTTTTTACGCGGCTCAAGCTTAGCGAAATCATCGCCGTAAAGCCACATATCCTTACCGTCCTCGCCAACCTTATGTATTGTTTGGTCAACAAAATCCCAAATAAAGCCGCCGCACATATTATCATATTTTTCAAAATCATCCATATATTCCTGGAAATTGCCGAGAGAATTTTCCATAGAATGCGCATATTCGCAAAGGAGCACGGGCTTACCCACATACATTTCGGGCTTAATCGGCTTACTGTCTGCCGCAAGCTGATTTGCGATATTATCATAAAATGAAATTGTAATTTCTTCTTTATTGCCGAGCTTTTTCATTATATCCTCAACGGGATACATTCTTGAAATAACATCGCTCTTTGAACCGTCAAGGTCAAAATCGCCCTCATAATGGAACTGTCTTGTGTCGTCAAGAGCAAGAGCGGCTTTTTTCATTTCGGCAAAATTAGAACCGTCGCCGGCTTCGTTACCGAGGCTCCACATAAATATGCAGGGGTTATTTCTGTCTCTGAGCACCATGCGCTGCATACGGTCCACAACTGCCTGAGTCCACATCGGATTGCTGCCCGGAACGCCTTTGCGCCTTACACCGTGGGATTCAACATCGCATTCATCCATAACATAGAAGCCGTATTTATTGCACATTTGGTAAAAATACGGGTCGTCGGGATAATGCGAGGTACGAATGGCATTAATGTTCACCTGCTTCATTATATCAAGGTCCTGAGTATATCTTTCCCTCGGAACAGCCCAACCGTGGTCCGCATCAAAATCGTGGCGGTTAACGCCCCTTACCATAAGGGGCATACCGTTAAAATAGATTTTTTCGCCCTTGATTTCAACCTGCTTGAAACCGACCTGATATGTTTTAACCGCCGCGATTTCGCCGCCGTGCTTAACCGTGATAACAAGAGTGTAAAGATTAGGATGCTCAGCGGACCATTTTTTCGGATTTTTCATTTCCGATTTCATCGAAATGGTTGTTTTGTTTATTCCGAGCGGCACGGTTTCCTCTGCAATCGGGAATTCCCTGCCCGTATCGGAAATCAAATGAGCCTCTGCCGTTACATTTCCCTTTAAGCCGGCATAATTATTGATATAGATATCAAGATCGATTTCGGCATCTTTATAATAGTTATCAAGCTTTGTTCTGAAAAAGAAATCGCGCAGACAAACGGGGCTTTCGGCAAAAAGATAAACCTCTCTGTAAATACCGCAAAGCCACCACATATCCTGATCCTCAAGATAAGTGCCGTCCGAATATCTGTAAACCTTGGCGCAAACGGTGTTTTCTTCGCCAAACTTAACATATTTGGAAATATCAAACTCATGCGGAGTCATTGAGCCTTGGCTGTATCCCACAAATGTGCCGTTTACAAACACCTCAAGCGCAGCCTTAGCCGCACCGAAATGAATAAAAATTTCGCGCATTTTCCAAGATTCATCAAGAGTAAAGGCTTTGCGATAAAAGCCGATTTCCTGCATTTTATGATCTATTGAAGGGATTTTATGCTTACTTCTGCTGATTGCACGCGGAAATGTGCTTGCATAATAATAAGGCACGGAATAGCCCTCTGTTTGCCAAACGGAGGGAACCGTGATATTATCCCATTCCTTATCGTTAAATTCCGGTTTTTCAAAATCCTGCGGCTGATTGTCAAGACCGCGCTGCCAATAGAATTTCCATTCGCCGTTGAGCGATTTTTTGTATTTGCTTTCTTCACCCGAGATTGCGGAATCAACATCGTCAAACGGCATGGCGATAACATGCCCGTCCTCCTTATTGATTTTTATAACCTTAGGATCTTCCCATAATTGCTTTTCCATAAACTTTACCCCATAAAAATAATAAAAGTACTGTCTATTATAATAGTATATATCAAAATAAAAGTCAACAAAACTGTTTGCATATATGGACAAAACAGACAACATTATGTATAATGAATAGCAGATAAATTTGCATACGCAGGTGGAATTACAATGACAGAAAGAGTTAATAAAGATAATCTTGCCGAATACGAAGAATTTATAAAAAGGCATCCGAAAGGGCTTTTTCAGCATTCCTCAAAATGGGCCAAGGTTAAATCAAACTGGAAATGGGAAGCAATAATGCTTAAAGACGAAAACGGCGAAATCAAAGGCAGTGCAGCCGTGCTGATAAGATTTGTGCCGGTTATAAAATATTCTCTTTTCTATATTTGCCGCGGCTTTGTGGCGGATGAAGATGATTTTGAAACATTTGACGCTTTGTTTGACGGCATTAAACAGCTTGCAAAGGAATACAAAGCCTATTGCATTAAAATCGACCCTGAAATCGTGGTTCAAAATACAGCATACAAACAGCACTTACTCAAAAAAGGCTTTAAGGAGCTGAACCCCGGCTGCCTTGATTTTGAAAATGTTCAGCCCAGATTTGTTTATTGCTTTGACTACAACGGTTTAAGCGAGGACGAGCTTATGCTCACCTTTAAGCCCGATTACAGAAACAGAATAAGAAAAGCACCGAAAAAAGGCGTTGAGGTTAAAATTACGGGCACGGAAGCACTCGACGATTTCGTTCGCATAATGCATGAAACCGGCGAGAGAGACGGCTTTTCCACCCGCCCAAAGGAATATTTTGAAAAAATACTGAACTGCATGGGCGAGGACGCAAGGCTTTATATGGCTTATTACGAAGGCAAAGCCATTGCCGGCACCATAGCAATCAAATGGGGCAAGAATGTTATGAAATACCAATACGGCGCCTCCTCAAACGCTCACAGAAACGTTTACCCAAACTATGCTTTACAATGGGCAATGATGAAGTGGGGGCTTGAAATCGGCTGCGAGGTTTACGATTTCGGCGGAATAAGCGGCGACTGCCAAAACCCCGAAAATCCTCACTACGGGCTTTGGAGATTTAAGCACGGCTTCGGCGGCTATATGAAAGAATTTATAGGCGAATTCGACTATGTTATCAACAAGCCGGTATATAACATGTACAACCTTGCGATGGATTTAAAGAAAAAGCTTTAAAAGCACGGCAGGAAAAGAAATGAGCAGATATGTGATAGACAGCCAAGGGCTGAAAGAAAACATTGAATATATTAAAGAAAAAGCAGGCGTGCCGGTTATAGGCGTTGTTAAAGGCAACGGCTACGGTTTCGGTATTTGCGAGCTTACAAAAGCACTTTTGGCAAGCGGAATAAAAACATTTGCCGTTACCGAGGTTGCTGATATTCCCGTTCTTAAAGAAGTTCTGAGCGATGAAAATGAGATACTTATTATGCGTTCCACCTGCATTGAAGCGGAGGCAAAAATCATTACCGAAAATGGCTGCATTGCAACCGTTGGTTCAACCGAGGCATGTAGGGTCATGAACAAAATTTCGGCAGAGCTCGGTGTTAAAACAAAATGTCATTTAAAGATAGACACCGGCATGGGCAGATATGGCTTTATGCCGAGCCAAATTGAAGAAGCAATCGCATGCTACAAAGCCGAAAACCTTGAATTTTGCGGCATTTACACGCATTTTTCAAGCGCATTCAGGAACGCAGAACTGACAAAAGCACAGCTTGCAATATTTAAGGACTGCATAAGTCAAATTCAAAAAGCAGGATATAAAACGGGCATTGCACACTGTTCCAACTCCCCTGCTTTGCTTAATGTTGACGGTGTTTCGATGGATGCAGTTCGCATTGGCTCGGCTTTCACAGGCAGAGTTATAACAAAAAGCAAATCTCCGCTTAACAGACTCGGAAGTCTCGAAGCGGAGGTTATTGAAATCAAAACCGTACCTGCCGGATACTCAATCGGCTACAATGGGCTGTTTAAAACAAGGCGCGAAACAAAAATTGCGATTGTGCCCATCGGGCATTACGACGGCTTCGGTTTGCAAAAAGAGCGCGAAACGGCGGATTTGCGATTTGCCCTCGGTGCAGCTAAGCAATATTTGAAAAAGAAGCAAATGTATATGCGAATTAACGGCAGAATGTTTCATGTTATCGGTGAAATCGGGCTTTCGCACACAGCGATAGATATTACCGATTCCGATGTTAAAATCGGCGATGTTGCAAGCGTGGATATATCTCCGCTGCTTGTTAATCCGCGAATCGAAAGAATATACAAATAAAAAATAAAGGCAGCGGATAGGATTTATGTTCCCGAGCGTTGCCTTAATTTTTGCTTATTTAAGCAATTTTTTTATTCTGTTTTCAAGCTTCAACCGATATAAAAGATAAAACCTGTTCAACATAACATCATAAAGCACAAACAAAAGATTCATCAAAACTGCAAAAAGCGCAATAAACCAAACTGAAAATTTACCGTCGTCAAAAAAAGGAATACCGAACACATAAAAAGAAACAAATTCCGCAGCCGTTATACAAATATTAAAGATTAAAAATTTTGCCGCTGTCATCGGCAGCTTTTTCTTTATTTTTTCAACAGAATCTTTAATTATCGGATAATAGCCGAAAAAAAGAGCATACATTAAAACGCATTCCTTATCTGCCACAAGCACAAAAGAAAGTATTGACACTGATATATAAACGCCGATAGCACAACGGGTGCCGAAAGTTTTTTTAATCATACACATCAAAGTGCCGAGCAGCATCGGCACAGCGTAAATAAACACGCTTGACAAGCCGCCCAAAAACATCAGCACCACGGAAAGTGCGGCACAAAGTCCGCCCACGGCAGTTTTAACCGAATTTCTCAAATCTATCACCTGATAACAATTATACATTAAAATATGTATTTCTTGTAAATTATTCGTAAATTATTATGCAAAAATATATAGCGGATATTTACTTTTGTTAAAAGATTATATATAATATGTTTAAATCATTAAATGCCAAGGGGTGCAATTTATGTTTAAAAAAATAGGAATCGTTCTTATATGCGTTGCATTGGCAGCCACAATGTTTGCAGGCTGCAGCAAAAAGGATGCAAATACAACCGAAACCACAACCGGCGGCGGTCTTGAAGACTCTGCACAGGAATTCGGCTTTGAAGAAGATGAAGACGGAAATACGGTTGCCGTTGAATATGAAGACGGCAAAGCCTATGTTATAGACGACCAAGGCAACAGAACCGGCGAGGTTATCAAAAACCCGAAAAACAACAAATCAAGCAATTCCAAAAAAAAGGATGAAACCGAAACCACAACTACCGACGGCAAGGTTCCCACCACGCAGGAAGACAGAACAAATGTTACCAACAAAACAGACGGTGATGAAACAAAAAAGGAATTGACCACGCTGCCCTTTAAGGACATCAAAGTGCCCTCCACAAGCGAAAGCGGCAAAAAAGTTAAATTCAGCGACGCCGATATAACAACCGTTACCAATATGCTTGAAGTGCCCTATCTTTACGCTGCAAGCTATGAAAACACCGATCAGGTGCCGATTTCGATTGCAACTCATGCGGCATGCTGGATGCTTGAGCGCGAAGGACTCAACACAAGCACATTTGCAAGCGGCACAGTAGTTATTGACCTGTTTAATTATTTTGACAGAACCGTTGTTTCCTTTAAAACCGAATGCAACAGTTACACCGGCTCGGGCACAACAAACCCCGCTCCGATTCAATACAACAGCTCAAACGACACATTCTCAATCACTGCCGATTCATATGAAAAGGCAACCCACCAGGTTAACATAACCGAAATTCAAAATTTGGGCAACAACAACTATTATAAAGTTATCGGCACGGTAAGCGCAGTAAACGGCAGCGGCTGCACAGCCAAAAAGGTTGAAGCTGTTATTCAGAAGAACAAGTTAGATTCAAGCCTTGGATTTTCCGTTAAAGCACTTAAATGGAGCTAAAAAACAACACTTATTTTGCAGGCAGCAGATTATGTTGCCTGCTTTTTTTTGCGTAACTGGTGTTAAATCCTACATAGATTTAATGCAAAAGCACATCAACAAATCCACCCTTTTAAATTCCTTTTATACAAGCACAAAAAAGCGGTTCGGGCACAATGCCCAAACCGCAGTTTTTTTATGAAAAATAATCAGTAAAGCTTTTTACCGGCTTCAATATCCATGATTTGATCAACCCTTGTTGCGTGGCGACCGCCCTCAAATCCGGTGCTTATAAACACATCAACAAGTTCAAGCGCAAGACCTGCACCCACTACCCTGTCGCCGAGGCAAAGGCAATTGGCATCATTATGAAGCCTTGTATATTTTGCGCTGAAATAATCCGAGCAGGCGGCTGCACGAATACCCTTAACTTTATTTGCTGCCATTGAAATACCGATACCCGTGCCGCAGCAAAGTATTGCTTTATCGCATTCACCGGAAACGACACCGTCGCAAGCCTTTTGAGCCGCAATTGCATAATCAAATCTTTCGGGCGAATAACATCCGTAATCCTTATATTCAACGCCGATTTCATCAAAATGCTTCATTATTTCCTGCTTGAGCGGAAATCCCGCATGATCTGAACCTAATGCTATCATATTAACACCAAAACCTTTCAGCTACATATTGATATATTACCACAATGCCGGCAGTAGCATACGGCATATGGAATTTCGGCAAAAGCCGCAAATTTTGATTTATTAAGGATTTATTTTTTCAATTTAAGTTCCCTTTCAGCCTGGCTGAGTCTTAAATAAACAGGAACAAGCGCAGGGGCTGCGATTTTTTCCTTGTTTTGCGCAGCCTCGGCAACACCGACTGCCGTTTGAAACATTTTATCCGAAGACGGGCGTTCAAGATTATCAAGCTTTGCATTATCGCAAAGGAGCTTGGCACCGTCGCCGACGGCAATTACTCTTTCATATCGTGCAAGCTCGGGCAACAGCTCATCAATACCGACAGCCCTGTCGGCGCAAAGACGGGTTATTTTGCCGTTTTCCGCCTTAAACAGCGCATTATAAAACTGCATACGCCTTGCATCCATAACAGCGCAGATAACGGCATTTTCATCTTTAAAATTATATGCCGCCGCTTCAAGAGTTGAAACGGAAATACACGGAGTGTTGTTCACAAAAGCAAGCCCTTTCACCGTGGCAACGCCGATACGAACGCCGGTAAAAGAACCGGGACCGGCTGAAACGGCAATTGCATCAAGCTCGGAATAAGCCTTGCCGCTCATAACCTTATCAATCATCGGCATAAGCGTTTCGCTGTGGGTAAGACCTGCGTTTAAAAATTCACTTTTAATCACATTTCCGTTTTCCGTAAGTGCCGCAGAGGCGGTTATTGCGGAGGAATCAACAGAAAGCAAAAGCATTATTCGCATTCCTCTTTCTTATATATTTGAAGCTTTCTTTCGTTTTCGGAAAGCTTTGTTATTTCAACCATAATTGAATCGCTCGGCAGTGCGCCGTAAACATTTTCACTCCATTCGATTGCCATATATGCGCCGCTGTCGAGATAATCAAAGAAAGCGGTGGAATAAAGGTCATCCCACCCATCAACACGGTACATATCAAAATGACACAGAACAACGCCGTTTTCCCTATATTCGTTACAAATGGCGAAGGTAGGCGATGAAACATCGCACGTAAGCCCCAAGCCTTTCGCAAGACCTGTTGTGAATGCCGTTTTACCTGCACCCAAATCACCGAGATATGCGATTATTGCGCCTTTCGGAAGAGTTTTTGCAAACGAAGCGGCAAAAGAAACAGTGTCGTCATAGCTTTTTGAAATATATTCCTGCATATCAGAAAAGCCCCACTGTGTTGCCGTTTTCATCAATATCAATTCCGAATGCTGCCGGTTTTTTTGAAAGACCGGGCATCGTCATAACAGAACCTGTGCGGCAAACGATAAAGCCTGCGCCGTTTGAAAGATCGGCAGATGCAACGGTTATCCTGAAACCGTGCGGCTTGCCGAGAAGCTTCGGATTATCGGAAAGACTGTATTGTGTTTTTGCAATGCAAACGGGCATTTTATCTGCGCCGAGCTTAATAAATTCATCTATGCTCTTTTTTGCCGCAGGTGTGTAATCAACACCGTCTGCGCCGTAAATTTCACGGGCAATAGTTTCGATTTTTTCGTAAACGGGCATATCAAGCGGATAAAGCGGCTTGAAATTATTTTCCTTTTCGCATGCCTCAACAACCATTTGCGCAAGTTCAACAGAGCCGCTGCCGCCCTCGGCAAAGCACTTGGTTACGGCAACATCTGCACCCGCATTTTTGCAATAATTTTTAACAAATTCAATTTCCGCATCTGTGTCTGCATAAAAATGATTTATTGCCACAACAACGGGAACTCCGAATTTTTTAAGATTTTCAATATGCGCACCGAGATTTACGGAGCCTTTTTTCAGTGCATCAATATTTTCTTTAGTTAAATCCTCTTTGGCAACGCCGCCGTTATATTTCATTGAGCGAACAGTTGAAACAAGAACTATACAGCTTGGTGAAATGCCTGCAAGGCGGCATTTGATATCCATAAATTTTTCTGCGCCCAAATCGGAGCCGAATCCGGCTTCCGTAATCGTGTAGTCAGCGAGTTTAAGTGCTGCTTTCGTTGCACGCACGGAATTACAGCCATGTGCAATATTTGCAAACGGTCCGCCGTGCATAATTGCAGGATTGTTTTCAAGAGTTTGAATCAAATTGGGCTTAATCGCATCTTTAAGAAGCACCGTCATTGAGCCGTTTGCCTTAATATCGCGGCAGAAAACAGGCTCGCCGTTATAATTATAAGCCACAAGAATATTTCCCAGGCGTTCTTTCAAATCAAAAACATCCTTTGCAAGGCAAAGAATTGCCATAACCTCCGAAGCAACGGTTATAATGAAATGATCCTCGCGCGGAACGCCGTTTATCTTGCCGCCGAGACCGCAAACGATGTTGCGAAGTGCACGGTCGTTCATATCAAGGCAACGCTTAACCTGAATTGTGCGCGGATCGATATTAAGCTCGTTTCCCTGCTGAATACTGTTATCAAGCATTGCACACATAAGATTATTTGCACTTGTGATTGCGTGCATATCGCCGGTAAAATGCAAGTTAATATCTTCCATAGGCACAACCTGGCTGTATCCGCCGCCTGCCGCACCGCCCTTTATGCCGAACACAGGACCGAGCGACGGCTCGCGAAGCGCAATAACGCACTTTTTGCCTATTTTTTTCATTGCCTCACCAAGACCGACCGTAACGGTGGTTTTACCTTCGCCCGCCGGGGTGGGATTAACAGCGGTAACAAGAACCAATTTACCGTTTTTCTCCCCTTCAAGCCTGTTAAGCAAATCATCGGAAAGCTTTGCTTTATATTTCCCGTAAAGCTCAAGCTCATCTTCGGAAATGCCGATTGAGGAAGCCACTTCCGTGATTTTTTTCATATTTGAATTACGCGCAATTTCAATATCGCTAAGCATCAAAACACTCCCGAAAACAAGAATAACAATTTGTTTTATAAGTATATCATAAGAAAACCGAATTAACAAGTTATTAGGTTATTTTTTACAAGAAAAGGCAATATTATTTG
>CAVFVA010000032.1:0-16797 GCA_963625835.1 Clostridium sp. AF37-5 | reverse complement strand
ATTCATTAAGTGATTGATTTTTTTATTGGTGTTCAATTTGTTATTGCAATTTACAAAATATTATTGATGCCTGGAATTTAAGAAAACATATATGCATATAAAAAGGCACTTCCCGAGAAAGGCACAATTCGTAAAGAAAAATGTGCCCCAAACAAGGAAGTGCTTTGCATTTTCAGTGCTTATTTCAGCAAGGATTTATACATTTTAATGTATTCGTTTGCCGATTTGCCCCAACTCATATCGCAGTGCAATGCACGTGCAACGAGTGTGGGCCAATATTCTTTGTTGTTATATGCGTCGACTGCTCTGTAAATCGCGCCAAGCATATCATAAGCGTCGTATGTTTTGAAGGTGAAACCGTTTCCTTCGCCGTCGCCGCAATCCGTAACAGAGTCTTTAAGACCTCCGGTTTCGCGAACAATCGGCACGGTGCCGTAGCGCAGAGCCACCATCTGCGAAAGACCGCATGGCTCGCTCTTGCTGGGCATCAGGAATAAATCCGCACCGGCGTAAATTTTTCTTGCCAAATCCGGCACAAAGCCAAGGCGCAAACCGACTTTATCCGGGTATTTATCGTGCAGCTCTCTGAAATAGCTTTCATATTGCCATTCACCTGAGCCGAGCACAACATACTGAATATCCTTTTCCCAAAGGCTTTTTTCAAGCACTTCCCGCATAAGGTCAACACCCTTGTGACCGACAAGTCTTGTAACTATGCCGACAAGCGGAGTGTGAGGGTTAACGGCAAGTCCCATCATTTTTTGCAGTTCTTCTTTGTTAACCGCCTTTGCGGAGTAATCGTTTGCATTATAATTTTTCCAAAGCGATTTATCCGTTTCGGGGTCGTAGCTTACGGTGTCTATGCCGTTTAAAATTCCGCAAAGTTTCCATGAACGCTGATTGAGAATCGGATCAAGACCGTAAGAATACCACGGGTCGAGGATTTCTTTTGCGTATGTGGGCGAAACGGTAGTTACTTTGTTTGCGCATTCAATGCCGGCTTTGAGGAAGTTAACAAGCCCGTCATATTGGATAAGGTCATAATGCTCGGAACCTATGCCGAGCACATCCTCAAGCAATTCATTGCCGTATTTGCCCTGGTATTGAATATTGTGGATGGTGAAAACGGTTTTAATGTTTTCAAAGCCGGGTCTGTTTGCGTAATAGCAGCTGTAATAAAGCGGAGCAAGAGCCGTTTGCCAATCGTTGCAATGAATTATATCCGGCTTCCAATCGATTGCCGGTATTATTTCAAGCACGGCTCTTGCAAAAAATGCAAATCTTTCGGCGTCATCGTAATGACCGTAAATGCCGTCGCGCTTAAAATAATATTGGTTGTCAAGGAAGTAGAAAACAACGCCGTTCAGCTTTGCTTCAAAAATTCCGCAATATTGGCGGCGCCAACTTACGGGAACGGAAATCGAAGTGATAAATGTGAGCTGATCTCCGAATTTTTGCTTTACGGATTCATAAAGCGGCATAACAACGCGGCAGCCGATAAGCCTTTTGCGAAGTGCAATCGGCAGTGAACCGGCAACATCGCCGAGACCGCCCGATGCCATCCAAGGATTTGCCTCGGAAGCAGCAAATAAAACTTTCATAAATCATTTACCTCCAAAAGCGTTATATCCTCGTGCCTTTTGTTAAGGTGACGGGGAAATTGGGCGCGCCGGAAAGCTCAACGCCGTTTTTGATGTTTACATTCTTGTCGGAAATCACATAATTTAAGTTCGCGTTTTCACCGATAACAGTGTCCTGCATAAGAATGGAATTTTTAACAACGGCGCCTTTTGCAATTTTTGTGCCCTTGAATATAATGCAATTTTCAACAGTGCCGTCAATAATGCAGCCGTCTGCCACAAGGGAATTTTTCGATGTGGATTCCGGTCCGTAAAGAGTGGGCATATCGTCGCGCTCTTTGGTATAAACGGGGAATTGCCTGCTGAAAAGTGTGTGCCTGCTGCCTGTTTCAAGCAGTTTCATCGAAACATCATAATATGCCTGAACGGAAGAAACCGTGCCGATAAAGGAATCGGTGGCGTCGTACGCCCTGATATCAAGGTCGTTCACATTTGCCATAAGCACATTTTTTTGGAATGAAATTCTGTTTTTGGAATGAGCCTGCGTGATAAGATTTTCAAGCAGATATTTTTTCATAATAACAATATTTACACTGTGGTAAACATTGCCGCCGTCTGTTCTGTCAAGGCTCATTTCGGTAATTCTGCCGTTTTCGTCAACCTTGTCAAAGCAAAGGATTGAGCCGATTTTATCCGGCATCGGTGCTTTAACGCCCACAACGGTGATGTCTGCACCGGATTTTTCATGTGTGTCAAACAGCTTTTCGTAATCGAGTGAAAGCACATTGTTACAATCGCACATCACAACATATGATTGGTTGCTTTGTTCCAAAAAGCCCATGTTGCCGAAAATAGCGTCTATTCTGTTGCCCCACATTGTGGCAGAGCCTACATTAAAGGGCGGCAAAATGAACAAGCCGTCGTTTTTGCGGTTTAAATCCCAGGGCTTGCCTGTGCCGACATGGTCCATAAGTGATTGGAAGTTTGCGTTTGTGATAACGCCGATTTTTGTTACGCCGCCTTCAACCATGTTTGAAAGCGGAAAATCGATAAGCCTGTATCTTGAGCAAAACGGAACTGAGCCCATTGTGCGTGAAGCCGTTAAGCTGTCGAGCGTGCCCTCGTGAATATTGGCAAATATTATGCCCAAAACCTTTTTGCCGTTCATTCGGATACCTCCTCGTTTGAATTTATCATTCTGCCGGGCTCAATGTGTGTGCCGCTTTTGATTGTGGCACCTGAGCCGATAACGGCAATGCCCCAATCCTCCGGCTTGTTGAGCAGCTCGGGAATTTCACCGATTTTTGCATTTTCTTCAATAACGGCATTTTCGGCAACTATCGAATAATAAACCTTTGCGCCTTTTTTGATGACCGCACCGGGCATGATAACGCTGTATTGCACATCCGCGCCTTCTTCAATGGCAACATTGCTTGAAACAACGCTGTAATCAACATTTCCGTCAATTTCGCAGCCCTCGGAAACGGAGGAGTTTTCAACCTTGGCATTTTTGCCGATATAGTGTGGCGGGCTTGCCGGGGTTTTGCTGTAAATTTTCCAGCTCGGGTCGCTCAAATCAAGGTCAACATTCGGGTTTATTATATCAAGATTTGCCTCCCAAAGGGAATCGATTGTGCCAACATCTTTCCAGTAGCCGGCAAACGGGAATGCAAACATACGCTCGCCTGCACCGAGCATCATCGGGATAATGTTTTTGCCGAAATCATTTGCCGAATCGGGATTGTTTTCATCCTTGATAAGGTATTTTCTCAACTTGTCCCAGCTGAATACATAAACGCCCATTGAAGCCTTGTTTGATTTGGGCTCTGCCGGTTTTTCCGCAAATTCGTAAATTTTATTGTTTTCGTCCGTTGCAAGAATGCCGAATCTGGAAGCTTCCTCCCACGGCACTTCAAGCACGGCAATTGTGCAATCGGCATTGTTTTTCTCGTGAAAATCAATCATATTTGCATAATTCATTTTATAAATATGGTCGCCTGAAAGCACAACAACATATTCCGGATTGTATTTTTCTATAAAGTTAATATTTTGATAGATTGCATTTGCCGTGCCCTTATACCACTCTTTGCTGCCCATTGCCTCATACGGCGAAAGCACATGCACACCGCCGTTTTGCCTGTCAAGATCCCAAGGCTGACCGTTGCCGATATAATCGTTAAGCTCAAGCGGCTGATATTGTGTTAGCACGCCGACTGTGTAAATGCCGCTGTTTACGCAATTTGAAAGCGGAAAATCTATAATTCTGTAGTTGCCGCCGTACGGAACTGCGGGCTTGGCAATGTTTTTTGTGAGCACGCCGAGCCTGCTGCCCTGACCGCCTGCAAGAAGCATTGCCACAACATTTGTTTTATGCGCCATAAATATATTCCTCCTGAATTTATACTTTTTCAATAAACATTGCGTTAAGACCGCCGAGCTTAACTCCGATGCTTTGCTCAAAGCCGTGCATCGGCTTTTTGGCGGTTGCCTTGTATGTGCCGGCAAGCCTTTGCTTGCTGCCGCCGTATTTTTTTAGCGATGAGTCAAACACAACCTTGTATGTTGCATTTTCGGGAACGCCTATTCTGTATTCCTCATGCTCGTTAGGCGTAAAATTGAAAATTCCTATCAATTCTTTGCCGCTTTTGCTCATTCTGCGGAAAGCTATTGTGGAATTTGCACTGTCGTCGCTCGAAATCCAGCTAAAGCCGTCCCAGCCGTAGTCTATTTCCCAAAGCTGAGGGTGGTCTTTATAGAAATGATTAAGTTCTTTTGAAAATTCATGCAGCTTTTTGTGCTTTTCGTAATCAAGCAGCAGCCAATCAAGCCCCTCTTCAAACGCCCATTCTTTAAACTGCCCGAATTCCTGCCCCATGAATAAAAGCTTTTTACCCGGGTGAGCCGCCATATACATTAAAAACAGGCGCATGCCGTCAAACTTCATATCGTAATCGCCGGGCATTTTGTTGAGCAGGCTGCATTTGCCGTGCACCACTTCGTCGTGACTTATTGGCAAAATAAAGTTTTCCGAAAAAGCATAGAAAAAACTGAAAGTGATGCAATTCTGGTTGCCTTTTCTGAAAAGCGGATCCATGGAGGTGTAGCGAAGCATATCGTTCATCCAGCCCATGTTCCATTTGAAATTAAAGCCCAAACCGCCGATGTCGGGCGGCATTGTTATCATCGGCCAAGCCGTTGATTCCTCGGCAATCATCATTATGGACGGGTGCTCCTTAAACATTGCAGAATTAAGCTGCTTTAAAAATTCAACCGCTTCAAGATTTTCGTTGCCGCCGTTTTTATTCGGTGCCCATTCGCCGGCTTCTCTGCCGTAATCAAGATAAAGCATAGAGGCAACGGCGTCTACCCTGAGTCCGTCAAAATGAAACATATCCGCCCAATACATTGCGGATGAAATAAGGAAACTGCGCACTTCGTTTTTGCCGTAGTCAAAAACTCTTGTGCCCCATTCCTTGTGCTCACCCTTGCGCATATCGCTGTATTCATAAAGCGGGTCGCCGTCAAATTCGTAAAGACCGTGTGCGTCCTTAGGGAAGTGGGCAGGAACCCAATCAAGAATAACGCCTATATCGGCTTTGTGGCATTCGTCAACGAAAAACATTAAATCATCCGGCGTGCCGTAGCGCGATGTGGGTGCAAAATATCCCGTAACCTGATAACCCCAAGAACCGTCAAACGGATATTCCATAAGCGGCATCATTTCAATGTGGGTGTAGCCCATATCTTTAACATAGGGAATAAGTTCTGCAGCCATTTCGCGGTATGAAAGAAAATCGCCGTTTTCCTTGCGCTTCCACGAGCCGAAATGAATTTCGTAAATATTTACGGGCTTTTCGAGAATGCTGCCTTTTGCCTGCGATTTTGCCCAGGCTTTATCGTGCCATTTGTATTTGCCGAGCTCATAAATTTTTGAAGCTGTGCCGGGTCTTGTTTCGCTGTGAAAGCCGTAGGGATCGGCTTTATACAGCACTCTGCCGTCCTTTGCGGTGATTGCATATTTGTAGCAGTCGTATTTTTTCACTCCGTCAATCTCGGCTTCCCATATGCCGGGCGAAATCATATGCATATTGTTGATATGCTCTGTCCAATCGTTGAAATCGCCGACGACGGAAATTTCAACGGCGTTCGGAGCCCAAATGCGAAATGCAAATCGGTTCTCTTTAATTTTATGAGAGCCGAAGAACTCATATGCTCTGTAATTTTCGCCCTTATTAAAAAGGTAAACAGGAAATTCGTATTCCTTTTTCAGTTTTTCCATAGGTCTCATCTCCCTGTGCCGAGGCACTGTTCAATTTTGACAATTATATCCGAAAGGGCAAATCGGCATGCCGAATGCCCATGATATTATCGATCAGTTTCATTGTATCACCTTGCAATATAATATTCAAGTGTTTTTTGGTTATTCTGTTACAAGATATTTTTGCAAAATCGTAATAATTGTGCAAAATGTAATAAATGTGCTCGATTTTTTGGTTAAAACGAAACAAAAGAGCTGTATTTGCGGAGTGCCCCCCCCTTAGCAGGAATTTTTGTTGAAACGGAAAAATATGCGGCGATGTGCAACTTTTTACAAAATCTCGGCGCAAAATTGACGCTGCCGAAAAAAACTGCCGATTTTGGCGAAAATATATTCTGTTTCATCT
Organism: Clostridium sp. AF37-5; assembly: GCA_963625835.1. GTDB lineage: Bacteria > Bacillota > Clostridia > Oscillospirales > Acutalibacteraceae > Eubacterium_R. The sequence continues at coordinate 10,553 of CAVFVA010000032.1, read as the reverse complement.
GCCCATGCTTGTGCATAAATTACAGTTTCGCCAAAAACACGGTGCGGATTTTAATTTATTTTTCTATTGATTGCATATATATAAGTATGTTATAATAATTACCATTCAACAGGCACACTTATGATATGTATGCCGCAGGGCAGCTTGCTCTTTCGGCACCGGCGCGTTTTGGGAGGTGATGGAGCTGAAAGATGTTATAGTTGTTTATCCTGTTAAGGAAACGGCACTTTCACTTCGCACTCTTATTGAAAAAAACGGCTTTCATGTTTCATGCGTTTGCGCACTCGGCTCATCCGCGCTTGATGCGGCTCAGCATACGGCGCAGGGGGTTGTGGTGTGCCCGTTTTTTATGAGAGATATGTCTGCAGCGGAGCTTGCGGAGCAGCTCCCGAACGGCTTTGACGTTATTGCACTTTCCAAAAACGGCGTAGAGCAGTATATGGGCAATTTGATAACACTTCCGCTGCCGATGAACAGAATGGAATTTTTAAGAACAGTCGCTCTGCTTGCAAACAGTAAATCGAGTTTTACCCGCAGAGCGGAGGAGGACGGCGATTACATATCAAAAGCCAAGCAGGCACTTATGAGTATTAAGGGCATGGGCGAAATGCAGGCTCATAAATTTTTGCAAAAAGAAAGCATGCGCAGCGGCAAAAAGATATCTGCCGTTGCAATGGATATATTAGACAGGCTTGCATAGCGCACTGCGTGCCGGAAAGGACAAGGCTTATGAAATTCACAAAAATGCACGGCTGCGGCAACGACTATATTTATGTGGATTTGTTCACGGAAAGCGTGAAAAATCAATCGGCTGCGGCGATTAAACTTTCCGACAGGCATTTCGGCGTCGGCGGTGACGGCGTTATTTATATTCAAAAAGGTTCAAATGCCGATTTTGAAATGGTTATGTATAATGCAGACGGTTCTCGCGGTGCAATGTGCGGAAACGGTATTCGCTGCGTTGCCAGATATGTTTACGATAAGGGTTACACCGAAAAAACCGAATTCACAGTCGAATCTATGGGCAAGGTTAAATATATCACGCTCACGCTTGATGAAAGCGGTGCCGTTTCACTCATCAAGGTCGATATGGGTGCGCCGATTCTTTCGGCGGCTGAAATCCCGGTTTTGAGTGATGAAAGTCCTGTTGTAAATAAAGAGGTTTCCGTAGGCGGCAAAGAGTTTAATATGACCTGTGTTTCAATGGGTAATCCTCACGCCGTTATGTTTATGGATAAAAGCCCTCGCGATTTTGAGGTTGAAAAATACGGGCCGTTGTTTGAAAAGAGCCCGCTGTTTCCCGATCGTGTGAATGCGGAATTTGCGTATGTTATCGGCAGAAACGAAATTGAAATGCGCGTTTGGGAAAGAGGCTCGGGCGAAACTCTTGCCTGCGGCACGGGCACCTGTGCCACAGCGGTTGCTGCAATTTTAAACGGATTTGCAGATAATGAAATGACGGTTCATCTCCTCGGCGGAGATTTAAAAATAAGCTGGAGCGGTAATGAGGCAGACAGTGTGTTTATGACCGGTCCCGCAGAATACGCCTTTACCGGCGAGGTTGATTGCGATTAGCCGAATCAGCATAAATTAAGGATTAAACACGGAGGTTTAAATATATGAAAATTAACGACAACTTTTTAAAGCTTGAAGGCTCGTATCTTTTTTCAACAGTTGCCAAAAAGCAGCGTGAGTATCAGGAGGCTCATCCCGATAAGGAGGTTATCCGCCTTTCAATCGGCGATGTAACAAAGCCGCTTGCGCCTGCTGTTATCGAGGCAATGCACAAGGCTGTTGATGAAATGGCAAACGAAGCCACCTTCAGGGGATATCCGCCGGAGCACGGCTATGATTTTCTTATCGAAGCCATTCACAAAAACGATTATGAGGCTCGCGGTCTTGATATTGCCAAGGACGAAATTTTCGTTTCAGACGGCGCAAAATCCGATTGCGGCAATATAGGCGATATTTTCAGCCTTGACAATAAAGTTGCAATCTGCGATCCTGTTTATCCGGTTTATCTGGATTCAAATGTTATGAGCGGCAGAACGGATATAATTTATATGCCTTGCACGGCGGAAAACGGCTTTATGCCGCAAATTCCCGATGAAGTGCCGGATATTATCTATCTCTGTTTCCCGAATAATCCGCTCGGCGTTGCCGCAAGCAAGGAACAGCTTAAGGTTTGGGTTGATTATGCAATCGAGCACGGCTCTGTTATTCTTTACGATTCGGCATACGAAGCTTTTGTTACGGACGGCTCCGTAAGATCCATTTACGAGGTAGACGGCGCAAGAAAGTGCGCAATCGAATTTCGTTCATTTTCAAAAACCGCAGGCTTCACCGGCGTTCGCTGCGGTTACACGGTTGTGCCAAAGGATCTTGTGTTTGGCGGCACAAGCCTCAATGCACTTTGGGCCCGCAGGCAGGCTACCAAGTTTAACGGCGTAAGCTATGTTACTCAAAGGGGCGCAGAGGCTGTTTACAGCGAGCAGGGTCAAAAAGAAATCAAGGAAATTCTTGCATACTATCAAAGAAATGTTAAAACGATTTATGACGGTCTTACAGCTGCAGGATTCACATGCTACGGCGCGGTAAATTCGCCTTATGTTTGGCTTTCCGTTCCGCAGGGAATGACCTCGTGGGAATTTTTCGATGATTTGCTTGATAAATGCCAGGTAGTGGGCACTCCGGGCTCGGGCTTCGGCAAATGCGGCGAGGGCTATTTGCGCCTTACCGGTTTCGGCAACTATGAAAAAACAATTGAAGCCGTTGAAAGAATAAAATCTGTTTACGGCAAATAATTCACAAATAATTTAATCGGCTTTCCGCCTTAAATTTGTTTAAAATATTTTTGAATATCGGAGGATATAAAAATGGAAAAGAAAGAGCAGCTTTATGAAGGCAAGGCAAAAAAGGTTTGGGCAACGGAAGACCCGGATGTGGTTATCGTTGACTATAAGGACGATGCCACCGCTTTCAACGGCAAGAAAAAGGGCACAATAGTCGGCAAAGGTGTTGTGAACAACAAAATGTCAAACTATTTAATGCAAATTCTTGAAGCAAAGGGTATTCCCACTCACTTTGTTGAGGAACTTTCCGATCGTGAAACGGCGGTTAAAAAGGTTTCCATCGTTCCGCTTGAGGTTATTATCCGCAACCGTGCCGCAGGCTCCATTTGCAAAAGACTCGGTCTTGAAGAGGGCATGGATTTTGTTGCTCCCTCCATTGAATTTTCTTATAAATGCGATGAACTCGACGATCCGCTTATCTCCGAATACCATGCCATTTCTTGCGGCTTTGCCACAAGGGAAGAGGTAGACACCGTTAAGGAAATGGCATTTAAAGTAAACGATATTCTTAAAGAATATTTTGCATCAATCGGTGTTGAACTTATTGATTTCAAACTTGAATTCGGTAAAACTTCAAGCGGCGATATCGTGCTTGCAGACGAAATCAGCCCCGATACATGCCGTTTCTGGGATATCAAAACCCACGAAAAGCTTGATAAGGATCGTTTCCGCCGTGATCTTGGCGGAGTTGAAGACGCTTATGCGGAAATGATGAAAAGGACGGGTCTTGAAAAATAATGCCTAATAATACATATAACACACCGTTTAATGCTCGCTATGCAAGCAAGGAAATGCAATATATATATTCTCCCGATTTTAAATTTAAAACGTGGAGAAAGCTTTGGATTGCCCTCGCCGAAGCGGAAAAGGAGCTTGGACTTGATATTTCGCAAGAGCAGATAGACGAGCTTAAAGCACATGCCGATGATATAAATTACGAGGCTGCTGCCGAGTACGAAAAGCAGTTTCGTCATGATGTTATGAGCCATGTGCACGCTTACGGCGATCTTTGCCCAAAAGCAAAGCCGATAATTCATCTCGGTGCCACCAGCTGCTATGTGGGCGATAACACGGATGTTATCACCATGCGCGAAGCCTTGCTGCTCATCAAGAAAAAGTTGGTAAACGCCATTGCCTCCGTTGCAAAATTTGCAAACGAATATAAGGATATGCCGTGCCTCGGTTTTACTCATTTTCAGCCGGCACAGCCCACCACGGTCGGCAAAAGAGCAACACTGTGGCTTATGGATCTTGTTATGGATTATAACGAGATAAATCATGTGCTCGACACTCTTATGCTGCTCGGTTCAAAGGGCACAACGGGCACGCAGGCGTCTTTTCTTGAGCTTTTCGGCGGCGATCACGAAAAATGCAAGGAACTTGATAAAAAGATTGCCGAAAAAATGGGCTTTAAAGCCTGCTTCCCGGTAAGCGGTCAAACCTATGCCAGAAAGCTCGACACAATAGTTTGCAATTGCCTTGCGCTTATTGCGCAGTCCTGCTGCAAGTTTTCAAACGATTTGCGCCTGCTCCAAAATCTTAAAGAAATCGAAGAACCTTTTGAAAAACATCAAATCGGCTCTTCCGCCATGGCATATAAGCGTAATCCCATGCGCAGCGAAAGAATAGCTTCTCTTTCGCGCTATGTTATGATTGATGCGCTTAACCCGGCGTGGACGGCGTCTGCTCAGTGGTTTGAAAGAACGCTCGACGACAGTGCCAATAAGCGCGTTTCGATAGCAGAGGCTTTCCTTGCAACGGACGGTATTCTTGATCTTTATATAAATGTTACAAGCGGTCTTGTGGTTTATCCCAAGGTTATCGAATCACGCCTTATGAGCGAGCTTCCGTTTATGGCAACAGAAAATATTATGATGGATGCCGTTAAAAAAGGCGGCGACCGCCAAGAACTTCACGAAAAAATCCGCGTTCATTCAATGGCTGCGGCTCAAGTGGTTAAGGCAGAGGGCGGCAAAAACGATTTAATCGATCGCATTGCGGCTGATCCCGCATTTATGATGACGAAAGAGGAAATCCTTGCCGTTATGAAGCCGGAAAATTATGTGGGCAGAGCACCGCAGCAAACCGAGGATTTTCTTAATGAAGTTGTAAATCCGATACTCGATGCCGAAAAGGATTTGCTCGGCATTGATGTTGAAATAAATGTGTGATAAACGGAGGATTAAATGATTCAGTTAAGTGTAATTCAAACATTTGCCGATTTGTTTTCAAATTTTAAAAATATTGAAATCGGTCAAATTATTATGATTGCAGTCGGCGCATTGCTGATTTTTCTTGCAATCAAAAAGGAAATGGAACCCACGCTTTTGCTTCCGCTCGGTTTCGGCACAATTCTTGTTAACCTGCCGATGAGCGGTGCTATCGGCGATGAAGGACCGATTACCGTGCTTTTCAGTGCCGGTATAAGCACCGGCGAGCTTTTTCCGCTGTTGCTGTTCATCGGTATAGGTGCAATGATAGATTTCGGACCGCTACTTAAAAACCCGTGGCTTATGCTTTTCGGCGCAGCCGCTCAGTTCGGTATTTTCTTCACTTTCTTCCTTGCTTCTTTCTTCTTTGACATCAAGGACGCAGCTTCAATCGCCGTTATCGGTGCTGCGGACGGTCCCACATCAATCTATGTGGCTCAGATGCTTGATTCGGCATATTTGGGGCCGATTATGGTTGCGGCATATTCTTATATGGCTCTTGTGCCTATTATTCAGCCGCCCGTTATCAAGCTTTGCACAAGCAAAAAAGAACGCCTTATCAGAATGAAATATCATCCCGGCGAGGTAACAAAGCTTACAAAGATTTTATTCCCGATCATTATAACGATTGTTGCCGGTGTTGTTGCTCCTCAATCTGCGGCTCTTGTGGGCTTCTTAATGTTCGGCAATCTTATCCGTGAATGCGGCGTTTTGGATTCACTTTCCGAAACGGCACAGAACTCACTTGCAAATATTATAACTATTTTGCTTGGTCTCACGGTTGCATCGCAGATGTATTATAAAGACTTCCTTAAGTGGAACACTCTTATAATTCTTGGGCTCGGTCTTATTGCCTTTGTGTTCGACACTGCAGGCGGCGTGTTCTTTGCAAAATTCATAAATCTTTTCCTGCCCAAGGAAAAGAAAATCAACCCCATGATCGGCGCAGCCGGTATTTCGGCATTCCCGATGAGCGGTCGTGTTGTTAACCAAATGGGTCTTAAAGAAGATAATCAAAACTTCCTGCTTATGCAATCAATAAGCGTAAACGTTTCAGGTCAAATCGGCTCTGTTATCGCCGGCGGACTTATTCTTACGCTTGTGCAGGGAATTCTTGCTAAATAATCGGAGGTATGGATATGTTTGATATTTTAATGAAATTAAATGTTATCGCTATGGCAATCCACGCCGATTCGTGGAAGCAAACCTTGCCCATTATGCTTATCGGAATGATCGGTATATTCCTTGTTATCGGCGTTATAATTCTTATAACCTACGGTCTTAATAAGCTTTCGGCGAAAAACAAAAAAGACGATAAGGAAGATAAATAATTATCGTAATTGTCACATGGCGGACGGCAGTTTTGCCGTCCGCTTTTTTGCCGCTTGGGCTTGACTTTCTGCGTGTGCTGTGGTAATATAACTGAGTTGATAAGTCGGTGCTTATTACGAAGAGGGTCCACCCGTTCCCATTCCGAACACGGTAGTTAAGCTCTTCAGTGCCGAAAATACTCGGCGGGCAGCCGCCCGGGAAAATAGGTCGGTGCTGACATCAACAGAGCATCTTGCAATTGCAAGGTGCTTTTTCTTTTGCGCTTTTTGCCGTTTGTTCGATTTGTTGGGCAATCATTCTTTGCGTAACGTGCCCCCGGGTGGCAACTTTTTAAAGGGTTAAAAAAACACCGCTCGGTGGAGCGGCATTTTTTATGTTTCTCTATATATAATGTTTTTAATATAATATTATCTATTATATAGGTCATGAAATCAACTCATTGTGTAAATATCTTTGCCGGATATAAGCCCAAGTCCGGATGGTCCGGTCTTTTCGTTTATTCCGCTGTAAAACAGGTAATATTTACCGTCTGCATAAAGCAGGGAGCAACGGTAAAGACCGCGATTGTCCCAATTACTTGTGCCGCGTGAGGGCGTAAAAAGCTTTTCTGCCTTTGTGTAGTGCACATTATCCGTTGAATATGTGTAGTAAAGATCCATATGCGTTCTTTCGTTCTCTTTTGGATAATATGCCGAGATAACAGCTTCGTAACCCTTCGTGGTGTGGATAACATCAAGGTGCCAGTTGGCAATGTTTTTATCGTCGTAAGTGATTTGGATTTGCCTAAGCTCGCTCCAATTTTTGCCGTCAGTGCTTTCGCGGTAATCAAGCGAATGATTTGTGTTTTGGTTTATCGCCCACATTTTATACGTGCCGTTTTCGTAAACGATTGCAGGGCTCAGGAAATCGTAAACATGAAGCTTGCCGTAAAGCATATCCTCGGCGTCACTCCAATGAACGCCGTCTTTTGTGGTTTTGCGGCGAAGAGCCGTTCTGTTGTTTGGCTTGTCGTAGAATCTCCACCAGCATTCAAGAAGTCCGGTGTCGGAGTTATAAACAAGCTCTGTGTCGGAATTATAAACCGCGCCGCGTTCGTAGTTAGACGGTCTTGGGTCAAGCGGATTTGAAAATCCCGAGGGCACAACCCAATTTTTTAAATCGTTGCTTGCAGCAATGTGGGGGTTTTCCCAATAATCGTTGCAGTTTTTATACGGCGTGTATGCAATCCAATATTTGTAGCCGCCGAATCCGTTTTCAAAATATTGCACCGAGGGGTGGTAATTGAAAACATCGCCGTAAGCGTTTGTGATTTTAAGCCATGTCGAAGCATTTTTATTTGCATTTTTAACATAAATGCGGCAGCTTGCTTCGGCTCCGTTTTTTGTTGCTTTTATGATTATTGCGCCGGCTTTAAGTGCCTTGATTTTGCCGCCGGAAACGGAAACGGTTTTATCGTCTGAGCTGCTCCAGCTGATTTCGCCGCTTTCATTGCCGCCGAGTTTTTTGGAAAGGTCAAGCGAATTGTTTATGTTGAGTGAATATTCATCGCTGTCGAATTTAAATTCGCTGTCTGCCGAAACGCCGGTAACCTCAACGCTTTTTGAACTGCTTTTGATTTTTGCCGTAACAGTGGCTTTGCCGACTCCGTTAACGGTTACCTTGCCGTTTTCAACAGATGCAATTTCGTCGTTGCTGCTGCTCCATTCGATTTGTTCGTTTGAATATTGCGGATAAAGCTGGGCTGCTATTTCAACCTCGCTGCCTACGGGTGAGGTGAAATTGCCTCTGTCGAGCGTGATGACGGAGGCTTCAACAATGCCGTCCTTAATGTTTGTGAGTTCGGCGGCTTTTATGAAGCCCTCTTTGATTTTGCCGCCTGCGGCATAGATTATTTTGCACCAGTTGCCGCGGCGCGCCAAAATTTTTATATTGCCGTTCTGCTCGATTTTTCCGTTTGTAAAGGCAATCGAAAGGGGATAGGATTTAACCTTGTAGCCCTGTGCAACCGTGGCGGTTGAAAAAACCTCGCATTTTTGTTGCTCTTTTTTGTACGAATCAAGCACTCCTCGGCACGATATTGCCGCTGCAATTATAACAAGCAGAGCAATCACGGCAGAAATCAATATTGTTTTTTTGCGTGAATTTTCCACAATAATTACCTCCTGCCGTTAAAATTCGGCTCTGCTTGCGATATTGTCTATCACATAAGCGGAATTTTGATAAATGAATTTAACCGTTGCAAAGCCTGTGTTTGTTTTTTCTTCCGAAGTGCCGTCAACTTTGTTTGAAAGCGTATATTTGTAATCAAAGGATATTGTGATATCCGTTTCGCCGTTTGAATCATAAGCGATATATGTTTTATCGCTGCCGGCTTTTTCGCATTTTGCGTTTGTTATTTCAAAATCGGAAACGCTTAAATTTTCATTTGTGTAATAAACTTCGCTTTCGGCGTTTTTAAGCACCGTCAAAAATTTATCGCCCTCAAATGATTTTGAAATTCCGAGTTCGTCGGTGTTTACGCTGTTTTGAAGTGCTCCGTTATAAAGTGTTTCTATTGCGCTTTTTGCACGGTCATAAAGCACGGAACTTTCGTCAACCTCAAGTGCAATGTAAAAGATATTGTTGTTACTGCTGATGTCTGCCGTTTGTGAATAATCAAGCCCGGCGGCATTTGTTGCCGTTATTTCGTAGGAACCGGCAAAAAGATAGTCGGATTTGTATTCCGAATAGCTGTATTCGTTTGCACCTGCCGCTGCCGTGGGCGTGATTATGCTTGTGTTTTTAACGCTGTTTCCGTTAATGGCAATTTCGGTGCCCTGCGGTGCATAAATCACTGCTCTTGTTATAATGCCCTCAATAGGCAGGGCTTTATAGGTGTCGTATTTATAAAATCCGTTTTCAGTCATTTGCAGGGTAATGTAATAAACGCCCTGCTCGCCGCTTTCGGTAATATAATTCATGCTGTAATAATTTATATCGCAGTCTTTTCTGTCGCGCTCAATTTTATAATCCGTAATTTTTGATTTGTTTATCGCAAATGCCTCGGGATTTGCTTCGCAATATTTAACAAAGCTTTCGCGGCTGATGAACGGTGAATCGAAAAACGACGAATTTTTGTAAACCGTTTCCCAATCGCTTTTGATGATGCTGTTTACATAGGAAGCAACGAATTTATCCGGCGAATGCTTTGCGGAAAGCAATGGGCAGATTAAAAAGATTACTGCGGCAATAATTACGCACGCAAGCACTGCGCAAATTATTTTCGGTGCTCTTGTGTTTTTTTGCGGCTTTTTCTTTCTTTTCTGCGCTTTGCCGGCGGTTATGGCGTCGTATTCCGGGTTCGGCGATTCAGCACTGCCTTCGAAAGTTTCCGCTTTCGGAAGCTTTTCGGCTTCAAAAAGCTCGAAATTAAATTTTTCGTCCATATTTTACCTCTTGTTTTTAAAGCACTTTGAGTGCACTGTATTCTTCTTTTGATATTGCAAGCACGGAACCGTGCCTCGGGCGAAGCCCGTTTAACGAAAATTCACTGTCCGGAATCTGCTCAAAATGCAACATGTCGTTTGTTTTTTGCATATAGTAGCCGCCGTCAACATATTTATCGGCTATCATTATATATTCTTTTCCGCCAGGCAGGGGGTACATACAGTTGCCCTCAAGATGAATATCGGTGTTGCATACTCTGCGCGGTTCGGCTTCTTTGTAAGGACCGGTGATTTTGCTTGAAACGGCAACGCAAATCGTTTTTTCATATTCGTCTTTATAATAAAGATAATACTTGCCGCCGTGCAAAATTATATCCGCGTCAATTCCGTCTTTTCCGCTGCTTGGCGCAAAAAGCACGCACGGCTCGGTTGAAAGCGTTTTGAAATCTTTTGTGTAGGCGTATTTAATAACCGTCGGTTCGTTTCCTGCGTTGTGGTGCGACCAATATATCATATATTCGCTGCGGTCTTTATCAAACAAAACCTCGGGTGCCCAAACTCTGTCGGCTGTTTCGCTGCCGCAGATTTTTGAAAAATCAATAATGCGTTCGTTGCCCCAGTTTATTAAATCCTTGCTTTCCCACACAACCATGGAATTATTGCTGTTCCATCCCTCGCTGCATTTCATATCCGTGGCGATTATATAATATCCGCCGTTTTCGTTTCTGAAAATG
>CAVFVA010000031.1:0-21330 GCA_963625835.1 Clostridium sp. AF37-5 | reverse complement strand
ATATTTTGCCATTTTAATTTTTTTATAAAATTATTAAATATATATTATAACATTAATATACGCGCGGCTCTTTTTGTGCAACATTTATCGGCGATTTTTATTGCATTCCTAAAATCGTGTGTTAAAATTATTATAGCAAGTGATAAAAACGAAAGGCATTTCGGCAAATTTATGAAAGAGCAGGAAAAAACAACATTAAGAAAGCTGCGTCGCGAAAAAGCGGAAAGCTTTTTTCTTATAATAAGAGGCATCGAAGTGGGCATAGCCGCAGGGCTTGTGTGCGTGCTTTACAGATTTTTGCTTTCACAGGCAGAAAATCTGCTTTACAAAGTGATTGACTTTGTTAAAGGCAGCCCGATAAAATGCATTATTTGGATTGCAGCGTTGGCAATACTCGGCGCACTGGTGGCGCTTTTAATTAAAGCCGTGCCGGATTCCGGCGGTTCCGGCATTCCGCAGGTTACGGGCGAAATCAAAGGATATCTTTCCCCCTGCTGGTGGAAAGTTATTATTGCAAAGCTTGTCGGCAGCACTGTTTCGATATTCAGCGGACTTGCACTCGGCAGAGAGGGTCCGAGCATTCAATTCGGAGCAATGGCTGCCAAGGGCGCAGCAAAAATCACAAAGGCCGACAAAACAACCGAATTACGAATGATAAGCTGCGGCGCAGGCGCAGGGCTGGCTGCTGCATTTAACGCGCCGCTTGCAGGCATAGTTTTCGTGCTTGAGGAGATTTACAAAACATTTGATAAAGCAATTCTTTGCATGGGCATAGTGGCTGCTGTTACGGCTGATTTTGTTTCAAAGCTGTTTTTCGGGCAAGACACAGTTTTCAGCTACGATTCCGTAACCATTCCACTGCGTTGGTATTGGCTTTTGATAATAATGGGCGCAATATGCGGCCTTTTCGGCGTGGTAAGCAATATTTTGATGATAGGTTGCAGAGACCTTGCCGCAAAAATAACAAAAATACCGAACACGGTTAAAATGGCAGGCGGCTTTACGATAAGCGGCATTGTGGGTTTGTTTATGCCGCAGATTCTTTGCGGCGGTCACAGAATGAGCGAATTACTCATTAACGATCACCCGGAAATCGGAATGATGCTTGTTTTACTGCTTGCAAAATTTGTTTTCGGCATTTTCAGCTTTGCCACCGGCGCACCGGGCGGCACGCTCTATCCCCTTTGCGTTTTAGGCGCATATATCGGCGCGATTTACGGCACGGGAGCAATAAACATTTTCGGACTGAGCCAAAATCTTTGGCAGGAATTTGTGGTTCTCGGCATGGCCGGACTTTTTGCTTCAATCGTGCGCGCGCCGATAACGGGAGTTATCCTTGTGTTTGAAATCACAGGCAATGCAAGCAGCCTGCTGCCGCTTGTTGTTGTGAGCCTGATATCGTATGCGCTTGCTAATATGACAGGCAATTCGCCGTTTTATGCTTCGCTGCTTGACAGAATCGTTAAGCACGAGGGTGTTAAAGAATCCAAAGCTGCGGAAAAGGTGCTTGAATCGTTTATCATTCCGCAAAACAGCCCGCTTTGCGGCAAAACGATTTCGCAAATCAAGTGGGGCAAGCACTGCCTGATAGTTTCCGTGGAGAGGGACGAAACCCCGATAACCCCAAAGGGCGACACGGAGCTTAAAGCGGGCGACGAGCTGATAATTATGATAAGCCAGCGCCATTTTGCGCTTGATTATGCCAGAATTGAAAGAATTATAGGCGGCAGGTAGCGTGACCGCGCTGCCGACGGTGATGATATGAAACAGGAAGAAAGAAACAGAATAAGCACGGCGCACATAATGGAATGTGCAATTTCCCAATTTGTGGCGAGCGGATGCAAAGATATATCCGTAACCGAGCTTTGCCGCACGGGCAGCATATCAAAGGGCAAGCTTTACCACCACTATTCTTCAAAAGAAGATATATTTGACAGCGCAATCGAATACGCTGTAAACAGCCAATACACAACCATCGTTAATTTCAAAGTAAATTCAAGCGAAACGATGACGGAAAATTTCAGCCGATATTACAAACGCAGAATCAACTATTGGATTGAGCACCCCGATCATTTCACCATTCTTTATTCCGTTAAGGTTTCGGCACAGCAGGGGCAGCCGTTTAAATATTCTGATTTGTTGCAAAAAATGCGAAGACGCACTTTTTTTTGAAAACAAAAGATATTCTTGAAATGAACGGCGAATCCATCAATCTTTCGGAAGCCGATTTGCGAAAGATTTTAACTTTTGTTTACGAAAACATGTTTATGCGCGATATGGTAAGAATAGTGCAGCAAATAAAAAAGGGTAATGATGAGCGGGCATCGGTTATGGCCGGCGATCTTTTGGCACTTTACAACAAATTGGCATACGCGATGATTAACGGCGTTTTTTCAAAAGATGAAAGCAAATAAATGAAAGCTCATTCTTACATAATACTTGAAAGAATGAGCTTTTTATATATTGTGCGTTATTTCTTTTTTGCCGTGAAAAACAGCCTCGGGAATCTGAAAATTATTTCGCCGTTTGCCCGAACAGGATATTCCTCTTTAACAAGCGCCGTAAAATCCTTTAAAAATTCGGCTTGATCCGCCTCATTGAATTGGCTCAGATACGGGCGAAGCCCCGTGCCCTTATACCATTCAACAATGCTTTCGTGCGAAGGCATTGCATGGAAATAAACCGTTTCCCACATTCTGAAATCATTCGTTAAGCCGGCAAGTTCGTCAAAATATTCTTCCTCGGAAAGAATGTAAAAAATCCTTTTTGATTTAATTTTATCGCGCCATTTTTCCGTTTCGGCAAGCGAGCGCATTATTGCATGCACCGGGTGTTTTCCCTGCTGCGGAATCTGAACGGCAAGCACTCCGCCGGGATTAAGCAGTGAAAACATATCTTTCAAAAGCTTGTGATGATTCGGAATCCACTGAATGCAGGCATTTGAAAAAACAACATCAAAGCGCATACCGATATTTTCGATTTCGTTTTGCGCGTCAAGCTCAATAAATTCCAAATCGGGATGATTTTTCTTTGCCGACTCAAGCATATCCGCCGAATTATCCGCACCGATTATTTTTGCACCGGGAAACGCCTTTGCAAGCACGGCGGTGCTGTTTCCTATGCCACAGCCGATATCAAGCGCAGTTTTTGCGCCGGGCAAATCAATCGCCTTTGCCAAATCGATTGAGGGCAATGTGCGATCTTTTTCAAATTTTGAATATTGCTTCGCATTCCATTCAAATTTTGCATTTTCCTTCGCCATATCCATCACCTTATATATAAATACATATTATAATATCGCATACAAACAGACTTTTTAATCCAGCAATTCTTTAATTTTTTTGATTTGGGCAGAGCTGAGGCAGCTTTTGCCGACAGGATGTAAAGCCGAATAGATATCGCCGAGGCTTTCAAGCACCGTATCGCTTTTAACGGGGCTGTTGTTGTAAACCAAATATGCATAGCCACTGACCCAAACTCTTATTCCGCAGCTTTTTAAATAATTGGCAAGCACATAAACCTGGCGGTTAACCTGCTTTATTGGATTCTTCACCGTTTGCTCGTACACATTGCCTGCATCGGTAATCTTATATTTTTCCCATTCGTAATCATCTGCGCCGCCGAAAAGCCTGCCGCGATACGATTTAACCTCAATAATATAAACACCGCTTCTGTTAATTATCAAATTATCAAGTTCCGCACGCTTGCCGTTAAACTCCACGCAAACATTCGTGAGCAGCAAATCATCTGAATCAAGGCATTTTTTTATTTCATAAGTGGCATATTTTTCGCCGTTTCTGCCTGCTCTTTTTTCCGGCGAATCGAAAACACCGCCGGTAATGCCGCCTGTGCGCGAACCGCTTTTTGCAGCCAAGCCGGCGGTAATCGCAACAATCACGATTACGGCAACTGCAGCAATAACAACATATTCCACTGAATCAACTCCGTTTTTGCATTTACCGAAATAATTATACAATAATTTTTTTCGCTGTGCAACACATGAAAAGAAAAAGAGCGTTTCAACGGGCACACCCTGCAAAAAGGTATAACCCGAGAACGCTCCGAAAAAGCACAATTAGCACAGCAGGCGATATTACATATAATGATATTTTTTTCGCTTGCCGATTACGAACGCGGCGGAAACAGCAAGAGCCAAAACCTCTGCAACACTCATTGCCCACCAAATACCGCTTATACCGAAAATTGCCGGCAACACCAAAACCGAAATGCTTTGAAAAAGCAGCGTGCGCAAAAAGGATATAAGCGCGGAAACCGCGCCGTTATTAAGCGCAGTAAAAAACGCAGACGCAAAAACATTAAATCCTGCAAGCAAAAACGAGAAAGAAAAGATTTTAAAAGCACTCGCCGTAAGTTCACAAAGTTCGGCATCGTAGCCTACGAATATTTTTGCAACCGTGCCCGAAAGTAAATTTGCAAGCACGGTAAGCAAAACACCTGTTACGGAGATGATTGACAGGCTTTTTTCGAGCATGCTTTTAAGCTCCGCATGATTTTTTGCGCCGTAATTATATGAAATAATCGGTGCGGAGCCTACCGAATAGCCGATATAAATTGAAATGAAAATCATTTGCGCATACATTAAAACGCCGTATGCCGAAACACCGTTTTCGCCGATATATTTCATAAGCTGAGCATTATATATCATACTTACAAGCGAAATCGACACATTGGTCATAAGCTCCGAAGAGCCGTTTGCACACACCGTTAAAATCGGCTTAATTTTAAACCTTGCCGGGCGAAGGCGAAGCCTGCTTTTATTCGGAAGCGCAAAATATATCAGCGGCAGGATGCTGCCCACGCACTGACTTATTCCCGTGGCAAGAGCCGCACCTGCAACGCCCTTATCGAAAACGCCGACAAACAAAAAATCAAGCACCATATTCGTTACGCCTGCGCCGACAGTGGCAAGAAGACCGAGTTTGGGCTTTTCCGCTGCCACGAAAAGGCTTTGAAACACATTTTGCAGCATAAACATGGTTGTAAAGCTGATTATAATTCTGCCGTAAAGCACACAATCGGGCAGCATTTCATCTGTGGCACCAAGCAAAGCGGCAACATTGGGAACAATCACAACACCGATTGCCGTGAAAACGATGCCGAATAAAACCGTTAAATAAACCATCATTGAAAAAATTCGGTTTGCTTTTCCGTCATCGCCCTCACCCATGATTTTGGAAACAAGCGCAGTTGCCCCCGTGCCTATCATAAAACCGACTGAGCCCAAAATCATCGTGAACGGAATAATCAAATTAACAGCGGCAAAAGCGGTTTTGCCGGCATAATTTGAAACAAAAAATCCGTCCACAACACCGTATATTGAAGTAAACACCATCATGCAAACAGACGGCAACACAAACACAAGCAATTTTTTAATACCGAAATGATCGGATAACTTTGCAGCCATAATTCACCTTCCCAACAAAACGATTACGCAAAGCCGAAACAATTTAACGAGCATTGCGCCGCATAATAAAAAACGGATAAGACAACAGGCGTTTCAGCCTGCCACCTTATCCGGCTTATTGCTTCCTGCGAACAATTCGCCCTCCGAGTGAGCAATGAGATTGTAACATATTGAAAATTTAAAGTCAACATTAACAGAAGGGGCGCACTCCGTAAAGAATAATTGCTCAATAAATCAAATAAACGGCAAAATACTGCGTTAAAATTGCAGTGAAGGCGGCAGCCTGCCCTGCAATTTATGCCTTGTCTTTTATCCGTTTCTTTGATTTTTGAGTGCGAAGCAGTTTAAGCGAACTGATTTTGTTCGTGGTGCATTAACAAAAATCTGCCAATACTTGCGTATTGGCAGATTTTTTTAATAGTGCAACGGGCAAAACTCAGAAAGCTTAAACCACATTCTTCTTTATAGAGTGTGCCCCAAAGCACAGCTTTTTGTTTTAAATTCAACCGCATATTCACATGATTTTTGAAAAAATTATTGCGCCGCAAACGGTTAAAATTCCCGAAACGGCTATTGAAAGGCTGCTCATTGCGCCCTCTGCCTCGCCCATTTCCATTGCCTTTGCCGTGCCGACAGCGTGTGACGATGTGCCGATTGCGATGCCCTTTGCAATCGGATGGGTTATATGAAAAATTTTGCAAAGTGCCTTTGCAAAGATATTTCCGAGCACGCCCGTGATAACTATAACCGCCACCGTGATGGTAACATAACCGCCGAGTTCCTCGCTGATTCCCATGCCAATGGCGGTGGTGATGGATTTCGGCAGCAGAGTAACATATTCCCTGTGTGAAAGTTTAAACAGCGCAGCCATTGCAAGAATACTTACAAGGCTTGTGAGCACACCGGAGATTATGCCGGCAAGCACGGCTTTGTAATTCTTTTTTAAAAGCTCCGTTTGCTCATAAAGCGGAATGGCAAGGGCAACTGTTGCCGGGGTAAGAAGCCACGAAAGGAATTTTGCGCCGTTGTTATATGTTTCATAATCAGTTTTTGACGCCAGCAAAAACACCATCGTGGCGGCAATGGCAATCAAAAGCGGATTAAAAATATCGCTTTTGAATTTGCGACTTAACACCGTCCCTGCGCCGTATGCAGCAAGGCTGATTGCAACACCCATAAACGCTGAATTTTGCAGAAATTCATTCATTTTCCGCACCTGCCTTTTTCTTTTCGCCATGTTTGATTACACGCTGCGAAACCCTGCCGCTTACGCCGAACACCAGCACGAGCGACACTGCCGTTATAACGGTTACGGGCAACAAAAGCGGTTTCAAAATGCCCCAGGAATCAATCAACCCAACGCCTGCCGGGATGAACATAAGCGGCATGATTTCGATTAAAAATTTGCCGGTATCCTTAACATCCGCAAGCTTTATAATTCCCGTGCAAAGGCACACAAAAAGAATTATCATGCCGTAAATACTTGCCGGCACCGGCAACGGAATGTAATAATTCATAAGCTCGCCTATAAATGATATTAAAAGAATAATCAAAAATTGCTTTATATATTTCATATTCACTCAGCCTCTCGCCGTTTTTAGTTTTGCATAAACAGTTGATAGTATATCACCGATTCGGCGATTGTCAATTCGCCTTGTTTATATGATTGCACAAAAATGCAAATAAATTTTTGTATTAAATCACAAATTCCGAGGCAAAGGCACTGCACAAAGCAAAAAAACTGCCGATAATAACTACCGACAGTTCTTTATTCTGTTTATTCTTTTGCGAATTATTTGTGAAAAACAGAGAAAAGCCCTTTTTTCTCATAAGGCTCGGATTTATAAGAAACCATCTTATAACCCGTTTTACCGATTGCGGCTTCAAGAGCCGATTCATCGATTTCATTTTCTGCCACAATAACGGTTTCCCCTTTGGAATGAGAAGAGGTTACCTTTTTAACCTTAAATGACGCACGCACAGTATCGTTTATATGTGCCTCGCACATGCCGCATGCCATTCCGTCTATTCCCAAAGTGATTTTAACCATTGCAAATTACGCTTCCTTTCAATGTTTTATGCAAGTGCTCTGCCGAGTGCCTCGCATTCTTCAACGCCTGATTCATCGGGAGCTGCGTTACAGATAACACTGTCTGCCGCAAGCACCGCGCCGCAAGAGGAGCATCTTTCCTCCCAAACACGCATCCATTCACCGTCACCCCAGCCATAAGAGCCGAAAAGTGCAACCTTTTTACCGTTTAAGCCGGCTTCGCATTCAGCAAACATAGGCTCAAACTCGGTTTCTTCAAGTTCCTCGGCACCCATTGCCGGGCAACCGAAGGCAACACAATCATATTCCTGCAAAAGCTGCGGAGTAAATTCCGCCGCCGTAAAAACAGCCACATCCGCACCGGCAGACCTTGCGCCGCTTTCAACAGCCTGCGCCATAGCCTCCGTGTTTCCCGTGCCGCTCCAATAAACAACTGCCGCTTTGCTCATAAAACTTCCTCATTTCTATTATACATTATTATATTTCATGCTGCAACGGTGAGCTGTGTCACCGTTCTGCCCTGAAGCCACATTTTTTTATAAATTGCGCTGCATTTTTTGAATTTATTAAATGTGCGCACGGCTTCGCATTCATTGCAATAAACCTGCCAGCAGCCGGTGCACTTGCAATTTCTGCCTCCGAATTCTATAAAGCCCTTAACATCCTCCAGCGGATAGCCAAGGAAAACACCTATTTCATGCGGAAAACCGCCGCCGACGGCAAGCCTGCTTTTAAGGCGCGCTATTGCCGATTCAACATCTGCGCTTTCATATCCGTATTGTTTTAAAAATTCAGCAACACCGGGCAAATTCAAATCCCTTTGCAGCATTGAAAGCCTTGCCACATACACAAGCGAACCGTTTTCACACTCGCGAAGCACAAATATTCCGATACCCTTAGGCTCAAGGCACGCGCGCCATTCTTTAAGTTGGGAATAAAGCGCATCGCCGCTCATTCGGCAATTAAACAAATTCGCCGTTTTAAGCGATGCCAAAGTGGGCGAGCAATGCTCTATTAAATAGGTTTCAATACTCAAGCGATCACCGTTTCCAATCTCTAACGGGCGCGGGAATTAAAAGGCAAAATTTGAGGGAGAGTGTAATTTTGCATTTTGGTACAAATTTTATGAAGGAGCATTCCCTGCGCCCTGAGCTTTGAGCCGAATTCTCGGCTATTAAGTTAGCGATAACTAACCAACCGTTAAAAATAATCGGTTAGCCTCGACTAACCATTTGCAGTATATCACACAAAAAAGCGTTTGTCAACATAAACAAGTAAAAAAATTTATAAGCCGCCGGCGATATACCCATTTAGTACCGCGGAGCCGGCACATCGAAGCAGAATGGGCATTTTTTACCTGCCGACACAATATTTATTCTTTGCCGCCGCTTTGATTTTGACTGTTTAAATCGAAGTTTGATTTTTCGCTTAAATTTTCGGCTTTTTTAGCACTTATGCCTTTAATAAGAAATGCCGTGCCGAATGCCGCGGTGCCTGCGGCAGCGGCAACAAGTGCCTTTGCGGTTGAAGACAGCGAGCCGTTTTCGGTGCTGCTTCCGGTGCCGTTTTCCCCGCCGATTTCAGCCTGTGCCGCCGTGTCGGATTGCAAAGCTTCGTTTTCCGCCGCTGTTTCTGCATCCTCAACGTACTTAAATTTTGTGGTTTTTTGTGTGTCAGATTTTGCGGCTGCGGCATTTGCGGATTTTTGGGTGGCTGTTTTGGATGACTTTGCGGTTGTTTCCTTTGTTTTAACCGTTGTTTGCTTTGTTGTTGAAGCCTTGGTTGTTGCAGACTTTGTTGTTTTCGGCTCGGGATCCGAACCGAAATTCAAATTATCCACCTCTGCAAGGCAACTGCCGCCCGTGCAAACGGATATATCAATTATATTTTTATAATTTTTATCAACCTTATTGTTAAATTCAAAAGCAAACAAAATATTGCGCAACCCTGCCGGGGAAGTGCCGAAATTCTTATAGACTTTGCAAGGCAGGTCAGAATCGTCGCTCTCGGCAGAAAAGCTCAGCGAATAAGCGCGGTTCATATTTTTAACATCGGCAGTAACATACAACGAATCATCATTCTCCGCAAATTCACGGCTTTGCACGAAAAAGTGAAAATATACGCAATTATCGCCGTAAAAGCATTGCATATACCCCGTGGCATTTTCGCCGGAGAGTTCAAACCATTCAACAGATTCATTTGCGCTCCATTTTTCAAGTTCGTTAACATATTGTGCGTCATAGGCAAAGGCATGAAAAGGGCATAAAAGCACGGCGATAAAACAAGTGATGCAAATCGCAGCAACCGTCCTTTTCATTTTCCGCACCTCCGCAAACGAAGTTATTAAACATGCCGAAGCCCTATACAAAACAAGTTTATATTCATATGGTGCATTTTGTCAATAAAACGCGAAATTTTCTGCTTTTTAAACAAACGAATGCCATGCCGATTGTTTATTTTCACCAATGAGAATACCCGGAAACTGCTTCACAACGCCATATGCCATCTTTGACTTGACAAAATCCCCGGCTTATATTAAAATAGCATGGCAACAAAAAAGGCATCGGAAAACCGATACCTTAAAATTATAAGCAGACGAACAGTGCAACGATTTTGCAAGAGGGCG
Source organism: Clostridium sp. AF37-5 (assembly GCA_963625835.1). Lineage (GTDB taxonomy): Bacteria > Bacillota > Clostridia > Oscillospirales > Acutalibacteraceae > Eubacterium_R. Next base: position 11,229 of record CAVFVA010000031.1, on the reverse strand, counting down.
AACAAAGCACTTAAATTGCCTTTATTGCATAACAAATTTAATATTTACCGAGGTGTAGCGAAGTTTGGCTATCGCACCTGCTTTGGGAGCAGGGGATCGCAGGTTCAAATCCTGTCACCTCGACCACTTAGGTGTTCATAAGGGATTTTACTTATGAACACTTTTTTATGCGCCAAGCAACATCGTTGCAAAATTATCGGCACAATTGAGCAAAAACAAACAGACAGTTTTAATTACTTGCGGTTTTTGCAAAAGCAGCATACTTTTCTTTTTATAAAGCAAAAGAGCGACTGCCGCGGTTGTAAATTCCGTTATCGGAAAAGCAAACCAAACGCAGGTCAGCCCAACGAAAGCACGTACGCAAGCGGCATAAGCAACAATTTGCCGATTTTTCCGTGCCGAAAACCGAATTATCCCGAGCCATTTAAATCCCTCTTTAGCAATGTTCAAATTACTCTTCAACAGTATGTGAAATCCTTAAATATCTTATAACAACGGCGGCGAATGTTCAGCACAGAGCGGCAATGATTTAAAACAGATTTAAATTTTGCCGATTTTTTTATTGCGCATATTGATTTTATGATTTCTTTGCTTTATAATATGTAAGTACAGACGGTTGTACACTTGTGCAACCGTCTTATTGTTTTTACAGGCAGTTACGGAGAGGGAATATGTATAAGCTTGGATTTGACAACGATAAATATTTAAAAATGCAATCCACACGCATACGCGAGCGCATTTGCGAATTCGGCGGAAAACTTTATTTGGAATTCGGCGGAAAGCTTTTTGACGATTATCACGCTTCAAGGGTGCTTCCCGGCTTTGAGCCGGACAGCAAATTGCAAATGCTGCTGCAGCTTAAAGACGAAGCCGAAATAGTTATAGTTGTGAGCGCAGAGGATATTGAAAAAAGCAAAGTGCGCAGCGATTTGGGCATAACATATGATGTGGACGCTTTGCGCCTTGCAAAAGCATTTACAAAATGCGGCTTAATGGTTGGCAGTGTGGTGCTGACGAAATATGCACCGCACCCGAAGGTGCTTAGATTTGAGGAAAGGCTTGCAGATGCAGGCATTCCTGTTTATCACCACTATTTGATAGACGGATATCCTTCAAATATTTCAAATATAGTTAGCGACAACGGCTACGGCAAAAACGATTTTATCCGCACCGAAAGGCAGCTTGTGGTTGTTACTGCACCGGGTCCCGGAAGCGGCAAAATGGCTGTTTGCCTTTCCCAGCTTTACCACGAAAACAAGCTCGGCGTTAAAGCCGGATATGCAAAATTTGAAACATTTCCGATTTGGAACATTCCGCTTCGCCACCCGGTAAACATGGCATACGAAGCCGCAACGGCGGATCTTAACGACATAAATATGATAGACCCGTGGCATTTGGAGGCATACGGCAAAACAGCCGTAAATTACAACCGTGATGTTGAAATTTTCCCGGTGCTCAAAGCCACATTTGAAAAAATATACGGCACCTGCCCTTACAAATCGCCCACGGATATGGGTGTGAACATGGCAGGTAACTGCATTTTTGACAACGACGCCGTTTCGCAGGCATCACTTCAGGAAATCGTGCGCAGATATTACAACGCTGTTAAAAACGCGGCAAAGGGTGCAGGAAACAAAGAAGAAATTTACAAGCTTGAGCTTTTGATGAACCAGGCAAACATAAACTCAGAAAGCAGGGCGTGCGCCGCAGCGGCGCACGAGCTTGCGACAAAAACGGATCAACCGGCTGCTGCCGCAGAGCTTAAGGACGGCACAACCGTTACCGGCAAAACATCTGCCCTGTTGGGCTGCGCATCGGCAACTCTTTTAAATGCACTTAAACATCTTGCCGGAATCGACGACGATGTGCTTTTAATCGGTCCCGATGTCATAAAGCCGATTCAGGAGCTTAAAACAAACCACCTCGGCAACAAAAACCCAAGGCTGCACACGGATGAAGTGCTGATTGCGCTTGCAATTTCTGCCACGACTGACGAAAATGCAGCTGCGGCAATGCAAAAGCTTTGCGAGCTTAAAAACTGCGAAATGCATTCCTCCGTTTTACTGGCGCAGGTGGATGAAAATGTGCTCAAAAAGCTTGGCGTGCGCCTCACGAGCGAGCCGGCAAACAAATAGGTAAATCAGCAATTTCCTTGAGGGTGCCTCACGGCGGCTCAGGCAGACTTTTGATTAAAAACATATAACAAACAAAATCATTTAAGGAGGGCTATACAATGAAAAAGCCAAAGTACATATTCGTTACCGGCGGCGTTGTGAGCGGACTCGGCAAGGGCATAACCGCGGCATCGCTGGGCAGACTTTTGAAATCGCGCGGCTTAAAGGTTACCGCGCAAAAGCTTGACCCGTATCTTAATGTTGACCCCGGCACGATGAATCCCGTTCAGCACGGCGAGGTTTTTGTTACGGACGACGGCGCAGAAACAGACCTTGACCTCGGTCACTACGAAAGATTTATCGATGAATCACTTTCCCAAAATTCAAATCTGACCTCGGGCAGAGTTTACTGGAAGGTTATAACAGACGAAAGAAAAGGCGTCTACGGCGGTCAAACCATTCAAATTATTCCACATGTTACAAACGAAATCAAAAAATCAATTTACAGAAATGCCGAAACGGGCGCAGATGTGTGCTTTGTTGAAATCGGAGGCACAATAGGCGATATCGAAAGCCAACCATTTTTGGAGGCAATTCGCCAATTTTCCGTTGAATACGGCAGAGAAAACTGCCTTTTCATTCATGTTACGCTCGTTCCCTATCTTGCGGCTTCGGACGAGCTTAAATCAAAGCCAACTCAGCACAGCGTTAAAGAAATGCTTGCACTCGGCATTCACCCCGATGTTATCGTGTGCCGCACCGAGCACCCGCTTACAGACGACATAAGAAACAAAATCGCTCTTTTTTGCAATGTGGAAAAAGAATGTGTTATCGAAAACAACAACTGCGACATTCTTTATGCCGTTCCGATGATGCTGCGCAAGGAAGGACTTGACACGGTTGCCGTTAAAAAGCTTGGGCTTGAATGCGGCGAGCCGGAGCTTTCAGGCTGGCAGGAAATGCTTGACGCACTTCGCAACCCTGTGCAAACCGTTAAAATCGGCATGGTTGGCAAATATGTGGAGCTGCACGACAGCTATATTTCCGTAAATGAAGCATTAAAGCACGGCGGAATAGAAACAAGATCTGCTGTTGATATTCATTGGATTGATTCCGAAAGCCTTGAAGGCGACGGTGTTGATTTGGATGCCGTTTTGGGCGATATGGACGGCATTCTTGTTCCCGGCGGCTTCGGCAGCAGAGGAATAGAGGGCAAAATCAAGGCGGCAAATTATGCCAGAACGCACAACATCCCCTATCTCGGAATTTGCCTTGGCATGCAGATTGCGATTATTGAATTTGCAAGAAACGTGCTTGGTTATGCAGACGCCAATTCCGCAGAAATCAACCCTGAAACCACTCACCCGGTTATCGACATTATGCCGGAGCAAAAGAATGTGGAGGAAATGGGCGGCACAATGCGCCTCGGTCAATACCCCTGCGTACTCAGTCCCGAATCAAAATCGTACGGGCTTTACGGCTCTTCAATGATTTACGAACGCCACCGCCACCGCTATGAGGTAAACAACGATTACCGCGAGGATTTACTGAAGCACGGCGTGCTTTTTGCAGGCACATCGCCGGATAACCACATTGTTGAAATGATGGAAATTCCTGAGCACCCGTGGTATGTGGCTTGCCAATTCCACCCGGAATTCAAGAGCAGACCCAACAAGCCGCATCCGCTTTTCCGCGGCTTCGTTACTGCAGCAGCAGAGCACAAAAAGTCAAAATAAAAGCGCCTGATATATACTATTATATAAATACTGAAAGCCGGAGATGTTTTAAACACCTCCGGCTTTTTTATATCATATTGCAATAATAGTTTTAAATAGCAGTTTACGATTCAATATAATAAACTTCTGTTATTTCGTATTTCTCGATGAAGTTTGTAATTATTCCATTTAGAAATATTATTTTCCTTTTGAACGTTCTCTATTCTAGCAACATCTGGAACAAAATTTGCCGAATAAGATTCAAAGAATTTAATAAATCTGCCACGTTCACAAACAAAATCTATAAAATTATATTTTAAATTTAAACACTCAGCAAAATAATTAGCGCTTCTGAAATCTTGCTTACTTGGTACTAAGCAATCCGTATATCGTGGATTTGAATTAGGGTGATTGTGAAAGCACAAAATAGTTTCACATCCATATTCTTCACATTTAGATACTAAAAATTCAACACTGCAATTAGGTGTAACCTCAAAATTATTGTCACCCTTATTTGCATAAAACCCATATATTATTCCTCTTTGCTCTATAGCAAAAATAACCCATTCATGTTTTTTGCCTTTAAGTAGAGTAGCAACCAAACTGGGAAAGCTATATAAATCTTCTCTTACATCGTACCATGCACCCCCAGGTTTCATAGATGATTTAAAAGCAATGTTCACCGGCACATTATAATAATTGAAATTATATGTATTTTTTATATATTGCATTCTTCTAATTGCAGATAATCTTTGCATTTCTTTAAACTCCAATGGCCTGCGATGAGTAAAAAAATACGCTATTTTAAAAAGAAAAAATATAACAATGCAAAACAAGAAAATTTTAAATAAAAATTTCATAAGCAATCTAATCCCTTTAAATTATAAACAAGTAAAAAGCATTATAAATTATTATAACACTAAAAAAACAAACAAATCAACTTTTAGCAATTCAGTCACTTCGTTATAAAAGCTACATAATTTATAACCGCGAAAGTCACTTTATAATTTTGGCTTTACTTTAAGGCAAATCGGTGCTAACATATCAATGCGCCGCATTTGCGGCGGAAAGGATTTGAAATTTTGAAGCAATACGATCTTACCACGGGAAAAATAACGGCAAAGCTGTGGGCATTTGCGCTGCCGCTTATGCTGGGCAATGTTATGCAGCAGCTTTATAATTTGGCCGACACTTGGGTGGTGGGCAAATATATCGGCAGCAACGCCCTGGCGGCGGTGGGTTCTTCTTATTCGCTCACAACCTTTTTAACCTCCGTTATAATAGGGCTTTGCCTCGGCACAAGCGCATTTTTCTCCATAGCTCACGGGCGGCATGATTACGAAAAAATCAGAAACGGCAAATTCATTTCATTCACTGTTATCGGCGCATTTTCGATTTTGCTGAGCGCGGCTGTGATTTGGCAGGCGGGCGGGATAATTCGCCTGCTGAGAGTGCCCGATGAAATTTTCGGGATGATGAAAACATATCTTTTATGCATTTTCTGCGGGATTTTTGCTTCTTTTCTTTATAATTATTACGCCAATCTGCTGAGGGGAATAGGCAATTCCGCCGCGCCGCTTGTGTTTCTTTCGGTTTCGGTGGTGCTCAACATAGGGCTTGATATTATTTTCGTTGTTCCGCTTGAAATGGGAATACACGGCGCGGCGCTTGCAACCGTGATTTCGCAATACATTGCGGGAATCGGCATTTGCGCATACACATTTTTCAAATACCCGAAGCTGAGGATAACGAAAGCGGACGCTTATTTTAACAAGAGCGTGCTGAAAAACATAGCTTCGCTTTCGGGCTTTACCTGCCTTCAGCAATCCGTTATGAATTTCGGCATACTTGCCGTGCAGGGCATTGTGAACGGCTTCGGAGCGGCTGTTATGAGCGCTTTTGCCGTGGCAGTTAAAATAGACACGATTGCATACATGCCCGTGCAGGATTTCGGCAACGCATTTTCCACATTTATTGCGCAGAATTACGGCGCGGGCAAGCCGAAGCGCATCAAGGCAGGAATAAAGCAATCCGCAATTTGCGTGGTGATTTTCTGCGCCGTTATAAGTGCCGCCGTTGTGATTTTCGCAAAGCCGCTGATGGAAATTTTCGTAAGCAAAAGCGAAATTCAAATCATTGAAACGGGCGTGCAATATTTAAGAATCGAGGGCACGTGCTACATAGGAATAGGCATTTTATTTATGCTTTACGGATATTACAGAGCGATTGACAGACCCGCCTTTTCCGTGGTGCTCACCGTTATTTCGCTCGGCACGCGCGTGCTTTTATCTTACCTGCTTTCAAAAATTCCGCAGCTCGGCGAAACGGGAATTTGGATTTCAATTCCGATAGGCTGGTTTTTGGCAGACGCCGCCGGAATTATTCATTACCTTGCCAAAAAAAGGAAATCGCCGTTGGGTCGCACTTCATAAAAATATTATTCTTCTTTATTCCCTGCCCCCAGGCAGTATATTTGCAATCATAACCACCCGTCAAACGGGTGGTTTGCACAAGGGCTATAAGCCAGTGATACTAACCCGCGTCTCAAGGCGCGGGCTTTCTCTTTGTTCAAGCCTTATTGTTTTTGCCACTTTGGCATACCCCTAAAGGGGTTATTTTGAAAATGGGTCTGTATATTCTTTTACACTTAATTTATCCAAAGCAATATCTGCTTTTTCTTGGTCTTGTATGTATTTCCGTATTGTCGATTCATTCAATCCCACTGTTGAAACATAATATCCCTCTGCCCAAAAATGTCTGTTGCCAAATTTATACTTTAGGTTTGCGTGCTTATCAAACATCATTAATGCACTCTTACCCTTCAAGTATCCCATAAAACTTGACACACTTGTTTTTGGTGGTATACTTACTAGTAGATGAACATGGTCGGGCATCATATGCCCCTCTAGTATTTCTACTCCCTTGTATTTGCAAAGCGTTTTTATTATCTCTTGCAAATCTTTTCGATATTCCTTATATATTACTTTTCGTCTATACTTTGGGACTATCACTATATGGTATTTACACAACCATTTTGCATGTGACAAACTATTTGTTTTATTCGCCATTTAATCACCTTCCTTGTATTTACAATTAGCTTGAACATCTACATTGTATCACATGGTCGGTGATTATTTTTGTATAACTTTTCATCAACCACCCGCATAGCGGGTGGTTCTTTATTTCGCACCTTATGGTGCTCAACTGTCTTAAGACACTAAAAGAAAACCTCCCGCAAGCGGGAGGTTATTTTATTTCGATTATAAAAATTTATGCGACAGATTTGATTTCATCAGCCGATAACCTTTTTATGCTTCCATTTGCCCTTGGCAAAGCGGATTATAAAGAAAACACTTCTTACAATCCAATCGGCAAACATTGCAAGCCAAACACCGAGAAGACCGAGATTAAGCCCCCAATCGCATGCCAAAACATAGCTTAAACCCACGCGGCACACAAACATTGAAACGAGCGAAATCACCATAGGAAACACAACATCGCCCGAGGCACGAAGCGAATTAGGCAAATCGAACGAAAGCGGCCAGATAAGGGCGGTGAATACGGCACTGTATCTGAGCACCTGCGAAGCAATAGCCGCCGCACGCGGAGTGAGATTGAAAATGCCGACGAGCGAATCCGTGATCACAAACTGAATTACACACAGTGCGCCCATAAGCACATAAACGGCAAGCATAAGCTTTTTTGTGTAGCCGACCGCCTGCTTTGTGTTTCCGGCACCCATGCACTGCCCGATAACAACCACCATTGCAAGCCCGATTGCCTGCCCCGGCACATTGATAACGCCTGCAATGCTGTTGCCGATTGCGTTTGCAGCCACCACATTTGTGCCGAAAGTAGTTATAAGGCTGAGCACAAGCAATCTGCCGATTTGAAACATACCGTTTTCAAGCCCGTTCGGAATGCCGACGGATAAAATTTGCTTAACAATTCTGCCGTGAAATTCCGGCTTGAAAAGCTTGATTATGCGCAATTCGTTGCTGTGCCGTTGCCAAAGCACAAGAATAAATACGGCTGCAACAACGCGCGAGGTTAAAGTGCCTATTCCGGCACCGAGTGCACCCATATCAAAACCGTAAATCAACACGGCATTTACCGTGATATTAACTATATTTACGATAAGGGAATTCAGCATGGAAATTTTACTGTTTCCCACAGACCTGAAAAGTGCCGCGCCGGCATTATAAATTGCCATAAAAGGATAAGCAAGCGCAGTGGTTAAGAAATAAACAAGCGCACTTTCCATAACATCAGCCTCAATATTGCCGAAAACAAGCGAAAGCACCCTGCGGCGAAAAACGAGTGCCAAAATCATTATCACCGTGGAAAACACCGTGGTGGTGTACATAAGCTGCTTGGCAGACCTTTGAGCCGAATCCTTTTTGCCGCTGCCGAGATATTGCGAAACCACAACCGCACCGCCGGTTGAAAGAGCTGCAAATATTTGAATTAAAAGCATATTTATATTATCCACAAGCGAAACGCCAGAAACCGCCGCTTCACCGGCGGTTGTTACCATAAGCGTATCTGCCATACCGACGCTTAAAAGCAAAAATTGTTCTATTATAAGCGGCACAATCAGCCGCATCAAAGCTTTATTTGAAAAAATGGGCTTTTCTGCCAAGTTTTCCGTTGCCCGATTTTGCAAAGCAATTACTCCTTTTGCCTGAATTTTTAATAGATTATAGCACTGCAAACGGCGGTAGGCAATTGCCTTATTTAATAATATTAACCCGGTGTTTTGCTTTATTTTTGGTCAGCTTTTAAAATCAAGCCGCCGATATTGACCTTCGCCCAAAATAGGTTATAATATATTTAAAACATTTTATATTAAGGAGCATATTCACATGGAAAAATACATTAAAAACTTTCCTGCAGAGAAGGCTGTTGCGCTCAAAGAGCAAATCACCTGCAGGCAGGGCGAAGTCGTAAGCAAAACGCTGGCGCAAAACGATGCCGTAAGCATTACCCTTTTTGCATTTGACGCAGGCGAGGAAATATCCACCCACGAATCAACCGGCGATGCATTCGTTACTGTGCTTGAGGGCACGGGTATTTTCACCGTTGACGGCACAGAGCACGCCGTTTCGGCAGGGCAATCACTGCTTATGCCGGCGAAAAAGCCCCATTCCGTTCGCGGAGAAAAGGCATTTAAATGGATGCTTGTGGTTGTTTTTCCGCAAAACAAATAATCAAAACAAAAGCAAACGGCGCGGCTGCCATTAACCGAATGTTGATGACTGCCGCGCCGTTTTATTATGCTGTTAAAGCACAAAAATATGAGCACCGTTTATTTAATAATTGCAAATTTAATTTTCCGCGCCGCCGTTTGTGGCAGGCGTATAATCCGATTTTGCATACTCCCCCGTTGCGGAATCATAAGAATAAACGGTTTCGTTTCCGTCATCATCCCAAACAGTGTAGCAGTTTGAAACCGGCGTAAATACTCCGCCGCGTTCCTCCAGCAGATACTGCGAATAAAGCGTGCGGCGTTCTTTTTCCGAAAGTGAATTATAATACACGGCGGCGTCCTTTTTAATCTTATCGCCAATTATATTAAATTCGCGAAAATCGGATTTTTCATATTCAATATCGTTTTCTATTGCGAAGCCGCCTCCGAAAAACTCGGGATAACCCTCGCATATTCTGCCGATTACGGCACTGCGTGCGCCGTTTGCAACCGAATTATCGCCGTTTTTTTCGATTTCTGCAAAATCGGACGCATATGAGCCTTTCAGTGTTGAAAGATAATTGCAATCCACCGATGAAATTTTGCCGTTTTCGTACCTTGCGATATTGTATTTAACTATTGCATTATCTGAATTAAAATACGCAAATGCAATAAAAATAACGCTGCAAATTATGATTACAGGCTGCATATAAGGCATTTTCGGCGCAAAAATATGAATTGCGAAAAAGATTAAAACCACGCCGAATGCCGCCATAAGCAAGCAAACGAAAAGCCTGTTTTTCGTGAGACCGAAAATATTGATGTTAAGCCCCATTTTTGCCGCGGCGATTGCAAGCAGCAGTGCACTGAAGAGCGTTATGAAAAGCGAAAGTGCTTTAACCGCGCGCCACGGCTTTTGCGGCGACTTTTTCGTGAACACGGCAACTGCGGCAAGCAATGATATATTTATTATGCATACGGCAGCCATTTCATAAAAACCTCGCCTTGCAAATTCGCTTGCGCTGTAAGTATATCCATGCGGAAGCACACCTGAAAACGCACTGAAAAAATATGCAAGCTGTGAAAAAAGAAACACAAGATAAACGCACGAAATAACGCTTAAAAACGAAACAGAAACAGCAGAACTGAACCTGCGCGAAACAGACTGTGCTTTTGCCGTTTGCACAGCATATTTATTTGAAACGGCATAAACAACAAGCAAAAACGCAAACACGGCGGCAACTGCTGTTTTGCCTATTCCGGTGCCGATATTCTTAAATGCTGTTTTTAAAAGATTTTCAAACGCTGCATCGCCCGAGGCAAGAAGCGGAATAACCGCCGCAAGAATAGGCAAAGCAAACAAGGCACCGATAACAGCGCTTTTATTTACCTTGTTTTTTGACGGGAAGCCGCAATAACCGCCAATAACCGCACCGGCATTTTCAAGCGGAGTTTTAAAAAGGCTTTGCGCAACATCACCGAAGATTTTAACGCTGCCGCAGCGACGGTGAAACCCACCCGAAATTCCGCATACATAAACGGCAAAAAGAAGAGCGGTTGGAATGAGCATAAACAGTTTTGAGAATTCATCGTTACCGACGGCATACGAACCTGCGCTTGCAAGCGAAAGCGCACCGCAGCACGCGGCAAACGCCGGCACTTTTTTGATTTTATCGGCATAATAGGCTGTAACAACGGCAAAAAGCAGCAAAAACGCGAGTGAAAAACCGAGCGAAAGCCCATGCCAAAAAACAAAATCCGTGATAACAATTGCCGTGCCGAAAAAGAGCAATGCAAAAACAATATCGCGCTTTGAAACCGTAATTTTTCTTTTTTCAGGCGCAGTCTGCGCCGGATAACATGTGCCAAAAACAGGATAAGCTTGCATCGGCGAGCCTGAAATAGGCGGCATATAATTTATGTTATTTTGCGAGTTATTTATTTGATTTGTATTATTATTCATGTTATACATATCATCAGGCGCGCTTTGCGTGCTTTTGTTTGTATTCATATTATTCATATATTTCGCCTTTTAAATTCAAGAATATCGCCGGGCTGGCAATCAAGCACATCGCAAATTGCCTCAAGCGTTGAAAAACGGATTGCCTTTGCCTTGCCCGTTTTTAAGATTGAAAGATTTGCCGGGGTTATTCCGATTTTTGCAGCCAACTCACCGGAGGACATTTTTCGCTTTGCCAGCATAACATCAAGA
>CAVFVA010000030.1:0-21749 GCA_963625835.1 Clostridium sp. AF37-5 | reverse complement strand
TTGCAAAGGGCGGCTGCTTTTTGCAAAGCAGCACACCGAGGCATTGCGCCGCACCGTAATTTATCCTTTTGAGCATAAACCGCACGGCACAAATTCAATTTGCAAACAAATCGGTTGCCTATTTCTTTTTATAATAAGTATAGTTATATCTATATTTTCTTGAACGCTTGCTCGGCAAAGCTTTTCCGTTATAAACAAAGCCGATGATTTTGGACTCCGAAAATTGAAGCTGCTTTAATGTGTCGGACACATTTCTGTATTCCGCACTTCCGTTTTTAACAACGATCAAATAACCGTCCATATGCTTTGAAAGAATCATTGCATCCGGAACGGGAAGAACCGGCGGCAAATCAACTATAATATAATCATAATAATTTCTGAGCACGCCAAGCAGCTCGCGCATTTCCTTAGATTCAAGAAGCGTTGTGGGATCCGGCGGAATGTTGCCGGCAGGCACAACGGCAAAGCCGAGCTTGCTCACATTGAAAATACATTCATTTATGCTTTTTTCGCCGACGAGATAATCGCTTAATCCCGGACTTCTTTTAATTCCAAGCTTTTGGGCAACGGTGGGAAGGCGCATATCGCAATCCACCAAAACCACTTTTTTGCCGATTTGGGCAAAGGAAATTGCCAAATTAACCGAAACGGAACTTTTACCGTCGCCCCTGTTAGGGCTTGTGACGCCGATGCATTTGGAATCGCCGCCTGCGATTGAAAATGCAACATTCGTTCTTAACGATTTATATGCCTCCTGCACGCTGAACGGTGAATTTTGGGAAAGGAGCAATGTGTCGCCTATTACTGCGGACTTTTTCTGCTTTTTATCCATTATTTTTTGCCTCCCTCATACGATTTATATGCATAGGCATATTTTGTGCTTTGCTTGATTGCCGAATTTATATCCGGAATAACTCCTACAACGGGAATTGAGAATTTTTCCTCAAGTTCGTCTTCATTTTTAACATGATCGTCGAGCAACTCTTTAACCACGATTATTGCAGCCGCAACAACGGCGCCGAACAAAATGCCGATTGCAGTGTTTCTGGAGTAGCTGGGAGAATCGATTGAGGTGGGCACAAGCGGTTCGTCAATAATCTGCATTGAGCTGCCCTCAATAATTTGAGAAATGATTTTTGGAGCCACTTCCGAAATTGCGCCCGCAAGCTGAGCCGCAACCTTGGGATCTTCGGCGGTTACATAAACGCCGATAACCTCAGTGTCGTCCTCCGTAGCGGTTGAAACCATTTTTGAAAGCTGTGCCGGTGTATAATTAAGATTAACCTTAGCCGCTGCTTCGGAAAGCACAGAACGGCTGAGAATGATTTTTGAATATGTTTTAACAAGGCTTTGAGAAGCCGTGATATCCGAAGTGGTAAGCTTTTTGCCGCCGTTTGTTGTATCAGTTCCGGAAGTTGTGCCGCTGTAGTTATTTACATACGCCGTGAAACCGGATTTGTAGGTTGGGGTAATAAATGTGTCCGTAACAAAATACGAAGCGATGCCGAAAGCAACGGCAAAAATAACAATAAGCCACCATTTTGAAACAATGGCTTTAAGCAAAGGAATAAGGTCGATTTCTTCAATTGCTTCCTTTTTCGCTTTTTTTTCATTCAAATATTCTTTCATTACAAATCTCCATTCATCGCGGGCATGCAATTGAATTTGCAAAAAGCAATAAAAAGTCGTGAACAGTGATGCAAAAGATGAACTTACACACGATATTTTGCATTTTTATACATATTTAAGATTCCCGCTGTCACAGAAAAATTATATATAAAAACACGATATCTGTCAATACGGATATGGCGAATTTTTATATAAATTGTTAAAATTGTAAGAATTATATTTCATATGCACAATATTCACGAGATTTATTTGGGCATAATACCGATTTTTTATTTAATTCATGTTCAAGCAGTAAATACACACCGCTTATCGCGAAAATTTATAATTCAAATTCAGTCTGCTGTTTATTCGGCTGGGTCTTATAAAAACAAAATAAATAATGTTGCAATTCCCGGCTCGGCATTATATAATTAAGCCAATCGAGGTGATTTTATGGCAAAAAAAGCAACTGTTGAGGACATCGCCAAATACTGCGGCGTTTCAAGCGCAACCGTTTCCAGAGTGGTAAACCACAGAGAACTTGTTAAACCGCAAACCGTTAAGCTTGTTGAAGACGCGATGCAGGAGCTCGGAATTACACCGAGACACCGTGAGAATTTTATTGAATCATATCAAAAGAAGATAATCGTTTTAGTTATTGAACACACAAATCACAGCTACTATTATGACATTTTGCAGGGCGCGCTTGACAGTGCCGCCGAGCACGGCTGTGATTTCATCGCCACGCAATTTTCGCCAAAAAGCGGAAACACATATGAATTTATAAAATTTCTAAAAAATGTGCATGCCGCAGGGCTTATAACGCTTTCCTCTTTTCCGTCCGAAAGCCTTGATGCGATTTCAAAAGTTGTGCCCTTGGTGCAATGCTGCGAATATAATCCGCAGGCAAATCACCCTTATGTTACAATAGATAATTATGAATCCGCAAAACTTGCAACGGAATATTTAATAATGTCAGGCAGAAAAAAGATTGCCTTTTTTAACGGACCGCTTTATTACCAAATGACGGTTGACAGAAGGCGCGGTTATACCGACGCTTTAAAGGAAGCCGGCATTGAAGTAAACCCCGATTACTATATTCAGCTAAACAGCACCTCATTTGACGCAGCAAGCAGTACCATTTCCAAAAAATTTGATTCAGGCATTATTCCCGATGCAATCTTTGCCGCATCCGATATTTTTGCCGCAGCAGCGATAAAAGAAATAATGAGGCGCGGCTACAAAGTGCCTAATGACATTGCCGTTGTGGGATTCAACAACAGTTCCATTTCAATGATGACCACACCAACCATAACAACCGTGAGCCAGCCTTCATATAAAATGGGGCACTGTGCCTGCGATGTGCTTCACAACATAATTGCAAATCCGCAGCTTGAAATAGGCAATCATATTTTGAAAACGGAATTTGTTATCAGGGAATCAACAAGGCTTAAATTTCATAAAAGCGATTTGAAATAAGCTATATATAATTGCTATATATTATAAAAAATCCGGAATGACTGTTCATTCCGGATTTTGTGTATTCTGATTTACAGAGCTTTGGATTTTATTTCTTTTTCAAGCATATCGGCAAATTCATCAACGCTCATTGCACCCTGCTCGCCCTCTTTTCTTGAGCGAACGGAAACAGTGCCGTTTTCAATATCCTTATCGCCTGCAACAAGCATATAAGGAATTTTTTCCATTTGCGCGGAGCGGATTTTGAAGCCGATTTTCTCGCTTCTGTCGTCTATCTCGCAGCGAATGCCTCTTTCCTCAAGCTTATCCTTGGCAGCTTTAAGATATTCGTAATGCCTGTCTGCAATGGGAAGCAGCTTAACCTGCACGGGAGCAAGCCATGCCGGGAACGCGCCGGCAAAATGCTCGGTAAGAATACCGATAAATCTTTCGATACTGCCGAAAACAACGCGGTGAATCATAATCGGGCGATGCTTTGCACCGTCTGCACCAACATATTCAAGCTCAAATCTTTCGGGAAGCTGGAAATCGAGCTGAATTGTGCCGCACTGCCATGTTCTGCCGAGGCAGTCTTTAAGGTGGAAATCAAGTTTCGGGCCGTAGAAAGCGCCGTCGCCTTCATTAACCTCAAAATCATAGCCGAGCTCGGTGATAGCGTTGCGAAGTGCGTCCGTAGCAACATCCCAATCTTCCTGCGCACCCATGGAATCCTCGGGGCGTGTGGAAAGCTCAATATGATATTCAAAGCCGAATGTGTTATAAACGCTGTCTATCAGGCGAACAACATTTTTGATTTCATCTTTAATCTGCTCACGCGTCATAAAGATATGAGCGTCATCCTGAGTGAAGCAGCGAACTCGCATAAGACCGTGAAGTGCGCCGGAAAGCTCATGCCTGTGAACAAGACCGAGCTCGCCCATGCGAAGCGGCAAATCCTTATACGAATGCATTTGAGTTTTGTAAACAAGCATGCCGCCGGGGCAGTTCATCGGCTTAATTGCATAATCCTCGTCATCAATAACGGTGGTATACATATTTTCTTTATAGTGATCCCAGTGTCCGCTGCGCTCCCAAAGAGCCCTGTTAAGAATCATCGGGGTTTGAATTTCATAATAGCCTGCCTTGCGGTGAATTTCGCGCCAATAATCAACAAGCGTGTTTTTCAGCACCATGCCCTTAGGAAGGAAGAACGGGAAACCGGGACCTTCTTCCATAATCGTGAAGAGACCGAGCTCCTTGCCGAGCTTTCTGTGATCGCGCTTTTTGGCTTCCTCAAGCATTGCAAGGTGCTCCTCCAGCATTGAAGCCTTGGGGAATGCCGTGCCGTAAACTCTGCAAAGCATCTTATTTTTAGCGTCGCCGCGCCAATATGCGCCGGTGCAGTTTGTGAGCTTAAACGCCTTAATGGGCTTAACATCCATAAGGTGAGGACCGGCGCAAAGTTCGGTAAATTCGCCCTGCTTATAGAAACTGATATGCTCACCCTTACCTGCATGCTCATTTATGAGTTCAACCTTGTAAGGCTCGTCCTTTTCCTGCATAAGCTTGATTGCTTCATCGGGGGTAAGCTCGAATTTTTCAAGCACAAAGCCCTCTTTAACAATCTTTTTCATCTCCGCCTCGATTTTTGCAAGGTCCTCGGGTCCGAACGGTGTTTCCGTGTCAAAATCATAATAGAAGCCGTCCTCAATGGCAGGACCGATTGTAAGCTTAACCTCGGGATAGAGCCTTTTAACCGCCTGAGCCATAACATGGGAAGCAGTGTGGTTAAACGCCCTTTTGCCCTCCTCGTTATCAAAGGTAAGAATTTCAAGTTCAGCGTCGCCGTCAACAACTGTGCGAAGATCTTTAACCTCGCCGTTAATCCTGCAAACGCAGGCATTTCTGTAAAGCCCCATCGAAATATCTTTTGCGATATCCGCAGCCGACATCGGTGAGCCGTATTCTTTTACAGAGCCGTCTTTCAAAGTGATTTTCATAATTTTCCCTCCAAGCCGAATGGCTTAATTTAAACAAATATATTTTGTGCTTTGCCGATAATAAAAAAACACCCTGCGATAAACACAGGGTGAATAAAAAATCCACGGTTCCACCTGAATTGCGCAAATGCGCCTCTCACACGCCTTTAACGCAGGCTTACGGCCGGTATTGGCGGCACTCCGGGGCGGTAGCTTACGCGGCTTTATGCTCCCCTTTCAGCGGCGGCGAATTGCTGCCGGGGTGCTCTCTGCAAATAAAGCGGATGCGCAGTTTTGATCCCATCAAAGCTTTTGGCGCAGCTTAATAACTGCTTATGCGATAATTATAACATTATTTTTTAGGATGTCAACACCAAAGCACGGCAATTTTTTAAACTTTTGCATCTGCATTTCCGACGAAGCCGCAAATAACTGCCACTTGACAGATACAAGATATGGGTGTATTATAAACAGGAAAATCTATATAGCGTTGTATTATGCCTATACAAAACTACTATAATTTCGGTTTGTATTTAAACTGTACCTTTTCTGATGATAATTGATCAAAAAATCTTAAAACAGAAGGAGGTGCTATTGATTATGAGTACACCGGTTGCAATTATAATTACTGTAGTATGTGCGGTTATATTCTGCATTGCAGGCTTTATTTTAGGCTCGGTTATGAGGCAAAAAGCCAATGAAAAAGAAATAGGATCCGCAACAGAAGAAGCTACCAAAATTATAAACGATGCGCTTCAGGAGGCAGAGCACACAAAAAAAGCCAGCCTTATCGAAGCAAAAGATGAAATTCACAAGCTGCGCTCGGACGCCGATAAAGAAATCCGCGAAAGGCGAAGCGAAGTTCAAAAGCAGGAAAACCGCCTCAACCAAAGGGAAGAATATCTTGATAAAAGAGCAGATTCCATTGAGGCAAAAAACGAATCATTAAGCGAAAAGCTTAAAGATGCCGACGATAAATTACTCGAGATTGATAGCATCAAGAAAAGCCAGTTTGATATGCTGGAAAAAATATCGGGCTTTACCCAAGAGGAAGCAAAACACCAATTGCTTGCATCGCTTGAAGAAGAGCTTGATACCGAAAAAAGCAGAAAAATCCTTGAATATGAGCAAATGGTTCGCGATCAAAGTGAAGTAATTGCCAAGGAGATAATAGCAACTGCTATCCAGCGCTGTGCAGCAGACCACACGGCAGAAACAACCGTTTCCGTTGTTTCGCTGCCAAACGACGATATGAAGGGCAGAATCATAGGTCGCGAGGGTCGCAACATCCGTTCAATCGAAACCATCACGGGTGTTGAGCTTATTATTGACGACACTCCCGAGGCAATTACGGTAAGTTCGTTTGACCCGGTAAGAAGGGAAATTGCAAGGCTTACCCTTGAACGTCTTATTCAGGACGGTCGTATTCACCCGACAAAAATCGAAGAAATGTTTGAAAAATCCACCCGCGAGGTTAATGCAATCATTAAGCAAGAGGGTGAAAAAGCAGTGCTTGCAGCCAATTGCGGTCCGGTTCATCCCGAGCTCGTTAAGCTGCTCGGCAAGCTCAGATACCGCACCTCTTACGGTCAAAATGTGCTCAGGCACAGCCTTGAGGTTTCCTATATTGCAGGTCTTATGGCTGCGGAACTGGGCGCAAACGAAAAGCTTGCGCGCAGAGCCGGTCTTTTGCACGATATAGGTAAGGCTCTTGACCATGAAATGGAAGGCTCTCACATTGCGCTCGGCGTTGAATACGCACGCAAATATAAAGAGAGCGAAGAGGTTATTCACGCAATTGAAGCGCACCACGGCGATGTTGAATGCAAAACAATCGTTGCCTGCCTCGTTCAGGCTGCGGACGCCGTTTCTGCCGCAAGGCCGGGCGCAAGGCGTGAAAATATAGAAAACTACATCAAACGCCTTCAGCAGCTTGAGGAAATTTCCACAAGCTTCCCCGGCGTTGAAAGAGCTTATGCCATTCAGGCAGGCAGAGAAATTCGCGTTATGGTTTCTCCTGAAGCGATTAACGACGAAAGAATGCCCTATATCGCTCACGAAATAGCCAAAAAGATTGAAAGCGAAATGGAATATCCGGGTCAAATCAAGGTTAATATCATTCGTGAATCAAGAGTTTCGGCTGTTGCAAAATAATCGAATTTGTTTTATAATAACGGCAGTGAGTAATCACCGCCGTTATTTTTTCGGTGCTCGGCACATTACGCCGCAAAAAGATTATCGAAAGGATTTTCAATATGATAAAACACATTGTTTGCTTTAAATTAAAAGACAACAGCCCGCAAAAAAAGCAGGAAGCGGCAGAAAAACTGCTTTCGATGGACGGCAAAGTGCCGATGATTAAAGCCATTGAAGTGGGCACTGATTTTTTGGGCTCCGAGCGTTCTTATGATGTTATTTTGCAGGTTACCCTTGAAAGCCGCGAAATGCTTGACGCCTATCAAAACGACGAATACCACTGCGGTGTTGTTAAGCCCTATATGCACGCTGTGCGCGAAGCTTCCGTTGCAATAGATTACGACATTTAAGGCAAGCCGCACAAAATTCTCAACAACGCATAAATTAAGCGCATCGTTTTTGGAGTATTCGATGCGCTTTTGCTTTTTTCGCGAATTTTAGTTAAAACTGCCCAAAATATCACTTGTATATTCTAACATCAAAACGCTTTCAATCGCAAATAAATCATTGATTACGCCGTTTGCGTATGCTATAATTATAAATAAATATATTATATTTTAATATATGGGTTAATTACCGTATCGGAGGATCAAAATTTTGGAAAAAGAAAAAGAAATCGAAATCGATCTCGGCAAAATTTTTCACATGATGAAAAGAAGAGTTATTTACATAATTCTTGCCACATTAATTACGGCGGTGCTTTCCGGCTGCATTACCGAATTTTTAATTCAGCCTAAATATTCCGCTTCCTGCACAATGTATGTTTACAGTAATACGGACAGAGTCAGCAGTTCCTCATCAATAGGGCAAAGCGAGCTGACAGCTTCGCAGCAACTTGTAAACACATATATCGAAGTTCTTAAAAGCGATTATGTGCTTGAGGATGTTATAGGCGACCTTAATCTTAACATGACTTCAAAGCAGCTTAAAAGCCTGCTTTCGTTTTCACAGATAAACGAAACGGAAATTTTCAGAGTTACGGTAACGAGCACCAATGCGGCTCAATCTGCTGATATTGCAAACGCAATCGCTCAAACCGCTCCGGACGCAATTGTTAAAAAGATTAAAGCCGGCGGTGTAAGTGTGCTCGATTATGCCAAAGTTCCCACCACACCGTCCTCGCCCAATCTTAAAAAGAATATTTTAATCGGCGCAATCGCCGGATTTGTGGTTTCATTCATCGGCTTCTTTGTTTATGAGTTGTTTGACACCACCATCACATCCGAAAGGGATCTTGAACGCGAATTTGAAATTCCCGTTATCGGCAGCGTGCCGAGGCTTGTGGCATCTGCCTCAAAATCAGGCGATAACGGCACAGTTCAATCAGCAACCGCAGAGAAAGGAGGCAGCAGGTAATGGCACTTTTTGAAAAAAAGCGTAAAAGCAACACACCGTCAAAATCATTTTCAAGAGAAGATACTAAAAAAATACTTACCCCCGATTCTCCGTTTGTTATAAAAGAGGCATATTCTTCAATCAGAACAAATTTGCTCTTTATGCAAAAGGGCGAAAAATGCCCGATTTTTGTTGTCACCAGCCCAACGGCAAACAACGGTAAAACGATAAACAGCATTAACCTGGCGGTTTCCTTTGCTCAAATGGGCAAAAGAACCCTTTTGATAGACAGCGATATGAGAAACCCCACCATCCACAGAATGTTTTCCATTCCCGTTAAAAACGGTCTTTCCGAAATCCTTGCCGGGCTGACGGATAATATCACCGTTTCAAAAACGGAAATTGAAAATCTTTCCGTGCTCACCGGAGGCAAAATCCCGCCTAATCCGGCAGAGCTTCTCGCCTCCTCACGGATGGACAAACTGTTGGAATTTGTTAAAGAGCACTACGACTGCGTGTTTATTGACACTCCGCCCGTAAACCTTGTTACGGACGCCACCGTTTTTGCTCAAAAAACCACCGGCTACATTATGATTGTTAAATCAAATGCAAACGATTCTGCGGATGTTAAAACCGCTGTTTCAAGCCTTGACAGCATCGGAGGCAACATTTTGGGCTTCATATTAAACGATGTTACATCAAGCAAAAACAAATATTATTCCTACTACAGGAAATACGGATATAAATACAAATATTCATACGGCTACGGAGAAAAATAACTCCGCGCAAAAATTCAAATAAGGTCGCGTTTAGAAATGAAAAAAAGAAAAGCTGTTCAGCTAACAATTGAATTTTTCGTTGATTTGTTTTCTTTGATAGTTGCAACGGGAATAAGCTATGCGATTTCGCTTACGATTGACAAAATCCCCACACTGGATTTTCACGAAAACCTAACTTATTTCGTGCTGCTGTTTGTTTCTTTTTGCCTCATCTTTTTCTGCTTTTCAAATTCGCTTGATTTAACAAAGAGAGACAGACTTAAAGAAACCGTTTCCGTTTTCAGAAACAGCTTTTTGATTTTCATGGCATTTGCCGTACTTTTAGTGCTTGCCAAAAACGAGATGATTATGAGCCGTTATTTATTTGTGCTTTCGTTTATCTTTTTCATAGGGCTTTCCCTTTTAAACAGATATATTTTAAAGCATGTAATAATGTTTCACGCAGGCAATTCAAAGCTTGTAAGCTTAACCGGCGTTATAACGGTTTACAGCCGCGCAGAAGAATACACCAAAAGACTTGACGAAGATTGGCTGCGCAAGGTTAAAGGTGTTGCGCTGATTGACGCACATGTGCAAAGCGGCAGTTTTTATTGCAAAACGCATCACGGCGAAAAAGAAAAAAGAGTTTCAAACATAAACGGCATCCCCGTTGTGGCAAACCTTGCGGGGGTTGTTGATTGGGTGCGCTGCGAATCGCTTGACGAAGTTTTCATAAATGTGCCTTACAAATATGAAAAATCAATTGACAGCATCGCCGAGGAAATAGAAAGCATGGGCGTTACCGTGCACATAAACCTGCCTGCTCTTGAGCACTATATCGACAACAGTGAATTTGACAATGTTGAGCTTACAGTGGCAGCCGGATACCCCACTGCCACCTTAACGGCGGCTCCGCCGATTTCGTTTTCGGCAGCATTTTTCAAAAGATTGTTTGATATTCTCGGCGGCTTAATCGGCAGCATAGTATCGTTTCCGATAATTTTAATAACGGCGATCCCGCTTTTGATAGAATCCCCCGGTCCGCTGATTTTCAAGCAACAGCGTGTTGGCAAAAACGGGCGTGTTTTCAGCATTTACAAGCTTCGTTCAATGTACACGGATGCCGAAAAGCGCAAAGCGGAATTGATGGCAAGCAATAAAATGAGCGGCTATATGTTCAAAATGGATAACGACCCAAGAATTACCAAAGTGGGCAAATTCATAAGAAAAACGAGTATAGACGAATTGCCGCAATTTTGGAATGTGTTTAAAGGCGATATGAGCCTGGTTGGCACGCGACCGCCCACGATAGACGAATTTGATAAATACGAAAGCCACCACAAACGCCGCCTCTCAATGCGCCCCGGAATAACCGGATTGTGGCAGGTGAGCGGCAGATCCGATATCCAAAATTTTGAAGAAGTTGTTCGGCTTGACTGCGAATACATAGATAATTGGTCGCCCTTACTTGATATTAAAATATTATTTAAAACGGTTTGGGTGGTACTGAAAGGAAGCGGGGCCGAATAAGCACCCCGTTTTTCTTTTGCTTTTGAAAACAAATAAATAGAATTTAAATTCGGCATATTTACCGACCGGTGAAGATAATGAAAATTGCAATGATAGGTCACAAAAGAATACCGTCGCGCGAGGGCGGCGTTGAAATCGTTGTTGAGCAGCTTTCAAAAAAGCTGGTTGAGCTCGGCAACGATGTTACGGCTTATAATCGCAGCGGCAGCCATGTTTCCGGTCGCGAATTTTCGCACGAAGCACTTGATGAATTTTGCGGAATAAAAATCAAAACGGTTAAAACTCCGCAAAGTAAAGCACTAAACGCATTTGTTTACAGCTTTTTCGCAACCGTGAGGGCGCTTTTCGGCAAATACGATGTTATTCATTATCATGCCGAGGGTCCGGCGGCGATGTGCTTTATTCCTAAGCTTTTTAAAATCCGAACGGTTGTTACGATTCACGGTCTTGATTGGCAGCGTTCAAAATGGGGCGGTTTTGCCACAAAATATCTTAAATTCGGCGAAAAAACAGCCGCAAAATATGCAGACGAAATTATAGTTTTGTCCCACGCCGTTCGGGATTATTTCAAATCCGAATACGGCAGAGAAACCGTTTATATACCAAACGGAACAGAAAAGCCCTGCATAACCGACTCCTCGGTTATTGAAGAAAATTACGGACTTGCCAAAAACGGATACATCCTTTACCTCGGCAGAATTGTGCCGGAAAAAGGCATTCATTATCTAATTGACGCTTATTTGAAAGCCGATATTAAAATGCCGCTTGTTATTGCCGGCGGAGCAAGCCATTCACAGGAATATTTTGATTTGCTTAAAGAAAAGGCAGCCGGCAAAAACATCATCTTCACGGATTTTGTTGAGGGCGAAGTGCTGCAATCGCTTTATTCAAACGCATATATCTATGTGCTGCCGAGCGACTTGGAGGGCATGCCCATAAGCCTGCTGGAAGCCATGAGTTATTCAAACTGCTGCCTCACCTCAAGCATTCCCGAATGCACCGAGGTTTGCGGCGAAAACGCAGTTTATTTTGAAAAAAGCAATGTTGAAAGCCTTAAAAATGCGCTTGTTGATTTAATTCAAAACCCCGATAAGGTTCAAAAATACAAATCCGAGGCTTCACAGTACATACTTTCGCGCTATAATTGGACCGGCGTGGCGCAGAAAACCCTTGCGCTTTATAAAGGTGAGTAAATGAAAATTTTGATTATAAGAACCTTTCCCGGATATATGAATGTGAGGAAAAACACTTATAACATTCAGGAAATCGGGCTTGCAAAAGCACTTATCCGAAAAGGGCATATTTGCGATATTGTGTTTTGGACGGATAAATCTCCCGAAACCGTGTTGTATAAATTTGACAGCGATAAAGAACTTAAAATATTTTACCTCGGCGGCAAAAGCATTTTAAACAACGCCATATATAAAGACCTTAACGAACTGATTGCTCAATACGATATTATTCAGCCGGCGGAGCACAATCAAATTTACTCTGCGGTTTTGGCAAAAAAATATCCTCAAAAAACAATCGTTTACCACGGTCCCTATTATTGCGATTTCAACAAAAGATACAATTTGCTGTGCCAAGCAACGGATCTTTTTACGCTTCCGATTTACAGGCGGCACAACACACCGTTTATCGCAAAAAGCCGCCTTGCAAAGGATTTTCTGGTTTCAAAAGGTATAAACGAAAATCGCATATCCGTTTGCGGTGTTGGAATAGACACGGATGCGTTTTTGCAATCCGATTTCTCCGAAATTCCCAATGAAATATCAAAAATATCGGATATTAAATGCGATATTAAGCTGCTTTATATCGGCAAAATCGAGCCGAGGCGCAACAGCCTGTTTTTAATTGATGTTTTAAACAAGCTTCGCGAAAAAGGCATTGACGCAAAGCTTATAATCGTGGGCAACGGTAAAGAGGATTATCTTGCAAAATTCGCCGGGCATATAAACGAATTAAACCTCGGCGATTATATTTACAAAATCAGTGCGGCAGAGCAAAAATATCTTTCATACATATATCAAAACACGGATGTTTTTCTGCTGCCGACAATTTATGAAATCTTCGGCATGGTGCTGCTGGAAGCAATGTATTTCGGCAAACCCGTTATAACAACGCAAAACGGCGGTTCCGATATACTTATTCAAAACGGCAAAACGGGAATTATCGAGCCTGCGTTTGACGCCGAAAAATGGGCAGAAGATGTCATTTCAGCTTCGAAAAACAAGGAACTCGGCAAAAACGCCGCGGAATATATTAAAAACAATTGCACTTGGGAACTTCTTGCCGATAAATTCACAGAAGCATATAAAAGTATTTAAGCCGCTTCGGCAATAAGTAATCAAACATAAACAGGGTGAATAAATGAACGAAAATAAAAGAATCGTTTGGATAGATAATGTTAAAGTTATTGCAATGATACTTGTGGCACTGTGCCACTTTTCGCAAAGCATGGCTGAATCGGCGGTTATAAACAAAAGCGCCGCGCTGGTTTTTGCAAACGAATTTTGCTATCTTTTTCATATTCAGCTCTTTTTCGTATGCAGCGGCTGGCTGTTTCAAAAATACACAAGCTATAATTCTCTCAGCGATTATGCGAAAAACATATCAAAAAAGCTGTTCGCGTTCGGCGTGCCCTATCTTTTCTTTGTGCTGCTCAGTCATGTGTTTAAAACACTGTTTTCGGCATATGTAAACAATCAATCCGGCAGTCTTTTAAATGAGCTTTTCGTTTCGCCCATGCCGCCCTATTGGTTTTTATATGTTTTATTCCTTATATTCTTAATCACACCAACAGTTAAAACAAAAAATCAAGGTTATGTTTTACTCGGCGTTTCATTTGCCGCCTGCGTTGCAATCAACATTTTAAACGCCCGATTTGATATTATTTATGCCGTTGAGCACACGCTCACATATTGGATTTGGTTTGCTTTCGGCGCATTCATCGCAAAGGCAGAGCCTAAAAAGCTCGGCAGCCCCTATTCGATTATATTGTTTGCAGCGGCTTTTGCGGCTGAAATTTTCAACTTCAAATACCTTAACGGCGATAATTTCATTGTTAATCTTGTAATAAGCTTTTTGGCATGCGGCGGAATACTCGGATTTATGAGTTGGGCTTACCGAGCAAACAGGCAAACCGCGATTATGGGCTTTTTTGCAAAATACACAATGCCGATTTTCCTTATGCACACAATTTTTGCGGCGGGGATGAGAAGCGTTCTCTTTAAAATCGGAATAAGCAATTCAGCCATTCACATTGCTTTGGGGCTGATTGCAACATTCATAGGTCCTGTTATAGCGGCGATAATAATGGAAAAGCTTCACATTGATTTTCTGCTATATCCGCTTAAATACACTGAAAAAATTAAAAACAAAAAGAAGCAAACAACATGAAAATTCTGATGGTCAATAAATTTCTGAGCCCCGTAGGCGGCGCGGAAACATATATGATAACGCTTGGAAAAGCACTTGAAAACCGAGGTCACGAGGTGCAGTTTTTCGGAATGGACAGTGCAGACCGCCAAGTGGGAAACAAAGCGGAAATTTACACGGATAATATCGACTTTCGAAACGCCTCTGCCCTTAAAAAAATCGAATATTCGCTGAAATCCGTTTATTCAAAAGAGGCAAGGCGTAAAATCGGTGCGGTGCTTGATGATTTTAAGCCGGATATAGTGCATTTAAACAATATCAATTTTCAGCTTACCCCGGCAATTATTTACGAGATAAAAAAGCGCGGCATACCCACGGTGCAAACCCTGCACGATGTGCAGCTTGCCTGCCCATGCCACAGATTTTACATAGAACACGAAAAAAAAATTTGCATGCTGTGCCAAAACGGCAATTATTTAAATTGCATAAAGCACAAATGTGTGCACAATTCCTTTGCAAAAAGCATACCTGCGGCAATCGAATCTTATTATTATCATTCAAAAGGCACTTATTCGCTTATAGATAAATTCATTTGCCCGAGCCGTTTTATGGCAAACGCCGCGCACAAATCCGGAATAGACGAAAGCAAAACAATCGTGCTTCACAATTTTTCTGATAAAAAAATTTCCGCAG
Organism: Clostridium sp. AF37-5; assembly: GCA_963625835.1. Taxonomy (GTDB): domain Bacteria; phylum Bacillota; class Clostridia; order Oscillospirales; family Acutalibacteraceae; genus Eubacterium_R. The sequence goes on along the minus strand of CAVFVA010000030.1, from coordinate 6,814 downwards.
CTGCAAGTGCTTATAACGGCGAACCTTATGTGCTTTACTTCGGCAGGCTCAGCGTTGAAAAAGGAATAGGAACTTTGGTGCAGGCGGCAAAGGAACTGCCGGACATTAAATTTATTTTTGCCGGCACGGGTCCGCTTGAGGATTTGTGCAAGGGCATTCCAAACATTGAATATGCGGGCTTTAAAAACGGCAAAGAGCTTTCGCATTTAATTGAAAACGCCGAATTTTCAATTTGCCCGAGCGAATGCCACGAAAATTGCCCGATGGCCGTTGCCGAATCCGTTTCACTCGGCACGCCCGTTATCGGCTCGGATTTAGGCGGAATACCCGAACTTATCGAAGACGGCAAAACGGGAATTGTGTTTGAAGCAGGAAACAAAAATGCACTTAAAGAGGCAATTAAAAAGCTTTATTCCGATAAAGAGCTTTTAATCCGCATGGCTCAAAGCTGCCGCAACGAGAGTTTTAACAATATAGAAAAATACACGGAAAGGCTTTCGGAAATTTATTCCGATTTGATTTCAAAAAATGGTTAAGCTTGTTTCTTTTATAATCAGCAAAATCAAACACCGCGAATATAAGGTGGACGAAAATATAACCTCTGCCGATCTTTGCGGCATTTTGGCAGAACGGTTTGCCATGCTAATTCGCGGCACCTTCAAAAAAATCGGCTTCAAAGAAGCCGGCAAAATGATGTTTGTGGGCAAAAGAGTTTCGATAAAATCAAAAGGGCATATCAAATGCGGCAGCGGAGTTACGATAAACGACGATTGCAACATAAATGCACTTTGCCGCGGCGGCGTTGAAATAGGAAATAATTTTTCGCTTGGAAGAGGAAGCGTTATCGAGTGCACCGGCGTTATCCGAGAACTTGGCGAATCGCTTAAAATAGGCAACGATGTCGGCATTTCGCCGAATGCGTTTATTTCCGTTCGCGGCAGTGTTTCCATCGGCGATTCCACGATATTCGGACCCGGAGTTAAGCTTTTTTCCGAAAATCATATTTTTGAAAACACAGAAACACCGATATATCTTCAAGGCGCAAGCCGCAAAGGCATTTCAATCGGTGAGGATTGCTGGATTGGCGCAAATGCCGTTATTTTGGACGGTGTTACCGTAGGCAAGGGCTGCGTTATTGCGGCAGGTGCTGTTGTGAATTGCAATCTCCCCGATTATTCGGTTGCAGGCGGCGTGCCGGCAAAAATCATAAAAAACAGAAAGTAAGCGTTTTGCCGAAACATTCGCCAAAACCGCACAATATAACAAATTTTAAACAGAGTTGATTAAAATGGCAAAAAAATTAAACGGAACGGTTATAGTTACATACCGCTGCAACGCACGCTGCACAATGTGCAACAGATACAAAGCCCCCTCAAAACCCGAGGAGGAAATAGGCATTGAAACAATAAAGAAGCTGCCGCAAATGTATTTTACAAACATAACCGGCGGCGAGCCCTTTATCAGAAGCGATTTAAAGGACATCGTGCGCGAGCTTTATAAGAAAAGCGACAGAATAGTTATATCCACAAACGGCTTTTTTACAGACAGAATTATCGATTTGTGCAAGGAATTTCCGAATGTGGGCATCAGAATATCAATTGAAGGGCTTGAGGACACAAACAACGCCATCCGCGGGCTTGAAAACGGATTTAATCGGGGTTATACCACGCTGAAAAAGCTTGTGGAAATGAACCACCCGGATGTGGGCTTCGGAATGACGGTGCAGGACGCCAATGCAAATGATTTGGTGCCACTTTACAAACTTTCAGACCGGATGAACATGGAATTTGCCACGGCTTCACTTCACAACTCTTTTTATTTTGTGGAGGCAAAAAACATTATTAAAGACCGCCCCACGGTGGCTCAAAATTTTGAAGACCTCATCAATGAGCTGCTGAAAAGCAACAGCCCCAAAAAGTGGTTCAGGGCATATTTTAACCATGGGCTTATAAATTACATATACGGTCAAAAACGCCTGCTCCCCTGCGACATGGCGTTCGACACCTTTTTTATCGACCCCTACGGTGATGTTATGCCTTGCAACGGCACAAAGGAAAAAGAGGTTATGGGCAACCTGAACGTCCAAAACTGGAACGAGCTTTGGGCAAGCGAGCAGGCAAACAAGGTGCGCGAAAAGGTTCGCAAATGCGACAGAAATTGCTGGATGATAGGCTCCGTTTCCCCTGCCATGCACAAATATATTTGGGTGCCTGCGGCATGGGTTGTTAAGCACAAATTCCTAAGATTTTTCAAAGATAAAAAATACAGTATGTATGAGCTGCCGATTGTGCGCGATTACCGCGACGGAAAAGTGACAAAGCAGGAACTTGACGCCCTTTCCACCTGCGATATGAATGCCGATGCAAACGACGGCTTATCCGCAAAATCGCGCGAGCAGTTGAAAAACAAAACAGGCGAAGAAATAGTTGACGAAGATATAAAGCAGCAGCTGCAATAAAATTTAATTCAAGGCACGCAAAAATCAAATTCGGATTTTACCGCATATCACCACACTTTCGGAGAACATGTTTTATGATAAAAATAAAATCAAACGATCTTTTGGGACTTGCCGCAATGCTTTGCTTTTTTGCATGGCAGATTTGGGCAGGCACCGCCCTTAATTACATACTTCTTGCCGCACTTATCGGGCTTTGCATTTTATATGCCGCTTACAAAAAAGGAAATTTCCTTTCCGTTTGGTTTTTTGCGCTTGTGTTTCAAAAAGCAATACAAAGGGTTACTTCATCCGGCATACTTTTTCAAGCCGTTACTTACCTTGACGAAGTTACGGAAATCATCGCCGTTATAATAATTATCCGAGCACTTGCAAAAAAGCAACTGAAACTTTCAAAATATGAAATTGCAATCGGCGTTGCCTTTTCCGTTTATTTTGCATTCTGCACGGTTTCAACAATAGTTTATTCCTATATGAGCATATTTCTTTCCGTGCTTGACGCTTTTGTGTGCGCAAAATTCATGCTGTTTTATTTCGCAGGCAAATCACTTATCGCCTCAAAAGCCCTTACGCTGAAAAAAACATATGAAATTCTTAATGTGCCCTGTAAGCACGCAAGCGTTATTTTGCTGCTTTTGACATTGCACGACCTTATCTTTCCGGCATTTTTTGAAAAATACGATTTTAGATTTTTCACAGAATCACTTATACTTGGATTTCAGCACCCCGCATACCTTGCCATTGTGGGTCTTACGGTTATCTGCGTGCTTGCGCTGAATATGAGATACGATCAAAGCAATATGAAATATATATTTATGATGACGGCTGTAACCATTCTTACCTTCCGTTCAAAAGAAATGGCGGCAGTGCTGATTATTTTGCTGCTTTATCTTTTATTTGTTAAATATAAATTCCAGGGCAATGTTTTGGTGCTTTTGCCCGTTGCGGCATTATCCGCATATTTTTCTTCAGACCAATTCGATAAATATTTCACCGTTCACGATTATGCCCCGATGAGGCTTAAGCTTATTCAGGACGGCGTTAAAATAGCAAACCAGCATTTCCCATTTGGCTCCGGCTTTGCCACATTCGGCACAACCGTTTCATACGAATACAATTCTCCTTTTTATCAAAACCTCGGTTATTATTCCGAAAGATATATTAACCAACAGGTTGTGGCAGACGCTTTTTGGCACGGCATTTTTGCCGAAAGCGGTTGGTTCGGAACAGCGGCATTTATCGTTGCCGTGTTACTGATGACTTTTGATTCGATATCAAAAGCAAAAGACCACCCGTATGCCGGCTGGTGCATGCTTTCGATAATGCTTTATGCATTTATAGCTTCAATCGCCTCCACCTCGTTTTTTAACCCGGCAATCGCAATTATGTTTATAATTTACGGCATTGCTTCCGCCGACACGGATGATTCGTTTGCTTTAAACGACACCAGGCGCAAAATGCGCTCAATCAAATTTAAATTTTAAGGACTGCTTATAATGTTGACCTTGCACCAATATATTGACAAAACCAAGCGAATGATAAGGCAATTTAAAATCCTTTCCATAAGAGACGGATGGAAAAAAGCCGCATACTTAAAAAAACACCGTATTTTTTACCATATTGGCGACGGCGTGTTTTACACCTCCAACCTGCTGCCGGCAGAGCCTTTTTTGGTGTGCCTGCACAACAATATTGTTATTTCCGCCGGAGTCCGCCTTATAACGCACGATGTGGGCAACACTGTTTTTAACGGCGAAGAGCACACAGATAAATATCTTTGCAAATTCGGCAAAATCGAAATCCACGATAATGTGTATGTGGGCGCAAACGCAATTATAAATTACGGAGTTACAATAGGCGAAAACTGCATTGTTGCCGCCGGCGCGGTGGTTACAAAAGATGTGCCGCCCGGAAGCGTGGTGGCAGGCGTGCCTGCAAGAATTATCGGCAGCTATGACGATGTTAAAAAACGCCGCCTTGAATACAGCGAAAGCTTTAACTACAGCGGCGGCGGAAGATGGGTTGAGGATTTAATGAAGCTCAAGCCCGTTAAATTTGATATAGATGAGGAAAAGTGATGAAAGGCAGTAAGGTTTTTAAAAACTATTTATTCAATGCCGGCTATCAGCTTTTGGCAATTATCGTGCCGCTTGTTACAACGCCTTACATATCAAGAGTGCTTAATGCAGACGGCATCGGGATTTACAGCTTCACCTTTTCAATAGTAAGTTATTTCACACTTTGCTCCGCACTGGGCACGGTAAGCTATGCAAACAAGCAAATAGGCATTTTGCAAAACGAGCCAATCCTGCGCACTCAAAAATTTTTTGATGTGCTTGCTCTGCGGCTTATCACCACCTCCGCGGCGCTTGTGATTTACATTTTATATTGCCTGTTCTTTGCGCAATACAAAACAATTGCGCTGATACAAAGCCTTTATATCCTGGGTATTATGTTTGACACATCATGGTTTTTCCAGGGTATGGAGGATTTTAAGCGAATTGCGCTCAGAAATTACTTTTTTAAGTTTTTAAATGTTCTTTTCATCTTTGTTTTTGTTAAAGACAAGGATGACCTTTGGAAATATGTTCTCGGGCTTGCACTGCTCACATTTGTTGGAAATGCCAGCCTTATCCCCTCTTTAAAAAAATATCTTGTGCGCATTAAGGGCTACAAAGCGAAGCCGTTTAACGATTTTAGGGTTATTATTCAGCTTTTCCTACCTGCGCTTGCCGTGCAAATTTATGCAATGCTGGATAAATCAATGATAGGCTGGATAACAAACGATACCGCACAAAACGGATATTACGAGCAATCCGAAAAAATAATCAAAATGTGCCTTATGCTGATAACGGCACTGATAACCGTTACAATGCCGCGCATTTCAAAGCTTTTTGCCGAGGGCAATAAAAAAGAAGCAGAGGAAACGCTTTATAAATCCGCAAGATTTGTTTGGTTTTTCGGTGTTCCGCTAACTCTTGGGGTTATCGGCGTTGCAAAAACGCTTGTGCCCGTTTTCTTCGGCGAGGGCTGGGAGCCCGTTATAAACATGCTTTATGTTATGAGCCTGCTGTTTATAACAATGGGGCTTAATCAAACGCTCGGCACGCTTTATTTTATTTCAACAGGCAGGCAAAAAAACTACACTGCCGCAATTATAACCGGAGGAATTTTCAACATTACGTTTAACGCAATTTTAATTCCGCATTTCGGCGCGCTCGGTGCAGGCACCGCTTCCGTTTTAGGAGAAATGGTTATATTTGCATTTGAAACGGTTTACATAACAAAGCACAAATCATTTTCCATGCGGCCGATATTCTCGGCAAGCATTAAATATTTGGTTGCCGGCGCAATAATGCTTGCAATGCTTATTTGGGCGGAAATCAAGCTGCCGAAAAACGCCGCCGTGCTTGCCTTAATGATAATTGCCGGCGCCGCGATTTATTTTGCCGCGCTTATTATAATGAAAGATAAATTTATTTTTGAATTTATAGAAATGATTAAATCCAAATTCCGCATCGGCAAAAAGGGCTGATATGATTAACGAAATCAAACACAGCATAAAATCAAAAAAACAGCGGCAACGCTGATAAATATGCCGTTCGTAAATAATATATAAATGAAAAAGGCTTGGCGGAATTTTAAACGTTCTTATCGGTGTTTGTAACAGCACCTATGGGCTGCAATCTCAACTACATTTCTGAAGAAGCCCAAAAAATTTATCGGTTCAAAAACAGCCCTTTGATTTTTCGAGGTGAATTATGAAAACAATATCCTACCTGGTGCCGTATTTCGGAACACTTCCGAAAAATATGCAGCTTTGGCTTAAAAGCTGCGCCGCAAATCCAACAATAGAATGGATTTTGCTGACGGACGATAAAACAGAATATAATTATCCGCAGAATGTTAAGGTTAAATACTGCTCGTTTGAAAGCCTTAAAGAGCGTATTCAAAATGCCTACGATTTTCCCGTGCAGATATCCTCTGCCTGGAATCTTTCGCTTTTTAAGCCCGCTTACGGCGAAATATTTGCCGAGGAACTTGCCGGCTACGATTTTTGGGGGCACTGCGATGTAGATCTGATTTGGGGCAATATTCGCAAATTTATAACCGACGATGTTTTAAATAAATACGAAAAAATCGGTTTTCAGGGTCATTCCCTGCTTTACAAAAACACGCCTGAGGTTAACGCCAGATATAAAATCTGCGTTGACGGAAAAATAAACTACAAACAGGTTTTCGGCGGCGAAATAAAATATTCGTTTGACGAAAACGGAATGGACGATATTTATAATTACTTAAATATCCCCTATTACAAAGAAGTAACTTTTGCTCATATGAGTAAATATGATTACAGAT
>CAVFVA010000029.1:0-21791 GCA_963625835.1 Clostridium sp. AF37-5 | reverse complement strand
TGGTATGGGCGAGGTCTGCGAGGTCGAGCGCGAAGTCTATCTCTGCTATTACGCCAGAGAAAGGCAGGAGCGGTATCAGGCAGAACGGGATTTGGTGTATGCGTCTTCCAGTTCTGTGTACGGCTCAAACAAGAAGGTTCCTTACAGCACTGACGATAAAGTGGACAATCCGGTTTCATTGTATGCTGCTACGAAAAAATCAAACGAACTTATGGCGCATGCTTATTCAAAGTTATATAATATCCCTTCAACGGGGCTTCGCTTTTTTACGGTATATGGTCCTGCCGGTCGCCCGGATATGGCTTATTTCGGCTTCACAAATAAGCTGATTAAAGGCGAAACAATTAAAATCTTTAATTACGGTAATTGCAAGCGCGATTTTACCTATGTGGATGATATTGTAGAGGGTGTTATGCGAGTTGTGCAAGGTGCGCCGGATAGAAAAAACGGAAACGACGGATTGCCGGTTCCACCGTATTCGGTTTATAATATAGGCAACAGTAACCCTGAAAATTTGCTGGATTTTGTGGATGTTTTGCAGCAGGAATTGGTTCGTGCAGAGGTGTTGCCGCCCTATTATGATTTTGACGCCCATAAAGAACTTGTGGCAATGCAGCCGGGCGATGTGCCGATAACTTATGCCGACACATCTGCACTTGAGCGTGACTACGGATTCAAACCGAATACCGATTTAAGAACCGGTCTTCGTCGATTTGCTCAGTGGTATAAAGAGTTTTATAAATAATCGTTGTTTAAATATTTGATTTTAAACTCAATCATTTGTTTGTATTGCATTATTTGCATTAAACGCCGGGGCTTGAACGGAGAAAAAATGTTAGATGATAATTCGATAATCAGAAATAAGAAGTACCGAATTTTGTTTCGGGTTGTATTGAGAATAAGAAAATATTTTTCGGCGTTTTATCGGCAGAAAATCAACGAAAGTATAAGAAATAAGGTTAAGAACATTGATTTTTCACTGCTTTGCAATAATTGCGTGGCAGGTGTGTTTTACTAAGATGCCGGCAGAAGATATACAACGCCGACAGTCGGTCTTGCGTTTGACGGTGAGGATTTTGTGAAATTTTTGGAAAATCCTCAAAAATACCGTAATAAGAATTTCGAGTTTTTTGAGCGAAAAGGCTATGATTATCCAATGGCAAAAATTGAGGATATCGAGGTTCGGTTCGTTCATTACAAAACCGAAAAAGAGTGCATTGAAAAATGGAACTCGCGGTTTGAAAGAATAAATTGGGATAATGTTTTTGCGGTTGCCACGGACGTGGATGGATTGTATCAGCAAAAATGGCTTGAACGCTTTGATAAATTGCCTTATAAAAACAAGATTATGTTTGTTGCCAAGCCACATCCCGAGTATGAATGGGCGATTCCAGTTTCGCAGTTTAAAAATAAGCCCTGCGTAAATGTGCTTACGGATTTTGCAAATATGCGGGGGGTCAAAGGTATTATGAAACAGCTTTTGACATTGCCGAATGGATAAAAGAATGCAGCCAAAGCAGTATTTAATGCGCTTTTGCCGTAAAACCAAACACTTTTTCGGATTGATTGCCCTTATTCGGCGGCTTTTTGGATATACTTTTTGATATATAAATAGGCATTTTTATAATTGGGCTTGCCAAAATCGGGCAGGTGGTATAAAATAATTATATATCAAAAGAGGCGGCATTGCCGCGATGAAAGGAAAGAATATGAAAATAGCAGTTGCAGGAACGGGATATGTGGGCTTGTCGATTGCCACACTGCTTTCGCAGCACCATACGGTTACCGCTGTGGACATTATCCCCGAAAAGGTTGAACTTATCAATTCGCGCAAATCACCGATTCAGGATGAATACATTGAAAAATATCTTGCCAAAAAAGAGCTGGATTTAACAGCCACGCTTGACGGCGCTTCGGCATATAAGGAAGCGGATTATGTTGTTATTGCCGCTCCCACGAATTACGACAGTAAAAAGAATTTCTTCGACACCTCTGCCGTTGAAGCGGTTATCGAGCTTGTTATAGAAAATAATCCCGATGCGATTATGGTTATCAAATCCACAATCCCCGTAGGCTACACGGCACATGTGCGCGAAAAATATCATTGCGATAATATTATTTTTAGCCCGGAATTTTTGCGCGAATCAAAAGCGCTTTATGATAATCTGTATCCCTCAAGAATAATTGTGGGCACGGATGTTGATAATGCAAGGCTTGTTAAAGCTGCGCACACCTTTGCCGATTTGCTTAAAGAGGGCGCGATAAAAGAGGATATAGACACCTTGATTATGGGCTTTACAGAGGCAGAGGCAGTTAAGCTTTTTGCAAACACTTATCTTGCGCTTCGTGTTTCTTATTTTAATGAACTTGATACTTATGCCGAAATGAAAGGGCTGAATACAAAACAGATTATAGACGGCGTTTGCCTTGATCCGCGTATCGGCTCGCATTATAACAATCCCTCGTTTGGCTACGGCGGCTATTGCCTGCCTAAGGATACAAAGCAGCTGCTTGCAAATTACGAGGATGTGCCGCAGAATATGATGTCTGCCATTGTGGACAGTAACAGAACCCGCAAGGATTTCATTGCAGACAGGGTCTTGCAAATGGCAGGTTATTATAATTATGACGATGATAACACATATGATTCGGCAATGGAAAAAAATGTTACCATCGGCGTTTACCGCCTTACGATGAAATCAAATTCGGATAATTTCAGGCAGTCCTCCATTCAGGGCGTTATGAAGCGAATTAAGGCAAAGGGCGCAAAGGTTATAATCTTTGAGCCAACCTTGGAAAACGGCACCACATTCTTTGGCAGCGAGGTTGTGAATGACCTTGAAGCGTTTAAAAACGCAAGCGACGCAATTATTGCAAACCGCTATGATAAATGCCTTGATGATGTTGCGCAAAAGGTTTACACACGCGATTTGTTCGGCAGAGACTGAGAAATATAATTACAAAAGCATAAATAAAAGCAAAAACGCTCTTCCGGGGATACGGTCCCATAAAGAAGAGCGTTTTTTTGTGCAAAAATATATAGATGTAATTGTGCCGAAGAAGAATTTAAAAACTGCCTGTTATTCCGCTGTCCTTGTGCAATAAACCACATATCGCTGCGTGTTTACCCTGTAGGGATGGCAGGTGATAAGGGTTATCATGTCCTCACCCGGGCGAATCATAAGCCTGTCAATCTCCGTCGGCTCAATTATTGCAATTTCGCTGACCCGGTAAATAAGCGTTTCGCGGAAATTGCGAATGTAAATTTCGTCGCCGGTTTCAAGCTTTTCAATGTGGCGCAGCATTTTCGATTTGCTCCAGCCGCGGTGAGCGGCAATAACGGCATTTGTGTTTTCGCCGCCGATTGGGTAGGAAGTTTGCGTTAAATGCACCGCGCCCTTTTTCAGGTTTGAATCGTTTGCCCCCAAAATTATCGGCATGGTAACATCAAGCTTCGGTATGCTCACATAGCCAATGATTTCGTTTTCAATGCCGTATTGCGATAAATCAATATCCGGTTGGCTGTAGGAAAAAGGGTCTTTCAAATCGGCTTGGCTGCTTTGATAAAGCTGTTCGTTTTTTTGGCGAAGCAGGGTATAAAGCGCGTCAAAATCGTTTTGTTCCGTTTTTTGTTCAAATTCAAGCTCTTCGGCAGAAACGGTTTTATCGTAAACGGCATTTGTGATTTGCGGATAAGCTCCGATTGCAATGCCTGCAATTATTAAAATCGCAGCAACGGCACGGAGTATTTTATTTATTTTACCTTTGCCGCTTTTTGCCGATTTTCTTTTTTGCGGGTTTTCCTTTTTCATTTTTTTCTCCGTTTGTGTTTTCCTTGCCTTTTGTGGATTCGCTTTCGTTGGTTTGCTTCTTTTTTTTGCTTTTATCTTTAATTTTTTTAATAATCGATATTATCAAAATAATTAAGCCTATTCCGCCTGCTATGGCAATGCCGATAAGGTAATAGCGGTATTTTGAAAGAAATGCGTTCAACTTTGAATATTTATATGTTTCCTTTTCCTGAGCCGCTTCTTCGGCGTTGTATTCGGTGCGCTCGCCCTTAACAAGCATTCTGTGCGAATTAACGCCGTAGGGCGTGCAGGTAACAAGGGTTATGTAATCCTTGCCCGGCTCGGCAACAAGATTTTCAAGCTCCGTGGGCAACACCACATTAACCTCGCAAACTTTGTAGGCGTGGATTTCATTCAGCACATGAATGTAAAAGCAATCGCCGATTTCCAATTCGTCCAGCCTGGTGAAAAGCTCGGCAGAGGGAAGCCCTCTGTGCCCCGTAAGCACGGCGTGCGTGCCGCTGCCTCCAATCGGAAGTGCGGTCGATTCAATGTGACCCACGCCTTTTTGCAGCACCTCTTCGGTGGATGTGTGGTAAATCGGGATTTTAACGGCTATTTTCGGTATTTCTATGTATCCCATCATCCCGTTGCCGTCAACATTCAAAATTTCCTCATAATTGCCCGGCAGGGCATATCCGCTGCCCGGCACAAACGGGTCGTGCACCGGGTCGCCGGCAAGGTTTTCGTTGTAAATTTTTGCTTTTTCCATTTCGGCGGCGATTTCTTCGTCGCTTTGCTTTTTTAAGTTTTCGTCATAAGTGGCAACGGCTGCCACCTGGTTTTTTTCGGCGAAATAGTTACTGATTGTGGGGTACATAAAAATGCCTACTCCGCCAAGCAAAATTATTATTGCAATTAAGTAAATAAGCGCATTTGTTTTTGCAGCCGATTTCTTTTTTGCGGAATTTTCTGCCGCTTGGCTTGTTGCCTGCAATTCGGTTTCTGTTTTTTTGCGCTTCTTGGGCATTTTTATTCACCTCACTTATATCAAATTACTTGCATTTATATTGGTTGCCGTAATAATTAAGGCTGAGCGTTATGCTCAGCCTTAATGTTATATTTGCCGTGATTTAATTACTCTGCGGCTTTGCTGTTTTTCTTTTTAAGAACAACAATCATAACAACGCCGAGAGCCACAAGTGCAACCCCTGCAACGGTGAAGAGCACGGTGCCCATGCCGCCCGTTGTGGGAAGGATGAAGCCGTTGCTGTTTTGAATGTTCTTTGTAACAACACCGGTAGCGGAAGCAGTGTCAGCATCATTGTCAAGAATTACAGTGCCTGCTGCATCTGTTTTCGCAGTGAGTGTAAAGTCAAATGATTTTGAGGGAAGGTTGTAACCGTCCGGAGCCTTTGTTTCGGTAAGAATGTATTTGCCTTCGCCGAGACCGATAACATTAAGCTTACCTTCCGCTCCGGAAACGATTGTGGTTACTTTATCTGTTTCAGTGTCAAGCGCAAGACGATATACGCCGTCTTCAACCTTAACAAAGCTAAGTGCATCTGCTGAACCGTCTCTTGTGATTTGGAATTCAGCGCCTGCAAGCTTTGTTTCTGCGTTTTTCTTGTCAACCTTAACAAGGTCCATTTCATAGGTGTAAACTTTGGCGTTATCCGTATCGCTATTCCAGCTTACATCATCGTAAGGCTTGTTGTTGTAATCAACATATGCGGTGTTATTGTTTGCTGCGTTTGCATTATCACCGTAAACAGCTTGTTTATTGAGCTTTGCGCTGTATGTTACCTTGATTGAAGCATAGTCCTTGATTGTTTCGTAAATAAAGGTAAGTGTAAAGGTTGTTGTTGTGTTATAGCGTGGTCTGATATTGCCTACGGTGTAATTAGTATCTGCTGTAAGTTCTGTTTCGTTACCTGCTTTGTCAACACCGTATACTTTAAGAGATGTTGCATCCCAGGTAAGACCTTCCGACAAAGTATCGCTCATTGCAAAGTTTTTGCTTTTTGCATTTGCGGGATATGTGGGAACTGTTGAGTTGAGTTCGTAATTGATAGTATCGCCGATGGAAGCATTTGTTTCATCAACCTTATTACCGTCAACTACAATTTTTTTCGTGATGTCAACATCACTTGATTTAACTTCGATTGTTACCTCGTTTACACTCCATTCGCCGTTTTCGTATGTGGGAACAACATTTTGCGAAGAGGGTCTGTAAACCTTTGTTGCGCCGTCAATAAGCACAAGGTAGTTACCCATGTCAAGGTTTGAAAGTGTGCAGTTGCCTGTTCCGGTGGCAGCAGCCGTAACGGAATCTTTGAGGTTTCCGTTTTTGATTTGGTTGGCAATGATGTCGTAGAACGAAGCGAGTGCAACAGCGTCTGCATCTGCAAATGTTTTTGTAACAGCGTTGCTGTCGTCAGCAACATAAGTGCTGAGCGGTTCGCCTGCAGTTTTAAGATAAGCTGCAACTGCATCAACCCAATAATAAGTGGGGTCTTTAGGGGTGTTTGTGGTTGTGTCTACATCAACCGTCATGAGTTGGTAGGCAGTTACCGTTGCATTGCTATCGGTATCGGCAATGCCGTCAACCTTGATTGAACCTTTTGTGGTCGGAGTGATTGCCGCAAAAGCGGTGATTGAAAGTGTTCCGAACGCAAGAAGCACAGCCATAAGAACAGCAACGATTTTTGAAAAATAGTTTCTTTTGGTCATAATTCTTCTCCTTTTAAAATTTAATAATTCTTTTTTATAAAGAATATTTTATTCGGCAAACCGAAGTTGATAATAATTTAACACTCGTTTGACAATCTGTCAATATAGTAAACAACATTTTGTATAAAAAACACAAATTGATAGCTGAAATGCCGTTTGAGTTGTGCATATTATTAAATGTGTATTGCGCTGAAACCGGCATAAAAGCTATAAATATTGCGAATATACATCTCGTAAAACAGATGTTTTGTATACTAATAAATTATTCGTCAAAATAATACTTGCGGCTCGAAAAGCAGTGCCGAAACCGTGAAAAAACGGTAAAAAACAAGCGCGCTCTGCAATAATTGCAAAGTGCGCTTTAAAATCAATCTGCCTGTTTATTTGTTTTTTCTTAGGCTTTTTTCTGTTTTCAGTGCCGTGGGTGTTGCCGCAAGCCCTGCCTGCGATGTTTCTCTCAGGCATGCCGGCAGCGAGCAGCCGATTTGAAACATGGCGTCAATAACCTCGTCTGCCGGGATAACGCTCTTAATTCCGGCAAGTGCCATTTGTGCGGCGGTGATTGCATTCACCGCGCCTATTGCGTTTCGCTTTATGCACGGCACCTCCACAAGCCCTGCCACCGGGTCGCAAACGAGACCCAGCATATTTTTCAGAGCCAATGCCGCCGCATTTGCAATGCATTCGGCATTGCCGCCCTCCAGGAAAGCCACACCGCCGGCAGCCATTGCAGCTGCGGTGCCTATTTCGGCTTGGCAGCCTCCCTGCGCGCCGCTTATGGAAGCGTTTTCCGCCACGATTTCACCTATGCCGGAGGCTGTAAACAGTGCTTTTATAATTTCATCCTCGCCTTTACCGTAATACTGCTCATATGCAATGAAAACGGCAGGAATAATTCCGCAGCTGCCTGCTGTAGGCGCGGCAACAATTCGCTTCATGCAGGCGTTGCTTTCTGCGGTTTTAACGGCATATTCAGCCACAAGCGAAAGAAAATCACCCAGCAGCTTATTGCTTCTTTGATTATATTTATGCAGCAGTTCTCCGCCGCCGCCTGCCATTTTGCTCGCGGAAACGGCATTTTTGTCGTATTCGTTCACGGTGGTTTTCATTATGCGATACATGCGGCGCATTTCTTCAAAAATCGCTTCGTGCGATGATTGCGCTTCCTGCACCTGCTCCGTTAAAATCACCTGCCAAAATTCGCTGTTGCCGGTTTTGCAAAGGTTTAAAATGTCTTTTATTGAATGGTAAGGCATAGTGTGCTCCTTAAAAGCTTTCTGCTCGGTTGAGCCGTTTATTACACTTGATGTTGCAATGTTCGGTTATAAAAATACCGCTAATTCTCAAGGCTGAGGTAAGAAACCTTAACAATGCCGTTTATATCGGCAATTTCTTTAATTGTTTTTGCCGGAATTTCCTGGTCACACTCGGCGATAAGCACGGAATTCTTGCCGCGCGAAGCCCTGTAAAGGTGCATTTGCGCAATATTTATATTTGCTTCGTAAAGCACGGCTGAAACCTTTGCCACCATTCCGGGCACATCCATATTGCTTGCAATCAGGGTGGGGTAATCGCCTGAAATGTTTGCCGGCAAGCCGTCTATCTGCGCAATGTTAATGATTGAGCCGCCGATGGATTCTCCTATTATTTCAAGGCTTTTGCCGCTTATTCCCTCAAGCTTCAGCAGCACGGAATTAGGGTGTGCCTCTTTAAGTTTTGCTTCGCCCACTGTGAATTTTAAGCCCTGTTTTTCGGCAATTTCAAATGCTTGGGGAATTTCAGCGTCGTCCGGCTGCATGCCCAGCAAACCTGCAATCAGTGCCTGCGGTGTGCCGTGACCTTTTCCCGTCATTAAAAAAGAACCGTAAAGCCCGATATCGGCAAAGGCAATCTTTTCGCCCATCAATTTGCCGCAAACATATCCTATTCTTGCAGCCCCTGCCGTGTGTGAGCTGGAAGGACCGACCATGGCAGGACCCAGTATATCAAAAACATTCATAAAATTCCTCCAAACAAAAGGGGCAGCGAAGCCGAAGCACCGTTGCCCTTTTATATAATAGTATATATTTTCCGTTTTTTCAATAAGCGATTGCGAATAATCAAAATTATTTGCCGCGATTTTAATTTCGCTGCTTTAAACGTGTTGCCGTTCATCGGATTGCGGTTTATGCGTTAATGATTTGCGGCAAAAAAGCAAGTTTGTTAAGTCTGTGTGAAATCGGTGTAAAAAAAGGCAAATATGCTTGAAAACGAAAAAATGCGGTGCTATAATCACACAAAAGAAGAAAAAGGAGGCGAACAGCTTGGACAGTTGTGATAATCGAAGTCGAAATGCATACGGTGGATACGGACTTGGATATTATTTCAGGTGTCTGTAGCTGTACCTATTAATATTCAGACTTAATCCATCGTTATGAGCCGATTCACAACTTATTAAAGAAGTGCGGCAACACACGGTGGCTTTTTTATTTTGCCCAAATTTGCCGCGCGGTTTAAATTTTGTGTTGCCGAGCCGGATTTGCACGGCTGCGGCAAAAAGAAAGGCGATGGAATTAAGATGAAAGAAAAAGTGTTAAAAGAGCAGCGTTTTGAAAAAGAAATTGCGCAAATCATAAAAAGCACCCGTTCAAAGCCGGATTTGGCAAAAAAGCTTAAAAATTATCACGATAACGATATTGCAGAAAGCCTGCAGTTTTTGAGCAGCGGCGAGCGAAGCTTTTTATATTCTGCCGTTGGCACGAAATGGCTGGCAAGCATAATTTCTTATGTTGACAATCCCTCGGATTACACGGCTGAAATCGGCATTGGCGGCTTGGCAAAAATCATAAACGAAATGGATGCCGATGATGCGGTTGATTTGCTTGAGAAGCTTGATGACGGCGTTAAGCAAAAGCTTCGCTCGCTTATTGATGACGAAACAAAAACGGATATTCGCTTAATAAACAACTATGCCGATGATGAAATCGGCAGCCTCATAACAACGAATTATGTTTGTATTACCGGGGATTTAACGGTTCGCAGGGCAATGCACGAATTGATTTGCCAGGCAGGTGAAAACGACAACATTTCCACAATTTATGTGGCAGACGGTGAAAACAGATTTTGCGGCGCAATAGACCTTAAAGACCTTATAATCGCAAGGGAAAACGACGATTTAAAGAATATAATCAGCTATGCTTATCCATATTTGTTTGACCGCGAAAAAATATCCGAAAGCATTGAAAAAATCAAAGATTACGCCGAGGATTCACTGCCGGTTTTAAATAAAGACAAAAAAATTATCGGAATAATAACAGCGCAGGATGTTGTTGAAATGGTTGATGATGAATTGGGCGAGGATTATGCAAAGCTCGGCGGTTTGTCTGCCGAGGAGGATCTTAACGAACCCGTTCCCAAAAGCATAAAAAAAAGAATGCCTTGGCTTATTATTTTGCTGTTTCTCGGAATGATTGTTTCAAGCGTTGTCGGCGCATTTGAAAACATTGCCACGGCTTTGCCGGTGCTGATTTGCTTTCAATCGCTCATTCTTGATATGGCAGGCAATGTTGGCACGCAATCACTTGCCGTAACAATCAGGGTGCTTATGGATGAAAATCTGAGCGGCAAGGATAAATGCCGGCTGATTTTTAAAGAAGCAAAAATCGGCTTTTACAACGGCGGATTGCTTGGAATAACCGCACTTGTGTGCCTCGGAATATATATTGCGCTGTTTAAGGGCTATTCCGTTGCAACGGCGTTTCTTATTTCCGGCTGCGTAGGAATTGCGTTGCTGGTTTCAATTATTATTTCCAGCCTTGTAGGCACCTTGGTGCCCATGTTTTTCCATAAAATAAAGGTGGATCCGGCTGTGTCATCCGGTCCGCTCATTACCACCGTTAATGATTTGGTGGCTGTTGTAACTTACTACGGTCTTGCGTGGCTCATCCTTATAAAAGCTATGCAATTGGTTTAGGATTTGCAGGCATCAAGCGGCTTGCAAAAAACAGCGCCGGTTTTGAAGTTAATTCATTGTCGGCGTTATTTTTTAGTAATTGCTTATGTTTTGATAACTTCTTGGCATAAAAAATCCCTCCTGATGTATAATCTGCATCAAGAGGGCTCTTTATTGTCCGTTTTTTACGGACTTGTTCAAAACGACGGAATAGCAAACTGACGATTTTTATTTAAACAATAAAAAATCCGGCACAAGCGAAAATGGCATGTGCCGGAAATGGCGGAGACGGTGGGATTCGAACCCACGTCCCTCAAGGGGCATCATGATTTCGAGTCATGTCCGTTATGACCACTTCGATACGTCTCCGTGCAGTACTAAGATTGTATATCAAACAAGAGCGTTTGTCAATGATTTTGTGTTGAAATGCTTTGCTCAATATGCTAAAATTTATTTTACGATATAAAAATTAAGCAAACTATAGATTATCGGAGGCAAAAATATGATTGCAATTGTGGATTACGGCGCAGGTAATTTAATGAGCGTGAAAAAAGCTCTGGATTTTATCGGCGAAGAATCCGTTATCACCTCGGATTGCGAAGCTATAAAATCGGCAGAACGCGTGATTTTGCCCGGTGTGGGCTCGTTTGGCGATGCGATGGAGTCAATGAGGCAAAAGGGTCTTGACGAAACGGTTAAGTGTGCGGCGCTTTCCGGCAAGCCTTTTTTGGGTATCTGCCTCGGCTTGCAGCTGCTGTTTGAAAGCAGTGAGGAAAGCCCGGGGGCAAATGGGTTAGAACTCCTTTCGGGAAATATTTCGCTGATTCCGGGAAGCAGCGGACTAAAGGTGCCGCATGTTGGTTGGAACTCGGTTGAAATCAAGCCGGAAAGCAGGCTTTTTAAGGGTATTCCGAGCGGCAGTTATTTTTATTTTGTTCATTCCTATTATCTTAACGGTGCGGAGCCCTGCGTTGTTGCCGGCAAAACGAATTACGGCGTTGATATCGAGTGCGCCGTTGAAAAAGGCAATCTTTTTGCCACTCAGTTTCACCCCGAAAAAAGCGGCGAAATCGGATTGAAGCTGCTTAAAAATTTTGCACTGGCGGAGGTTTAAATTATGTATGCAAAAAGGATTATTCCCTGCCTTGATGTGAAAAACGGCAGGGTTGTTAAAGGTGTTTCGTTTGTTAACTTGCGCGATGCCGGCGATCCGGTTGAATGCGCCGCGGCATATGACAAGGCAGGTGCGGATGAGCTTGTGTTGCTTGATATAACCGCCACGCACGAGGGCAGAAGTACTATGATTGATATTGTGGAGCGCGTTGCAAACAGCGTTTTTATTCCGTTTACCGTTGGAGGCGGAATTAAAAGCGTTGATGATTTTAAGGAGCTTTTAAGAGCGGGTGCGGATAAAATTTCCGTTAATTCCGCGGCGGTGCGCAATCCAAAGCTTATAAATGAAGCAGCTTATAAATTCGGCAGCCAGTGCGTTGTGTGCGCTATAGACGCAAAGAAAAACGGCGAAAGCTGGGAGGTTTATTTAAACGGCGGCAGAATCCCCACGGGGATTGACGCGGTTAAATGGGCGAAAGAAGCTTATGAACGCGGTGCCGGTGAGATTTTGCTTACTTCAATGGATTGCGACGGGCAAAAGAAAGGATACGACAATGAATTGAACCGTGCGGTTTCCGAAAGTGTGGGCATTCCCGTTATCGCCTCCGGCGGCGCGGGCGCAAAAGAGCATTTTTACGATGCGTTCACGCTCGGCAAGGCAGACGCGGTTCTTGCGGCAAGCCTTTTTCATTTTAACGAATTGCCGGTGCCGGAATTGAAAAAATATCTTAAAGAAATGAATATTCCCGTTAGGCTTTAAAAACTGCCGACCGAATTTATATTATTCGGTTGGCTTTTTTTGATTGAAAGTCTTTTTTGTTAATGCTATAATATATTATGTTAAATTATAATTTTATGCATTGCTGAATATGTTGAAAGGTTTCGGAATTTTAATGGCAAAGGATAATAAAAACGCAAAATTTATAGAGAATGATAATATTGTTATCGGCAGAAATGCTGTGGCAGAGCTGCTTAAAAGCGGCAGGGAAATAGAAAATATCATAATCGCAAAGGGCAGCAGAGAAGGCTCCGTAAACAGAATCGTTGCCTTGGCTCGCGAAAAGGGGATTGTTATTAAAGAAGCCGATTCGCGCAAACTTGATTTTATGTGCGGCGGCGCAAATCATCAGGGCGTGTTGGCAAATGTGCCGGCACACGAATACAGCAGTGTTGATGATATTCTTGCACTTGCGGCGGAACGCGGCGAAGCTCCCTTTATAATTATTTGCGATGAGATTGAGGACAGCCGTAATCTCGGTGCCATTATCAGAACGGCAGAGGCGTGCGGTGTGCACGGCGTTATAATTCCGAAACGCAGAAACGCCGGGCTTAATTTTATAGTTGCAAAAACCGCGTGCGGTGCACTTGAATATGTTAAGGTGGCAAGGGTTTCAAATCTTGCCGCAACCATTGAGGATTTAAAAAAGAAAAATATTTGGGTTTATGCCGCAGATATGGATGGGCAGCCCTGGTGCAAAACCGATTTTTCAGGCGGCGCCGCGCTTGTTGTGGGCAGCGAGGGCAAAGGCGTGGGCAGGCTCGTTAAAGAAAAGTGCGATGTCACTGTTTCTTTGCCGATGCGCGGCAATGTCAACAGCCTCAACGCATCTGTTGCGGCTTCCGTAATTATGTATGAAATCGCCAGGCAAAGGCTTGGCTTGTGATGAGTGATTTGAATGAGTGAAAATAAAGATCTTTCGGTTGAAGAGATTTTAAAAGAAGCAGAAGCAGTGCTTAAAAGCATTGACAGAAAATCGGCAGAGACAAAAGAAAAAATCAAAAGTGTTGACGAACCGCTTGAGCCGGAGCCGGTTAAAACCTTTGTTCCTAAATCTCATAAAAATACGCAGCAGAACACCCAAGAGGAAAATAAAGAGCAAGAGCAAACGGTTAAGGCGTATGTGCCCGGCGAGGCAAAGCCTCAAACGGCAGACGGTAAAACCGCCGTGGTGCCAAAGCTTTCACACCAAAAAGCGGCAAAGGCGCAAAACCCGGATAAAACCGCTGTGGTGCCGATTGCAAAAGGCGAGGCTAAAAGGTTTTTCAAAAGCCATTCGGCAGATACGGAATACGGCTCCGCTCCGCCGCGAATCATAGAAAAGGCAGCCACCATAAAAAGCCGCTCAAGGTTTGACAAAACGCTTGATTTGCAGGAAATACCAACAATTCTTGCCGTTGAAGAGCTTGATAAAACACGCGTTATGCTTTCGGGCGATCGTGAAAGCAAAGCAGATTTTGCGTCCGAAGCCGTGGAATATGATAATTCCGACCAAATCAGGATGACGGGATTTGACGATGAGGTGGACGAGGTTCCCGTGATTGACGAGGAACTTGCCGAAGAGCAGCTTCGCCGCAGGCGTGAGGAAAAGGTGAACAAATTCCGCCTCTTTGCGCCCGAGGAATTTGTGGGCGATGATAAAAGCCGTGCCAAAAAAGTTAAATTTGACGATTACAGAAAAAGCAGTGAGCGCACGGAAACACTGGAAAGCCTTTTTAAACTTAAAACAAAAAGCAATATACGCGTGTCGGTCACAATTATTTTCGGTGTGCTTTTGCTTTTGCTTACCGTGCTTGGAAACACGGCGTATTTACCGTCTTTTTTAAACGATGATTTCAGTTACTATCTAACGGCAATCATAATTTATTTTGCCGTATTGATAACGAATTTCGGCTCGCTTTTGCGTGGGCTGAATTTCAAAAAGGGAATAAATTATTATTTTCCCGTAACTCTGTCTGCGGTGATTGCGGCTGTAAACACCGGGGTGCTTTTGGCAAATCCCGATTTGATTTACGATGGGGGAACGCTTATTCCGTCCGCTGCCGTTTTTGCCGTATTTATGGCGGAACTCGGCAGGCGGCAAACTGTTGTGAGGGTTATAAACAACTTTGAATTTTTAACGGGCAGAGGGGATAAATCAACCGTTGAGGATATAGTAAACGAGGTTGATGCAAGAATAATCTCCAAAAACATGCTGGACGGCGAACCGTATTTGAAATACAGTGTTAAAACGGATTTCCCAACAAGCTTTTTGGAAATTTCTTTTGCCTATGAGCCGGCGGATAAAACGGCAAAAGTGCTTTCGCCCGTGTTCATCTGTTTTAATTTGGCAATGTTTGCGATTATCGGCATTGTCAAGAAAAATTGGAACGAAGCGTTTAATATGCTTACGGCAGGGCTTGTAATCTCTTGCCCGGCAATAACGCTTTTTGCTTCAAACTGTGCGCTTTCGCAGGTTTCAAAATCGCTTGCAAAAAGCGGCGCTATGGTGTGCGGCTTTGAGGGTGCGCATTATGTGCACAATTCAAATGCGCTTGTTATGGAGGCTGCGGATCTTTTCAGTGCGCGCTCCTGCAATCTGCACGGTATTAAAACCTTTAACGGCGCAAAAATAGACGATGCTATTTTGCAAACTGCGGCAGTGGTTATGCAAATCAAAAGCCCGCTTGCCAATGTTTTTGATGATGTTATAGTGGGCAAGCAGTCAATTTTGCCGCAGGTGGACGGTGTTATTTATGAGGATAAAATGGGCACCTCCGCATGGATATATCAAAAGAAAATCCTTGTGGGCAACCGCGATTTGCTGATTCACCACGGCGTTACCGTGCCGAAAGAGGATTATGAAAAAAAATATACACGAAAGGGCAGAAAAGCACTTTATCTTGCTGTGGCAGGTAAGGTTATGGCAATGTTTATAGTCAGCTATGAAGCTGAGCCGTCGCTTAAAAAGCAGCTTAAAAAGCTGGAGCGCAGCGGAATAACCGTTATTTTGCGCAGTTGCGATCCTTATATAAATGAAGAAAGCTTAAAAAACATATTTGATGTGCCGGAGGGATTTATCAGGGTGATGACGGCTTCAAACGGTCGCAGCTTTGAAAAATACAGCGGCGCGGTTGCCGAAAAAAGCCCTGCATATGCCGTGCACAACGGCTCTGCTCAGGCGTTTATAGCTTCTGTTTTGGGTGCAGATAATCTTGTCGGCACGGAAAAAACAATTTCAGCCCTCGGCGCATTCGGCTCTGCCATCGGTTTCGGCGTTGCCGCACTTCTTGCATTTATGGGCGGAATGAGCCAGCTCACGGCGGTTAATGTTATTATTTTCCAAGTTGTGTGGAGTATATTTGTGCTTTTGGTTACAAAAATTAGAAAAAACGGCATATAGAAATATTGCCGATAAATTGTGAATTTTAAAGGAGTATCAAAATGAAAAAATTAGATGGAACAAAAACTCAGGCAAATCTTATGGCTGCTTTTGCGGGTGAAAGCCAGGCACACACCAAATATCAGTACTATGCTTCAAAGGCAAAGAAGGACGGATATAATCAAATTGCCGCTCTTTTCACCGAAACTGCAATGAATGAAAAAGAGCATGCAAAAATTTGGTTTAAGCTGCTGCACGACGGTGCAATTCCCGGCACAACAGTTAATTTGCAGGATGCCGCAAACGGTGAAAATTACGAATGGACTGATATGTATGCCTCATTTGCCAAAGAGGCAAGGGAAGAAGGATTTGACGAAATAGCTTATCTTTTTGAAGAAGTTGGCAAAATTGAAAAAGAGCACGAGGAAAGATATCTTAAATTGCTGCAAAATGTGCAAGACGGCATTGTTTTCAGCCGTGATGAGGATAAAATTTGGAAATGCGCAAACTGCGGTCATATCGTTATAGGCAAAGCCGCACCTGAGGTTTGCCCCGTTTGTGCTCATCCGCAGTCATATTTTGAAATTAAGGCTGAAAATTATTGATCTGTTTTTGAAACTTATTTTTCAATATGCTCGGCTTGGAATGCGCGCACTCCGTATGTCGGGCGTGATTTTGTCGAAAGGCAAGTGAATTTATATGTTTTATCAGTTCGCAGACGATGTTACCACAATCGAAACGGAAAATATAAATCCGCATTACGTTACGGCAGGGTATGTTACCGCTTCGGAATTTGAACGCATTTATTCAAAGTTCGGCTTTGCCGCGGCAAGCGCCGAAATGCTTAAAACGGATAAATTCTATTATCATTCACGCTTTGGGGCAGAGGTTTTTGACGATTACTGCTTCACGAAAATTTCCGTTATAAACCCCGATGATGTTAACGGCGAGCGTGATTCCGTGGCTCTGTTTATTAAGAAAAATCTGCTTATCGTTGTCGATGTGCGAGATAAGGATTGCTCCACGCGCGATAAATTTATGGAAAGCCTCGGCAGGTATTCGCCGATGAATATAACTCTTGAAAAGCTGATATATGCCTTTTTGGATTGCCTCACAAACAGCGATTCAAACACCGTTGAGGATATCGGCTACGAAATAACAACGCTTGAGGAACTTGTGCTTCACGACAAGGTTGGCGACGATTTTAATTTGCAGCTTTTGCATATGAAAAAAGAATTGCTTACAATGCGTAATTATTATGAGCAGCTTATTGATATAGGCGATGCGCTTGAGGATAACGAAAACGAGATTTTCGATGAAAATTATTTGCGCTATATCTCGAATTTTACTAAAAAAACAGTTCGCCTGCGTGATGATATAGATATGCTCAGCGGCTCTGTTGTGCATTTGCAGGACGCATATCAATCATATATTGATATTAAGGCAAATCACACAATGCAGATTTTCACGGTTGTTACAGCCATATTTTTTCCGCTTACCGTAATAGTGGGGTGGTACGGGATGAATTTTCGAAATATGCCGGAGCTTTATTGGAAGCACGGCTATTTATTCGTAATTCTGCTTTCCGTTGCAGTTGTTGCGGTGCTTGCCGTTATATTTAAAAAGAAAAAATGGATAGGTAAATGATTTTCCTATTCGGAGGAACACAATGAACATAAACGAAACTCTTGCCGCGGAATTTAAGCTAAAGCAGTGGCAAATCGATAATACCGTGCAGCTTATTGACGATGCAAACACGATTCCTTTTATAGCAAGATACAGAAAGGAAGCTACCGGCTCGCTCGACGATCAATTGCTGCGGCAGATTTATGAGCGGTTGCAATACTTGCGCTCGCTTCAGGAACAAAAAGAAAAAGTGAGTGCTTCAATAGAAGAACAGGGCGCAATGACGGATCAAATCGCCAATGCGCTTTTAAATGCCAAAACGCTAACGGAAATTGAGGATATTTACCGCCCCTACAGACCAAAACGAAAAACAAGGGCATCTGTTGCAAAGGCAAAGGGGCTTGAGCCGCTTGCGCTTAAAATTTATGAGCAAAATACTGATTTTGACCCATTTGAATATGCGGCGGAATTTATAAATGACGAAGTGCCCGATTGCGATGCGGCAATTGCCGGCGCAAAAGATATTATTGCCGAAATGATTTCGGATGACCCCACCGGCAGAAAGCAACTTCGCTACGTTTGCCGCGCGCACGGAGATATTGTTTCTAAAAGCGCAAAGGAGGATTTGGGTGTTTACGAGGCTTACGGCGATTACCGCGAGCCGGTTTCAAAAATCGCAAATCACAGAATTCTTGCCGTAAACCGCGGTGAAAAAGAGGGATTCTTAAAGGTTTCACTTGATGTGGATAAATCAAGCGGGCTCGGCGTGCTCACGGGGCTTCATGTTAAAAACGCTTCGGCATGTGCCGATTTGGTGCGTGATGCTGCCGACGATGCTTACATACGCCTTGTTTTTCCGAGTATAGAAAGGGAAATCAGAAACGAATTAACCGACCGTGCATGCGAGGATTCTATAAAGGTTTTTTCAAAAAACACGGCGCAGCTTCTTATGCAACCGCCGGTTAAGGGCAAGGTTACAATAGGGCTTGATCCGGGATATCGCACGGGCTGCAAGGTGGCTGTTGTGGATGAAAACGGCAAGGTGCTCGATACGGGTGTTATCTATTGCGCGCCGCCCCACAATAAAATCGAAGAGGCAAAGAAAATAATTAAGGGCTTTGTTAAAAAGTACAATGTGCAAATGTTTGCAATCGGAAACGGCACGGCTTCGCATGAAACAGAGGTTTTTGCCGCCGATGTTATTCGGGAACTTGATTGCGGCATTGTTTATATGGTGGTAAGCGAGGCAGGGGCTTCGGTTTATTCGGCTTCGAAACTTGCCGCAGAGGAATTCCCCGAATATGATGTTTCCCTGCGTTCTGCCGTTTCAATCGCAAGGCGTTTGCAGGATCCGCTTGCCGAGCTTGTTAAAATAGATCCAAAGGCAATCGGCGTCGGTCAATATCAGCATGATATGCCGCAAAAAGAACTTTCCGCTGCGCTGGATGGCGTTGTTGAAGATTGCGTAAACTCCGTGGGCGTTGATTTAAATACGGCGTCGCCGTCGCTTTTGCTGCGCGTTTCGGGCGTTTCCTCTGCAATAGCAAAAAATATAACTGCTTACAGGGAGGAAAACGGCAGCTTTACATCGCGTACTCAGTTAAAAAAGGTGCCGAAGCTCGGACCTAAGGCTTTTGAGCAGTGCGCAGGCTTTTTAAGAATTTCGGAATCAAATGAGGTGCTTGATAACACTGCTGTGCACCCGGAATCGTATTCGGCGGCAAAGCAGCTTCTCAAAATTTGCGGCGTTTCGGAAAGCGATGTTCGCTCGGGCAATATTTCGGCAATCGAAACGGCTGTTAAAACTCAGGGCACAAGTGCCCTTGCCGCTCGGCTCGATATCGGCGAGCCAACTCTTAAGGATATTGTTTCCGAACTCGGCAAGCCGGGCAGAGATCCGCGCGAGGAATTGCCTCAGCCCATGCTCAGAACGGATGTTATGGGTATTGAGGATCTGAAAGAGGGCATGGAGCTTAAGGGCACGGTGCGCAATGTTATTGATTTCGGCGCATTTGTTGATGTGGGCGTGCATCAGGACGGGCTTGTGCACATTTCGCAAATAACAAACCGCTATATCAAGCATCCCTCGGATGTTCTAAAGGTAGGGGATATCGTCACCGTTTGGGTGCTTGCGGTTGATGTCGGCAAAAAGCGTATTTCGCTAACCATGAAAAAGCCGAAAGAAAATAAAGAATAAAACAAACCGCAGATTGGGCATTTACCTGATCTGCGGTTTTTGTGTGCTTGGATTTATGCTTTATTTATTGTGCTTTTTCTTTTTGCCTGCAAATGCGGTTGCTGTAACTGCGCCGCCGCTTGCAAGGAAAAGCGCAAACCACAAAGCAAGATTGCCTGTGTTTCCGGTTTGCGGAGATTTTTTATTGCTGCTTTTATCCGAATTCGTCGTTTCGGTTTTATTGTTTGGCTTCGTAGCGGCTTCGGCGGTTGTTTCTTCCGTCTTTTTGTTAACGGCAAACCTTGCTGTTGCTGTTCCGTTTTGTGAAATGATACTCAGCGTATGCTCACCGACCGCAAGCGTGGCAACATAGTCGACGTTGAGCGTTACAACGGTGCTGCCGGATTTCACGGCGTAATTTGCTTCATCAAGCATAACGCCATCTATTTCAACACGAATGAAATCGTCAAATGCGGCGTCCGAGGTAAAGGACAATGCCTTCTTTTCGCCCTCGGTTACGGTTGCTCCGTCACCGGCAATGATTTTCGGTGCTATCTTTGCAATTACGGTATCTGCCAATGCAATTTCATTTGCGGCGTTTTCATCGCTGAAATACTTATCGCAAACACTGCAATACCAGTACTCCGTGTTGCCGAACTCGGCAGCGGTTGCCGCTTTTGCTTCGTGATACACAAGATTGTGGTTAGGTTTATAAGCAGGACCGTATACATACACATCCTGCACCAAACCTATGATGTCATATCTCGGTCCTTGTCCCAATTCGAAATCTCTTCCGCTAAATTTCGTACCGTTAAATTCTAACTCAGCATTCTGTCCAACATAACAGTCCTGAGCCATCTTTATTTTGATTAATGGCATATATAAATATTCCGTTTGCGCAGCTTCACCTTCAGAAACCGTTTTCCAGTCGTTTTCTGCGCCTGCTTCGGCTTTATAGTCGTTTGCGGAAATCTTATACCATACCACTTCCTCAATTTCCATGCTGTCCTGAGGTGAATAAACTGCGATGGGGGAAATATCAAAACTCTTTCCCTCTGTCGGCGTTTTGATTGTTATCGAAAGATCCGTCAATGGTTCTCCGCTTGCAAATGCCATAGTGGGAAACAAAGCTGCTACCATTACGGCTGTAAGCAAGATTGCGAACAATTTTTTCTTCATCTTTATATCTCCTTTTCTTTTTTTTGTGGAATTTTCTAATGCGTGTTCATTCGAATAAAGATTTTTACTTTAAAATCCGTTTTGCTGTTATATAAGCCGAATTTTAATATCGGGCTTAGCTGTGTTCTTGCTTTTTCTTTTTGCCTGTAAATGCGGTTGCTGTAACTGCGCCGCTGCTTGCAAGAAGAGCAAACCACAAAGCAAGATTTCTTGTGTTTCCGGTTTGCGGAGATTTTGTGGAATTGCCGGCGTTAGGCTTATTTGTTTTTTTGGCGATTGTTGCAGCCGTTTCGCCGATGTTTTCGGAGAAAATTCTGCCGCAGGTGTCGCACTTGCGGTCTTTGTTTTCATCCGTATGCTTGGCATATCCCTCCTTTTTGCTGTTATTTGTGATCGGGCAGTACGCTGCCGTGCAGTCATGCCAATGGGCAGTTTCATTGCTGCTCCAATCGGCAGACCAAGCATGGCTGTGTACTGTCAGCGTCACATCATCAAATGCGCTTGCATAATCCGTTTTATAATCGCCGTTATATTGCTCGCTGAACACATGAAGCGTATATGTGCCATCTGCAATGTCTTCGGGAATTGCGATGCTCACCGTTCCGCTCACGGCGGTAGGTTTCAACACTCTTCCGTAGTGGGTGAGGCTGCCATTGCTGTCCGCAAGAATCACGGAGATGTAGTCATTGTCACCGACTGTTGCGCCGGAATAGTGCATCGTGACGGTACCGCCGGATGTTCCGGTGACGGTATTTTCCGTTATTTTGAAGCTGCGGCTGCTGTCTGAAAGCGTAAGCTTCCAGTCCGTGCCCGTGTATTCGGGTACGGCGGTCAAGCCGCTGTCCATGCCGCTTGCGGACTTGCCGCCTACGGCGGCAGATGTTAAGAGGACAGAGTTCAGATTTAAGTTAAAAGCGGGGCGCACGGCGTTGTTGAAGTCGTCCGCATCGAAGCCGTAGCTGCGCACATTGCCATAGATGTCTACGACCGCTGCGCCGGAATCATAGGAGCCGGGAGAGCGCAGCCACCATGAACCGGCTTTGTCGGCAATATACGCATTGCGTGCCCCTATTTTTCCACCGCCTGCAACATAGGCGGTACTC
>CAVFVA010000028.1:0-21870 GCA_963625835.1 Clostridium sp. AF37-5 | reverse complement strand
TATTATAACATTATATAAATGGGGCATATTATTGCAGATTTTTAAATATTTTCGTCGTTCACAATTTATTTTCAAAAAAAGTGTTGACAAATCAGCCTGATGGATATAATATAAATATTGTAGTTAGCACTCAAGTGCCAAGAGTGCTAATTCGATAAAATCAAAATCCAAAGGCGGTGGAAAGGATGATCGGCGAGCGGCAAGGTGCGATATTATCTTTGATAATAGACAGCTATATCAAAAGCGGTGAGCCTATCGGTTCAAAAACCCTTGCAGATCTTTTGCCGTACAAAATATCCAGCGCCACAATAAGAAACGAAATGGCGCGGCTTTCCGAGCTTGGCTTTTTAAAGCAGATGCACACAAGCGGCGGCAGAATACCGAGTAACGCATCATACAGATATTATGTTGATAATCTGATGATTTCAAAACCGCTTACGGCATTTGAAAAGCAGGCGGCAGCCGAAAGGCTTTCCGTTAATGCAAGCGACCCGGAAAGATTGCTTAAGGACGCCGTTTCGCTGCTTCAGCAGGAAACACGCTGCACCGCGTTTTACGATGCAGTTGAGGATTCGCTTGATTGCATTCAGGGTGTGGATATTATTCCGGCAGGCAACGGCAAGGCAATGATTGTGATGCTTTCCGTGGGCGGAAAAATCAAATCATCCGTTTGCAAAATCGATTGCCCGATTGACGATGATTTTAAAGCGTTGTTTTATTACGCAATGCGCGAATACTTCATCGGCATTCCGCTTTCGGAAGTAAATCCGGCATTGCTTCAAAAAACAGTTACCGTGCTCGGCACAAAGCTGTTTGATATGCTGCCGGCACTCACAAGCCTTTGCGCTTTATGTGCCGAAGCTGCGCAGGGCACGGTTTATTTCGCCGGTGAAACAAATTTGCTGAGCCACGAGGAATTCGGAAACGAGATTTACAGAATTCTTTCTTTTTTGGCAGACCGTGAAAACGCCGCGGCAACATTTGAAAAATACCCCGTAAGCGAAAACGGACCGAGCCTTTTTATAGGGCGTGAAAACATGCATCCGCTGCTGAAAAACACGGCAACGGTGCTTACGCGAGTGGGCTACAATAACAGCCAATCGGCTTTAATAGGCATTATAGGCTCCACCAGAATCGATTATGCTTCGATTTTGCCGAGAGCGGAATATATAATGAACACAGTTAAAAAATATCTTCAAGAGGGAGGCGCGGAATTTGAGTAAGAAAGAAAAGGAAGTTCAAGAGGAAAAAGAGCCGCAGGAAAAGGCAGAAAAAGAAACAAAGGCTTCCGAAAAAAAAGAAAGTAAAAAAGAAAGCGACGCAGAAAAAGCAAAAAAGCAGCTTGAGGAAGCAAACGATAAATTCCTGAGGCTGAACGCCGAATATCAAAACTTTAAAAGGCGAAGCGAAAAAGAAAAGCAGGAAACATACAGCTTTGCAAAAGCCGAAACGGTTAAAGAGCTTTTACCGGTTATCGATAATTTGGAAAGGGCACTTGCAAGCGACGGTTCCGGCGATTACGATGGCTTGAAAAAAGGCGTTGAAATGACATACGACAGCTTAATGGCAAGCCTTTCAAAATTGGGAATTGAGGTTTTCGGCGAAGCCGGAGAAACCTTTGATCCGAATCTTCACAATGCAGTGATGCATATTGAGGACGATAAATATAAAGACGGCGAAATCGTGGATGTTTACCAAAAGGGTTATAAAACGGGTGAAAAAGTTATTCGCCCCGCCATGGTTCGCTCGGCAAACTAAATTAAAAACTATTTAACGGAGGATATAATATTATGGCTAAGATTATTGGTATTGACTTAGGTACAACAAACAGCTGCGTAAGCGTTATCGAGGGCGGTGAATCCGTTGTTATCCCTAACGCAGAAGGTGCAAGAACAACGCCTTCCGTAGTTGCATTCAGCAAAGACGGCGAAAGAATGGTGGGCAATGTTGCAAAGCGCCAGGCTATCACCAACCCGGACAGAACCATCAGCTCCATCAAAAGGCACATGGGCACCGACTATAAAGTTAATATAGACGGCAAAGCTTACACGCCGCAGGAAATTTCCGCAATCATTCTTCAAAAGCTTAAATCCGACGCAGAAAGCTACCTCGGCGAAAAAGTTACGGAAGCAGTCATCACCGTTCCGGCATACTTCACCGACTCTCAGCGCCAGGCAACAAAGGACGCCGGCAAAATCGCAGGGCTTGATGTTAAAAGAATCATTAACGAGCCCACGGCTGCCGCACTTGCATTCGGCATTGATAAGGAAGACGACCAAAAGGTTATGGTTTACGACCTCGGCGGCGGTACATTCGATGTTTCCATCATTGAAATGGGCGACGGCGTTCAGGAGGTTCTTGCAACCGCAGGTAACAACCATCTCGGCGGCGACGACTTTGATAAAAAGGTTATGGACTGGATTGTTTCCGAATTCAAGAAAACAAACGGCATAGACCTTTCCGGCGATAAAATGGCAATGCAGCGCGTTAAAGAAGCTGCCGAAAAAGCAAAGATTGATCTTTCCGGCATGACAACCGCTCAGATTTCGCTTCCTTTCATCACTCAGGATGCAACAGGTCCGAAGCACTTGGAGCTTACTCTTACAAGAGCTCAGTTTAACCAAATGACGGCAGACCTTGTTGAAAAAACAATGGGTCCCGTTCGCCAGGCAATGACCGACAGCGGTCTTTCCATGAACGAGATTGACAAGATTTTACTTGTCGGCGGTTCAACCCGCATTCCCGCAGTTCAGGAAGCAATTGAAAAATTCAGCGGCAAAAAGCCGTTTAAGGGCATCAACCCCGACGAATGCGTTGCAATGGGTGCCGCGCTTCAGGGCGGCGTTCTCGGCGGCGATGTTAAGGGACTTCTTCTTCTTGATGTTACTCCCCTTTCGCTCGGCATTGAAACAATGGGCGGCGTAAATACCGTTATCATTGAAAGAAACACCACAATTCCCACAAAGAAATCGCAGATTTTCTCCACAGCGGCAGACAATCAAACCTCCGTTGAGGTTCATGTTCTTCAGGGTGAAAGGCAATTTGCCAAGGATAACAAGACCCTCGGTATGTTCCATCTTGACGGCATTATGCCGGCTCGCCGCGGTGTGCCGCAAATCGAAGTAACCTTTGATATTGACGCAAACGGCATTGTTCACGTTTCCGCAAAAGACCTCGGCACCGGCAAGGAACAGCACATCAGCATTACAGCTTCCTCCAACATGAGCAAGGAAGACATTGAAAAGGCTGTTCAGGACGCAGAAAAATTTGCCGAAGAGGATAAGAAAAAGAGAGAGGCTGTTGACCTTAAAAACGGTGCAGAGCAGCTTTCTTACCAAACAGACCAACTTATTTCCGAAAACGGCGACAAATTCAGCGCAGATGATAAATCCGCTCTTGAAACAAAATCCGCAGCTCTTAAAGAAGCTCTTAAAGGTAACGATCTTGACGCCATAAAAGCCGCACAGGACGATTTACAGAATAAGTTCTATGAGGTTTCCCAAAAGCTTTACCAAGCTGCACAGGCGGCTCAGGGTGCACAGGGTGCTCCCGGCGCAGATCAAGGCGCACAGGGCGGTGCAGACCAAGGCTACACCGACGCCGACTACACAGAGGTTGACGACAACTGATAAAAGGCTTTCAAACCTTTTCTCCCCTTTCAAACACACGGCGGGAACGATCAAGGCGGTCGTTCCCGCCAAAGGCGTGTTATGTTTATACCATCGGCACAGTGCCGATTAACGCGATTATCGCTATCACACACAGGAGGAAAATATGCCTGAGGAAAAACGAGATTATTATGAGGTGCTCGGAGTTCAAAAAGGTGCCACCGAAGACGAAATAAAAAAAGCATACAGAAAAACGGCTAAAAAATACCACCCCGATTTGCACCCGGACGATAAAGCAGCAGAAGAAAAATTTAAAGAATGTAACGAAGCATACGAAGTGCTTTCCGACCCGGATAAAAAAGCAAGATACGACCAATTCGGCTTTGCCGGAGTTGACCCGAATTACGGTGCAGGTGCCGGCGGATACGGCGGCAGCGGATTCGGATTTGACGGCGATATCGATTTGGGCGATATATTCTCTTCCTTCTTCGGCGGAGGCGGCGGTTTCGGCGGCTTTGGCGGCAGAAACCCGAATGCGCCGCAGCGAGGCAGAGATATACAAATTTCAATCAACATCACCTTTGAAGAGGCAGCAAAGGGCTGCAAAAAGACCGTGGAAGTGCCCAGAGTTGAGGATTGCAGCGAATGCGGCGGCAGCGGCGCAGCAAAAGGCTCCGACGCCAAAACCTGCCCCGACTGCGGCGGCAAGGGCTATGTCAATGTTCAAAACAGAATGGGCTTTACCGTGGTTTCATCGCAACGCCAGTGCACAAAGTGCGGCGGTCGCGGCAAAATCATTGATAATCCCTGCACCAAATGCGGCGGAAAGGGCAAAGTAAGGCGCAAAAAGAAAATTGAGGTTTCCGTGCCGGCAGGCATCAGTGAAGACAGAATTTTAACCATGCGCGGTCTCGGCGACAGCGGCTTTAACGGCGGTCCGGCAGGCGATCTTAAAATTATCGTAAACATCAAAAAGCATCCTTACTTCACACGGGAGGGCTACAATGTTTGGTTTGACAAGCATGTTTCGATAGTTGAAGCAACGCTTGGCGCAGAGCTTGAGGTGCCCACACTTGACGGTAATGTTAAATACAATATGCCGGCAGGCACACAGCCCGGCGATGTTTTCAAGCTTAAGGGTAAGGGTATTCAAAGGCTTAATTCCGTTGGCAAGGGCGACCAATTTGTTCGCATAATTGTGGATATTCCCAAGAATATTTCATCCGAGCAGAAAAATCTGCTTATGCAGTTCGACAAAACCTACACTGCCCCGAAAGCAGCCGGCAAGGAAGGCTTTTTCGATAAATTCAAAAAGAAATAAACAAAAAGCTTCGGCATGCTGTATGTCGAAGCTTTTATTGCGTTTATAAGACAATTTTTATAAAAGCACACTTATATCTGTGCTTTACAAGTGTGCCGATAAGTGTTAATATAAATTTGCCGACAGGCAAATAAGATAAACGGAAGTTTTTTATGGCACACCCGATAAAACATTTTATAACAATCACAAAGCACCGCCACAGAGTTATGCTGCATTGCTTCAAGGCAGGCATTCCGCTGCAGGGACTTGGGCACGATCTTTCAAAATATTCGCCAACGGAATTTATACCTGGCTCAAAATATTATCTCGGCAACCGCTCGCCCAATGAGGCTGAAAGAGTGGCTAAAGGATATTCCGCAGCGTGGCTTCACCACAAGGGCAGAAACCGCCACCATTATGAATATTGGATGGATTACAGCACAAAAACAAAGCGGCTTGAGCCGATTGAAATGCCCACCAAATATTTAAAAGAAATGTTTTGCGACAGAGTTGCCGCAAGCAAAATTTACCAAGGCAAAAGCTACACCGAGGCTCACCCGCTTGAATATTTTTCACGCGCAAAATCAAGAATTATAATGCACCCGAAAACGGCGGAAAAGCTTGAGGAATTGCTTGTTATGCTGAAAGAAAAGGGCGAAAAGGAAACATTTGCATATATCAGAAAGATGAAATAGCACCGCATGTTCACGGATAAGGCAGTTGACGGAAGTTTAAAGCAAACCGATTTTTGTGTGGGCAAGGCATAAAACGCAGTTAATCCTTTCGGATTAACGAGTATTTTAACACAGCTCACGCGGAAATCGGTTGCTTTAAACCATATTGTGTTCGACTCACGACTGCTTAAGAAAGTGAGAATACTCCGAGCACTGCAAAAACGGACGGAAGACCAAGAGCCTTCCGCCCGTTTTTTTATAACTTAAGCCCGAGACCGCCTGTTTTTTGCACAAGCATTTTTTTGATAACCTCGGAAATATACGCCGCTGCCTCAACGGGCGGCATACCGATTTTGCTTATGTTTGAAACAACCGTGTAATCGCTTTCGCTCATATCCGGATGCGGCTTATACGCCAAATATGCACTCATACTTTCATCCGTTATAAGACCGGGTCGCTCGCCTATCAGCACACAAACCACCTTTGCATCAAGAAGCGGCCCGATTTCGCGCGCCGTATTTACCCTGCAATAACGCACGAAAAACGGCTTACCCACGGCTATTCCGTCATCCTCTAAAGCCATTTTCAAAAGTGGAAGCATATCGCCGCAATTTGCCCCGATTGCCGGAGCCGAAAGCCCGTCGCCGCAATATATTTGCACGTCCGCACCAACCGTGGCATTTTGCCTTAATATTTCTTTTTGAGAATCGTCAAAATACCTGCCCCAATCCGGGCGCGTAATCATATCATATTTATTTTTGCACTTTGTACGCACCTCAAAAAGCCCAAGCTTTTCAAGAGTTTCGTGCGAAACCTCCGTCATAACAGCGTCGTTTGCTGCGGCATGCGCTGCACGAAAATCAAGATATTTTTGCGTTTTATATCTGCTGCCCGCCCTGCCGATTTGCAGCCTTGCCGGAGTGCGTGCCGCAAGTGAATCAAAATAATCCGACATAAAATATCTCCTCCTTTACAGAAAAACGCGCGGATTGCCGGCATTTTTGCCGAGCCTGCCGTTTTCCCAAATTCCGTATTTCTCAAGCCAATTTTTAAAAGGCTCAATCGGCGAAAGATTAAGCATTTCACGAATTGCCGCTATATCGTGATAAGAGGTTGATTGATACATAAGCATAACATCATCGCTTTGCGGCACTGCCATAACATAGTGGCACCCGGAAGAGGCAAGCATAACGAGCAGGCTGTCGCTGTCGTTTTGATCGGCTTTCATATGATTTGTGTAGCAAATATCGCAACCCATCGGCAAGCCGTGCATATGACCGCAAAAATTATCTTCAAGCGCGGCACGAATCAATTCCTTTGTGTCGTATATATATTCGGGACCGATAAATCCCACAACAGTGTTTACAAGAAACGGCGAATAATGCCTTGCAAGCCCATAGCAGCGCGATTCCATAACAAGCTGGTCTGCGCCGTTGTGAGCGGATGATGAAAGTTCGCTGCCCTGCCCCGTTTCAAAATACATATAATTCGGACCCTCTGCGGTTGAATATTTTGCCATAAGTTCGTTTGCGTTTTCAAGCATATCAACATCCGTGCCGAAAGATGAAAGTGCCGCTTCGCTGCCGGCTATTGACTGAAAGCACAAATCCATCGGCACACCCTGCTTAAGAGCCTGAATTTGCGTTGTGATATGCGAAAGCACGCAGATTTGCGTGGGTATTTGCAGCCTTGTTTTAACATCGTTGAAAAGATTTAAAATATCGCCCGTGCTTTTAACCGTGTCCACGGCAGGGTTAAGACCCAAAACAGCGTCTCCCGCACCGTAAGAAAGCCCCTCCAACAGCGATGCCGTCACGCCCTTAACATCATCCGTGGGATGATTCGGCTGCAAGCGAACGGCAAAGGTGCCGGGCAAGCCGATAGTTGTGTTGCAATGGGCGGTTATCTGCAATTTGCGCGAAACATACATCAAATCAAGATTACCCATAAGCTTTGCCAGTGCAGCGATGACTTCGGAACTCATACCGCGCGCAAGTGCCAAAATTTCATTGCCCGTTATCATATTATCGAGCACCTTTTCGCGCAATTCGCCGATAGTAAACTTTTTGATTTTTTCATATTGAGCATTATCCAAATCATCAAGGATGATGCGTGTAACGCTGTCTTTTTCATATTCAACGGCCGGTGAATTTGTAATATCCTCCACAGTTAAATCGGCTAGCACATATTTTGCAGCCACACGCTCTTTAGCATTTTCCGCACCTATTCCGGCAAGTGTGTCGCCGCTTTTTTGCTCGTTTGCCTTTGCAAGCACTTCTTTAACGCTTTTAAATTCATAATTATGCCCAAACAGCATTTTATTCATTTTCAAGATTATCTTTTCCTCCGAACACAAGAGTTTTCACAACAACGGGAACGGCTTTGCCGCCTGCAACGGGTGCGCCGATATCAATATAATTTCCGCGGCGGCAATCAATGCCGTCGAAACAGATAAACGGATATCCCGGCGGAAGTGCGCGGCGCAGGCAAATTCCGAGTGCTTTTGAAAAATCAGCCTTTGTAACAACCACTATCGGCAAGCCCTTTGCCGTTAATTCGGCGCAGCTTATTGCAATATCATTTGCAATATTCACAAGTTCATCAAATCCCGGCACATCGTTGCCCGGAAGCGAAACCGCACATAAATCCGAGCCTATTCTTGAAAAATCCGAAACACATTCAAGATTTTTAAGAGGGAGCGAAACATTTGAATATTCAATCGTGCTGCCGGAGATTTCCATGCTGAAATTGCCTGCGCCGATAACCGTTGCCCTGATTGGGCTTGAAGCCGAATTTATTATTTTTGCCGGATAAAAACGGCTGCTTTCCCTGACAGCCGCCGCAAGCGCATAACCGATATCTCCAAAGCCTGTGCGGCACACACCGCAATCGGCAAAACATTCGGCAACACCGCCGGAAAACGAAACCGCCTCGGGCATATATTTGCCACTCGGCAAAGAATCTGTTATGCAATAATCCGGCACACAGCCGCATCCGAAAATCGCATTTTTAACAATGTCCGCGGCAACGGCACAAAGCTTGCTTATTTCGGAAGAATCACGGCTTGATTTAATAACGATGCCGTTTTCGGTGCACAGGCGGCTTATTTCGGGAGTTAAAACCGCATTGCCGACCTCATCAAAGCGCACAAGTCTGCCGCCTATATTAAGGCAACAATCGTCCACGCATTCGCCGTCCTTGAAAAACGAAATGTTGGTAGTGCCGCCTCCGATATCGGCATTGGCGGTTATAACGCCGCTTTGCTCGCTGTATTTATCCGCACCGGCACCCTTGCCGGAAAGATACGATTCAAGGCGTGAGCCTGCCTGAGCCGCTATAAAATTGCCGGAATATTCGGCAATATCGGAAAGCACCTGCTTGGCATTTTCTTTTTTTGAAGATTCACCCGTTATAATAACCGCGCCGGAATCGAAATTTTCTTTTTTGAAGCCTGCCGCCGAATATTCTTTTTTTATAATTTCTGCCACCGCAGTGCCGTTTATATTGCCGTTTTCATCAAGCGGCGTAAAATATACGGGGCTTTCATAAACGATTTCTTTTTTCGTTATAACAGCATGAGGAACCGTGCCGAAGCCGCCCTCAACTGCAATGCCTATTCGGCTTACTATCAAGTGCGTTGTGGTGGTGCCTATATCAATGCCTGCACTTAAAAGAATTTGATTTTCCATAAAGCTTCCTTTTCACTGAAAAAAACCGACCTGCATTAAGCAAGCCGGCAAACATCATTGCTTTTCGGTTTAATTCTGTGCGCCGTCTGCCTCCTTGGCAGCCTTAGCGGCTTTTTCCGCTTCGCGTGTGGATTTCTTTTTTCTGTGAATAATAAAGCGATTGCAGGGATAAGTCCACAAAGTGGGAATAGCCATGCCGATAAGCTTTATAAC
Organism: Clostridium sp. AF37-5; assembly: GCA_963625835.1. GTDB lineage: Bacteria > Bacillota > Clostridia > Oscillospirales > Acutalibacteraceae > Eubacterium_R. Next base: position 12,386 of record CAVFVA010000028.1, on the reverse strand, counting down.
CAGATCCGCAAAATTGCCGGTTAAATTATGGCTTGCGGCAAAGGTTTGCATTGCCGAGCCTATCCAGCCGTTTGCAAAAATGGTGAAAACCACCATTATGAAATACAAAATTATGCTGAGTGTGGGATTTGCATCCGCCTTAAATGTGATTTTGCGGTTTAAAATAAATGCGATTAAATAGCCGACGGTTGTTGAAATCAAATAGGTGTAAAGATAGCCTTTTGATTCAATACCTATCATATTAAGCGTTGGATTTGTGATTGCAACGCTTGTGAGAGCGGCAAACGCCGTGTTCAGCAAAACCATATGCACCACAAGTTCCACCGCCGACGAGCCGCCGCCTGCAATTGAAAATTTAATGAATTTCCATATTTCGGCGTGTTTTTCCGTCCACTTCACAAAGGGATTATTCTTTTTATCCGAATTACTTTTGCTCATAACTGCTCCTTTATTTTACAAAAACTTTGCAAGCAAAATTACAACCGCAACTATTGCAGCAATAATCGCAACTGCCTTTTCAATCATTGGAATTGCCGCGTCAACCGTTTCCGGCGCTTTGCTGGAAAAATAATCATAAAGCGGCTTTTGCACCTTTGTGCCCACAAGTTCATCAAAAGTGCGTGTATAGGTTTCGTATTCGCCGGGTTTATCCTCATCAAGCTCGATAATGCGCACGCCGCGCTTTGTTCTGTTGCCGTAAACATTAAAACCGCTTGATTGAGTGAAGCCGAGATCAACATTTTTATATCTGCCCACAAAGCTGTTTTTATGATCGTGACCGACGAAAACAGCCATAACATCGCCTTTTTCGGAAACAGCCTCAAATTCGCCCGTGTTTTCGTTTGGAATTGAAGGCGGCTCAAGCAGCATATCGCCCTTGCGGCAGGAATCTCCGAGAACATAATATTCGTTTTTGTGCGTTCTGAATGCCCTGATTGCGCCCTTGGTGCCTTTTTTCACACGCTTAAGCGCATTGTAGTATTCACACATCGGGATATGTTGAAAAACTATTGAGGGCACATATGCGCCGTTTTTCTCCTTAAGCTCTTCCCTTGTCTTTTTATACCAATCAATGATTTTAACATCAAAAGGTTCGTAACCGCCGCCTTTGGCGTCCGTGCCGCTGTCAAACAAATAGAGATTGAACACATCCCTGTCCGACCCATCTGAAGCCTTAATCGGAATAAAGCAGGTGCCGCCATCCTCCGAAAGTTCTGAAGGCTGCTCGCCCACGCAATTCGGAAGCGACTTATATATATCCTCAAACTGATCTTTATTTGAGATGCCGACCTGCCTGTCGTGATTGCCGAAAGTTACGGCAAAGGGAATGTTTCTTTTGGTTACCGGCTCAAGCAATTTATAAATAGTTTGAGCAACGGCATTTTCAAGTTCCTTGCCCTTGCCTTTATAGGTTACGCCGTAGCCTTTAATCTGATCGCCGGTATACACCACCAAATCAGGCTTTTCCACCTCAACCGCAGCCTCCAAAAGCGCAATTGTGTCGGGCGAAACGGCAGGAATTTCCTGCATATCCGTGATTTGCATTATTTTGAATTTTTTACCTTTTGTAAATCTCATAAACGCCCTCTCCTTAAAAGACAAAAAGAAGGGCACGGCAAAATTCAATTGCTGTGTCCTCCTCGACTATTTTAGATTAGCATATAGAAATAAAAAAGTCAATAATCACATTGCACGCTTTACAAAATATTTACCGTATCCGAACCTTAATTTGACAAAATCGGCTTTAAGAAGCGCAAAAACCGCCGTGCAATTTCAAATTACACGGCGCTTTTTATTATTTATCCTATTTCAACTTCGCCGCCGTTGTTTGAAGAAATAAAGCCGATCCATGTTTTACCGGAGTTAAGCTTAATTTCCTTGCCGGAAGCGTCGGTAAACACGAGTTTGCCGTTTTCCTCTTTCCAATTAAAATCAACAACCGTGCCGGCGGAAGCAAGCTTTCCGGTGCCGCTTGTGAACTTATAATTGCAATAGGTTTCCGTTTTGCCGGAGCCCTTATAATCCTGTTTGTCAACATATTCGCTTTCGGCGAAAAGAGCAACAACATTTTCAAAGCTTACTTCTTGCTTGTAATCGGATTCGTTTTTATATTTACCGTCTGCCGAATCATATGTAAACGTGTGGCTGTAAGCGGAAGAAGCTCTTTTTGAGAATTTGGTTGTAATGCTGTTGCAAGCGGTTTGCGAAAGAGCGGTTGCCTTATCGTTAAATGCAAACTGAGTGAAGCGTGAGGAATCAAGATCTGTGCGATAGCCTTTTTTATCGATTGCCGCAACAAGCTCATCTCCGAGCAGCACCGCATTGTGGGGGCTTACCTTATCGCTTGTGCGCTTAAAGCATGAGGAAGTGCTCATACCGTCTATATTATCAATATTATTATTGGTGATATAATCGTCTGCACCCTCGTAATCGCCCTTGCTGTGGCTTTGACCGAAGTGAATATAAATGCAATCAAAATACTGCGAAAACTGCACAAAACTTGGTCTTGCAGAGCGTGTTGGACCAACCTGCTCGGGCAAATCCGTCATATCAGCATAAAGCCAAAGCATACGGGTTATGCCGCCTTCAACCTCACCCTCAACAATAATATCTGGAGTATCCATATTATATTGCGGGCGTGCCTGCGGTGAATTTTCAACAACAACGGCAATCGGTCTTTTGCCGACTGCGGAATTATTGTAATCAGCCTCGCCGGTAAGCGGGTTTTTAATAACAACAGGTGCTTGGGTGGTGGTTGTGGTGGTGGTAACAGTGGTGGTTTCCGGCTCTTTTTTATTGCGAACAACGCCGAAATAAACGCCCACGGCAACTGCCACAACAACTATTACAGCCACAACGGCGATTATGATTTTTTTGTTTTTTGAATTTTTCATATATCTATCTTCCTCCGGGTATTCATCTGTGTAATTTCCGTTTTGCGGATTTATTTCCTCCGGCGCAAACGGAAGAGACGGCTTTTTCAGCTTATCATCGTCTTCCCGCGCCTTTATCAAATCTTTTTCGATTGCCTCAACATTGCCGATATCACCGGCGATTTGCTTCGGCTGCGGTTTTTCGGCTTTTGCCGGCTCTGTGGCATTTTCCGTTTCAACCGCTTCTGTTACTTCGAATTTATCCGGCTGAGGCTTGGGAACGGTTTTTTTCTGTGCCCCGGACGGGCTTAATATTTCCTCTTCATTTAATTTAAAGCTTGCGTCTTTTTCTTCATCATTTTTCGGCTGCGGTTCGTTGCCGCTTGCGAATTTAAATTCATTAAGGATTTTTTCAACCTCATCGTCTTTACTTCCCATATAAGGCCTCCTTTTTTGATTACTTTATATATAATACCATATATGTACACAAAATGCACTATCTTTTTATCATTTTATTGATTTTGCAAACAATATATAGTAAAATTATGTTAAGTTCACATTGAAAGGACGGTTAAAATGGCAAAGGCAATTCCGATAATTATTACAAACACAAACCTTTTGCTTTACGACAAAGTAAGCGAAGAATTTAAGCCTTTTTCGCTGCAAGGCGTTACAACGCGGCCAAACATTCCCTTTTACCATTCCTTTGCAAAAAAGATTGCCGAAAGCCAACATTATTTTAAAGAATTTTTAAAGCAATATTATCCCAAAAAGGCAAACAAAAACATTTTGGCAATTATAGTGCCGGACGATACAAGCCCGCTTGAAAGCATTTTCATTAACGAATTTTTCGTTAATTCCGGCACCTGCAAGGCAGTGGCTCAAATGACGATGTCGCAGGCACTTTCAAAAGAGCATTCACAATATATTTCAATTTCAAAATCCTCGCGAAATGTGGTGCTGCAATATATCAGAAACGGCGAAATAAAAGCTTCACGATATTACGACAGAAACACATATGTTGCCCCAATGATATCCGAAGACGCAAAAAGGCTTCACATCGACATAGAATACGAAAACACACCGATTTTCATAAACAATTTCAACCTTGATATGGATGATTTTTTCGGCATAGGCACGGTTATAACACCAAAAGAATTTATGGATAAAATCGCGCAAATCGATGTGGAAAAAATTTAACAAAAATCAACCGCCGCGGCAGAAAATCACCGTGGCGGTTTTTTATAGGTAAAGTGCCCGGATCAGCAAATCATAATCCGAGCGTTTTTTATTCATAAACAAATATTTGCAGCACCGTGCGCCCTTTTTTTGTGGTGCCGAGCACATCGCCGCATTTAAACCTGCCGCTGCCGCGAACCGAAACGATATCGCCGGGCTTTGCGTTATACGAAAAATTTTCGCAAAGTGCGCTGTTTACAAACACCCTGCGCTGCGTAAAAAGCTCCTTAACACCGCTGCGAGAGAGGTTATAAACTGCCGCGGCAAGCACATCCAGCCTGAGTGAGGCAACGATAATTCGCTTTTCGGACGGCTCTGCAACGGCACCTGCCGGAAGCTTCGGCACAACCGAGCATTTAACGCTTGTGCGGCGCACCTTATCAAGATTTTGCACGATATAATCCGCAATTGAAGCAAGGCAAAAAACATAACCCGTATTTTCCTTAATAACTATATCGCCAAGCACATTGCGCTTTATTCCCAACCCCATAAGAGAGCCGAGAAAATCGCGGTGCGAAAGCTTATCCGCAAATTTTTGCGAAAGCGGCTCTGCCTTAACGGTTTTAATCGGAAATTCGGCATATTCACAGCCGTTTCCGAATGCGGCAACAATTCTTTCTGCGCCGTCATAGCCGCCGAAAGAATAATAATCGCACGGCATGCGAAGTGCGGCAAGTTCACTTTGCTCTTCCATATTCAAAAAATCGGAAAAGGTTACATAGCACCGCTCGTTTGCTCTTTCGGCAAGCTCGGCAAGCCTTTTTTCAAAAATATCCATAAATCACCGAAAAAGCGGCACCGATTAAGGCGTGCTCCGATTGCAGAACACGCCGTTTACACGGTTGCCGCTTTAATAAATCAAATTATTTTGCAGTTTTTCTTGCCTTAACAGCCTCTGTGATAAGAGGAACGATTTTGTTTAAATCGCCTACGATGCCATAATCCGCAACATCGAAAATAGGAGCGGTTTCGTCCTTATTTATTGCGATGATGATATCGGATTCCTCCATACCTGCGGTGTGCTGAATTGCGCCGCTGATGCCGATTGCAAAATAAACATTCGGGCGAACGGTTTTACCCGTTTGACCAACCTGAAGGTCCTTAGGCAGCCAGCCGTTATCAACAACGGCTCTGGAGCAGGAAACGGTGCCGCCGAGAGCCTCTGCAAGATCCTCAAGAAGCTTAAAGTTTTCCTTGCTGCCAACGCCGCGACCGCCGGAAACAAGAATTTTTGCCTGCTGAATATCCACGACGGATTCAACTGATTTAACAACATCCAGAATTTCAACATAGCAGTTGTTTTCTTCAAGCTGTGGCTTAAATTCAATAATCTGAGCCTTTGCATTTTCAATCGGATCAATTTTTTGCATAACGCCGGGGCGAACCGTTGCCATTTGCGGACGGTTATCCGGGCATGCGATTGTGGCAATTGTGTTGCCGCCGAATGCAGGACGAGTCATAAGCAGCTGATTATGCTTTTGCTCTCTGTTCGGAAGAGGATTAAGCGGAAAATCGCCGATTTCAAGCACGGTGCAGTCTGCCGTTAAGCCCGTGCCCACTCTTGCGGAAACGCGCGGACCGAGATCACGGCCGATAGCCGTTGCGCCAACAAGCATAATTTCCGGCTTATATTCCTTGATTGCCGCTGCAAGAGCCTGGGTGTAAGGCTCTGTTCTGTAGGTTTCAAGGGCAGGATCGTCAATAACAACAACCTTATCTGCGCCGTATTTTGCAAGCTCATCGGCAAGATTTGCAACCTTATAACCGATAAGCACAGCCGTTACCTCTGTTTCAAGCTTTGCGGCAAGATCCTTTGCCTTGCCGAGCAATTCAAAAGCGATGGGGCTGATTTCGTTATCCACCTGCTGAGCGTAAATGAAAACGCCCTTATACTGTTCTATATTTTCTGTAATCATTATTCAGCCCTCCTTAGATAATATGCTTTTCTTCAAGCTTAGCAACGATATAATCCGCGGATTCCTGCGGAGTATCAAGCGCAACCTTTTCGCCTGCGCCTTTTCTTACCTTGTCGGAAGCCTTGGCAATTTTAGTGGGCGAACCGGAAAGACCGAGATCGGAATCATCAACATCTTTAAGATCTGCTCTGCCCCAAACGGTGATATCTTTTTTATAAGCATCAAAAATGCCGCCGGGAGTCATATAACGGGGCTCATTAAGTTCCGAAAGAGCCGTAATAAGCACGGGCATTTTAGCCTTGAGCATATGATATCTGTCATCAAACTGACGCTTAACAACAACACTGTCGCCATCCACCTTAATATCCTCTGCATAAGAGATAACCGGAATACCGAGATGCTCTGCAATTTGCGGACCCACCTGAGCCGTGTCGCCGTCTATTGCCTGGCGACCTGTGATTATGATATCATAATCAATATTGCGAAGTGCACCGGCAATTGTGGTGGAGGTTGCCCAAGTATCTGCGCCGCCGAGAACTCTGTCTGTAACAAGCACACCGTTATCTGCGCCCATCGCCATAGCCTCGCGTAAAACCTCTTCAGCCTTGGGAAGGCCCATTGTAAGAGCCGTTACCTCTGCGCCGTATTCATCTTTAATTCTGAGTGCGGCTTCAAGACCTGCTTTATCATCCGGATTCATAATTGTGAGCATTGCCGCTCTGTTTAAAGTGCCGTCCGGATTAAACTGAACGCCGCCTTTTGTGTCCGGAACCTGCTTAATGCAAACTGCTATTTTCATATTCTGCTCCTCCTTACTTCAGCAAATTGCCGCTGATAACCATACGCTGAACCTCGGAAGTGCCCTCGTAAATTTCTGTTATCTTAGCGTCACGCATCATACGCTCTACTTCATATTCACGGATATATCCGTAACCGCCGAAGAGCTGAACAGCCTTTGTGGTTACATTCATTGCGGTTTCGGCAGCAAAAAGCTTTGCCTCTGCCGCTTCAAGCGAATAATTCTTTTGAGTTGCCTTTGCCATGGCAGCTTTATAAACAAGCATTTTTGCAGCCTCAACCTGAGCAGCCATATCCGCAAGCTGGAACTGAGTGTTTTGGAATGCGCCGATGGCTCTGCCAAACTGCTTTCTTTCCTTAACATAAGCAACAGTGCGGTCAAGTGCACCCTCTGCAATGCCGAGTGCCTGAGCGGCAATACCTATACGGCCGCCGTCAAGAGTGTGCATGGCAATGCCAAAGCCCTTGCCCCTGGCACCGAGAATATTTTCCTTGGGGATTCTGCAATCCTGGAAAATAAGTTCATATGTGGATGAACCGCGAATACCCATTTTCTTTTCTTTTGTGCCGAAAAGGAAACCGGGAGCGGTTTTGGGAACGATAAATGCTGAAAAGAGCTTTTTCTTTCTGCCTCTTTTGTCTTCAACAACATCCGTTACGGCGATAACGATATAAATATCTGCCTCTTTGCCGTTTGTGATGAAGCACTTGGAGCCGTTGAGCACCCATTCGTCGCCGTCAAGAACAGCTTTGGTTTGCGCACCCTGTGCATCTGTGCCTGCGCCGGGCTCTGTAAGAGCAAACGCGCCGAGCAGTTCGCCGGAAGCAAGCGGCTTTAAGAATTTTTGCTTTTGTTCTTCCGTGCCGTAAGTAAGAATCGGGTCGCAACAAAGCGAGGTGTGAGCGGAAACAATAACACTGGTGGTGGCACAAGCCTTTGCAAGCTCCTCAACGCACATAACATATGTGAGCGGATCACAACCCTGACCGCCGTATTCCTTGGGAACGGGGATTCCGAGGAAGCCGAGCTTTTGCATTTTTGTTACGGTTTCCCTGGGGAATTTCTCAGTTTCATCTGTTTCAACGGCAAGCGGCTTTACTTCATTTTCAGTAAAATCAGCAAACAGCTTTCTTGCCATTTCATGTTCTTTGCCGAAAGTAAAATCCATATTGATTTCCTTAGCCTTTCTGCCCGCTTGTAAATATTTTAAGCGCGCCGCGGGCAGGCGCATTATGCTGCAATGCGCAGCGAAAATAACTTGTTTGCGATAAATTCGGGCGTGAAATTACCGCCTCGGCGGCGTGCAAGAAAATATGCACGCCGCCGTGGATTTAGTTATTATTTGCGATAATCATAGAAGCCCACGCCTGTTTTGCGACCGAGCTTACCGGCGCGAACCATCTTCTTAAGAAGGGTTGCGGGGCGATATTTGGGATCGCCGGTTTCGGAATAAATTGTTTCCATAATAGCAAGCACAATATCAAGGCCCACATAATCGCCAAGTTCAAGCGGACCCATCGGGTGATTTGCACCGAGTTTCATGGCAGTATCGATATCCTCAACGCTTGCAATGCCCATTTCATAAACGGTGATGCCCTCGTTGATAAGAGGAATAAGAATTCTGTTTACAACAAAACCGGGAGCCTCGTTTACTTCAACGGGAGTTTTGCCGATTTCAACTGCGATTGCTTTGATTTTTGCAACCATATCGGCAGGGGTGTTTGCACCTGCGATAACTTCGATAAGCTTCATAATGGGAGCAGGATTAAAGAAATGCATGCCGATAAGCGGTCTGTCAAGACCTGCGCCGATTTCCGTGATGGAAAGTGAAGATGTGTTTGTGGCAAACATACAATCCGGCTTAACGATATCCTGAAGTTCTTTAAAGGTTTGCTTTTTAACATCCATAACCTCAAGTGCAGCTTCAACGATAAGATCGCAATCCGTGCAGATTTCCTTTGTGCCTGTTGTGATTTTTGCAAGAACGGCATCGGCAGCAGCCTGATCCATTTTGCCTTTTGCTATTCTTTTTTCAAAGCCCTTGGCGATTTTGTTTTTGCCGTTTGCGGCAAATTCTTCGTTAATATCGCAAAGAGCAACCTCATAACCGTCTACCTGTGCAAATGCCTGGGCAATACCGGAGCCCATTGTACCTGCGCCTATAATTCCGACTTTCATATTCAATTCCTCCTGAATAATTATTTATTGATGAAAGGCTTTTTAACCTTATCCTTATTACGATCAAGGAAAAATGCCATGCCGTATTTTTGATCTTCCGTTTCAAAGCAATCGCCGAAGAGCTTTTCTTCAATTTCGACCGCACTTTCAATATCTGTTTGCAAGCCTTCGTTGATGGCTTTTTTGCAGTTGCGAACAGCAATCGGAGCATTTGCCGCAATGATTGAAGCCATTTTCTTGGCTGCCGGCATAAGCTCATCAATCGGATAAACCGCATTAACAAGACCGATACGAAGTGCCTCGGGAGCCTTGATGTTTCTGGCGGTGTAAATAAGCTGTTTTGCCATGCCCACACCGACCGTTCTTGCAAGGCGTTGCGTGCCGCCGAAACCCGGAGTAATTCCGAGACCGACCTCAGGCTGACCGAAAACAGCGTTTTCGGAGCAAATTCTGATATCGCATGCCATTGAGATTTCGCAGCCGCCGCCGAGTGCAAAGCCGTTTACCGCAGCGATTACGGGAATGGGCAGTGTTTCGATTTTGAGGAAAACATCATTTCCTTTTTTGCCGAAAGCCTCGCCCTCCGCCTTGGTGAGGGTGCTCATTTCGCCGATATCCGCGCCGGCAACAAATGATTTTTCACCTGCGCCTGTGATGATAAGTGCGCGAACCGTATCAAGATCAACAGCGTCAATCGTTTCGTTGATTTCATCAAGCACTGCGCTGTTGAGCGCATTAAGAGCTTTCGGTCTGTTTATCGTTAAAACGGCAACTGCGCCGTCTGCTTCATAATTTATAAATTCCATTATATTCTCCAAACTCTAAAGGAATAATCAGTCTCTTTCAACAACAGTTGCACAGCCCATACCGCCGCCGATGCAAAGAGTTGCAAGACCTTTTTTAGCGTCTCTCTTTTCCATTTCATGAAGAAGAGTAACAAGGATACGGCAGCCCGAGGCACCAACCGGGTGACCGAGTGCAATTGCGCCGCCGTTTACATTAAGCTTGGAAGCGTCAAGACCGAGATCTCTTGCAACTGCGATTGACTGAGCAGCGAACGCTTCGTTTGCTTCGATAAGATCCATATCATCAACAGTGAGGTCAAGCTTATTCATAAGCTTTTGTGTTGCGGCAACGGGGCCGATACCCATAATTGCAGGATCAACACCTGCAAGTGCACCGCCAACCCAAGTTGCCATGGGCTTAACGCCGAGTTCTTTTGCCTTTTCCTCGCTCATAACGATAACAGCCGCAGCACCGTCGTTAATACCGGAGGAGTTACCTGCGGTTACGATACCGTCTTTCTTAAATGCAGGGCGAAGTCTTGCAAGGCTTTCAGCCGTTGTGCCTGCACGGGGACCCTCATCCGTGTCGAAAACGATTGTTTCTTTTTTCTTTTTAACTTCAACAGGAACGATTTCGTCCTTAAACTTGCCCTCTGCTCTTGCTTTTTCGCATTTTTGCTGGCTGGTTGCGGCAAATTCATCAAGTTCTTCACGGGTGATACCGTATTTTTCGCAAACATTTTCAGCCGTGATACCCATATGATAATCGTTGAAAGCATCCCAAAGAGCATCGTTTACCATTGTATCAACCATAGGAGCGTTACCCATTCTGTAGCCGTAACGAGCCTGCTTTAAAGCATAAGGAGCCATGCTCATGTTTTCCATACCGCCTGCAACAACGATATCTGCCTCGCCCGATTTAACCATCTGTGCGGCAAGATTTACGCAGTTAAGACCGGATCCGCAAACCACATTGATTGTTACTGCAGGAGCTTCAATGGGAAGACCTGCTTTAAGAGCAGCCTGGCGTGCAACATTTTGACCCTGGCCTGCCTGAATAACACAGCCCATATATACATGCTCAACCTCAGAAGCAGGAACGCCTGCTCTTTCAAGAGCATTTTTGATTACGATAGCGCCTAAATCAACGGCAGGGGTGGTGCTGAGCGTACCGCCCATTGTGCCGATAGCGGTGCGGCAAGCACCGGCAAGAACAACTTTTCTTGACATATTTATTACCTCACAATAATTTTATTTCCCCGAATACACAGGGCTTTATTTTTTCAACGCCTATATAATAATATAGATTTCAATGATTGTCAATATTTTAACAAATTTTCAGCAAGTATAACAAAAGACTTTATTAAAATCTGTGTTTTTAGTGCAAATTTGAGCGCATAAAATCGCCGAAAAGCCGCTTTGTTAAGCGATTTTACGAGATTGTGCAATAATTATCATTCTTTTCGATATTTTTAACACACAGTGTTTCCGTTTTGTTTTATCAAGCGCAAAGAATTACACTTTCTGCAATGTGACAGCCGTATATTCGCTGTTGTTTTTTGCCGACATTTCTTAATTTGGGCAGAGAAAAGCCCACAGGCAATTCCTGTGGGCTTTGATTGATTGTTAAATTTGATTAACCCTTTGTGCAATTGTGAGAAGCGAAATATTCATCAGTTGCCGGGAAAGTGTTTGTGTAAACAATATCAAGAGAAGCGCTCTTATCCTTGAAAGAAAGCACATTTGCATGCTGAACATTGATGTGAACATTCATCGTATATTCGCCTGCTGTGATTTCGTTTGTGGCAGTATTAATCGTTACCGTTCCGGAGCCGCCCTTGTAATCAACAACGAAGTTTTCGTTGATTGTGCCTGATGAGAAAGAAAGCACGCTGATTGATTCAACAACAGAACTGATATCGCCGAGCGTGTTGAAGAAGTGACCCTGTGCATCCGACGCAGGCATGGAAAGAGTTACGGCTTTGGGCTGAATTGTGAGAGAAATAGTGCCGTCACCGTTATCCTTAACATTGGCTGCAAGAACATCATCCGCAGTAAGGAGAGATTTGGATACATCAATTTTTTGGTCCGTTACGGTGTCGTTTCCGGGAATAAGGCTGCCGCTGGGCGGAAGACCCTTAAGACCGCCGGTGAATACGCTGCTGAGGATACCGGGGATAAGCTGATCAATCATGCTGATGGATTTGCCCTCAACAAGAAGATTCTTAACCTCAATATTTTCAGAGCCTATAAGCTTATACATAGTTGTGGGACTGCCCTCATAAGTGTAGTTTGCACCCAAAGTTTTTGTGTAGTTATAGCATTCTACATAATAATTTACAACATCTTCAACGGATTTAAATTCTTTGCCGCCGTAGGTGCCGGCTTTAAATTCTTCGATAGTTGCAACATCTTCTGTTGATGCGGTGTCTGCATTAACCGGTGTAGCCGTTGCGCCGCCTTTTTTAACCACGCCGCATACTACAACCAACGCAATAATACTTATAACAAGAATTACCGCCAATATTTTATTGAACACATCAAGTCCGGTTTTAGCTTTCATATAGAAATTCCCCCTTGCATTATAATAATAACC
>CAVFVA010000027.1:0-22752 GCA_963625835.1 Clostridium sp. AF37-5 | reverse complement strand
TTACCGCAGCCGTTAAATTTTGAACCGCGGGCGTTGCAGCACAAATTCGGAAGGTGCCGACTGCAACGGACTTACCGTTCTGCTTTGCCGCAACCTTGATATCATATTCCCACGCAGGCGTTAAATCCGAAAAAACAAACTGATTTGTTTGCGCTGTTCCTTTGAACTCATTTTTGCCGTTTGTAACATCATAGATTTCATATTCGTCTGCACCTGTGCGCCCGTTCCAATCAAGCCACAACGCAGCACCGCCGTTTCCTCTGCCCGTTACGGCAAAGCCGTCGATTAACGGCAATCCCGTTTCAACCGAAATGCCCTCTGAAAACGGACCGAAAACCTTTTGCGAATCCACGGTTTTATATGCACGCACGCGAACATAATAATCCTTTGCCGAAGAGCCTACATTTGCAATATATTCTGTGCTGTTTTTACCCGAAACAAACACTCCGGAGCAATCTGATTTAAAATCGCTGCTTTTTGACCATTGAACATAATAGCCGCTGCCGTTTACCGATTCCCAATTTATTTTGATTTTTGAAGAACTTTGAACCGACGCCGTTGCCGAACTTACACGCTCACATGATGCAGCCGTGTGCAGTGAGTTTGACTTTTCGCCGATTGAAGCTTCGTTTTTCGTGTATGCCGCAACGGCAAAGTAATATTCTTCGCCGCTTGAAGTGCCGCCCACATTATAATATTTGCTCAATCCGCCGCTGAGCACGGCAATTTTTTGCCACTCGCCGTTTTGCCACTGATAAACATAATAACCGGCAGCATTTGCCTGCGGTGTCCATGTAAGCGTTATAAAAGAACCGTCATCCGCCCTTGCCGCAACCGACAGCCCTGAAACCTTTGCTACAGGCATTTGATACGACACATAGCTTGAATAATTCTTTGAATAAGTGCGAATATTAGTGGAATTATCGTGATAAAGAGCACGAACCGAAAATGTGTATTCACAGCCTGTTAAAAGCCCCGAAACATCACAATATGTGTGCCCTGCAACAGTCGGTGCAGTTTGCCAGTCGCCGTCCTGCGCTTTATACCAAACCTGATATCCGTTTGCACCGCTCACGCCATTCCAATCAACATGCGCCGCAGTGGCGGATTTGGCATAAACCGTAAGATTTTGCGGCGCAGGCATTGAATAACTTTCTTCAACCTGCATGCCCGTATTTTTATGCCAGCTGCCGCGCACGGTTTCATATATTCCGTTTATAACCGAATTTGAATTAAGCGCAGACGGGCTTTTAAATTCCACAAGTGCGGATTTCGCGCCCAAATTTGCCTTTGCCCAACCGAAAATATATCCGGAATCTATGCCGTAGTGATTGCTTTGATCTCTTGAAAGACTGTTCGTGCTTCTGTAAATACTTACAAGGTCGGGATCGCCGAGCACGGAATTGAGCCAACCGTGAAAATCTATATAAACATTCATTTTATATTTATACATAAGATCGCGCAAAGCACGGCTTTCACGCGCCTGAAATTTACCCGATATAAAATCCCTGTTCATATCAACATTATCAGCAGTGCACCTTCCGAACGCACCGGATTTTGCGCGCCAATTGTTTTCGCCGTCAATAGTACCGTCCGGATTGGCGCAGGGCACTATCACCATTCTGTAGTCCCACAAATCATCGGGGTTTTTGGCAAAATATTCAATAACATCGTTTGCTGCCTCAACAAGCAATTTGCCGTCTCTGTAATAGCTGTCCTCAAATCCGTGAACGGCAAATGTGCAAAACAGGGTTTTGCTGTTGTTTCCGCCGCCGTTAATAACAAATGCTTCAAGATTTCTGCCGTATTCGCTTTTTCCGTAAACGATTTTGCTGACATTGGAATAATCCATAGCGATTTTGGTGGCGCGCTTATTAAGCTCTATATCATTTTGCGAATAAACATAAACCACACAGGAGGCTTTAACGCCGTTCTCCGACTGAACGGTTATAACCGTTTTGCCCTCTTTAACCGCACTTACTCTGCCCGAAGCCGAAACCGTTGCAACAGAGCTGTCTGCGCTGGAATAAACAAACGATGTGGGATACGCTCCGCTGTTTACCCTTGCATTTAAATCAAAAGTTTGACCCTCATTAAGCGATTTTTCGCTTGCGGAAAGCGTAATTGAGTTTGCCATTGACTTAACGGAGATTTCAAACGAAACAGATTCGCCGCTTTGCGAGGTGCAGGTGATTTTTGCATTGCCCGGCTTGTTTGCGGTTACAACACCGTTTGAATTAACCGCTGCCACGGAGGAATTTGCGCTTTTATATGAAAGCGTGCCGAGTTCGCCGCCCTCCTTAGAAGCAGTTATCTGCTGCGATTTGCCGACAGCCATGCTTGAATTGAAAGAAACATTAAATGCTGCCTGAGCCGCATTTGCGCAAACAGCAAAACAAATCAAAACAAAAACGGCGCAAATTACCGCCGCGATATGAGAAAATAACTTTTTCATATACCCTCCGAAACGCTTAAAATAAGCCAATATAATTTACATATCCATTTTAACACAGTGTAATTTAAATATCAACGGAATAAAGAATTACAAAAAGAGGTGATGTGTAACAAAATGCACACGAAAAATATTTTTCTACTTTTTGTAATTTTTTTCTGTTAATTTTTACCGATTTATGCTATAATAAATATTGTGATGATAAATCTGTAAAGGGCAGTTTACATTTCGTAATAACAAAAAAGCGAAAAATTTTCAGAAAGGTGTGATTAAATGTACAAGATAGGCGACATGTTCTTATACGGCTCAAACGGAGTTTGTAAAATTACAGACATTAAAAGCGAAAAATTTGCAAGGGAAACAAAAACTTACTATATTCTTTCGCCTCTCTTTGATTCCAAGGAAACCATATTTGTGCCTGTTGACAATGAAACGCTTATATCAAAAATGAAAGTTCTGCTTTCTAAATCCGAAATTATGGAACTTATCAAATCCATTCCCGAGCAGGAATCGGTTTGGAACGAAAACACAAATATGAGGCGCGATGTTTTCAAAAAAATCATCAACAATGCAAACAGAATTGAGCTTATCTCGCTGATGAAAACGCTGCACGATAAAAAGCTTGCGCAGGAGGCAATCGGCAAAAGCCTTTCCGTTTTGGATGAAAAATATTACCGCCGCGCGCAAAATATCATCCACGGTGAAATCGCCCTTGTGCTTGATATGCAGCCGGCAGAGGTTGAACCTTTTATAGAAAGCGTTTTAACCGCAGCATAAATAAACTTGTTAAGCTTGAAACGATGCAGGTATAAAAGCCGTTTGCATCGTTTTATTTTATGCTTATGCGCCGCAAATGCACTTTGGCTTATACCGTTTTAAAATTCACTCGCTGCACTATTGCCAAAACGGTGCACAAAGAATATAATTGAAGCAGAAAGCCGCGCTGCGGAGAAAGGTAAATATTATGGCATTATTTACACCGATTTTAAAATATGTTTGGAAAGAAAACGCAAAGCTTGATGCCGCGCGGATAAGGCTGCAAATCCCCACTCCCGGTGTTGACTGCATTTGCAACATACCTTATATAAACGACCAAATGCCGGAGCATATGCTTGATGTTTATTTTCCGAAAAACTCAAGCAAGCTGCTGCCGATTATTATAGATATTCATGGCGGCGGCTGGATGGGCGGCAGCAAAGAAGTAAACAAAAATTTTTGCACAAACATTGCCGCAAAAGGTTATTGCGTGTTTTCAGTAAACTACCGCCTTGCCGGCAAATACAAATTCAACGAGCAGATTGAAGACATTTTTGAAGCATTTGATTGGATTGCGCAAAACGCAGGCGCATATCCTGCAGATTTGGAAAATGCATTTTTGGCAGGCGACTCCGCAGGAGGTCATTTTGCCTGCTCGGCAGCGGCAATCGCCTCATCCTTTATGCTGCAAAAGGAATTTACAATGGCAAAGCCGAAAATCAAATTCAGGGCAGTGGCTGCAATTTCGCCGGCAATCGATTTAACCGCGCCTAACCCGGCATTAAATGTAAATTTGCCGGAGCTGCTGGGGCAGCATTTTAGGCAAAGCCCGTATTATAAATACATGAATTTCAGAAAAGTGGCAACAAAAAATATGCCTCCGTTTTACATATGCACTTCAACGGGTGATTTTTTGAGGCTTGATTCATACAAGTTGAAAATTGCACTTGATAAGCTCGGAATTGAAAACGAGCTTGATGATTTCAAAGGCAAATATGTGGGCAGAGTTTTGCCGCATGTTTTCGCCGTACTTGATCCCACCCCGTCCTGCTCACAGGAATGCATAAACCATATGCTGGATTTCTTTTCGGCTCATGCCGGCATATGCGACCGAGCTTAAAATCAATGTAAACACAACTGTTACACATATTAAAAGGGCGATGCACCAAGCAGTGCATCGCCCCTGAATTTTATTAAAGCACCTTTGAAAGAAAATCGCAAAGTCGCGGATTTTGAGGATGAGCAAAAAATTCATCCGGTGTGTTTTCCTCGCAGATAACGCCCTTTTCCATAAATAAAACCTTGGACGCCACTTCCCTTGCAAAGCCCATTTCGTGGGTAACCACAACCATCGTCATTCCGTCGTCCGCAAGATCGCGCATAACCTGCAAAACCTCGCCTACCATTTCGGGATCAAGTGCCGAAGTCGGCTCGTCAAAAAGCATAACCTTTGGATTCATTGCAAGTGAGCGAACAATTGCAGCCCTTTGCTTTTGACCGCCGGAAAGATTACCGGGATAATCATCCGCCTTGTCGGAAAGCCCAACCCTTGCAAGCAGTTTGAGCGCATTTTCATTAGCCTCTTCCTTACTCATAAGTTTATGATGCACGGGAGCAAGAGTTATATTTTGCATAATCGTTTTATTATTAAAAAGATTAAAGTGCTGAAACACCATGCCCATATGCTTGCGAATTTCGTTTATATCTGTTTTTTTATCGTTCACAAGCTTGCCCTCAAACCAAATTTCGCCCCTTGTGGGAGTTTCAAGCAGGTTAAGGCAGCGCAAAAATGTGCTTTTTCCCGAGCCGGACGGACCGATGATTACGATTTTTTCATTTTTATGAATTTCGTAATTTATGCCTTTTAAAACATGGTTGTTGCCGAAGCTTTTTTCAAGATTAACTACGTTTATCACTTTTTCTGAGGCTCCTTTCCATAAGTCTGACAAGGAAGGATATAATAACAACCAGCACGATATAAATAACAGCCATCACGAGATAAGGCACCATAAAATCATAGGTGTTTGAACCAATGCGCTGGAATGCAAGATAAAGATCGGTTGCACCGACGAAGCTAACTACCGAGGTTTCCTTGATAAGAGAAATAAATTCGTTTCCGAGGGTGGGAAGAATATTCTTGATTGCCTGCGGAATAACGATTTTAATCATTGTTGTGCCGTAGCTGAGACCGACGGAACGGCCGCCCTCCATCTGCCCGCGGTCAACGGAAAGAATGCCGGCGCGCATTATTTCGGAAATATATGCACCGGAATTGAGCCCGAAAACAACAAGTGCCACGCCCACAGAATTCATATGCAACCCCAAAAGCGGCATCAAAACATAATAAAACACCAAAAGCTGCACAACCATCGGCGTGCCTCTGAACAGGCTTACATAAACAGTGGCAATTCTTTCAAGCACCTTAACGAAAATATTTGTTTTCGGCACAACCCTGGTTGTGGCAATAAGCGTGCCGAGCACAATGCCTATTATAAGGCCCATAACTGCGATATTAAGGGTGTTTTTTAATCCCTCCACAACAACGTTGTAGCCGTTTTTGTGCATAAAGAATTCCCAAAACACCTGAAATTTTCTTTCAAAATTCATTGCATATCCCCATATTTAAAATGCCCGGCCTCAAACGAGGCAGGGCATTCTTACTTTTTAAATAATTATGCTACTGCGTTAATTGAATTAACGATTGCCGCTGCCGGAGCCGCATCAATAATAACATAATTTACGCCGCCGTTGATAAGATCCTGAACGGCAAGCGAGCCGTTTGCATAGCCTTTCCATGTTGCACCGAGCTTATCAAAGCCGAAATCGTCGCTGCCCTCAACATAGAACTGACCTGTTGTGCCGTTTTGACCGCCGATTGTTGTGCTTGAATCAAAGCCCTTAAGGATAGCGTCAACATCTTCCTTTGTTTTGCAATTATCAAAAGTGGTGTCGTCCTCTTTAACAATAAGCTTTTGAGAAGCCGAATAATAAGAATCGGAAAAATCAACCTGCTGTGCTCTTTCTTCCGTTACGGTAAGACCTGCCATACCGATATCCGCCTTGCCCTGCTGAACGGAAAGAAGAACGGCGTCAAATGCCATATCAACAATTACAAGTTCTTTATTAAGCTTTTGAGCAAGAAGATTTGCGATTTCCATATCAATACCGTAAAACTGATCGCCCTCTTTATATTCAAAAGGAGCAAATTCGGCATTGGTTGCAACAACAAGCTGATCCTTGGTGGAATCCTGTGTTGCCGTGGCTACGCCCTCGGGAGTGCCGCCTGCAAAATATTTATTGCAAATTTCATCAAGTTTGCCGTTTGATTTGATTTCGGAAATAAAGCTGTCAACCTCGTTTTTAAGCTCAGGCTGATTTTTGTCAACACCGAATGCATATTCCTCGTCCGAAAGAGCAATATCGATTACTTTAACCTTGGAGGATGTGCTGCCGCTGTTTGAGCAAGCCGCAAATGCAGTTGCGAAAACGGCAATGGCAAGAAGAACTGCCAAAACTTTTGTGAACTTTTTCATCTTTTTATCTCCTTTAATAAATTCATCAGAATGATTACTAATTTTACTACAAATGTTACGAAATTGCAAGCAATATGCAATATAATATTGAACAAGCCGAATATTAGTGCTAAAATAACAGCGGTGATTGTGTGAACTGCATAAAAATTTACAACAACCTGCCCGATGATGCAGCCGAAATAAGGCAAAAGGTGTTTGTTGAAGAGCAAAAATTCGAGAATGAATTTGACGATATCGATAATATTTCGCTTCATTTCGTGCTTTATAAAAACGGCATCGCCGCAGGCACGGCAAGAATGTTTACGGAAGACGGCGGCAAAACATACCAAATAGGCAGAGTTGCCGTTTTGCCGGAATACAGAAAATATAAATTCGGCAGCGAAATCATGAATGCCGCGCTGAAAAAAGCAACTGAACTCGGCGGCAAAAAAGCGGCGGTTTCCGCACAATGCAGAGTAAGGCATTTTTATGAGGCACTCGGCTTTACTGCCGGCGGAAGCATATATTACGACGAATATTGCCCCCATGTACATATGGAGAAAATTTTATGATAAACGCCGATTTAAACTTTGCCGAAAAGGAATCTGCTTTTTGCGGCAAACTGCATTTAAAAGCAAAATCAATAACCGCTGCAAGGCTTTAGAACGGTGAACAAAATGGAAATCAAACCCATCGCAACAATAAAAACCGATTTCACAAGCAAATTCGGAATTCCGCGTCAAAGCGGCAGAATAGAACAGCTTACAGGCACAATAATTTTTGAAAAGGATTATACCGACAGAAATTTTATAAAAGGAATCGGGCAATATTCGCACCTGTGGCTGATTTGGGGCTTTTCGGAAAATATCGGCAAAGAAAAACATGCCACCGTGCGTCCGCCGAGACTCGGCGGAAACGAAAGAGCAGGCGTTTTTGCCACCCGTTCCCCTTTCAGACCGAATAACTTGGGGCTTTCCTGCGTTCGCCTGATTTCGATAAATACGGGCGAAACAGTGCCGAGCCTCACCGTCGGCGGCGCAGATATGCTCAGCGGCACGCCGATTTACGACATCAAGCCCTATATTCCGTATACGGACAGCGTTCCGAATGCCGAATACGGCTTCGCCGAGCGCGAAAAATCGCACAGGCTGAATGTTTTAATTGCAGATGAGCTGTGCGAAAAAATTCCGCATCAAAAGCGCGAAGCTCTTTTGGGCATTTTGGCAGACGACCCACGCCCTGCATATCAAAACGATGAAAGCAGAATTTACGGCATGGAATTTGCCGGGCTTGAAATTAAATTTTCGGTTTGCGGAAGCGATTTGCAAGTTAAAAGCATTGCCGAATCCGAATAAAAAGCCAAAATTTGCGGCGCACAAAATTCATAACCGACGCAAAACCCCTTTGCTTTCATAGAAAAGCAAAGGGGTTTCTTAATTTTCAACGATTTTAAAATCAAACACCGGAATAAGCGTTAAAGCCACCGTCAACCGGAATGCTTACGCCCGTGATAAAGCCGCTGTAGGCTTCATCGCAAAGGAAAAGCAATGTGCCGTCAAGTTCCTCGGGCTCTCCGAAGCGATTCATCGGGGTTGCGGCAAGGATTTTTCCGGTTCTTTCGGTGGGAGTACCGTCCTCATTCCAAAGCAAAGCCTTATTTTGCTTTGTGGAGAAGAAGCCGGGTGCAATAGCATTAACGCGAATGCCCATCGGTGCAAAATGCACTGACATCCATTCCGTAAAATTCTTAACAGCCGCTTTTGCTGCCGAATAAGCAGGAATTCTTGTAAGCGGTCTGTAAGCGTTCATTGAGGTTACCATAACGATGCAGGCATTTTTCTTTTCAACCATATCCTTGGCAAAAACCTGAGTGGGAATAAGCGTGCCGAGAAAGTTGAGGTTAAATACAAAGCTGATACCGTCCGGATCCAGGTCAAAAAAGGTTTTGATATTTTCATCCTTTTGCACAAGATCAATTTGTTCAAGGGTATCCTTTGTTGTGGTGCCCTTCGGATTGTTGCCGCCGGCACCGTTAAGCAAAATATCGCATGTGCCGCCGAGAAGTTCCTTAATGGTATCCCTCGCCTGCTGCATGGATTTTAAATCAAGCACATTGCATTTAACGGCAACAGCCTCGCCGCCGTCTGCAATAATTTCATCGGCGCATTTTTTTGCTGCCTCTTCGTTTAAATCAAGCACGGCAACCTTGCAGCCCTGCTTTGCAAGAGTTTTGGCGAACGAGCCGCAAAGAACTCCGCCGCCGCCCGTAACCACAGCAATTCTGCCTTTTAAATTTTCGTGAAGCATTATTTTTCCCTCCTGCTTTTTTCAACAGCCTCCCAAAGACCGTTTAAATAAGACACTCCGAGTGCACGGTCGTAAAGCCCGTAGCCCGGTCTTGCAACCTCGCCCCAAATCATTCTGCCGTGATCCGGGCGGATATATCCGTCAAATCCGGCATTTTGAAGAGCCTTAACTATTTCATACATATCAAGCGAGCCCGTATTGCTTTCGTGTGCGGTTTCGTTGAACCAACGGTCATTAACCGAAACATTTCGCAAATGAGCAAAATAAATTCTGCCGCCGATAAGCGGATCGTTTATAATATCAACAATGTCGTTATCCGGGCTTGCGCCGAGCGAGCCGGTGCAAAGCGTAATTCCGTTATACTTGCTCGGAACAACGGTGAGCAGCTTTTTAAGTGCGTCCTTGCCGGTTATAATTCTCGGAAGCCCGAAAATACCCCAGGGCGGATCGTCCGGATGAATTGCCATTTTAACATCGCATTCCTCACAAACAGGCATAATAGCATTAAGGAAATATTCAAGGTTTTTCCATAAATCGTCTGCCGTAACACCCTTGTATTTTTCAAAAAGCTCCTTGATTTCGCCCATTCTTTCGGTTTCCCAGCCGGGCATTGCATAGCCATTTGAATTATCGTCTATTTCGCGGAACATATCCTCGGGCGATTTGCCCTCAACCTGCTTACCGTCGTAGCTCAGGCAAGTTGAACCGTCCGGCAAGGGCATATAAAGATCCGTTCTCGTCCAATCGAAAACAGGCATAAAATTATAGCAAATGCATTTAACGCCCACTTCGGCAAGATTTCGGATTGAAGTTTTATAATTTTCAATCAATGCATCCCTGCTCGGCAAGCCGAGTTTTATATCCTCGTGCACATTAACGCTTTCGATACATTCCATGGTGAAGCCTGCTGCGGTAATTTCATCATACATCGCCTGCACGCGTTCCTTGCTCCAAGCTTCGCCGGCAGGCAAATCGTGAAGCGCGGGCACAATGCCCGTAACATTCGGTATCTGCTTAATCTGAGCAAGTGAAACAGTATCAAGCTTATCGCCGAACCATCTGAAGGTCATCTGCATATATCGATTCCTCAACCTTTCTTTAAAATCATGCGCTGCCGCAACGGAGGCGCACTTTCTTTATTTCGCTATCATTTTATCACACATCAAAAAGCGTTTCAAGAGCTTATTCGCCGCTTTGTGAATTATTGATTGCAATTTCCGTTTCAACGCCTATATCCTCCAAGAGCGAATATTCGGCACTTAAAGCGCCGCCGTTTTCATCTGCGGAAAACTCAATGCTTTCACCGAGTATTTCGCATGAGGCAAACTGCTCGCTTTTTCTTTTTTCAAGTTCTTCGCGTGCAAGTGCCTCAAGTTCCGAATCCGAAAGCCGGCGTGTGCACTTCGAATAGTATGTGCATTTTTCCGTGTAAACACCTATAGGCAGGCGAAACGAATTCAGTTCAATATATTTCTGAGAAGTTTCAATTTGCGCATTTTCACTGTTTTTTATTATATAAAGCGGCAAACGCAAGCCGAAAAGGCAAAGCGTTTTATAGCTTTTTGAGCCGATATATTCCTTTTCCGTTTGTTCTCGGGCAATGTTGACGGTGATTTTTTCCTCTGTTTTTGCAAAAACCGTTCCGTGGGCATGGGCAAAATGATTTTTCACCGCACTTTCGCCGCCATCATAAATGCCTGAAATCAGCAAATCGCCCGGCAAAACAGCCTCTCCCGGCTCCACCGACTGCCAACCGCCGAGTGCCGTGACGGAAACTATAACGCCTGCTTTTTTTGCTTTAACATTCGTTATCACGGTATTGTTTGTTATTGCCGGCTTCGGTGTTGTCTGCCTGATTTCTATTTGGGCAAGGCAACCGAATTTGTTTATCGAAATCCATGCCACATCGCTGAAATTTGCCAAAACGGAAAATTCCAAATTTTCCTTATCTGTATTGCTCCACCGCGCACCTGTTTTAAAGCCGTTCTGAGCAAGATAATCAACCACCATTCCCTGCTGCAATGCATTACCGCCGACAGCAGTTATGTTCCAAATAAATCCACCCATAAACGAATTAAACGCAACAAAGAAAAGCAACCCTGCCAAAATGCCCCAACGTGTGCGAAACGGACGAAGCAAAAAAGGCAAACCGTGCTTTTTTACGATTTTAAGCCTGCCGCCGTTTTTTAAGGCAACCGAGTAAAGCCGCTTATATGCCGCCGCTCCGCAGGAGGCTTTAATGTCACTGCCGAGGCGAACAATATTTTTTATGTTAATTTTTTGATTATAGCAATCGTTTACAAATCCGTCCGCAAAACCGCCGGAAAAGGTGAAATCGACAAAGCCCAAAAGCAAATTTATAATTTTAATCAGCATTGCGAAAAATCAAGGGAAATTATCATTCCCCGCACAACTGCGCCTTGCGGAGTGAAATATTCTATTTCCAAATCGCTGCCGTGAATCGCAACGGATTTTTTGCCGATGCTAAACACAATTTTGCTTTCCGAATATTCAAGCACAGATTTTAATCCGTCCACCACGCAGCGAAAATTGCCGCAAAGTTCCAAATGAGGCTCGCCGGTGAAATATTCGGCAGAAAAATTGCCGTATTTTTCATATGCTTTTTTCTTCATAAAAATCACCTTTTAATTATATGTATAGTATCGGTGATATTATGAAAATAAATAAAAACCGCCTTTTAACAGCAGCCCTGCTTGTGCTGGCAGGAGTGCAGATTTGCTTTTCGGCTCGGGCAAAGGAGGGAGCATTACTGGGGCTTGCGCTTGCACAAAGGGTTATTATTCCGTCTCTTTTGCCGCTTTTAATTCTTTTCAACTTGGCGCAGGAATTTGCCTCACGCAAACCTGCCGGTAAATTTTGTGAGCAACTTATGCGCGTGCTTTTTCATCTGCCCGGTTGCTCATGGTCGGCTGTGCTTTTCGGGCTTGTGGGCGGCTATCCTGCCGGTGCACTGCTCACCGCCGCTCTTTACGAAGAAAAAAAGATCTCGCGCCGTGAAGCGTGCCGAATAATGCAATTCAACATGAGCGGCGGCGCAGGCTTTATTGTAACCGCCGTTGGTGTGGGAATATTAAAAAGCAAAACAGAAGGACTGATTTTATTTGCCTCCGTTACCGCCGCATCTGTTGCCTGTGCTGTTTTCGGAGGGATTTTTGCTCACGGAGAAAGCATAACGCAATCTGAATTTGCAAAGCCGGTCAACGCAGGTGATGCGCTTAATAAAAGCGTTGAATCCTCGCTTCGCAGTGTATTAAACCTTTCGGCATACATAATCCTTTTTTGCACATTTCGTGAAATTTTGCACATTCCGGAAATTCTTGCTCCGTCACTCGAAATAACAAGCGGCTTAACGGCTGCAAGCGGCAGATTTACGCTGCCGCAAACGGCTTTTTTGCTTGCTTTCGGCGGATTTTGCGTGCATTTGCAAATATTACCCGTGCTGAGGAAAATCAAAATGCCGTATTTAAGTTTTTTTGCCAGGCGATTGCTTTGTGCAGCGCTTTCTTTTTTGATATGCATGCTGCTTTTGCATATTTTTCCGCAGGATGCACAGGTGTTTTCGAATTACTCCGGCGGCGTGGTGCGCACAACAAGCATAAACGCTTCGCTTTCGGTGCTCATGCTGCTCGGAAGTGTAATTTTGATATTTGACCTTGAAAACAGAAAAAGGCGATATATTTAACGAGTTTGGCGCAAAAATGCGCCGCAGAAGTTCTGCGGCGCCGCCGTTTGCATATTTTAATTTTACATTGCCGAATTATATATTTCATGAGGAAAGCACATTGTAACGCAAAGACCTTGCGCCTTGTTGCGAGCGGATATTTTGCCGTGGTGCTTTTCAACTATAACGCGTGTGAGTGCCAAACCGATTCCCGTGCTTTCGGCTGATGAATTCGAGCTTTTGTAAAAGCGAACAAACAATTTCGGCAATTCGCTTTCCGGCACACCGCCGCCGTTGTCCTCTATTTCAACAGTGGTAACATTTTCAAACTCACTGCCATAAACACAAATGTCTATTCTGCCGTTTTCGCCGGTGTGCTCGCAGGCATTTTTAATCACATTGCCTATTGCCTCGCCAATCCATTCCGAATCAAGTCGCAAACGCTCCGAACCGCAGACCGTAATTTTTTTAGACGGATAAATTGATGCAAACTGCACAGCCTGAGCCTTTGCAATTTCACCGATATCATGCATCTCAAAATTCATTTGATACGCATCCGAGCGCAATTTTTCAAGGCGCAAAAGCTTTTTTATCAGCATTTCCATTTTTTCAATAAGCAAAAGCTGCTTTTCGCCGTATAGTTCCGATTCCGAATTTTCCTGCAATTCGCAATAAAGGCGCATTGCAGCAAGCGGAGTTTTGAGCTGATGTGAAATATCTGCAATAAATTCGGAGTTTTTTTTAATTTCAGCCTGCATTTCAGCCTCTTGAAAACAGATTCTTTCTTCCAAATCAACAACGGCATTTTGAAGTGCGGCGAAATCGCTGTCACTTAAAGATATATCGCTTTTATCACCGCCGAGCAAAAATTTTTCCGCGTTTTCTGCAAGAATATCTGCCTTGCGTTTTAATTTGGCAGAACGTATTGCAAGCGCGGCAATAACGGCAATGCTTATAAGCAGAAGTACCGAAAGTAAAATAACCGCAAGTTTCAAATCAATCGGCACTCTCCCATCTGTATCCCACACCCTTAACGGTTTTTATATGCTGCCTGCCGATTTTATCGCGCAGGCGGCTGATATGAACCGAAAGCGTATTGTCATCCACATAATCGCTGCCGTTCTCCCAAATATTTTGAAGCAACGTATCTCTTGTTACTATCAATCCGCTGTTTTTGATAAGAATGGCAAGAATTTGAAATTCCGTTTTTGTGGCAAGCACATCCTCGCCGTTTTTGTAAACCGTCATCCGCGCGGCATCAAGCGCAATACCGTCACTTTTAATAACCGAGGTGCCTGCCCGGCGCAAAAGCGCGCGTATGCGCGAAAGCAATTCCTGCAATTTAAACGGCTTTGTAACATAATCGTCTGCACCGCTGTCCAGCCCACGAACAATTTGCAATTCGTCGTCACAGGCGGTTAAAAACAGCATCGGCGTTTCAACTCCGTTTTCGCGCAACTCACGGCAAAGCTCAAAGCCGTTTCCGTCCGGCAGCATAACATCGAAAATCATTAAATCAAACGGTGCTTCAAGTGCTTTTTGCCGTGCCGAGGCAACATCCGAAACAGCAAACGCAGAATAATCTTGCGATTCAAGCATTTCGCACAACCCGTCGCGTAAAAAATCATCGTCTTCAAGAAGCAATATAGACTTTTTCATAAGCTCACCGCCCTATCATTATGATTTGATTATACAATAAACGGACCTAATCGGCAAGAAAAAGGATAAAAAAAGAAGTCGGCAAAGCCGACTTCAAATTTAAGGTACAATTATAATTACTTGAGTTCGATAGTTGCGCCTGTCTCTTCGATCTTAGCCTTAAGAGCTTCTGCATCTGCAGTGGGAACAGCTTCCTTAACAGTTGCGGGTGCGCCGTCAACGATAGCCTTTGCCTCTTTAAGACCAAGACCTGTTGCTTCCTTAACAGCCTTAACAACCTGAATCTTGTTCGGGCCAACTTCCTTAAGAACAACGTCAAATTCTGTTTTCTCTTCAGCTGCTGCTGCGCCGCCGTCTGCGGGAGCTGCTACTGCAACTGCTGCTGCAGCGCTTACGCCGAATTCTTCTTCTACTGCTGATACAAGCTCGGAGAGCTCAAGAACTGTAAGAGTTTTAAGTTCTTCAACGATCTTTGTTACATTCTCTGATGCCATGTTGAAATCCTCCAATTAAATTTAATTAAATAGTTATTTTATTATTCTGCTGCGGGAGCCTCTGCCTCCGCCGGTGCAGCCTCCTCAGCTGCAGGAGCTTCCTCTGCGGGAGCTGCTTCGCCATCTTTATCAACGATAGCCTGAACCGCACGCGCAAATGCTGCGATAGGAGCGTTGAACACGCTGCAAACAGTTGCAAGAAGAACTTCTCTGCTGGGAAGCTTAGCAAGTGCTTCAAGCTTTGCGAGTTCGATAACTTCGCCGTCAAGATAGCCTGACTTTAAATTAAAGAAATCATGAGCTTCAGCGAATTTGTTAAGAATTCTTGCTGATGCAACATAATCCTCGGCACTGGTTGCAATAGCAGTGGTGCCCTCAAGAACCGGATCCATGCCTTCAAGGCCTGCTTCATCGGCAGCTCTTTTGAGTATAGAGTTTTTAACAACAGTATATTCAATGCCTGCTTCACGAAGTTCCTTACGAAGCTTAGTGTCGTCTTCAACGTTGATACCCTTGTAATCAACAACAACACCTGCAACGGAGCCCTTAATTCTTGCGGCAAGAGCGGCAACCTGAGCCTGTTTCTTTTCAAGAATTACTGTGCTTGGCATAATTGTACCTCCTTAAATATTTGCCGCACGGATGCGGACTTGGAGCTGTTTCCAAAACAAATAAAAAGTGCATTCCGAAAAAACGGAATGCACAACATTTATCATCATACGGTATGCATAAAGCATACGAAACAAATTCAAAATGCTCATTCCTCGGCAGGCGATGAATCATCTTACGCCAAAAGGCACCTACTGTCTTTGGTTGAACAGCGAATGTATTTTACCACAAGGGCAAGCCCTTGTCAATACTTTATATTAAATTATTCGGCAGAAGCTGCAGAGCCAACCTTGCTCGGATTAATACGAACGCCGGGACCCATTGTGGAAGCAACTGCGCAGGATTTAATATACTGACCCTTAGAAGCTGCGGGCTTAGCCTTAATAACTGCATCAAGAAGAGCATTGAAGTTTTCAAGAAGCTTTTCCGTGCCAAAAGAAGCCTTGCCGATGGGGCAGTGAATGATGTTTGACTTATCAAGGCGGTATTCAATCTTACCTGCCTTAGCTTCTGTTACAGCCTTGGCAACATCCATGGTTACCGTGCCTGCTTTGGGAGATGGCATAAGACCGCGGGGACCGAGCACCTTACCCAAACGACCTACAAAGCCCATCATATCGGGGCTTGCGATGGCAACGTCGAAATCCATCCAACCGCCCTGAATCTTTGTTACAAGATCTGCATCGCCGACTACATCTGCGCCTGCTTCTTCTGCAGCCTTTGCAAGATCGCCTTTAGCAAAAACGGCAACTCTTACCTTTTTGCCTGTGCCGTTCGGAAGAACAACCGCACCGCGAACCTGCTGGTCTGCATGGCGAGAGTCTACGCCGAGACGAACGTGAACTTCGATTGTTTCGTCAAACTTAGCTTTTGCAGTTTGAACTGCAAGATCAAGTGCTTCTGCACTTTCATATAATTTAGAACGGTCGATAAGCTTAGCGCCGTCCACATAATTCTTTCCGTGTTTCATAATATAAATTACCTCCAGTGGTTAATCGGATTTTTCCTCCCACAAGGGAATCAGTCTTCTACTACTATACCCATGCTGCGAGCAGTGCCTGCAATCATGCTGATTGCCGCTTCAAGAGAAGCTGCATTAAGATCGGGCATTTTTGTTTCTGCAATCTGCTGAACCTGAGCTTTTGTGATTGTGGCAACCTTTTCCTTGTTCGGAACACCGGAAGCCTTTTCAATGCCGCAAGCCTTTTTGATAAGAACGGCTGCGGGCGGTGTTTTTGTGATGAAAGTGAATGAACGGTCATCAAATACCGTGATAACAACGGGAATGATAAGACCGACATCATTCTTGGTTCTTTCGTTAAATTCTTTTGTGAACGACATGATGTTTACACCATGCTGACCGAGAGCAGGACCTACCGGGGGTGCCGGAGTTGCTTTGCCTGCAGGGATTTGAAGTTTAATTAAACCTACTACCTTCTGAGCCATGAATATTTCCTCCTAAAAATTGTGGTATGGCGGGGAAGCACTCCCCTCCCACGCGCCGAAAGCGCATAATAAGCAGCATTGCTGCGAATTACCTAAATAATAAATAATCAGTCTTCAGCCTTTTCAAGCTGATCGAGTTCAAACTCAACGGACGTTTCACGCCCAAACATTGAAATGGTTACCTGCGCGCTGTTTGCGGCAGTGTCAACACTGTCTACCGTGCCGGAGAAGCCTTCGAGCGGACCGTCAATAACATTAACCATATCGCCGACGGCATAGCTGACCTCAATGCTGATTTTCTCAACACCGAGCCTTTTAACTTCTTCTTCGGTAAGAGCAACGGGCTTGCTTTCAGGACCGACAAAGCCCGTGCAGCCTCTGATATTGCGAACAACATACCAAGTATCGTCGTTCATAACCATTTTAACGAGCACATAGCCGGGGAAAATTTTTCTTTCCACTTCTTTTTTAGTGCCGTCGTCTTTAATTTCAACAACCGTTTCTGTGGGCACGGAAACCTCTTGAATAAGGTCATGAAGATTTCTGTTTTCCACAACGGTTTGAATATTGCTTGCTACCTTATTTTCGTAGCCCGAAAAGGTGTGAGCAACATACCATTTTGCTTCTTCCATTAACACGAGCCTCCGTAAAATTTTTACAGCTTATTCGGCTGCCTGAGTTGTGGTTTCCGCTGCGGCGGTTGTTGTTTCCGTGTCAGCGGTTGTGCTTACAGAGGTTGTTGTGGTTGTGGATGCGAGCTCTTTAATGCCTTTCATACCGAGTGAAAGACCTGTATCAACAAGGTAAATCGGCACGCCGACGATGATTACCACGATAAGAACAATGATAGAGTTCTTAATAACATCTTTTGCTTTGGGCCAAACTACCTTTTTGCGTTCGGAATTAACACTCTTAAAGAACTTGCCCATGGATTTGAATGGATTTTTCTTTGCGGACTTTTTCTTGCTTGCCTTTTTATCAGACTTAGCTGCGCCCTTGGCGGAAGCTTTGTCTGCCTTTTGAGCCTTTTTCTTGGGCTCTTCGGCATTGGAAGTCTTCTTATCAGCCATTGCTATCCTCCGTTACTTTGTTTCTCTGTGAAGAGTATGCTTTTTGCAGAACGGGCAATACTTGTTCATTTCAAGTCTGTCCGGAGTGTTCTTCTTGTTTTTCATAGTGTTGTAATTACGCTGTTTGCATTCAGTGCAAGCTAAAGTTACTTTAACTCTCATTTCGGCACCTCCGTTTTATTTCGATATATTCAATCTCCCTCCGAGGAGCGGCAAATTGAAACCGCTCAGAAAAAAGGGCAAAAAAATTAACCCCTTTTCGAGGTATGAACAATATACCACAATGTTCCCCTCCCGTCAAGTGAAATTGCAAAAAAAGTTTGCATTGTATATGATTTTAGTATATTATAATAGCAAAGTTTAGGCTCTGCCGCATTTGCGGCGAAAGGTTTTGGGTATGAAAACGGTTATTATCGGAGCAGGTGCCTCCGGGCTTGCCTGCGCAATCAGGCTGAAACAGAATATTCCGAGCGCACAAATTACCGTGCTGGAGCGGCTTGAAACACCCGGCAAAAAAATTCTTGCCACGGGAAACGGTCGCTGCAACATCACAAATTTAAACGCCGGCGGTTATAAAACCACGGCTGCGTTTTTTGAAGAATTCGGTCTTATGCTTCGCAGCGAGGAGGGCGGCAGGGTTTATCCATATTCGCAAAAAGCCGAAACCGTGCTTGCCGTTTTGCTTGATAAATGCGCAGAACTCGGAATTGAAATAATAACCGAATGCACAGCCGAAAAAATCCTGCCGAATTTAACCGTGCTCACAAACAAAGGCGCATTTGAAGCGGATTATACCGCGGTTTGCTGCGGCGGAAAAGCACAAAGTGCGCTCGGATCAAATGGCAGCGGCTACGGTTTGCTTAAAAATCTCGGTCACGGAGTTACAACACTTTGCCCTGCCCTGGTGCAGCTTAAATCATCAAGCAAACACACGCGTGCAATTTCAGGCACAAGGGCGAAATGCCGCATTGCATTGGAACTTGACGGCGATATCGCATGCGAAGAAACCGGCGAGGTGCTCTTTACGGATTACGGGCTTTCGGGAATCGCCGTTATGAACATTTCGCAGGCGGCGGCAAAGAATTTTGCAAAAAGCGAACCGCAAAAATGCCTTGCCGTGCTTGATTTGGTGCCTGAAAAAACCGAAAAAGAGCTTTTGAGCCACATTGAAAAATTCGGCAGCCTTAAAGGTATTTTGGGCACAAAGCTTGCCGCGATAACAGAAAAACAGGCAGGCGGCGATTTTGCCAAGCAGGCACACACGGCAAAAAACTGGCGGCTGATAATCACCGGCACAAAAGGCTATGAAACGGCACAAATAACCTGCGGAGGCATACCGGAAAGCGAGCTTGACGGCTGCAAATCAAAAATCGTGCCCGGACTTTACATATGCGGTGAAATTGCAGACAGGCAGTTCCCCTGCGGCGGCTTTAATTTGGATTATGCCTGGAACAGCGGCATCGCCGCGGCAGACGATATTGCGGCGCAATATTCCGCAAAGCACAAATAAAAACATCGGCGAAAAGCATGCAATTGCCCGGACCGGGCAAATTATCAAAAACATAAGAAGAGATATAATATGATAAGAATAAACGGAATAAGGATTTCGCTTGACGAAGACGAAACTCTGCTTAAAATCAAAGCGGCAAAGCTGCTGCGCATAAACGAAAAATACATTGAAAAACTTACAACATTTAAAAAGAGCGTTGACGCTCGCAAAAAAGACGACATTCATTTTTCCTACGCTGTTGACCTTGTGCTGAGCCTTGACGAAGCGCAGGTGCTTGCAAAATGCAAATCGCCCAAAGCAAGTGCGGTAAAGCCCTATCATTACGAATTACCCGAAAACAAACGCATTTCCGAATTCAGACCCGTTATAGTCGGATTCGGTCCTGCAGGAATGCTTGCAGGGCTTATTTTGGCAGAGGCAGGACTGCGCCCGATAATTTTCGAGCGAGGTAAGAATATTGACGACAGACAAAAGGACGTTAACGGCTTTTGGCAAAACCGCAGGCTCAACGAGGAATCAAATGTTCAATTCGGTGAGGGCGGCGCAGGCACATTTTCCGACGGCAAACTGACCACGGGAATAAAAAGCCCGTTTATCCGCAAGGTGCTTGACGAATTATACGAAGCAGGCGCACCGGAGGAGATTTTATATTCCGCAAAACCGCATATCGGCACGGACAGGCTTGCAATAGTGGTTAAAAACATACGCAAAAAAATCGAAAAGCTCGGCGGCGAAGTGCGCCTTGAATGCAAGGTTGAAAAGCTGATTGTTTACAATAATTTCGTGCAGGGGCTCACATATTCGCACCGTGGTGAATTTTTTGACATTGAGGCAGACAGCGTTATCATGGCAATCGGTCACAGCGCAAGAGACACGGTTGAAATGCTTTATAATTTGGGCTGCGAAATTATTCAAAAGCCGTTTTCGGTGGGAGCAAGAATAGAGCACCCTCAAAAACTCATAAACAAAGCGCAATACGGCGATTTTGCCGGCAACGAAAAGCTTGGCGCGGCAGACTACAAGCTTGCCTGCCACGGCTTGCACGAGCGCGGAGCATACACATTTTGCATGTGCCCCGGCGGCACCGTGGTGGCGGCAGCCAGCGAAAAAGAGGGTGTTATAGTAAACGGCATGAGCAGCCTTGCAAGAGACGGCGAAAATGCCAACAGCGCGCTGCTTGTGGGCATTGAGCCAAAGGATTTTCCGAGCGAGCATCCGCTTGCCGGAATATATTACCAAAGGGAAATCGAGCACAACGCATTTTTGCTTGGCGGCGGAAATTACAAAGCACCGGCGCAGCTTGTAGGCGATTTTTTGGCAGGCAAGGCAAGCACAAAGCTCGGCGATGTAAGCCCCACCTGCCCAACAGGCGTTACGCTTACAAGCATTGAAAAATGCCTGCCCGAAAAGGTTTCGGCAACAATGAAAAGTGCAATAGTTGAAATGGATAAAAAACTTAACGGCTTTGCACTTTATGACGCAGTGCTTACTGCACCGGAAACGAGAAGTTCAAGCTCCGTTCGCATTTTGCGCGATGAATTTTGCCAAAGCAAAATAAGCGGAATTTACCCATGCGGCGAGGGCGCAGGCTACGCCGGCGGCATAGTTTCAGCCGCAGTGGACGGAATTAAATGCGCGCATGCCGTTCTCGGTGACGAGCATTGATGTGTTTATTCATTTAAATCGCTTTGTTAAATTCAGAAAGCAACAACTATAAAAAGTCAAGCCATATCACATAATAAAGAACGGTCTCGGGCACAAGCTCGAGACCGTTCTTTATCCACCGCGCTTCAAAACAAGCTCACTTGCCGCTTTCGTCATCGGTGATATCAAGTTCTTTAAAAAGATAGTTAAAAACTTCCGCAGTTTCGCCGTCGGAAAACATTTCCCTGATGGTGTTTTTCGTATGCTTTGAATGACTGAAAGCAGCCTCAAACAGCCTTTGAAGCCAAGCAATAGGCGCAAGCACGGGGTGCTTGTAGCAATAATAAGATCTTCTTTTCAAAAGAGAAATGTCAGGGAAAATCCATCTGAAAAGTGCTTTAGCGGAAGCTGCAAATCCGCTTTTCCCGCTTTTCCCCATTTCATGCTCCAACTTAAACACGCCTTCGCCGCCGTTGTGAAAGCCGAAAACGCCGCCGGTTAAAATTATATCCGAAAGTGTGGTGTAAAGGCGTGCTTCTGAAGAATTCTCAAAGGTGTAAGGCACCGAAACGGGTGTGCCGAACCATTTTTTTGAAAGCGCAATAAGCACAAGTGCAGTTTGCTTTAAGCCCAAAATTTCGCACTCACGCAATAATTTTTCAGTATCCGTATCGGGATAATTGCGGAAAAATGCGTCTATATCCATTATCATTCTTATTCCGGCGCCTCCGCTTTTAAGGTGTTTGGCTATATGAACGATAATATAAAGCAGGTGGTTAAGCGGTTTCAGCTTATATGTGAAGCCTTTGCCCTCACTCATGCTGCCTAAGAAATCAGAAAAATAGATTTTACTTTGCACATTAACGCTTTCAAGCTCCGTATGCAATTCAAATTCCTCGCCGTTATAAAGCATATTTGCCACATAGTAATGCTTTTCTCTGATAACAAAGCCGTTTTCAACCAATGCGTTCATCGCTTTTTGATAATTTTCGGGCGAAACTACGGCATCCGTGTCGCCGCTTGTGCGAAGCTCGGGCACGGGATACAAATAACGCAGCACTGCGCCCTTAACGATAAGATGCGGAATCTCAGCCTCGGTTAAAACACTCACAAACTTTGTGATTGCCTGCATTTTAATTTCGTAATTCCGCACGGTGTAGCCAAGCATTTGATTAAAAGCGGAAAGTAATTTCCCCTGCGGACGAAAAGAAGGCGGCAGCTTTTTGATTTCGCTTGAAACAATTGCCGTTACACTGTGCTTTTCGGCAAGCGAATAAATTTCAGCCCAATTTGCATTTTTAACGCCACCGGGATTTTCACCGTTTAAATGACAGCGAAGAAGATATATAAAATATTCACTCGAATCCAAAAAAACACCTTCTTTTTCTGTTTGCTTTAACAATAATAGCAGAATATGCCCAATATTTCAATTTAAATTTCTGTTTTATTATATATAAATAACATTGAAGTATGGATTGATATTTGTTATAATTCAAGCGGTGAAAAAAATGAATTTCAATAAATCATATTATCTTTTTTGCTATTTCGCAGGAAACGAACCGGAAAACGAAAGCGTGCACTTTGCAATTTCAAAAAACGGCTTTGATTTTG
>CAVFVA010000026.1:0-23681 GCA_963625835.1 Clostridium sp. AF37-5 | reverse complement strand
GATAAAATGCGCGGCTTTGTCGCGCATTTTATTTTAGTAATGCGGAATATGCCGACCTTGCTTTATGTTGCAACAAATGTTGAAAATTGTTATAATAAATACGGTGATAAAATGTCTGTTAATTCAAGTTCTGTTTCGGCAGAAATCAAGGCTGAAAAATCAGGAAAAGTAAAAAAATCTTTATGGAAAAAGCTGCTGATAATATTGGTTGCGGTTGCCGTTTTTTTTATCGGAATAAGATTGATTTTTAATTATTTCAGTGATGTTGTGTGCGAAAATCTTTCTTCAATAGCAGAAAGTATTGATTATATCGAAAAAGGAAACGATAAAATCACTCTCGGCAATTATTTCGAAAGCGTGGATGAACTTTTTAATCAAAGTGCAAACTTGTCTGCATATGCATATGACGCGCAGGATGATACTCTTGATTGGAAAGGGGAGTTTGAAAAGCTTGGCTTTGAAAATGTTATGCATTATAACAATGAGCCTTCGCAGCTTTATAAATCGCTTTCAAAAAAAAATAAAAGTGCCGCAACAATGCTTTCACCTGTGAATGCAACGGTTGCAAGCAAAAATATGCAGAATTACACCTTGATTGCCGTCGCTTTTAAAGGCACTGATTCGTCAAATATTAACGATGATTTATCGGATATGTATAAGGCTGTGGATAAAAACGGTTTTCACAAGGGCTTTTTGTTTAATGCAAAACAGTTTGATAAAAAAAGCGACGACATTGTGTTTTTGATAAACGGCATGGAAGTGCCGCTTGATGATGTTGTAGAAGAAATGAAAAATAAAAACAGCTCTTACAAAATGCTCGTTACCGGTCACTCACTCGGTGCTGCCGTTGCAGATGTGTATGTGGGTTATATTCTTGCCGAAAAGGGCGTTGATCCGTCAAATGTTGTTGCGATAACATTTGGTGCCCCGAAAAGCTGTGCCGCAGATTATAATTACAGCGAAGATAATATTATAAATATTATAAACACAGATGATCTTGTGCCTACAATCGGCGCGGAAAAGCACATAGGTACATGCCTTTATTTTACTCCCGCCGACAACTTCAGAAAAGAAATTTACGGCGATAAATACATTGAACCTAATGAATATAATTCTTACAGCGATTTGATAAGCTCGGTTAAGTCCGATCTTGTGGCACATAATTTAAGAGGTACATATATTCCTGTTTGCGAAAAAATCCTTTCCGATAAATCGGATTATTTCACAAATTATGCCGATGCCAATTCTGCGGATGAATAAGCGAGGCTTTTATGGAGTTTTATGAATTTTTAGAAAAAATATGCAGTTTTATTCCGGGCGAATATGAATCGGTTAAATCCGCCGCAGAATCCATAATGCCTGTGCTCTTTGCTTTGTTTGCCGGTGCAACAAGCTTTTTCGGTCACTTTATGCACAAGGTTTGGAATGTGTTTTTCTTTTTCGGAATAGGCTTTTTCATTCCGTTGCTTGCTTTGTTTGCATGGTTCAATCCTTCGGGTGCCGTGTTTTGGATTCTTGTTGTGCTTTGCGCAATTTGCGGAGTGGCTTGCGCTTGTTATTCAAAGCATCTTTCGCGCTTTAAACTTTTTATTATCAGCTTTTTTATGACTTATATTGCTGTGCCTCAATATCTTTCTTTTCTTGGTAAATTCGGTTCGGCACTTGCTGGATTCGCCGTTGCGGCTGTTGCTGCGGTGATGAGTATAAAGTATAAATATATTGCTGTTATCTGCACCACGGCATTTTCAGGTGCTCTTATGCTTTGGAATACTATTGAGGGAGCATTAGGTTTGAATCATTTTTTGGTAATGCTTCTTGCCGCTTTAACCGGTGCTGCCGGTCTTGCCGTTCAGTGCCTTGTTGAAAGAAAAGAACTTAAAGAAACCTACAAGCAAATAAAAAAGAAATCCAAAAAGGTCAGGGATTATGTCGGTAATAAATACGATGCCGATTTCACAAAAGGGAAAACCGAATAATTCGTTAAAAAAGAGGTTTACGGAATTTCGTAAACCTCTTTTGCGCATCTGTGCAATTATGCGTAATCGTCGTAAGTATCAAGAAATGAATGTTCCTCGCCGTGGGTTTTATAACCCGGCATAGTGTCCAGGCACACGGAATGAATGCTTTTGAAAATGCTTTTTTCAATATTTGGGTTTGTTTTGCGAAGTTCTGCAAGCAGTTCTTTAATTTCCTGCCGCTTGCTCATACCGTTTTCGTTGCCGTTTTCCGTGTATGCCTCGGTGAAACGGCAGGCACAGCGTATAAATTCAAGATGATTGTATCTGCACCACGCCAAAACCGCTTCCTCGTGAATGCAATACATGGGTCGGATAAGCTCCATGCACTCAAAATTTGTGCTGTGCAGCTTCGGCAGCATAGCCTGAATTTGTGCACCGTAAAACATGCCTATAAGCGTTGTTTCCACCACATCGCTGAAATGGTGACCGAGCGCAATTTTGTTGCAGCCCAGTTCTTTTGCCTTTGAATAAAGAAATCCGCGCCTCATTCTGGCACAAAGATAGCAAGGTGAATCGCCCACACTGTTTGTCACATCGAATATGTTGCTTTCAAACACTATTATCGGAATGTGAAGCAGCTTTGCATTGTCCTCGATTTTTTGGCGGTTTTCCCTGTTGTAGCCCGGATCCATAACAAGGAAAACAAGTTCAAAGGGAACATCACTGTGCTTTTGAAGCTGTTGCATAAGCTTTGCGCAAAGCATTGAATCCTTTCCGCCCGAAATGCAAACGGCAATTTTGTCGTTTTCCTTGATTAATTCGTATTTTTTTACGGCAAGAATAAAAGGATTCCATATTTCCTTTCGAAATCTTTTTATTATGCTGCGTTCTATAAGTTGGTATTCGCTGAGTTCTCTTGCCATTAAAATTTTTCCTTTTTGTATCTTAAAAGCTCTTCTTCGTTAACATATGCCGAAAGTGCACCAACCTCCGTTACGGCTTTGCCGCCGGTGATGTTGCCGAATTTTATGCAGTCTGCAAACGGAAAATCATAGAATAAGCCGTAGCAAAGCCCTGCAAGAAATGCGTCGCCTGCACCGGTGCTGTCTTTGTTTTTAAATTCATCAACGCTTTTAACAAAGAATTCGTCGTCGCCGTCTATGCCTATGCAGCCGTCTTTGTCAACTTTAACAACAACCTTGTCAAAATATTTTTTTAGTGCATTTGCAGCATCGTACGGGTTGTTTGTGCCGGTAATGCGCATCGCTTCTTTTTGATTTGGTGTGTAAATATCCGCAACCTCAAGCAAATCGCCGTATTTTTCAAGGCTCATATCCTCGTCCCAGCTCATATCAAGCACTGTCATTGTGCCCTCTGCTTTAAGGCGTTTGTAAACCTCTAAAAAGCCTCCCGGCTGCATAAGGCAGATTTTTGAGCCCTTTGCAATCGAATAAAAGGTTTCCTTTGCCTCGTCGCTCGGTTCGATGCTGCCCTTGCCGTAGGTGATAAAGCTTCTGTCGTTTTCAAGAATTATGGCAGAAGTTATGTTAAGCGGAATTCCGCTGCCCTTATATATGTTTACGGGTGTTACTCCGTTTTCGCAGAATTTTTCCCTTGCAAAGGCAGAAAACATATCGTCGCCCAGTTCGGTTGCGATTTTTGTTTCTATTCCGAGCCTGCCCAGGTTTATAAGTGTCGCCGGCAATCCGCCGCCCAGCTGAAGCGAAAATTCATCGGTGTAAACCTCTTCGCCGATATCGGGGATTTTTGGCATGTTTTCATAAAGTAAGTCCACATTAGCGGCGCCTGCACCTGCTATAAATGCCATTGGTTTCACGGCCTTTCTGTTTTTTATAGATATTTGTTTTGGATTGCCGCGCAAAGCCGATTGCTTTTTCACGGCATATTTATCAGTTTAATAAAAAGCGTAATATCATTCAATAAAAATCCTTGGTTTGTAATAAAATTGTAATTGACTTATGGCGTGCCGTAATATATAATGTTTAAAACGAAAGGTATGGATTTTATGAAATTGCTGGTTAAAAATGCCCTCGTTTATTCGGGCGGAAAAATACATAAATCAGATGTTTTAATTGAAAATTCAAGAATTCATAGCCTCGGTAACTCCATTTCATCAAATGGGGCAGATCGTGTTTTTGATTTTAAGAATAAGTGTTTATTAATTCCGGGTTTTGTTGATGTTCATGTTCATCTTCGAGAGCCCGGTTTTTCTTATAAGGAAACGATTAAATCGGGCACTGCCGCTGCCGCAAGGGCAGGCTACAACACTGTGTGCCCAATGCCCAATTTGAATCCCGTGCCCGACAGTCCGGAAAATTTAAAAGTCGAGCTTGATATTATAAAAAAAGATGCGGTTATCGATGTGCTGCCGTTTGCTTCAATAACAAAGGGCAGAAAGGGCGGCGGAGAATGCGTTGATTTTGCGGCTCTCAAGGATTATGTTGCCGGCTTTTCGGACGACGGTTGCGGCGTTCAGGACGCCGTTGTAATGAGGCGGGCAATGCAAAAATGCGCCGAAATTGACGCCGTTATATCTGCTCACTGCGAGGTTAACGAATTGCTTCACGGCGGTTATATTCACGACGGTGTTTATTGCCGAACTCACGGTCACAAGGGCATTTGCAGTGAAAGCGAGTGGGCTCAGATAGAGCGCGATTGCAAGCTTGCCGAGGAAACCGACTGCCGCTATCATGTGTGCCATATTTCCACCAAGGAAAGCGTGGATATTATCCGCAAAGCAAAAGCGCGCGGCGTTAAGGTTACCTGCGAAACCGCACCGCATTATTTAACCTTGTGCGACGAGGATTTGCAGGAGGACGGCAGATTTAAAATGAATCCGCCGCTTAGATCGCGCGATGATATGCTGGCACTTATTGAGGGTGTTAAGGACGGCACCGTTGATGTGATTGCCACTGACCACGCTCCGCACAGTGCGGAGGAAAAATCAAAAGGGCTTGCAGGCAGCGCAATGGGCGTTGTGGGGCTTGAAACCGCTTTTTCCGTGCTTTACACAAGATTGGTTAAGTGCGGTGTTATCTCTCTTGAAAAGCTGATTGAGATGATGTCTGTTAAGCCGAGAAAAATTTTTAATATCGAGGGCGGCGAAATCGCACCGGGTATGCCGGCAAATCTTTGCGCAATCGATCTTGAAAAAGAATGGGTTGCAGACCCGGATAAATTTGTAACAATGGGCAGAGCCACGCCTTTTGAAGGGGACAGGCTTTGCGGTGAAAATATTTTAACTGTTTTGAGAGGAGAGATTGTTTATGAAGCCTTATGATAAAAAGATCGTGCTTGAGGACGGTCGTGAGTTTTACGGCTACGGCTTCGGCTGCGATAAAGAAGCCATAAACGAAATAGTTTTCAACACCTCAATGGTGGGTTATCAGGAAATTGTTTCCGACCCGTCCTATACGGATCAAATGGTGTGCATGACTTATCCGCTTATCGGCAACTACGGTATGACGGACGAGGATTATGAAACCAAGGTTTTAACCATGGGCGGTATTATCGTTAGGGAATATAACGATTTGCCCTCTAATTTCAGATACACAAAAACCCTTTCCGAGGTACTTGAGGAATACAATATTCCTGCCATCAGCGGCGTGGATACAAGGAAAATCACACGCATTATACGCGATGAGGGCAGCCAAAAGGTTATGATAACTGCCGCTTCAACTCCTCTTGAAGAAGCAGTTGAAAAAATCAAGGCGTATGATATCCCCACGGATATGGTTTCGCGCGTTTCGTGCAAAAAGCGTTGGTATTCGCGCACGCCCAATCACAAATATGATGTTGTGGCAATCGATTGCGGCATTAAGCTTAATATCGTGCGTAAGCTCAACGAAAAGGGCTGCAATGTAACAGTTGTGCCTTACGACACCACGGCAGAGGAAATTATGAAAATTCATCCTGACGGGCTTTTCCTTTCAAACGGACCCGGAAATCCGGAGGATGTTACCCCGGTTATCAATGTTGTTAAGGAGCTTAAAGGTAAGCTTCCGATCTTCGGCATTTGCCTCGGTCACCAAATGATTTCGCTTGCGCTCGGTGCAAAAACATTCAAAATGAAATTCGGTCACAGGGGCGGCAACCATCCGGTTATGAATCTTGAAACCGGTAAAATCGAAATCACTTCGCAAAACCATTCCTATGCCGTTGACTGCGATTCGCTCGGCGGCACGGAGCTTAAAATGACACATAAAAACCTTCTGGATAATACGGCAGAGGGGATTGAAAGCATTGAAAATAAAATTTTTTCCGTGCAATATCACCCCGAAAGTGCACCCGGTCCGCAGGACAGCGAATATCTTTTTGACAAATTCATTTCATTGATGGCAAAGGAGGCTGAGTAATATGCCTAAACGCACAGATATACATAAGGTTCTTGTTATCGGTTCGGGTCCGATTGTTATCGGTCAAGCCGCGGAATTTGACTATTCGGGCACTCAGGCTTGCCTTTCGCTTAAAGAAGAGGGCTACGAAGTTGTGCTCATCAACTCGAACCCTGCCACGATTATGACGGATACCCAAATCGCCGATAAGGTGTATATGGAGCCGCTCAACCTCGAATATGTCGCCAGAATAATCCGCCACGAAAGACCGGATGCGATTTTGCCGTCACTCGGCGGTCAAACAGGGCTTAATCTTTGCGTTCAGCTTGCAAAAAAAGGCGTGCTCAAGGAATGCGATGTTGAAATTCTCGGCACACGCTTTGAGGCTATCGAAAGAGCGGAGGACAGAGAACTTTTTAAAGAACTTTGCGAAAAGCTCGGCGAGCCGGTGCTTCCCTCCGATATCTGCGATAATCTTGAGGACGGTTTAAAAATCGCCTCCGAAATCGGTTATCCTGTTGTGCTTCGCCCCGCATTTACTCTCGGCGGCACGGGCGGCGGCTTTGCCGATGATGAAGATGAATGCCGCCTTATGCTTAAAAATGCGCTTGCGCTTTCACCGGTTCATCAGGTGCTTGTTGAAAAAAGCATAAAGGGCTATAAGGAAATCGAATACGAAGTAATGCGCGATGCAAACGACACCGCCATCACTATCTGTAATATGGAAAACATCGACCCTGTCGGTATTCACACGGGCGACTCAATTGTTGTTTGCCCTTCACAAACTCTCACCAATAAAGAATATCAAATGTTGCGCGATTCCGCACTTCGCATTATTCGCGAGCTTCAAATCGAAGGCGGCTGCAATGTTCAGTTTGCGCTTGATCCGCATTCTTTCCAATATTATCTTATCGAGGTAAATCCCCGTGTTTCGCGTTCGTCTGCGCTTGCCTCAAAGGCTTCGGGCTACCCGATTGCAAGAGTTTCGGCAAAAATTGCCGTCGGCATGCACCTTGATGAAATTCCGATTGCAAACACACCGGCTTCCTTTGAGCCTACGCTCGATTATGTTGTAACAAAAATTGCGCGTTTCCCGTTTGATAAATTTGCAGACGCCAATAACAGCCTCAATACCCAAATGAAAGCTACAGGCGAGGTTATGGCAATCGGCAGAACCATGGAGGAAAGCTTGCTTAAAGCCGTGCGTTCGCTCGAAATCGGCGTTTGCCACCTTTATATGAAGAAGTTTGACGGTTACACTGCTGCCGAACTGCTTGATTATATTGCAATCGGCACGGACGACAGACTGTATGCAATCGCTCAGCTTCTCAGACTCAAAGTTGACCCGATTTTGATTTACAACGCCACGAAAATCGATATGCTCTTTATCGAAAAATTCAAAAATATCGTTGAATTTGAAGAAACGCTTAAATCAAATGTTAAGGATATAGAAACGCTTAAAGACGCTAAAAAAATGGGCGTTTCAGATAAATATATCGGTATGTGCTGGGGAATGGACGAAAAGGATGTGTTCCGTCTTCGCAAGGAAAACGGTATTTTCCCCGTCTATAAAATGATAGATACCTGCGCTTCGGAATTTGATTCCTATGTGCCTTATTTCTATTCCTCTTACGAGGATGAAAACGAGAGCATTGTTTCCGATAAAAAGAAAATCATTGTGCTCGGCTCCGGTCCTATCAGAATCGGTCAGGGCGTTGAATTCGATTATTCCACCGTGCATGCCATTTGGTCTATCCGCAACGCCGGCTACGAAGCTATCATAATTAACAATAACCCCGAAACGGTTTCCACGGATTACACAACCTCCGATAAACTCTATTTTGAGCCGCTTACCGTTGAGGATGTTATGAATGTTATAGAGCTTGAAAAGCCGCTCGGAATCATCGTTTCTCTCGGCGGTCAAACAGCAATAAACCTTGCGCCTCCGCTTGATGCGCTCGGCGTGCCGATTATCGGCACGGATGTTGAGGCCATCGACAGAGCCGAAAACAGGGATTCGTTTGAAAAGGTTATGAATGATCTAGGTATACCCCAACCGAAAGGACTTGCCGTAACCGATATAGAAGAGGGTGTTAAGGTTGCCGAAAGAATTGGCTATCCGGTGCTTGTGCGCCCGTCGTTCGTTCTCGGCGGCAGAGCAATGCAAATCGTTGCAAATGAAGAAAGCCTGCGTCATTATCTGCAAACGGCGGTTGAAATAAACACCGAGCAGCCCGTACTGGTTGATAAATATATTATGGGTCGCGAACTTGAGGTTGACGCTATTTGCGACGGTGAAGATGTTTTCGTGCCCGGTATTATGGAGCATGTTGAAAGAACGGGCGTTCACAGCGGCGACTCCATTTCGATTTATCCCACCTTCTCCGTTTCTCAGGCGGTTAAGGATAAAATCATTGATTATACGGTTAAACTCGGCAAAGCAATCAATATTATCGGTCTTTTCAATATTCAGTTTATTGCCGATGAAAATGACGATGTTTTTGTTATTGAGGTTAATCCCAGGTCTTCAAGAACGGTTCCGTTCCTTTCAAAGGCAACCACAATTCCTATGGCTGATATTGCCACAAGAGTTATTCTCGGTCACAGCCTTAAAGCTCAGGGCATAACCGAAGTATATCCGGCAGAGAAAAAGCGTTGGTATGTTAAAGCACCTGCGTTCTCGTTCTCAAAGCTTAAGGGTATGGATACATATCTTTCACCCGAAATGAAATCCACCGGCGAGGCTATCGGTTATGATAAATCGCTTACACGCGCGCTTTACAAAGCTATTCAGGCAAGCGGCATGAATGTTGCAAACTACGGCACGGTGCTCGTTACCATTGCCGATAACGATAAGCAGGTTGCGTTGCCGCTTATTAAGCGTTTTTATGACCTCGGTTTCAATATCGAGGCAACGGAAGGAACGGCAAAATTCCTTAAAAAACACGGAATTCGCACCCGCGTTCGCGCCAAGCTTACATTGGATGACAGCGATGAAATTCTTAAAGCACTCAGGCAGGGTCATATTTCATATGTTATCAACACAATCGATATCAGCCACGGCGACAGTCATTCGGACGGCTCCGAAATCCGCCGCGCCGCAGTTGAAAACAATGTAACTATGTTCACTTCGCTCGACACAGTTAAGGTGCTTCTTGACGTGCTGGAGGAAATTACTCTCGGCGTTTCAACGATAGATGCGGAATAATCCGCCGAGCCACGGAGTTTAAATATGTTTAAGCAAAATACATATAAAATATTATCAAATAAAATGCTGGTGCCGGGCGTGTTTAAAATGCGCATTGCCGGCGACACGCAATATATCACCAAGCCCGGTC
Source organism: Clostridium sp. AF37-5 (assembly GCA_963625835.1). Taxonomy (GTDB): domain Bacteria; phylum Bacillota; class Clostridia; order Oscillospirales; family Acutalibacteraceae; genus Eubacterium_R. Next base: position 14,030 of record CAVFVA010000026.1, on the reverse strand, counting down.
AGTTTATAAATATCGCGCTTGAGGGTAAGTTTTTGCGCCGCCCGATTTCCGTTTGCGATTATGATTGCGATTCAATCACAATTATTTATAAAACGGTCGGAACCGGCACCTTGCAGCTTTCCGAAATGAAGCCGGGTGAAACGCTTGATTGCCTCACCGGGCTCGGAAACGGCTACGATATTTCAAAATCAAAAGAGCCGCTTGTTATCGGCGGCGGAGTCGGTATTCCTCCGCTTTACAATCTCACAAAAAGCCTTGTGGCTGCGGGTCAAATGCCCTCCGTTATTCTTGGGTTTAACACTAAGGATGAAATCTTTTACGAAGAGGAATTTAAGGCACTTGGTGTGCCTGTAACCGTTGCCACGGCAGACGGTAGCTACGGTGTGCACGGCTTTGTTACCGATGCGCTTCCCGGCGATTACGATTATTTTTACACCTGCGGTCCTATGCCGATGTTTAGGGCGATAGAGGCTAAAATAAAAACATCCGGGCAATACAGCTTTGAGGAACGTATGGGTTGCGGCTTCGGCGCCTGCATGGGCTGCTCGTGCCAAACGAAATACGGCAACAAGCGAATTTGTAAGGACGGACCGGTGCTGGAAAGGGAGGAGATTATATGGTAGATCTTTCCGTTAATCTTTGCGGAATGCATATGGATAATCCCGTTGTTCCGGCAAGCGGTACTTTCGGCTTTGGCAATGAGTTTAAGGATTTTTACGATATCAACATTCTCGGCTCGTTTTCATTTAAGGGCACCACTAAGGATGCGCGCTTCGGCAATCCAACGCCGCGAATTGCGGAATGCAAAAACGGCATGATAAATGCCGTGGGGCTTCAAAATCCCGGTGTTGCACATGTTGTTAAATTTGAATTGCCGCAAATGAAAGAATATTTTCATAAAAAGGTTATAGCAAATGTCAGCGGCTTCTCCGTTGATGATTATGCTTATACCTGTTCTGTTCTCGATAAAGAGGAACAGGTGGGCATTCTCGAAGTAAATGTAAGCTGCCCCAATGTTCACGGCGGCGGCATGAGTTTCGGAACTGATCCCGAATGCGCTGCAGAGGTTACAAGAGCCGTTAAGTCGGTCACTTCAAAGCCCGTATTTATCAAGCTTTCGCCGAATGTCACTGATATAGTTTCAATTGCGAAGGCTTGCGAGGAGGCGGGGGCAGACGGCATTTGCCTTATAAACACATTGCTCGGCATGCGCATAGATATCAAAAAAAGAGCCGCCGTTATAGCCAATAAAATGGGCGGTTTTTCGGGTGACGCAGTGTTTCCTGTTGCCGTGCGAATGGTTTATCAGGTTTCAAAAGCCTGCAATATTCCCGTTATGGGCTGCGGCGGCGTTTCAAGTGCGGCGGATGTTATCGAAATGATGATGGCAGGTGCAACGGCGGTGCAGGTGGGTGCGGCAAATCTTGTTGACCCTTATGCATGCAAAAAAATTATAGAGCAGCTTCCGATTGAATGCGAAAAGTTTGGAATAACAAAATTAAGCGATATTATAGGAGTGGTTGAATAATGGGTAAGGATGTTATAATAGCCTGCGATTTCAGCAGCGCAAAAGACACTTTTGATTTTCTTGATAAATTCACGGATGAAAAGCCTTTTGTTAAAATAGGCATGGAACTTTTTTATGCCGAAGGTCCTTCGATCGTGCGTGAAATCAAAAAAAGAGGGCATAAAATATTCCTTGATTTAAAGCTTCACGATATTCCCAACACAGTTAAAAAGGCAATGAGTGTGCTTTCAAATCTTGATGTGGATATGACAAATTTGCACGCTGCCGGCACGGTGGAAATGATGAAAGCCGCCGTTGAAGGCTTAACAAAGGCGGATGGCACAAGACCGCTTCTTATCGCTGTAACTCAACTTACCTCCACAAGTGAGGAAAGAATGCAAAACGAGTTGCTTATCAATGCTTCGATAAACGACACTATCGTTAAATATGCCGAAAATGCAAAGCTTGCCGGGCTCGACGGCGTTGTTTGCTCTCCGCTTGAGGCCGGTATGGTTAAGGATGCTTGCGGCAGCGCGTTTATGACGGTTACCCCCGGCGTAAGATTTGCAGACGGCGAAGTCGGCGATCAGGTTCGTGTAACCACTCCGGCAAAAGCAAAGGAAATCGGCTCGGATTATATCGTAGTCGGCAGGCCGATAACTCAGGCAGCCGATCCGGTTGCCGCTTACCGCAGATGCATTAATGAATTTGTAGGCTGAAAGTCATAACAGGAGGTTCTTATATATGAGTATCACAAAAGAAACAATTGCAAAGGATTTGCTTTCAATCAAAGCTGTTTTCCTGAAGCCGCAGGATCCCTTTACTTGGGCATCCGGAATTAAAAGTCCGATTTATTGCGATAATCGCTTAACTCTTTCTTTCCCGTCGGTAAGAAGTGATGTTGAAAACGGACTTGCTCAAACGGTAAAAAAATATTATCCCGATGCCGAGGTGCTTATGGGCACTTCCACGGCAGGCATTGCCCATGCGGCAATCACCGCCACAATTCTTGATATGCCAATGGGTTATGTTCGCTCCGGTCATAAGGATCACGGCAGGCAAAACCAAATCGAAGGCAAGCTTGAAAAAGGTCAAAAGGTTGTTGTTATTGAGGATCTTATCTCCACCGGCGGCTCCGTGCTCGAGGTGGTCGATGTGCTTCGCGAATCCGGTGCAGATGTGCTCGGCATCGTTTCGATTTTCACTTACGGCTTGCAAAAAGGCATAGACCGCCTTGCGGCTGCAAATGTTGAAAATCACAGCCTTTCCGATTTCGGCACGCTCGTTAAGGTTGCGGCTGAAGAAGGTTATATTAAGCCCGAAGAGGTAGAAAAGCTTCACGCTTTCATTTCAAATCCCGGCGACCCGGCGTGGATGAATTTATAACTGTATTTTCTCTTTCTAAGGAGGCATTTTAATGCGTCATCTTTTAGACACAACGGATCTTTCCGTTGAAGAAATTGATGAAATAATTTCTCTTGCGGTTGATATTATCAATAATAAGAAAAAGTATTCCAAAATTTGCGAGGGAAAAAAGCTTGCAACTCTGTTTTTTGAGCCAAGCACCAGAACAAGGCTTTCGTTTGAGGCTGCCATGCTTGAACTCGGCGGCTCCGTGCTCGGCTTTTCGGAGGCAAGCTCAACATCTGCCACAAAGGGCGAAACTGTTGAGGATACCACAAGCGTTGTCTCCTGCTATGCCGATATAATCGCAATGCGCCATTATATTGAGGGTGCGCCCAAAGTTGCGGCATCAAAGGCAAGCATTCCCGTTATCAATGCCGGCGACGGCGGTCACAGCCATCCCACCCAAACGATGACGGATTTGCTCACCGTTTTCAGGGAAAAGGGTAGGCTCGATAATTTAACAGTCGGTCTTTGCGGCGATTTAAAATTCGGCAGAACGGTACACAGTCTCGTTAAGGCAATGTGCAGATACAGCAATATCAAATTTGTGCTGATTGCGCCGAAAGAGCTTGCAATGCCTGATTATATCAAAACGGATTATCTTGATAAAAACGGCATGGAATATATTGAAACCGATAAAATGGAAGATGTTATGCCGCAGCTTGATGTCCTTTATATGACACGTGTTCAGCGCGAGCGCTTCTTCTCGGAAGACGAATATTTAAAGCATAAAGACGCCTTTATTCTCGATCTCGAAAAGCTTAAAAATGCCAAGTCGGATCTTACGATTATGCATCCGCTGCCGAGGGTTAACGAAATTGCCAAGGAAGTGGATGACGATCCGCGTGCAAAGTATTTTGAGCAGGCTTTAAACGGAAAATATATCAGAATGGCTCTTATTATAACCTTACTTAAATGGTCGGGAGGGCTAGATTGATGAAAATTGATAAAATTGAAAACGGCTATGTGCTTGATCATATCACCGCAGGTAACGGTATGCGTGTTTATAACGCACTTGGGCTTGATAAGCAAAAATGCCAGGTTGCCATTATTCAAAACGCAAAGTCGGATAAACTCGGTGTTAAGGATATCATTAAGGTAAACGAACTTATTGATTTAGACCTTGATGTGCTCGGCTTCATAGACAAAAATATCACCGTCAACGTGATTGAAAACGGCGTGGCGCAAAAGAAAAGCCTGAGTCTGCCGAAAAGAATAGTAAACATAGTTAAATGCTCTAATCCGCGCTGCATCACAAATGTTGAAAACGGCATAGATTATGAGTTTAAACTCACCGATGAAATCGGCACTTATCGCTGTGTTTATTGCGAAACCAAAGTTAATAAGTAAAGTTATTTAAATAATGTTAAAAGGGACGATGAATTCATCGCCCCTTAATTTTTTGTGATTTAAAAGTGATTGAATTTACGCCTGCTTCACTTTTTAATCAAAACATTGTAATATCCAAAATCTCGGTATTCGTAGCTCGAAAAATCCTTTGCGGTTGCTTCATCCAGTGTTTCATCGGTGAATATGTAAGAATCCGCTGTAAGCTCTTCTCCTGCACGGTATGTTTCGTAACAAAGTTCTGCTCCGATTTGCTCTTTTTCCGCTTTTTTGGCACTGAAATCTGAAATTGTTCCGCGCTTTTTCAGCAAATCCTCAAGCGGTACAAGTTCGGCTTGCCTGTCATATTTTGCATAGTAAATATAAACAGCTTCGCGTTCGTTTGAGCCTTTTTCGTCTGCGGCATTGTTGAATATAACCGTGTTGCCGCCGGCTTTTTCAGCGGCATCAAGAGCTGCAATAAATGAATTGCCGAAAAAGTTTGAACTTGCCGTGAAAATGCTGCTGTATGTGTAAAAACTCAGCGCAATCGAGCAAACCAAAAGCAAGGTAACAGCTGCATTTTTAGCTTTTTTGTTTGCTTTTACGGAATCGTAAAGTTCTGCTGCTGCAACCGCACAAACAAGGTAAAACAGCCAATAAAAAACGGAAAATCTGTAAAGCGTGTAGCAGCGCAGTTTAACAAAAACGGCAAATATTGCCAGCGTTGCCGTCAGCGAAAAAATAATGTGCCTAAAATCCTTGTCGGTCTTTTTGCGCTTTAAGATAATTATAATAAAGCCTGCAAGCAGCAAAATGCCACAGAGCAAATGCCCAAAATCAAAAACGGAAATGCTGTTTTGAGGAGTGGTGATGTTGTAAAGAACCCCAAGTACGCCGCTTTTTGACGCCGCACTTGAAAGTTCGGCACCGAAAATGCTGCGATAAACTGCCGTGTCGGGTACGAAAAAGTGAATGGTTTCGTAAATGATATTGTAGGCAACATTTATCAAAAATCCCTTTGCACCACCCTCAAAGTTAAACGAGGAGGCTCTGTTGTAATCCTGCATTTTTGAAGCAGTGAAGCCGAAAAACGAAAATTCGCCGATAAGTCCTGTTTGTACAAATCCAAAAGCAACAATCGGCAATGCTGCAATTGCAATAACAATAACGCTTAAAACAGTGTCGCCGAATTTTATGCGCTTTTTTACCATTCCGGTAATGAAAAATATCACCAAAAAAACAGGAACAACCAAAAATGCCGCTATGTAAGAATAAAGGCAAAGCGCAAAGAAAATCATTGCAGCCGCATAGTATAACTTGCCGCGGCTTTTGTATGCTTTAAGTAAAAAATACATTCCGATTGCAAACAGCTGGGGAAAAAACGCGCAGTCAAGAGTCCATGCAGATTGATAAATAAAATGCGGGCTTACCGCTGCAAGCAAGACGGCAAAAAAAATCTGCCGTTCGTTTTGCATAATCAGCTTTGCACAGCCTGCAAAGGCTAAAAGCCCCAAAACGGAAAAAATCAAAATCGGCAGCCTTGTTATTTCAATCCCAAATCCGAAAAGCTTTATAAACGCTGCCATAATGTATGTCGCAAAGCCTGATTGCCCGCCGTAGAGCCAAGTGGCAAAATAAACGGGTCGTGTGTTGCCTAAAATGTCCGTGCCGCCGTCTGCAACGGCGCGTGCGTTTAAAACAGTCATTGCCTCATCGCAATAGATATCGCCGCTTTTTGAATAGAACATAAAAAATGCTATTCGCAAAACTATGCCGATTGCAATCGCAATTGAGATTGGTGTTCCCGTGTTAACTTTTTGCTGCGGCATTTGACCGTATGCATGCCCTCTCTTCATCTAAATCATCCTTTTGATTATAATGAATTTTTTAGTCTGTCGGTAATTTTTTGTGCTTCGTAATATATTTTTTCAATGTCCGTGCCGATAAATTCGCCGTTTTCATAAAGTATTTTGCCGTTTATCATCGTAAGTTTCACATTTTCTTTTGAGCCGCTGTAAACGATGTTCTTAATTATGTTGTTTATCGGCTGCATATTCGGCCTGTGCAGGTCTATAACGGTTAAATCCGCTTTTTTACCGGTGTCGATAATATCGCAATCGTTAAGCCCCATGCAATGTGCGCCGCCTACCGTTGCGGCTTTAAGAATTTCGGTTGCGTCGCAGGCTGCTGCGTCGTTTGTTTTAAGCTTTTGCGTTGCCGCAGCCAAATACATTTCACGAAACATATCAAGCGCGTTGTTGCTGCTCGGTCCGTCTGTGCCGATTGCCGTATTAATTCCGCTTTTTTGCATTCTTTCAAGCGGCGCAATACCGGAGGCGAGCTTGCTGTTTGAGCCTGCGTTTATTACTGCCCAAATGCCGTGCTTTTTGTAAATTTCAAGGTCATTGTCGCTCATCCAAACGCTGTGGAAGCCGCCGCCTCCGAAGTTGAAAAGACCAATCTCCTCAAATAATTCCGTGGGTGTTTTGCCGTATCGCTCCAGGCACCCCTCGACCTCGCTTTTGGTTTCGGAGGAATGCATAAAAACGGGTGCCTCGTGCTTTTCTGCAAGTGAAGCAATGCCGCTCATTATCTCTTTTGATGTGGTATATTCCGCATGAAATCCGAGGCGGTAAGAGATAAGTTCGTTGTAAGAATTGTATTTTTGATAATATTCGTCCAGCAGGGAAACTGATTCTTTAAAATTGTTTACCGCGCCGCACATAACCGTTCTGAAGCCGGAATCAACCGAAGCCTTTGCCATTGCTTCGGGAAAATAATACATATCAAAGCATGCCGATATACCGCTTGAAAGATATTCCAAAAAAGCAAGTCGTGAAAGTGCATAAATATCGTCTGCCGTCAGCTTTGCTTCCATTGGAAAAATCATATCAAAAAGCCATGGCTGAAGCGGTAAATCGTCTGCAAGGCTGCGTGCAAAGGTCATTGCGGAATGTGTGTGCGCATTTTTAAATGCCGGCATAAGTAAATTGCCGTTTAAATCAATTTCGCGATCGGCCTTTTTACCGTAATTTTTTCCAACAAATTCAATTTCGCTGCCGTTTGTCCATACCTCATCATCGGTTATTTCAAAACCGTTTTTAAATGAAAGCACACGACCGTTGTAAAATCTAATCATATCTTTTCCTCTTTAATCGTTTTCATTGCCCAATATCTTTTTTAAATTTTCATCAAACGGGGGATAAACAATGCCCTTGTCGGTTATAATGGCTGTTATCAGGCTGTGGTCTGTAACATCAAATGCCGGGTTCAGGCATTTTGTTTCGGGCAATGCTGTGGGTTTCTCAAAAAACATTGTTTTAATCTCATCGCCGCCGCGCATTTCTATTTCAATACCGTCGCCCGTGGGGGTTGAAAAATCAACCGTTGAATAAGGACCCAAAACATAAAAGGGCACACCGTAGTGCTTTGCCAAAATTGCCGTGCCGCTTGTGCCGATTTTATTTGCCGTGTCGCCGTTTGCGGCAATTCTGTCGCACCCAACCAAAACGGCATTTATCAACCCTTGCTTCATAACATAGCTTGCCATATTGTCGCAAATCAAATGCACGTCGATTCCTGCTTTTTCAAGCTCGTAGCTTGTGAGCCTTGCGCCTTGCAAAAGCGGCCTTGTTTCATCGGTGTAAGCGTGGAAAGTGTAGCCTTTTTCTTTGCCCAAAATCAGCGGACCCAGCCCTGTGCCATATTTTGAGGTCGCAAGCTCACCTGCGTTGCAATGGGTTAAAATTCCGTCCCCGTCATTAAGCAGTGAAAGCCCGTATTCGCTTATTTTTCTGCAAAGCTCAATATCTTCCCTGTGAATTGCTTTTGCTTCGGTAATAAGGTCTTTTCCTGCTTTTGCCGCTTCGGCGATTCGGGCAGTTGCCCAAGATAAATTAACCGCCGTCGGTCTTTCCGCATCAAGCGCGGCTTTTGCGGCTTCAATGTTGTTGCCGTTAAAAAGCGCAAGCGAATATCCGGCAAAAATGCCAATGGCCGGTGCGCCGCGTATTCTGAGCTTCTTTATCGCCTCAATGCACTGTTCAAGGCTTTGCATCGTTATGTATTTTTCTTCGTTCGGCAGCAGAGTTTGGTCAAGAATTTTAAGGCTGCCGTTTTTGTAAATTATATTATCCATTGTGAATTTTCTCCGTAAGCTTTGTTATAAGCGCGGCAAAATCTTTTGAGGTTTTTGCGCCGGTTTCGCTTACTTCTTCGGATGTTATTGGCGCGTCGCGCAAGCCGCATGCTAAATTTGTTATGCAGCTTATGCCGCAAACCATAAAGCCGCAGTGCCTTGCCGCCTGAGCCTCTGTTGCCGTGCTCATTCCAACTGCGTCGGCACCAAGTGCGGAGCACATCTTGATTTCTGCTTTTGTTTCAAATGCCGGACCGCTCAGCTGAATGTAAACTCCTTTTTTTATACTTATTCCGCATTCGGCTGCGGCAGATTTAATCAGCTTTGTAAGTTCTTTGTCGTAAACATTGCTCATATCCGGAAAGCGCACGCCGAGTGAATCGTCGTTTTTCCCAATCAAAGGGGAGGGTACAAAGCTTGAAATGTGATCCTCTATTACCATAAAATCGCCCGGGTTAAGATTTTTGTTTATTCCGCCGGCGGCATTGGTTAAAATCAAATTTTCTGCACCCATAAGCCTCATAAGCCTTATCGGCAGAGCGGTTTGAGCGGCGGTGTAGCCCTCATAAAGGTGAACTCTGCCTTGCATAAGCACGCATTCCTCGCCGCCTATGGTTGTAAATATAAATCTGCCCTTATGCCCCGGCGCGGTAGATACGGGAAAATCGGGAATGTCCGCATAATTTATTACGGCGGTTGCATTAAGTCCGTCTGCAAAATCGCCGAGCCCCGAGCCGAGCACGATAGCCGTTTTCGGCTTTGCATTTGTTTTGCTTAATATATATTCAAGTTGTGTTTCAAGCATTTTGTCATCCCTCTTTAAAAATGAAACATTGTAATTCTATTGTTATTATAATTCTTTTTGTGCTCCAAATCAATAAATTTCTATTGCAATATTATCACGGTTTTGATATTATATTTTATATGATATTTTAATATCGGAGGGAAATTGTTATATGAAGAAAATCCTTTCCGCATTTATGTGCGTAGCTTTGATTGCCGTTTCTGCATTTGCTTTTGCAGGTTGTTCAAAGGCAGAACAGGCAACCTACCAAATCGTTATGATTACGGACGGCGGCACGGTTACGGATGAATCTTATAATCAAAGCGCATGGCAGGGCGTTAAATCTTTTGCCGAAGATTCCGGATTGTCTTATCGCTATTATCAGCCTAAGGTTGAAGACGGTGAAACTCTTTCAACAGAAACGGCAGAGCAATATATTGATCTTGCCGTTAAAAAAGGCGCGGAATATATTGTTTTGCCAACGGATGTTTTTGAGGTTGCGGTTTATGATAAAGCTCCGCTTTACGGTAATGTAAAATTCATTTTGGCAGACGGCATTCCTCACGCTCAGAATGATGAAACAGACGCTTATATTGAAAATGTTATGTGCATTTCGTTCAACAGCCTTCAAAGCGGTTTCCTTGCAGGTTATGAGGCTGTTCTTGCAGGCAATACACAGCTCGGCTACCTCGGCTCGGTTAAATCGAAAACATCTTCTCTTTACGGCGCAGGCTTTGTTCAGGGTGCGCAGTATGCCGCCGATGAATTGGGCGTGCCGGTAAGCATGGATTATGCCGATTATGATTCCTCACTTTTGAATTATGATTACACGGTTACTCTCACGGCGAATTACGAAAAGCTTGATGATTATAACGGCGATTACTATATTGTTAAGGTTGTTGGCGGAACAGGCTCCGGCACCTATACTGACGGTCAAAATGTTACTCTCACTGCCGACCCTGCCGAAAACGGCAAGGTGTTCGATCATTGGGAATGTAAAAGCGATACAGACGGCGTTAAAGATTCAAAGGTTAATCTTTCCACCAAAAAGAAGCCTCAAACGAATTTGCTTGTTGAAAAATGCGATTGCACAATCACAGCCGTTTACCGCAATGCGGAAAGCGAAACCTATCCCGTTACTGTTAAAAATATAGACGCTGTTTCCGATTATTACACCGAATATCTTATGAGCGGCAATTCTGCCACGGTTACAGCTCCCTCTGCACCTTCCGGCATGGAATTCAGCCATTGGGAAACAAACGGCTATGTGCTTGAAGACACAACTCAAAAAACAGTTACCGTTACGGTTAATGACGACAATAAGGGCGTAACCCTAACCCCCACTTATGTTAACAGCGATGTTGCGAATTTCTGTGTAAATGTTGTAACGGGCGAGGGCGGCAACGGTTTGTCAGAAGGCTCGGGCTGGTACAGCGCAGACGAAACTGTTTCCGTTTCCGCAGCAACTCCGAAAGAGGGATATATTTTTACTCATTGGAGCAATTCCGATGAACTCGGCTACGGCACAGATATCGTTATGGCAAACGAATATTATCAGGCAACCACATTTACCATGGTAAACCGTGTTCAGGCTTTGCCTGAGGATATGTTTGATAAGGGCGACACGCTTGTTTTTGCAGGCGGATGCGACGAGGAAAACACCGTTGCTGAAGCCACTAAGAAATACAGCGACCCAAAATGGGCGTTCGGTGCTCAAAATTATCAGTTGAATTGGGAAAATTATTTCGGCATTTGCGTTAAGGATTACGGCAGTACGATTGAAGCTTGCCTTAAAGATTTTAAAGGCGGCTACACATATACAGGCGATTGCTCAAATAACGGAATTTATCTTTCGCATTCAAATGCCGATAATGCAAGCGCAAAGGTTGACGATGTTGTAAAACTGCTTGCTTCCGGTGAACTTGCTCCCACATCAGTTGCACCCGGTGCCGATGTAAGGCTTGTTGTTAATTCGAATTGCTTCACACTCAATTACTGGATTTACTCATAATCACATAATTTAACCGTTGTAAAAAAAGCGGCTTGATTGGGGCACACTCCATAAAGAAGAATGTGGTTTAAGCTTTCTGAGTTTTGCCCGTTGCACTATTAAAAAAATCTGCCAATACGCAAGTATTGGCAGATTTTTGTTAATGCACCACGAACAAAATCAGTTCGCTTAAACTGCTTCGCACTCAAAAATCAAAGAAACGGATAAAAGACAAGGCATAAATTGCAGGGCAGGCTGCCGCCTTCACTGCAATTTTAACGCAGTATTTTGCCGTTTATTTGATTTATTGAGCAATTATTCTTTACGGAGTGCGCCCCTTTTCCAAGCCGCTTATTTTTGTGCGTTAATATTCAATTTCGCCGGTGAAAACCAGATTGCAGTCGCCGGTGAGCAGCACTCTGTCGTCGGTGTAATTAACGATTAAGTCTCCGCCGCGAAGCTTAACCGTGATGTCCTCGCCTTTGGCGCATTTGCCGTTGAGCACCGCTGCAACCGCTGCCGCGCAGGCACCTGTGCCGCATGCAAGTGTTTCACCGTTTCCGCGTTCCCAAACACGCATTTTGATTGTGTGTTCGTTTACGATTCTCACAAATTCCGTGTTTATTCTTTCGGGAAATACCGAGGCATTTTCAAATTGCGGACCTGTTTTTTCAATGTCAATCTTATCAACATTGTCCACAAATACAATGCAGTGAGGATTGCCCATTGAAACACAGGTGATATTGTATTTGTTGCCGCCTATTTTCTCTTTTCGGTCGGTGATAACATCGCCGTCAAGCAAAGCCGGGATTTGTTTCGGTTTCAAATATGCCTTACCCATATTTACGGTAACAGAAGAAACTTTTCCGTTCCTTGTGAATAAATCAAGCAGTTTAACTCCGCTTGCCGTTTCAACGGTAATTCTTTCTTTGTCAACAAAGCCGTTGTCGTAAAGATATTTGCCCACGCAGCGAATGGAATTGCCTGCCATTTTGCCCTCTGAGCCGTCAAGATTGAAAATTCGCATTTTTGCATCTGCAATATCGGAATCTTCAATAAGCACAATTCCGTCGCCGCCGATGCTCTTGTGCCTGTCCGTAAATTCTATGGCAAGGCTTTCGGGGCAGGTGATTATGCCGCATTTGTTGTTAAAGAAAATATAGTCGTCGCTCGTGCCCTGCATCTTGCTGAATTTAAGCATGCTCTTTTCGCTTCGCATATTGTTTATATCAACAAGCTCGGTGTTCATTTGATTGTATCGGCTTGCGATAATATCAGCTAGGGCATTTGCCGTATCAAGCGAGGTGAGCGTTGCAATGCCAAGCTGGTTTGCTCGGTTGAAAAGCTTTATGTAGTCGGCAATGCTCTTTTTGTCGCTCTTGCCTGTGTAAACAATGTAATCAAGCTTGCCGCTTTCAACCAAATCCATAATCGAATTGTCGTCCCGCAGTTTGTTAACCGTTTTAACTTCAATGCCCAGGCTTGAAATTGCTTTTGCCGTTTCGGGCGTTGCCCAAAGCTGTGCGCCCAAATCATCAAGCTTTTTGGCAAGATTTACTATTTCATATCTGTCTTGCTTTGTAACGGTTATCAAAACTCCGTGGCGTTCGATTTTTTGCGAATCAATGTTAAAGCCTGCCGAAACAAGCCCCTTAAATAACGCTTCGTTCAGATTTTTGCCGACGCCTAAAACTTCACCCGTGGATTTCATTTCGGGTCCGAGCTGGCTGTTTACATTGTTAAGCTTTTCAAAGCTGAACACCGGCACTTTAACTGCGTAGTACGGCGGAATTCTGTAAAGACCCGGTTCGTAGCCCAATTCTTTAAGAGTTGAGCCTACCATGATTTTTGTTGCAAGCTCAACCATCGGCACCCCTGTTACTTTGCTTATGTACGGAATTGTGCGCGATGCTCTCGGGTTTACTTCAATAACATAAAGTTCGTTTTGATAAGTTAAATACTGAATATTCACAAGCCCCTTTGTTCCGAGCGAAAGTGCAAGCTTCTCTGAAACATCGCAAATCTTGTGCAGCATTTTATCCTGCAAATTGTATGGGGGATAAACGGCAATCGAATCGCCGCTGTGAACGCCTGCACGCTCAATGTGCTCCATTATTCCGGGGATAAGAACATCCTTGCCATCCGAAATGCAGTCAACCTCAAGCTCTGTGCCCATCATGTATTTATCAACCAGCACGGGATTTTCTATGCCTTGGCGCAAAATGATATCCATATATCTTTCAACATCGTCGCTCGTGTAGGCAATAGTCATATTTTGACCGCCGATAACATAGCTCGGTCTCAATAAAACAGGGTAGCCGAGGGAGTTTGCCGCATTTAATGCACCCTCAAGAGTTGTAACCGATGTGCCCTTCGGGCGGAAAATGTTGAATTTTTCAAGCAGCTTGTCAAACTTATCTCTGTCTTCGGCAACATCTATACCTTCGGCAGAGGTGCCGAGGATTTTAATGCCGTTGTCGTCAAGAAATTTGGTAAGCTTGATTGCCGTTTGGCCGCCGAATGCCACAACAACACCCATCGGCTTTTCAACCTTTATGATGTTCATAACATCCTCAGGGCAAAGCGGTTCAAAATAAAGCCTGTCGCCCGTGTCAAAGTCTGTTGAAACGGTTTCGGGGTTGTTGTTGATCAAAATAACCTCGTAGCCAAGCTCTTTAAGAGTCCAAACGCAGTGAACGGATGAATAGTCAAATTCAATGCCCTGTCCTATTCTTATGGGGCCCGAGCCCAAAACGATTATGCGTTCCTTTTCGCCGCGTTTTATTTCGCGGCTTTCGCAATGCTCATCGTAGGTTGAATAAAAATAAGGCGTTTCCGCGGCAAATTCCGCGCCGCAGGTGTCAACCATTTTATA
>CAVFVA010000025.1:21936-25470 GCA_963625835.1 Clostridium sp. AF37-5 | reverse complement strand
AGTCGCTTGCTTTACTGTTTTTCCTTACTTTTTTCTTTCGTTTTGCTCATCACTATTTTTCTTTAAGTTCGTTTATCTTGTCGCGTAAATAAGCGGCGTGCTCAAATTCAAGCAGCTTTGCAGCTTCTTTCATCTCCGCCGTAAGTTTTTGAATAAGTGCCTCTTTTTCCTTTTTTGAAAGGCGTTTTTTGTTTGTGCCCTCCACCTTTTCTTTTGATGTGATTTCAAGCACATTGCGCACGCTCTTTTTAATTGTTTGCGGAGTAATTCCGTGCTCCGCGTTATATTTTTGCTGAAGTGTGCGGCGGCGCAGAGTTTCCGTTATTGCCTTTTCCATAGAGGGAGTTACGCAATCGGCATACATAATAACCTCGCCGTTTGCGTTTCTTGCAGCTCTGCCGATGGTTTGCACAAGCGAAGTTTCCGAGCGCAAAAAGCCCTCTTTATCGGCATCAAGAATGGCAACAAGCGAAACCTCGGGAATATCAAGCCCCTCACGCAGGAGATTAATGCCGACAAGCACATCAAATTCACCGAGGCGCAAATCGCGGATGATTTCCATGCGCTCAATTGTGTCAACATCATGATGCATATAGCGCACTTTAATACCGAAGCCCTCAAGATACGTTGTTAAATCCTCTGCCATGGCTTTGGTGAGGGTTGTAACAAGCACTCTTTCGCCATGTTCGGTTCTGATATTGATTTCGGAAACAAGATCGTCCATTTGACCGTCTGTGGGCTTGACCGTGATTTCGGGATCAAGCAAGCCTGTCGGTCTGATAATTTGCTCAATTATTTGCGTGGAATGCTCTTTTTCAAATGCACCCGGTGTTGCCGACGTGAAAACAACCTGATTTATTTTTGAATAAAACTCATCAAAAGTAAGCGGTCTGTTATCAAATGCCGAAGGCAATCTGAATCCGTATTCAATAAGGCTCGCCTTGCGGCTGTGGTCGCCGCCGTACATTCCTCTTACCTGCGGCAGCATAACATGACTTTCGTCACAAAACAAAAGAAAATCATCGGGAAAATAATCAAGCAGAGTGAACGGTGCCTCTCCCGGTTTTCTGCCGCTCATAACGGCGGAATAGTTTTCAATTCCCTTGCAAAATCCGGTTTCCTGAAGCATTTCAATATCGTTCATAGTGCGTTCTTTAATTCGCTGTGCTTCAAGCAGCTTGCCTTGTGATTCAAAATATGCAACACGCTCAACCATTTCATTATATATTTTATCAAGTGCAATTTTCATTTTTTCGGCGCCGACAACATAGTGCGAAGCCGGATAAATACAGGCGTGTGAAAGAATCCCCTCCACCTTGCCGGTAAGCGGATTTATTTCTGCAATTCTGTCTATCTCATCGCCGAAAAATTCAACTCTGATTGCATTGCCGGAAGAGCCTGCCGGAAATATTTCAACCGTATCTCCCCTGACTCTGAATTTATTGCGCACAAAATTTATATCGTTTCGCTCATACTGAATCGAAACAAGGCGGGCAAGAAGTTCGTCTCGCTCAAGCCTTGCTCCGCTGCGAAGCGAAATAACCATATTGCGGTAATCAATCGGGTCACCTATCGAATAAATGCATGAAACCGAGGCAACAATTATAACGTCACGGCGTTCGGAAAGAGCGGCGGTGGCACTGTGGCGCAATTTATCGATTTCCTCGTTTATTGCGCTGTCTTTTTCGATATAAGTATCCGTTGTGGGCACATACGCCTCGGGCTGATAATAATCATAATAGGAAACAAAATATTCAACGGCATTTTCGGGAAAAAATTCTTTAAATTCCGAACAAAGCTGCGCAGCCAATGTTTTATTATGCGCAAGCACCAATGTCGGTCGGTTTATCTTTTCAATTATATTTGCCATCGTGAAAGTTTTACCCGATCCGGTAACGCCCATAAGGGTTTGCTCCTTATCGCCGTTCAAAACACCTTTCACAAGTGCGTCTATCGCCTGCGGCTGATCACCGGTTGGCTTAAATTCACTTACAAGCTTAAATTTATCCGTTGCAATCACAACCTTTCGCAAGGCAAACGGTGCGCGGTTTTAATTTTGCTGCCCGCAGCCATACAAAAAATATTTCTTTTATAAATTACAGTCGGATTTATTATAACACATTATTTACTTTTTGCAAATTCTATTATATAATTAGCTTATGAAAATTTTAACAGTAAGCAAAAACGATTCCGGGCAAAGGCTCGACAGGTATTTACTTAAAGTTTTTCCGAGGCTTCCGAAATCGCTTATGTACAAAGAAATACGAAAAAAGAACATAAAAATCAACAAAAAGCGCACTCAGCCCGAATATATAATTAAGGAGGGCGAGGAAATTTCACTTTATCTTAACGGTGATGTGCTTGAAGAAAAGAAAAAGCATTATGATTTTATGAAAGCACCGTCTGAGCTTGATATTCTTTATGAAGACGAAAATATAATGCTTATAAACAAACGCCCCGGGCTTCTTTGCCACCCGGACGGCAAAGAATACACCGCAACGCTGATTGCAGCGGTTAAGCGCAGGCTTTTTGAAAACGGCGAATGGAATCCCGATGAAAATGAAGTTTTCACACCGTCACTTGCCAACCGAATAGACAGAAACACGGGCGGAATAGTGATAGCGGCAAAAAATGCACAGTCACTCAGAATTCTAAATGACAAAATCAAATCGCGTGAAATAGAAAAGCATTATCTTGCCGCGGTCCACGGCAGATTTGAAATTAAAGAAGCTGAGCTTACAGCCTATTTAACAAAAAACGGGCGCACAAACAAAGTTTCCGTTTTTGACCGAGAAAAGCCCGATTCAAAAAAAATCATAACCAAATACAAAGTAATTGACGAATACGGCGATTATTCGCTTTTGGACATTGATTTGAAAACAGGGCGAACACATCAAATAAGGGCGCACATGGCTCACATCGGTCATCCGCTTTTGAACGACGGCAAATACGGCACGGAGGAAGGCAGATTTCGCCAGGCGCTTTACAGCTATAAGCTTATATTTAATATTAAGGACGGCGGCATTTTAGATTACCTTGCCGAACGTGAATTCACAGCCGAAAGCTGCGAAATATTAAAGAAATTTAAGGAGAGAAAATACTGATGAACGATAAATTTATAAGGGTGCTTTCACCGATTTCACTTGCGGTTTATGCAATACTTGACTTAGCGGTGCTGGGCTTCGGAATTTTTGCAATAAAAAAAGCAACAATGATGCTCAATACATGGGTTATAATTTTCATTGCAATTGAGATTTTTGCGATTATAATTGCGATTATAGGCACAAAAGAATTGTTCTCAAACGGTGTTAAATTCAGCGACGACGAAGCCGAATTCACAGGTATCGACGACAACAATATTGTGGCATACGACGATATTATTGCAATTGAAGCATACAGAGACACTGCAATCAGCTTTACCAAAAATTTTGAGATGCGCCACTCGCTTATGATTTTCACATTAAAAGACGAAAACGGCGAAAAAACAAACACAATTGATATCGGTCTTGTAAACAACGGCACACTAAACAAAGT
>CAVFVA010000025.1:0-21926 GCA_963625835.1 Clostridium sp. AF37-5 | reverse complement strand
ATAAAATCACTTTTACACAGGTAAAAAAATCAAACCTTGGCGTGAAAATCGAAAAAGCAAAAGAAAAAACTGCCGAAGAAAAAAACAACAGCGATACGGAAGCAAGCGAAAGCACACATAAAATCACAAACGAAGTGCCGGATCTTGATCTTGAGCCCACCGAAAAAAGCACAAAAGAATAATCGGCTGATAGAAGCACGAAAATGCGCAGTATTAAAACATACTGCGCATTTTTATATATCATTATTTAAATTCTATTGAATAATCAAAGTCGTTGAATTTTATGCTTTGAATCGAATAATCATCTCCAAGCGTGGCGGTAAATTCACCGAGAGTTGTTTTTCCGATGATTTGATAGCCGCTTTTAAGCTTTTCAAAATCTTGGAGCGAAAGCGATTTAATTTTCGAAACCGCATCAAACACTGCAATTGCAGGATTAGTGAGTTCAAAATTATTGTTCGGCTCTGATATTTTTATATCGCCGTAAAAAAAGCCGAGCGTATTGCCGTTGTAAGTAATGCCAAGCCCTTTTGCGGCGGTTGAAAGCACATCAACCCGAACACCCTGCTGAGAATATGTTATATTGCAATCATATTCAAAATTTCGGCAGGAAACTCGCGCACTTTTTGAAAAATAATGCAATTCAAAATCGCTTTTTTGTGCACTGCAACCGCAAAGCAAAACCAAAGCCAAAACAACCGGAAAAAGCCGTTTCAATAAAAATCATTCCGTTATTCAAATTCACTCATAAGCGCACCGAGCAAATCAAGCATATCCTCAACCGTCATTCCGCGCGTACTGATTTCCCTTGCGGTTATATCGCCGCATTTACCGTGAATATAAACGGCACAGCGAGCCGCCGCATATGCATTCATACCTTGGGCAATAAACGAAGCTATCATGCCGGTGAGCATATCGCCGGTGCCGCCCATTGCCATTCCCGGATTACCTGTGGTGTTAACAAAAACCGAATCGCCGTCCGTAACAACGGTGTTTGCTCCTTTTAGCACAAGCACACAGGAATATTCCTTTGCAAAAGCCTTTGCCGTTTCTATTCTTGACGAACATACGGAGGCGACGGAATCGCCGATAAGCCGTGCCATTTCACCGGGATGAGGAGTGAGCACAACGGGTGCTTTTGAGTCCTTAATAACATCTATATTCGGCAAAACGGAATTTATGCCGTCTGCATCAAGAACAACAGGCACTTCGGCTTCTTTTATAATTTGATTAACTATCACCTGCGTATCGTCATTATTCCCTATTCCGCAGCCGATTGCAACACTGTCTGCCCACGAAAGCTCCTCGGTAATTTTATTAAGTGCCCCCATTGAAAAGGTTCGCTGTTCGTTTTCGCTCAGCGGCAAAAACACCGGCTGAATCAAATGCGAGGTCATAACCGGATAAATTGATTTCGGAAATGCGCACTTCAAAAGCCCAACGCCTGTTTTAAGCGCGGCTTTTGCACATATAACCGCAGCACCGGGCATATCATAGCTGCCGCAAAAATTAAGCTGGTGCCCGTTTTGACCTTTATTTGAATTTACATTACGCCTGTTAAAGCAGCTTTTAACAAAATACGGTGTAACGGTTTGCACACAGTTTTGCTGAAAGCAGTCATCCGGAATGCCGATATTAACAACATAAGTATTGCCGCAATAATCGTTTGCAGGAGGCAGAACATGGCAATATTTAAGAGTTGAAATTGCAACAGTGTAATCAGCCTTTACAGCCTTATAAACGGTGCCGCACGAAGCATCAGTACCGCTCGGAGTGTCTATGGCAACAACAGCGGCAGGTGAAGAATTCACGGCATCAAACACAGCAGAAAAAGGCTCTTTTGCTTCGCCGTGAAATCCGATTCCGAATATGCAATCAACTATCAAAACATCACTGAGCGGCTGTTCCGCAAACGAAAAGCAGGGCACGCCCAAATCGGCTGCTTGATTAAAATACATAAGAGGCTCGATAAGTTCGGGTGCCCTATCGGCAAGCACGATTTGCGCATCCGCCCCAAATGATTTTAAATCGGCTGCAATAACAAATCCGTCGCCTGCATTTTTACCGTTTCCGCACACTACGGAAACAATCTTGCCCTTTATTTTATCGCCGAAAAGCTTAATAATTTTTGAAGCGCACGCATCGCCTGCCCTTTTCATAAGCTCAGCCTCGGTGAAATATTTTTCAAAAGACAATTCCTCGGCTTTTTTTATTTCTTTTGCCGTAAGTATTCTCATGGTAATGACCATAGCCTTTCAGGCAACAGTTGGTTTATTAAAATCACCTAATACCCTGCGTTGCCCGAACAGGCATTGACGGTGATTTCTGCCGTTTCAAAATTATGCCGCAGGCAAATTTTGAAGGCATGATAATTTGAATAATGTGATCTTCAACACCGTTCACTGCCAAACAATAACCGACGCAATTGCATAATCGCCGTCATGGCTGATTGAAACGCTGCTGTTTTCAAATTGCGGAAAATACGGCGCACCCGATTCGCGGTGCAAAACCTCGTATGAATTAAGCGGTCTGTCTATTCCGATTCCGAGTGCTTTAACAAGAGCCTCTTTGGCGGCAAAAAGCCCCGCGTAGTTTTGGGGCGATTTGCAATAGGCGCGCTCGTTTTCCGTATAAACACGGTTCAAAAAGCTTTGCCTTTTTATGCTTTTTTCTATTCTTGATATTTGAACGATATCTGTTCCGATCTTACACATTTAATCTCCGATTGGTTTAATTCTGAATGAGTTTTTATAGCTTATAACAAACGGCTTTCTGTATTTTTTTAAAGGCACGGGTCCGCAGGAATTTGACCCTGCACCGAGCATAAATCCGTCTATAGCAACAAAAGAGGTGTCATAATCGGGTAAATCCTCGATATGAGTGGCTTTGGCGCACTGCTCGGGATTATAATGATGTGCCGATAAAACAAATGAATTATCACTTTCGATTTTAACTCCAAAGCCTGTTTCGTCGGTTATGCACGCCCAATAGGTTAAATATCTCATTTCGCTTTCCTGCGGCTTTATATATTTACAGCGCATATCCGAAACGCTTGTTTCGTTCACCTTTAATACGGCGTGTTCGCAAAAATCGCCCAGCGATTCCGAATCATATCCGAAATATTTAATGTTTTCAAATTCTTTCGGCATTTCAAAGGCAAGCCCGAGCCTAGGCGGCATCTTAACGCGCAGGCACGAATACTTATACAAAACTGAAATTTCACCGTTTCCGTTAATGCTAAGCGAAACGGCAAGTGTGCCGGCGTGGCTGTGAGCCGCAGTGTGGAGTGCATAAACCGTTGTGATATCAACGCAATCGCCGTTTTCTTTATATGACGATTTTTTCTTTGTTGCAGAAAGATAAGGCAAACCGTCTTTTTTCCAGAGCCATTTGAAATTCATATCGTTATCAAGCGGTGCTCTGTAAACAGACGGAACAAATCCCCTTGCATTACCGAGCGGAATTTGATTTAAAAGCTCTTTGCCATTGTATTTATAGCTTTCAAGTTCGCCCGATTTACAATTAAAAATCAATCTGCCGTTATTGTAATAAACGACCGCTCTGCCCTCGCTTGTTTCAACGCTTGCTTTTGTTTCGCAAGCGTTTTGAGGCGCAGAATAATCGGCGCAAAGAATGATTTGCTCGTGCGCAATCTCATTTCCGAACTCAAAGTAAGCAAATACAATTGAGGTGTGCCCTTTTTGAGCAAAATTCACCTTAACCGTTTGCGAGCTTTGCGGCTCAAGAATCAAATCAAATTCGCCGTTTGAAACTTCAACACCGTCGCTTAAAACGCTATATTTAACATTGAATTCAGTTTTTTTGAAATAGAGATGATTGAAAAATCCAAAATCGTTGCCGCCTAAGTGCTTGGCACGAACGGGGCGATAGCAAGATTTCATTTGAAGTGCGCCTGTGTGCGGTGTTCTGTTTGGAAAGAATAGCCCATCCACGCAGAAATTACCGTCGTGCTTCCATTCGGCGTGGTCGCCGCCGTAGGTATATTTATATTTACCAATACCGTCATACGCGGCATGGTCGGCAAATTCCCAAATACAGCCGCCCATCATATTATCGGCGGAATAGAAAAGCTTTACATAATCCTCAAGCGAGCCTGCGCCGACGCCCATTGCATGAGCATATTCGCAAAGATAAAACGGCTTTTCGTAATATTTTGCAGGCAAGCCCTTACCGGCGGCAATTTTTTTGCAAACATTCGGCCAGGTGTACATTTCCGAATGAACATCGTAGGACCAACGCTTAGTGCGCGTTGCACCTTCGTAGTGAACAGGCAAATCGGTTAATCTTTTAAGTCTTTCGAAGCAATAATCCTGGCATTTGAATCCGCCCGATTCATTGCCGAGCGACCACATTATTATGCTTGCGTGATTGCGGTCACGCCTAAACATACGCATTACTCTATCAAAAAAATGTTCTTTCCATTCTGAATCTGCAGAGATTAAATTCGGCTTTATAATTTCAACACAGCCGTGGCATTCAATATCGGCTTCATCAACAACATAAACACCGTATTCATCACATAAATCAAGAAAAATCGGATCAGGCGGATAATGCGACGTGCGAACACAATTTACATTATATTCTTTAAAAAGTCTCACATCACGCTCCATATCGGAAACGGACATTGTGTAGCCCTTTTCGGGATCTGTATCGTGATGATTTACGCCGAGCAATTTGATTTTTTCATTATTGAAATAAAACACATTTTTATCAATGTAAACTTTTTTAAATCCAATTCGCCTGCGTATGATTTCCTCGGTTTTTCCGTTTCTTGAAAGAGAAATAAATATATCATACAGCTTTGGTATTTCGGCAGACCATTCCTCAACATCAAGCACATCAAAAGTGAGCTTATCCACCTTGCCCGGGCAAATTTTAAGCGAACGCTCGGCAATAACGGTATCTCCGTCTTTAATCACGGCTTTAAAAAGAACTTCGTCCGCAATTTTGAAAACCGGAATCAAATCAAGAAGATAAGCGCCGTCCGAACGGTGTTTTGTTTTAATTTCAATATCATAAACGGAATTAAGCCCCGTTTTGGTGATGTAAACATCCCTGAAAATGCCGTTATTTCTAAACATGTCCTGGCATTCCAGATATGAGCCGGTGCACCATTTGTGCACAACGGTCGCAATTTCATTTTCGCCGCAAACAAGCTTATCGGTTATATCAAATTCCGCGGTATTATGGCTGCCCTCGCTGTAGCCGACATATTCGCCGTTAACAAAAACATCAACGCATGAGGCAACGCCGAGAAAGGTTAATGTGTAACTGCCATCAATATCGGGAAGTGCAAATTTTTTTAGATACACACCTGCCGGGCAATCCTCGGGAAATTTTGGCGGTTCGCATTTAAACTGATATCTGGAATTCAGATAGTACGGCTCCTCGTAACCCGTAAATTGCCAACAGGACGGCACAGTTATGATATCGAATTCTTCTTTTTCCGTATCAAATTCATCCGGAATATCGTTGCGATTTTGATAATATTTAAATTGCCATTCGCCCGAAAGCAATGCCACCATTGACGAAGCGTAACGCTCTGTTCTGATATCGCTTTCCAACAGCTCTTTTTCATTTGAAAACGGAATAAAATAA
This sequence comes from Clostridium sp. AF37-5, assembly GCA_963625835.1. Taxonomy (GTDB): domain Bacteria; phylum Bacillota; class Clostridia; order Oscillospirales; family Acutalibacteraceae; genus Eubacterium_R. The sequence goes on along the minus strand of CAVFVA010000025.1, from coordinate 16,307 downwards.
GATCGCGGTTCAAGAATATTATCCTTAAAAATTCCGAAAGCTTTATAATTATCTTTTTTAAGTTTGTAAATCATTTTTTATTCCCCAAAATGCATATAGTTACATAATAATTATATCATAAAGCCTGTGCGCGTGCAATCAAATTAAAATATAACTTTACTTGCCGCGCAAATTGAGTTAAAATAGCATATATAATTATAATCCGAAAGTCGTAAAAACCGTGGCGAAATTCGGCACACGCCGATATTTGCCGCAGATATGTATAATCGCGGCACATTTTAAATATACATTACCAAGGACGGTGACTCCACTTGATCGGTAATGTTGATAAGAGATGCATCGAAATCGGCGAATACATACGTGATACGGGCGCAACGGTTCGCCGCGCCGCTTCGGTTTTTAGAATAAGCAAATCCACCGTGCACATAGATGTTACCAAAAGGCTTTTTGACACCGATAGAACTTTATACAACCAGGTTAAAGCCGTTTTGGAAGAAAACAAGGCTCAAAGGCACATACGCGGCGGAAATGCAACAAAAGAAAAATACATAAAAATGAAACAAAATAAAGAATAACAAACGGAGGAACAATAAATGAAACTCGGCTTTATAGGCTGCGGAAATATGGCATCCGCCATCATAAGCGGTGCAGTAAAATCCGGCACAGTTAAAGGAAAAGACATTTATGCATACAATCCAACGAAATCAAAAGTAACCGCACTTGCAGAAAAATACGGAATTAACACCTGCGCAAGCAGCAGTGAAATTGCCGATATTTGCGATTATATTGTGCTTGCCGTTAAACCAAATGTGCTTGCAGGTGTTTTAAGCGAAATCACCGGCAATATTGCAGGCAAAGGCAAGGTGCTTATTTCGATTGCGGCAGGCAAATCAATTGATTTTATTTCCGAAAATTTAAACAGCGAAGAAAAAACAGTTCGCGTTATGCCAAACATAAACGCCGTTGTTTCGGAATCCTGCACTGCGTATTGCGCAAATTCGCTTGTTTCGGCAGATGAAAAAGCCGAGGTTGAAAAGCTGTTTGCGGCAGTGGGAACAATCACGGAAATAGATGAGAGTATGTTTCCGCTTTTCGGAGTTATCGGCGGCTGCTCGCCGGCGTTTGTTTATATGTTTACCGATGCGCTTGCAAGAGCCGGTGTTCAGCACGGAATGAAAAAGGAACTTGCGCTTAGATTTGCAGCTCAAAGCGTTTTGGGCAGTGCAAAAACGGTGCTTGAAAGCGGCGAACACCCATTTGAGCTGATAGATAAAGTTTGCTCGCCCGGCGGAACAACAATTGAAGGTGTTATTTCCCTGCAGGCAGACGGCTTTGAAAGCGCAGTTCATAACGCCGTAAACAAAGCGGTTGAAAAAGACAAAAAATTATAATTCAATCATTTAAATTATTTCAACAAAAAACCCCCGAGTCAAAACGCATAATAATGCGTTTTTTGACTTGGGGATTTTTATTTTATTATTCTTTAAGCATACTGTTTATGCCGGCTTTTAAAGTCATTTTATCGTAAGTAAGCTTATTAAACACGGCAATAACCCTGCCTACTCCGATAACAGCAAGCACGGTTCCGATTCCGATAACAGACAAAACAGAAGCAGAAACCGAAACAGCGATTTTTGAATGAAGTGCGATTGTTATAACTGCCGAAATACCGACCATCAGCACATCCCAACAGTTTTTGGTAAAGCCAACAGGCTTTTTGATTTTATCGGCAACAGTTTGCACAACGCCGTCGCCCGGATTGGGAATAACGCGCATATTCAGCGACATTGCAGCACCGATTCCCGTAAGCACTATTGCAACGACGAGCACGGCAATTCTGAACGGCATACTTCCCTGCCAGCTACCCTTATATTCAACATCCAGCTGCGGAACAAAATCCGAGAACAGATTCATAAATCTTGTGAAAACAACGCTTACGGCAATTTGAAGCAAATCAATAAAATATTGCTTTTTCGGAACTTTTTGTGTGGCATGAATAACAAGTTCAACAAGAACAAACATGCTGTAAAGTGCCAACGTGGTATTTCCGATTTTTATACCGGAAACAAGCGAAACCGAATAGGCGACGGAAATAATCGGCGAAACGCCGAGGCCGCATTTTGTGTTTAGGATTATGCCGAGCGCGAGCAAGAGCATTCCGAGCGAGTATGCGGCAATTCTGTAGATATATTTACTTTTTTTCAAATTTTAACACTTCTTTCTACCCGAACTATTATATCACCCTTGTTCATTTATGCAAGCGGCATTTCTGCAAATCAACACAAAATGCGGCAAGCAAGGGAAAAGCCCCTTTGGAAATCCAAAGGGGCTTTCAAATCAGAACACATCCGTTTCTTCAATCTTCTTATTGAAGAAGCGCATAGGCTTTTTAAACGGAATTTTAAGAACAAGACCGATAAACAGTGCCACAAGAATATATGCACTGAGTTTAAGCAAATCAAGCCAATAATCGCTGCCGTATGTGCCGCAAACACATTCACGCATTGCGTTGATAACAAATGTGTAGGGCAAATAAGGATTGATTGCTTGGAAGAATTTAGGAGTAACATCTATCGGGAATGTACCGCCCGAGCCGCCGATTTGGATAACGAGAAGTACAACAATCATTGCCTTGCCTATATCGCCGAAAGTATATGCAAGCGAATAGATAAACAAGGAATAAACAACTGCGGCAAACACGCCGGCGAACAGGAATTTAACAGGATGGTAGCACTGAATGCCGAGGAAATACAAATCGCCGAGGCAAATTATTAATGCCTGAGCTACCGCAAACAGAACGAACAGCATTCCCCTGCCAAAAAATTCCTGATACGGCTTAACAGGTGCACCGAGCTCTTTTTTGTGTTTAACATTCGGCTTCATAATAGCAACAAGGATAACCGCACCGACCCAAATTGCAAGGGTGCTGTAAAACGGAGCCATTGCAGAGCCGTAGTTTTCAATTCCGTAAATTTTATCAGTTTCAACCTGAACGGGGCAAGCGATAAATTCACCGAGCTTATCGGCATTTTCACTCATAACATTAAGGAATGTGTTAAATTCCTCACTGTTGCTGAGAGTATTGATTTTTTCGCTGAGATTATCAAGCTCAAGCTCAAAATTTTTGAGCATGGACTGAAGCGAGCCAAACATACCGACGCCCGAATCGAGCGAAGTGTTGAGTGCTTTTATCAAAGCGTCTACCGTTGGCACATCGTCATTCAAAAGCGAAATCATTTTCGATGCGCTTGAAAGTGTATTAAGAAGGTTTGAAACCATCTTTTCCGCCTGCGGCTTAACCGTATTATTAAAATTATCCGTTGAAGTTTTAATGGAGGCGGAAACAGACCTTATCGACGCCGCAATATCGGAAAGCTTACCGTCGTACGCACCGTTTGCCGCATCATTGAGCTTTGAGCCTAAATCGCGCAGCGTAGTTGCATCTTCGTTGAGCGTTTTGATTAATTCATCAATGGCCGATATTGGATTGGGCAGGCTGTCATTGAGCTCTTTCAGCATTGCAGAAACCGTGTCAATAACGGTTGCCATATTTGTGCAGGTTTGCGCTGCGGTTTTTAATGTTTCAACCGATGATTGATCGGGTGAATAATTTTCGACCATATTTGCGGCATTATCGAGATTTGTTACCATACCGTTCATAAGCGTTCCGATATTGCCGATAACGCCCGAAACGGAGGTTTGCGTGATTTTAACCACATCGGTGGTATCGTTTATAACATCATTAGTGCCGTCTAAAAGACTTGTCAGCTTTTCACTGTTTATAGAATCACCGAGCTGCTTTGTCAGATTGGTTATATCCGTAAAGCCGTCCAAGGACTGATTCAAATCGGAAACCGCACTTTTTGCCTCGTTGATTTCCTGTGTCATTTTACTAAACAGAGCACCGCCGGAAATATCGTTTTCATCAAGAACAAAACCGAAAACCTGATTCATAAGATTAACAATCGTGGTGATAAACGATTCGTTAACCTCAGTCTGAACCGTTTGCACAACCTTATCGGTGATCTTTGTGGCAATAGCGTTTTTCTTTTCGTTTGCATAATACATAATTTGCGGCTGTTCAAATTCACTGCTCATAATACTTGTGAGTGAATTACTGAAGCCGGAAGGAATTTCGATTGCCGCATAATACCGACCGGCTTTAACGCCGTTTATACCCTCTTCTTTGGAAACAAACTGCCAATCGATTGATTTATTTCCTTTGAGATTTGTAACAATTTGAGATCCGACATCAACGGTAAATGTTTTGATAACCGCACCCTCATCGTTGTTGATAACGGCAACCTGCATATTACCAGTGCTTCCATAAGGATCCCAGTTTGCATAAATATTAAACCATGCATAAAGAGAAGGCAAAACCGCAAGACCCACCGCCAAAATAATGGCCATTGAATTCTTGAAGATTTTTTTCATATCTCTTTTAAATATTTTAAGTATCATCTTCATCGTCTTCATCCTCCGCGTCTTCTTCGTTTCTTGCTTCTTCTTCGTCGTCCTCGCTGATACCGAAATCAATTTGCTCAACATTATCAAGGTAAGGAAGCACCTTTTCCACAATCAGCGATTTGCAATAATCGGCAACCAAGAAAAAGCCGACATCGACAAATATCAAAACTATCCAAAATGAAAGCCAAAGCATTTTGCTGCCGAATTTTGTGCCGCAGATAATTGCCACAACAGAAAACGCAATAAACACGGCAAATGTGATAACCTTGAGCCAAAATATGATTGTGAATGCGCGTGTGCAGCGTTTATGCAATTCATCGCAAAGCAGGAAATATTTTTGCGTTATAAGCTTTTCAAATTCGGATGCGCTGTGTGTGCGAGTATATTGCCCGAATTGATCTTTAATATTCTTACGCCCGGAGCGACTGAGTCGCATATTTGAATAAGGATTCAAATAATCCGAAGCGCCGCCTCTTCTGTTTATCATTTGCGCAGCTCCTTTTTTATTAAAAGCGGCATCGCCGCCGATTGCACTAATATAATACGACAATCAACCGAAATAGTAAATATACAAATTGTTAAATTCAAATCAACTATTTGGATAATTTTTTGTTGACTTTGAAATTATCGACTTACAAAACATTGATTTTGCCAAAAAAGCAACGCCGTCGGGCGTTGCTTTTACTGCGTTACATATATTTTTTGATTTCATCAACCATATCGAGCTTTTCCCAAGAAACGCCCAAATCCTCACGACCCATATGACCGTAAGCCGCAAGTTTTTCGTAGATAGGTTTTCTTAAATCAAGCCTGTCAATAATAGCGGCGGGTCTGAGGTCAAACACCTTATTGATTATATCTGCAATTTCTTCATCGGATTTTTTACCGGTTCCGAATGTATCTGCCATAACCGAAACAGGTTTGGCAACGCCGATTGCATAAGCGAGTTCTACCTCGCACTTATCGGCAAGACCTGCAGCGACAATGTTTTTTGCAACCCATCTTGCTGCGTAAGCGGCACTTCTGTCTACCTTAGTGGGGTCTTTACCGCTGAATGCACCGCCGCCGTGACGGGCGTAACCGCCATATGTATCAACAATTATTTTTCTGCCCGTTAAGCCGCTGTCGCCCTGAGGACCGCCAACAACAAATCTGCCGGTAGGATTAACATAGAAAACCGTGTTTTCATCCATATATTCGGCAGGAACGGTTGTTTTAATTACCTTTTCAATTATATCTTTTTTCAGAGTGTCAAGCGATACGGAAGCACTGTGCTGACTTGAAACAACAACGGCAACGACCTTGCAAGGCTTACCGTCATCGTATTCAACAGTCACCTGAGTTTTGCCGTCCGGATAAAGATAAGGCAATGTGCCGTTTTCACGAACCTCGGTAAGTTTAAGTGCAAGCTTATGCGCAAGGCTGATAGGAAGCGGCATAAGCTCTTTTGTTTCGTTGCAGGCATAGCCAAACATCATACCCTGGTCACCGGCACCGTTTTCGTTATATTTATCCGTTTCGTTGTTTTTCATCTCATAAGACTTATCAACGCCGAGTGCAATATCGGGGCTTTGCTTATCAAGAGAAACAAGGATTGCACAATTTTCGCCGTCAAATCCTTTTTCGCCGCCGTCATAACCGATATCGCAAATTGTTTTTCTTACGATTGACGGAATATCAACATTGGAATGAGAAGTAATTTCGCCCATAATATGAACCTGACCGGTGGTGCAGGTGGTTTCGCAGGCAACACGGCTTTGAGGATCCTGTGCAATCATGGCGTCAAGAACGGCATCCGAAATTTGATCGCAAATTTTATCAGGATGACCTTTTGTTACCGATTCGCTTGTGAACAGTGTTTTAGACATAAGATATATATCCTCCTTAAATGAACCCTCGATAAGAGGCGTAATATTAATATTAACTCAAAATCCGCTTACCGGGTAAAAAAGCAATAAAAAAGCACACTTCGAGCAGAGTGTGCGAAAAACTCATCGCTCGGAAAATCCGCGGGAATTAGCACCTTGCAAGTGCAGGTTGCTGTGGCATCACAGGGCCCGTTCCCTAAACCACTCTTGATAAGGTTAATATTAACTTCGGATATATAATAACTCATTTGTGCATAAATTGTCAACACATAAGATGTGTTTTTGAAATATTTAACAAAATCGGCTTACACATCCGCATATATTTATAATTTTTTTATTATTTTGTTGTTTTTTGTTTAGAAATAGTTTATAATATTGTTTGTAAATTTTTATACATTTCTTTAAGGAGGAAATATAATGGCAAAGAAAACCGTATTCATTACCGGCGGTACCGGTAATATGGGCTGGGCAGCTGTTCAGGAAATGCTCAAAAAGTCCAACGAAATCAATATTAAAATGCTTGCCAGAAAAAGTGCTAAGAATGAGGAGCTGTTAAAGCACATCATTGCCAAGCCGAATGTTAAGGTTATTTGGGGCGATCTTCTTGATTACGATGCAATCCTTGAGGGTGTAACCGGTTCCGACTATGTGCTTCATGTCGGCGGAATGGTTTCCCCGACTGCGGACTGGAAGCCCTATAAAACTCAAAAAACAAATATCGGCGCAGCTCAGAACATTTGCAAAGCTGTTCTTGCACAGCCGAATAAAGATGATATTAAAGTTTGCTACATAGGCACGGTTGCAGAAACCGGCGATCGCAATTATCCCATTCATTGGGGTCGTTGCGGAGACCCGATTAAAATCTCCATTTACGACCACTATGCAGTTTCAAAAACAGTTGCTGAGCGCACTTTTGTTGAAAGCGGCATCAAAAACTGGGTTGTAATGCGCCAGAGCGGCATTCTTTACCCCAACATTCTTAAGAACATGGATCCCATTATGTTCCATGTTCCTATTAACGGTGTTCTTGAATGGTGCACGGTTGAGGATTCCGGCAGACTTATGTGCAACCTTGTTACCGAAGACGCAGCCGGCAATCTCGGCTCAGATTTCTGGAATCACTTTTTCAACATCGGTTCCGGTAAGGAATACAGGATTTCCAACTATGAATTTGAAAAGCTTCTTCTCGGCACACTCGGTCTTGCCGGTCCCGAAAAGCTTTTTGACCCCAACTGGTTTATTACCAAGAACTTCCACGGTCAGTTTTATGCAGACGGCGATAAACTTGAAGATTTCCTTCATTTCCGTGAAAACCTTCCTATTCAGGATTACTTCAACCGCCTTGCAGACCATGTTGAATTTTATTTCAAAATACCGAGATATCTTCCGAAAAACCTTGTTGCAGCATGCGCAAAGCCCTTTATGAAGAAAATCGCTTCCACTCCCGGATTCGGTACACTTGACTGGGTTGCAACAAACGAGCCAAACCGCATGAGCGCATACTACGGCTCAAAAGCCGATTGGGAAAAGATTCCTACTAAGTGGGAAGACTTTGAAATTATCAACTTTGATAAAGACAATGCCGCTTCCGAGCAATTCAAGCTTGACCACGGTTATGACGAAACAAAGCCTGAATCCGAGCTTGATATTGAAGATATGAAGCAGGCTGCCAAATTCCGCGGCGGTGAATGCCTCAGCGAAAAGATGACCAAGGGTGATATGGCAACAAAGCTTAAGTGGAAATGCGGTCACTGCGGTGCAGAATTCGAAGCAAGCCCCGCGCTTATCCTCCTCGGCGGTCACTGGTGCCCCGAATGCTACATTCCGCAAAAGGCTTGGGATTACGATTCAATCGCAAAAACAAACCCGTTCTTTGCACAGGTTTGGTATCCCAACCACACTAAGGAAGAAAGCAACAAGTATGACTTTGATGAGCTTTTCCATATTGACGGCGTAGCTTGGGACGATATTAAGAGATAATCATATATCATAAACATATAATTATTAAAGGGAAGCGTTTTTTCGCTTCCCTTTTTGCATACAACATTATATATAAGCAGGCATAAAACAGCACCCGGAAAATATCCGAGTGCTTAATGTTTTATACGCTTAATTGTTCCAAGGATTGTTTTTATCGGGATCAGTCGGATCCCAATCGCGTTTTTCGGTGTCCGAAGTATCAATTTTAATCGCGCTCGGCTTAGAAAGCGGTTCTTTTTCATCGCTGTCATACATTACAACAGTGGTTTTGGTTGGGCAATTATCATAAATCCATTTTGCATCGGCAACAGAAAGTCTTATGCAGCCTGCGGAAGCCGGCTCGCCAAGCTTATTATACTCATCATACTCAAGAGTGCTTTTATCTTTTTTATAATAAGGAACGGAATGAAAAAGAATATGACCTGTTATTCTTGTGGCATATTGACCGTAAACATTGCCTTCAAGCAAGCGCCAGGTATATTTATCGCTTGTTTTAAAAGTGCCTGACGGAGTATTACCGGCTTTGCCTACCGAGCAAACCATTGACTTAACCGGAATGCTGTATTCGCCGTCATCACCCTGCTTATAAACTATAACGATATTTTGGGTTTTATTAACTTTAATAAGATAAGGCATATCGGAAGAAGTTCTGTTACCGCTTTGTGTTTCTTTTTGCGTTGTGGGTTTGGTTGTTGTTTGTTTAACCGAACATTCGACACTTGAAGCAGTGGGCGTTTTAGATTTTGCGGACGCTGCGACAGACGAAACGGATTTGTAGGAAATCTTTTCGCCTTGTATACCGATAAATTGATTTCCGAACACCGCATACGTGCTTGCAGCAACGGCAAGACATGCAACAATTGCCATACAAATAACAAACGGCTTTTTCTTCATTTAATACTCCTCTGATTGACCGTAATATGCATTTTTTCCGTGTTTTCTTTGATAATGCTTTTCAAGCAAATACTCTTCTATGCCTATATCGGATGCTTTATCAAAAGCAGCAACGCGCTCCGTGCGCGAAGCCATTTTACAAACTTCTTCCAAAATAAGCGCGTTTTCAACAGCCTTAAAAGGATCTTTACCCCAAGTAAACGGACCGTGCCTGTGCACAAGCACTGCCGGGCGTTCAAGCGGAGATATTCCGCGGCGTTCAAACTCCTCGGCAATCACCTTGCCGGTATTAAGCTCATATTCGCCGTTTATTTCTGCTTCTGTAAGCCCTCTTGCGCACGGTACCGCACCGTTTGCAAAGTCGGCATGTGTGGTGCCGTAAGCCGGCACATCACGCCCTGCCTGAGCCCATGCGCACGCCCAGCTTGAATGAGTGTGCACTATTCCGCCGATTTCGGAAAAGCGGTTGTAAAGTTCCAAATGCGTTGGAGTGTCGGACGAGGGATTTAATCTGCCCTCAAGCTTTTCGCCCGTTAAGCTCATAACAACCATATCGTCGGCAGTCATTTCATCATACGGCACACCGGACGGTTTAATAACAAACAAGCCCTTTTCCCTGTCCACCGCCGAAGCATTGCCCCAGGTGAGCACAACAAGCCCGTATTCTTTGAGCTGCATATTGGCTTCATAAACCTTTTGTTTCAATTCCTCAAGCATTATTTGTTCCTCAATTCATGTGCAGCTTATATGCCACATCGTTATAGAAAAGTTCTTTTCTGAACTCTTCAATATTTGTGTTTTCGCCGATATGAATAAATTCAATTCCCATAATTTCGGCAAAATCGCGCATATTATCAGCAGTAAGACTGTAAGAAAGCACGCTGTGGTGCGCACCGCCTGCATAAATCCATGCCTCGGCAGATGTTTGAAGATTCGGGAGCGGCTTCCAAAGCACACCGGCAACCGGCAAATTCGGCATATCGTTAACCTGTTCCTTGCATTCAACATCATTGCAGATGAGGCGAAGTCTGTCACCCATATCAACCAGAGTAACAACAATACCCTTACCTGTTTGAGCTTTAAATACCAGCCTTGCAGGGTCTTCCCTGTCGCCTATACCGAGCGGATGGACCTGAATTTTAGGTGTTTCGGCTGCACACTGAGGGCTGACCTCAAGCATGTGAGAGCCGAGAAGCATTTCATTACCGGGTTCAAAATGATATGTGTAATCCTCCATGAACACAGTGCCGCCGTTTAGTCCCTCTGCCATAGATGTCATAACTCTGAGCATTGCGGCAACCTTCCAGTCACCCTCCGCACCGAAGCCGTAGCCTTGGCGCATTAAATCCTGAGCAGCAAGACCGGGAAGCTGACGAAGCCCCTGCAAGTCCTCAAAATTGGTGTGGAATGCATTAAAGCCGTGTTCATCAAGAAACTTCCTGATTGCAACTTCTTCACGCGCCTGATATCTTACAGAGTCGATATTATCGGTATCCATAATATAATTTTTTTCATATTCCGACATTTGAGCGTCTATTTCGGCATCTGTAACAGCGTCAACATATTTAATGATATCGCCGACTCCGTAATGGTCTACCTGCCAGCCGAGTTTTATTTGCGCTTCGACTTTGTCGCCGTCCGTAACGGCAACATTTCGCATATTATCGGAAATGCGGAGCACATGCACTTTTTTTGATTCAGCTGCACCTGCTGCGGCTCTGATCCATGTTTGAATTTTACTTTGGAAATCCTCGTCTTTCCAATAGCCGGCAACAACCTTTCTTTTAAGCCTCATTCTTGCTGCAATATAGCCGTGTTCCCTGTCGCCGTGAGCAGACTGATTTAAATTCATAAAGTCCATGTCAATATCCTGCCAAGGGATATCACGGTTATATTGAGTATTTACATGAAGATATGGCTTTTGCAAAGCATTAAAACCTGCAATCCATGCTTTTGACGGTGAAAAGGTGTGCATCCATGTAATTACGCCTGCACAATTATCACAGGAGTTTGCAGCCTGCATAACATCCAAAATTTCTTTAGATGTTTTAACACAGGGCTTTGCAATAATTTTACAGGGCATTTTTTCACTCCATTCGGCGCACATTTCAGCTGCGTGCGAATCGATTATTTCAAAAATATCCTCACCGTAAAGAAACTGCGTGCCGACAACAAACCAAAATTCATAATCCTTTAATGCCATATTTTTTACCACCCGTATCAAAGATTTTCGGCAGCGGCTTTTTGTGCCGCAAAGCCTTTTTTATAATTTTTCATATATTTTTCAAACCCGACCGCATCGCCGTCATTCGGTTCTGCAACGGATTTACTTGAATTTGCAAAAACAATTTCGTCAAGAAAATATGAAAGCGACATTGCGCTTTCTTGCTCAGAATATTTTGCAAGAACGGCAATTCCCCATGCACCGCCCTCGCCTGCCGTTTCCGTAACGGCAACGGGAGTTTTAAGCGCACCGGCAAGAAGCTGCTGACCGACTTTTTTTGTTTTAAACAAACCGCCGTGCCCCATAAGCACATCTATATCAACATTTTCTTTTTCCAAAATATCCATGCCGATTTTAAGCGTTGCAAGTGCTGAATAAATCTGTGCCCTGAAAAAATTGGCAAGATTAAACTCACTTCCGCGCGGGCGAACAAACATCGGTCTGCCATCCTCAAGATGCGAAACAGGCTCGCCGGAAAACAGATTATAATTCACAAGACCGCCGCAATCACAGTCGCCGCCAAGCGCGGCATTATATATCAAATCATAAGCCTGAGACTTTGTGATTTTTGAGCCTGCCGCTATGGCAAATTCATAAAAAACAGAAACCCAATAATCAAGATCGGTGCAACAATTATTGCAATGCACCATTGCCACATCATCGCCGGACGGTGTTGTTACAATATCTATTTCCTCATGCACATTTACAAGCGGTTTTTCGAGCACAACCATTGAAAATATGGATGTACCTGCCGAAACATTGCCTGTTTTGGTTTTGACACTGTCCGTAGCCACCATGCCGGTGCCTGCGTCGCCCTCCGGAGGGCAAAACGGTATACCTGACTGCAAACAGCCGGACGGATCAAGAAGCCTTGCGCCCTTTTCGCTGAGAGTTCCGGCATTTTCACCTGCCACAAGCACGCGTGGCAAAATATCCTTAATATTCCACGGAAGTGCTTTAATTTCGGGAATATCGGAAAATGCGGCAAGCATATCGTCATTATAATCAAGCGACGAACTTTTTATCGGGAACATTCCCGATGCTTCACCGATGCCGACAACTCTTTCGCCCGTAAGCTGCCAATGAACATAACCGGCAAGAGTTGTTAAATAATCGATATCGGCAACATGGTTTTCGCCGTTCAGCACCGCCTGATAAAGATGAGCTATACTCCACCTTTGCGGAATATTGAAATCAAACAGCTTTGTCAGCTTTTGCGCCGCTTCACCTGTTGTGGTGTTACGCCAAGTTCTGAAATCGGCAAGCTGATTTCCGTTTTTATCAAAAGGAAGATATCCGTGCATCATTGCGGAAAATCCGATTGAGGAAAGTGTTTTTATTTTTGAACCGAATTTTTCAAGCACTTCATTATTCAGCGCCGAATACGCACTTTGAATGCCGTGCCAAACTTCATCAAGACTGTAGGTCCAATATCCGTTTTTAAATTCATTTTCCCAATTAAAGCCGCCGGATGCAAGCACGGAGCAATCGTCCGCAATCAAAACAGCCTTTATTCTTGTGGAGCCAAGCTCAATTCCGAGAGCCTCGCTGCCGTTTAAAAGATAACTCTTCATAAAATCCTCCGAATACTACATTGTAATTTTACAATAGAAGCACTCGATTTTCAACAAATATTATAAATTTAACGAAACAAATATTTACGCAGTTAATACGCCTGTTGAACCGAAAGTGCAAACAGCAACTATCTGTCCGGATGAAGCCCCGACCAACCCATCGGCGGCATTGTTTGCAGGCGATACATATCTTCCTGCGAGATTTCAAAATCGAAAACAGCCATATTCGTTTTCATACGCGAAGTGTCTGAAGATTTAGGAAGCGGCATAACGCCCATTTGATATGCAAAGCGCAGGCAAATTTGCGCAGGCTGCCGCTTATATTTTTCGGCAAGCTCACAAATCAACGGATCGTCAAGCACTCTTGTTCTGCCGAGCGGACTCCAAGCCTGCACCAAAATATTATGCTTTTGGCAATATTCAACTGTTGCAAGCTGTGAATAGCCGGGATGAAATTCAATTTGATTAATTGCCGGCTCGATTTCGCAGTTTTGAATAATGTTTTCAATATGATGAGGCAAAAAGTTACTTACGCCGATTGCGTTTACAACACCCTCGTTATAAAGTTTTTCAAGTGCCTGCCAACTGTCAAAATCAATAACACGCCAATCTTTGTAATCAGCGTCGGGAAGCGGCCAATGAATCAAATATGCATCTAAATAATCCGTATTCAATCTTTTAAGCGAGGCTTCAAAAGCCGAAAGTGCATTATCATAACCAAGCTCGGTTTTCCATAATTTTGAAGTAATAAAAAATTTTTCGCGTGGAATGCCGCTTTTCTTGATAGCGTCGGCAAGATACTCCTCCGTGCCGTAAAACGAAGCAGTGTCAAAGCAACGATAACCGGCTTCAATGGCATTAAGGATAACTTCACTGGTATCCCCTGCCGCAGCCTTGTAAGTGCCGAAAGCAACATCGGGAATAAGCACGCCGTTATTTAAAACAAATGTGTTTTCATTTTTTTCATTCATAAATTATCACCTCGCCTTTATTATAACACGGCAAAATGATAATGCAATAATGCAAATTTATTTATATAAGAAAATATAAAAAGAACGCTCGCGGATTGCCTCTGCGAGCGTTCTTGACTGATTTTTATTTTGCTTTTCGCTTAAACGGGTCGTAATGCTTTGCCTGAATAAACAGCGGAACATATTCAATCAACATATTTGAATTTTCAAGTCCGTACCATTTGGCAGGCGAACCGGCGATTTTTCTGATTTTATACTTAAGAATAACGGCAAGCTTTTTAAGATTTGAAATATCGCTTTCGGGAGCAAGTGTTTTTCTGATATGATAAAATTTAAAGCTGCCTGATGACGATTCTTTGTAGATTGAATATTTTCTGTTTTGCCTCGGCAAATCGCCGGAAGCAACAAGATCCGAAACTATCTGCCTAAGATAAACATTTACTCTTTGCGGCACCTTAAAGCCGAGATTGATTGTTACAAAGAACAAATAATTTGTGCCGTAAGATTCAACTGAATAATCGGAAGTAAACGGCTCCTCCGTTACATTTATATTAACAAACCAATACGCGTCTGCACGCTTGGGACCTTTATCGAGAATCGAGTACATAATATCGCGGTCGATATACTCAGGGTCTCTGTTATTGGTGATATAAACAAGATTTTCGCAAATTTGCGGCACTTTTTCATCGTTTCTGAGTTCACCGAGCATCGGCGCAAACTCGCGCATTTTAAGCGGAACGCCCTGCATTCTTTCAACTTGAGTTCCGAGTTTCCACGAAAGCATAACAATAAAGAGACAGGCACCGATAAGGACGGCAAAATAACCGCCTTTAAAGAATTTGCTGAGACTTGAAAGGAAAAATACAAGCTGAATTGATGTGAACACTATACCGACTACAACAGCCGAAATATATTTATGCTGCTTCTTGAACAAATAAACAACAAGCAAATAAGTCGTCATCAGCATTGTGATAGTGATTGAAAGTCCGTAAGCCGCTTCCATATGTGCTGCCGTGCGGAAAAGAAGCACAACGGTTATACAGCCGAGCCACATAATAGAATTAACAAGCGGAATATACAGCTGACCTTTATTTTGAGAGGGATAAACAATTTGCATATGAGGCATTAAATCAAGCCTGATTGCCTCAGAAACAAGCGAGAAAGAACCCGTGATAAGAGCCTGTGACGCAATAATTGCGGCAACCGTGCTGAGAATTACGGCAAAAGGTCTGAATTGAGGTGCAATCATTTGGAAAAACGGATTTAAATCCGAAACGCCTGCGAGAGCAGGGTTATCTTTATTGGCAAGAATCCATGCACCCTGACCGAAATAATTGAGCAGCAGGCAGATTTTTATAAACGGCCAACTGATATAAATATTTTCTTTGCCCACATGACCCATATCGGAATAAAGAGCCTCTCCACCGGTTGCAGCAAGGAAAACGCTGCCCAAAATCATAAAGCCGGCTTTATTATATGGGCTGAAAAGCACTTTGATTGCATAAATGGGATTGAGTGCCTGCAGCACATAAAGATGACCGCTCATATTATATGCACCCGAAACGCCAAGATACAAAAACCACACAAACATAAGCGGACCGAATGCCTTACCAAGAATGCTTGTGCCTGCTTTTTGACACAAAAATAAAACTGAAATAATCAATAAGGTTATCACAATTACCCTGTTTTGGTCGTTTCCGAGGATATTATCAAAAACGGTGATGCTGTGCAAGCCCTCAATAGCGGTGGTTATGGTTACGGCAGGAGTTAATATGCCGTCTGCAAGCAGAGCTGCGCCGCCGAGCATTGCCGGGATAACGAGATATTTGCCGTAATTTTTTACAAGGCTGTAAAGTGCAAATATACCGCCTTCGCCGTGGTTATCAGCTTTCATCGCAATCATAACATATTTAACGGTTGTGAGCAAAGTAACCGTCCAAATAATAAGTGAAAGAGAGCCGATTATAAATTCACGATTAACATTTTGGAGACCGCCGTTGTTTTCGATAATCGATTTAAGCACATACATGGGCGATGTGCCGATGTCACCGTAAACAACACCGATTGTAACGAGCAGCATAGCCGGGGTTACAACGCGTTTTTTAGCTGAATTGCTTTTCATAATAAAATCCCTTTTTTCATCAAAGATAAACAGTAATGATAAAATACTACAACAAAGCAAAAAATGCAAGGATATAAATAAAATTTATACTTTATTTAGTTTATACGGGCAAAATTTAAGCATAATTATTGAAATTGCGAATAGAAAACGACAAGCATTCTGTCATTTTTCACTAAAATTGTTTTCGCTGTTTTTATTCATGCATTA
>CAVFVA010000024.1:0-28992 GCA_963625835.1 Clostridium sp. AF37-5 | reverse complement strand
ATTTTAGACCCTGATTTTTACATTTTTTTAGATAATCAAAAACAACATTAACGTTATTCCAATATTGGTTAGAGCATTCTACACCAAACCATCTTTTGCCAAAATCAATTGTAGGAGATAATCTGCTGTGTTTAACAGCAAAATGGTTATGTTTTACACTTAAACCAACTTCCCAATGAATATTTCTTCGAATGATCAGTATATCTCTAACATCGCCAATTTCACCTTCGCTGTCTTTTTGAATTTTTAAATCAAGTTTATCATTTCCGTCTTCTGTAATCAAAGGTTCTAAGTCGAAAACAGTTAATACAGCAGCTTTTGCACTTTCTGTTAATATTTCCTTTAATTGAGTATCAATGTTATTCCATGCGTTTTGAGCGGTTTTATAACTTGAATTTTTATCTATTACAGCTAATCTAAATTTGTTGATTTCTTTAGCTAAAGTAATTAAACAAATATATTCATATGCTCTGCCTTGGACATTACTTGCACTACTCATATTTTCTCCTTTATCGGTTTAAAGCGTCTTTTATTGAACATGCTACTATATATGCTAAGTTTATAGGAACAGCATTTCCAATCATTTTATAACCGTAATTCACATCGGTATAAATGAATTTAAAATTATCCGGAAATCCTTGTATTCTGGCACATTCTCTTACAGTCAGTCTTCTGTATAAATCTTCATACCCCGGAACAAAAATACGCTTGTTTTTTTCAATAAATTTCATTTTTGGAGCTTGAGGATGTAATTGACATTGCCTGCCACTTGCCTGAACCGTGAAAGCTTGTTCGTCCCATCCTCTGACTCTGTTTCTGCTCATAAAAATAGTTGAATAATCACCAATATAATATTCGTGATTTGGAATTTCTAAATCTCCGTTTGTTTTGTTTTTTGGTAAAGCAGGTACAGGCGTATAAACCAAATCACCGATAGCATCTTTCATAGTTAATTTGTTTTCTGCATTAGGAGTTGTCGGACTTGGAAATTTGAAATCAATTTTTAAATCTTTTCTAAATCCAATGTAAAAAACTCGCTTTCTATCTTGCGGTACACCATAATCAGCAGCATTTACAAGTGTAAGAGTAAGATTATAACCGCACTCTTCAAATTGCTGTATTATATTTTTTACAGCCTCTGAATGTCGGCTTGCCAACATACCCGAAACATTTTCGGCAAGGAAAAATTTAGGCTGCTTGTTTTTCAGAATTCTTATGTAATCAAAAAACAATTGACCTCTTGAATCGTTGATGCCTCTCAATGAACCTGCTTCACTCCAGCTTTGGCAGGGAGGTCCACCGATGATTCCGTCAATTTCATTCGGAAAATCGGTATCTTTAATATTTCTAATATCGCCTTTTATCAGCGGGGCGGAATGGTTCGCTTCGTAGGTTGCCCATATACCTTTGTCATATTCATTGGCCATAGATATATTAAAACCTGCTTTTTCAAAGCCTAAATCCAGGCCGCCGGCTCCGGAAAATAAACTGATTAAATTCATAATTAAACCTCGAAATTTTATATGACGATTATATCATAATTTATATAAAAAATAAAGATAAATTCTTAAACATGGAAAGATTAGTACATATTATTGCACCTTCAGATTTTGCGAAATATATTTATTTTCACGGAGTGGGGTATATTTTCACGCAGTGCATTCTGTTTTCACGGTGTGTGTTTAAATATGTAAATCAAAAGGGTGATAGTACACCATATTTGATATAACATTACATTTAATAGAAACAAATCGCTTAAACAGTCTATAAAAATACAAAAAAAATAGTACACTTTAATGTGTCAATTAAAGTGTACTATAGTGGTTGCGGAGGCAGGACTCGAACCTGCGACCTCCGGGTTATGAGCCCGACGAGCTTCCAACTGCTCTACCCCGCGATATTTACTTTTGCCCTTTCGGTACAAATATAATACTCCATATTGGTTAAAAAAGCAAGTGTTTTTTGATATTTTTTTCAAACAATATTTGAGGCGGTGATTTTATACGGAAAATTGCATTGCTTTGGCGGTGTATTTTGCCGCGTAAGCAGTGGAAAACGGCGGCGAGATTTCATTTGCCGAGGAAACGGCAATCAGGGTGTGCAAAAGCGCAGGAGCAAATGATTAGGCGTTTAAGAAAGATTTTATGCGGTTTCTCGGTTTAATCGTGGCGTGTATCGTCCTCAAAGCATTCACAAAAGCGTGCAGCGAAAGATGGCTTTTCGCCGGCGGCGTAAAGGTGTGATGTGTCGCCGAACTCCATGCAGCGAAACTGCGCCTTGCCTTTAACCCGTTCCTCGCTTACTATTGTTGTAACCGAAGAGGGAAGTGCCACAAAATTATGCCATAGGGGCATTGGCGAAACTCCGAAAATTCGGCTCAAAATTGCACATTCAACTCCGAAATGGCAAAAGAAAACAACGGTTTTGCGGTTTGAGTTTGTTACATCGTAATGTCTGCCGTTGCGCCTGTAGCCGTGCTCGGCAAGAAAATTGTCTATCCCGTTGCACACAAATTCATATTCGCGCTTTGCCGTGCCGCTTTGCATAAGTGGAGTTGTGAGCCATTTTTCCGCGCTGTAATATTCATCCTGTGCAGTCCAATATTCGGGTAATTTATCCCAGCAACCTTTAATTTCGCCGTTTTCCTTAACCTTGCCGTCAAATTCGCGCAGCCATTTAAGAATTTCTGCTTTTCTGCCTGTTTTTTCAAGTGTGTATTCAGCAGTTTTTTTTGCCCTTCCGAGCGGTGAAACATATATTTCGTCTATATCAATCCCGGCGAGTCTGCGTGCAAGAAGCTCGGCTTCGATTTTGCCCTTGTCCGTAATTGAATCGTGCTCGTAATCAGGCTCCGCATGCCTGCAAAAAATTATTTTCATAGTCTGCCTCCGCATAAATAAGTTTAATCCTTGCTATAAATATATCATATTATATTATAGCAGGCAATAAAAAGCGGTATTGATTATTTTTCGGAAAAAAATAAAAGCGCCTCTTAACGAAACGCTTTTATGATAATCTTTAACTATTTGATCTCTTTTTTACCGAGGTTTATAAGTCTTACGATAATGGGGCAAAGCAAAATGTTTACCGCAAATTCAAGAATGAAATTGATGCCCACAAAGCCGGTCAGCATATACTGTGAAGCAGATTTGAAGCCGAGCCCCTCTGCCCAACCTGTGATGGTAGGCATAAAGAAAAGAATGCAACCGATAAGAAATACGCCCGTGTTTACAATGGGGCAGGTTACTGCAGCGGCTGCTGTTGCAGCATACTTGTTTTTCTTTTCAAATGCTTTGTACATAAAGCCGGAAAGTGTTCCTGCAAGCGTGCCCTTAACAAGAACGGTTGCCACCGTGCCGAATGCGTTTACCGTAAGAAATGCTGCAGCGTCGCCGGTGAGAAGCACCGTGACACCGAAAACAAGACCGAGCCACGCACCTGCGCCGACTCCGTAAAGAGCCGCACCCAATACGATTGGGATAAGAACGAGAGACACTGAAAATGTGCCCACTTTGATTCCGCCGCCGATAAGCTGAAGCACTATAACGATTGCCGTAAATAATGCAATGCCTACAAGCTTTTTCGTGTTTGTTTTCATATTAAATTTTCCTTTCTGCTACTGCTCCTGAATTTTATTTCGCAAACACAAACGAAATAATAATCGGGAAACCTCTCTTTCCCTGTGGATGCAATGCGGCTATATTATAATATGCCTTGCTGTGTTTTGCAACATAAATTTAATCGTATTTCAATTTTGCTTCGCTGCGGTTATTTGCAGAATGTTTTATGTGTAAAATCCACAAAAAAATTTTTTATTTTTATCAAAATGTTAAAAAATTGTATTTTGATAGTAAAATTCAACATAAAAAATTGACAATGCAGCAAAATTATTATACAATGTAAACAAATATTTATTGTAAGGGGCACTTCGGCTCCTGAAAAAGAGGTTGTTTTTTTATGAAAGTTTATAAAGCCGATAATATCAGAAATATAGCTTTGGCAGGTCATGCTTCAAAGGGAAAAACCACTTTGGCAGAGGCATTGCTTAATATTGCCGGCGCAACGGAAAGAATCGGCAAGGTTGCAGACGGCACTGCCGTTACCGACTATGACGCAGAGGAAAAAAAGCGCAAGATTTCCGTTTCCTGTGCTGTTGCACCGATTGAATATAAAAATACGAAAATAAACATTATTGATACTCCCGGTCTTTTTGATTTTGCGGAGGGTGCGGCAGAGGGCATTCGTGCCGCTGAAACTGCCGTTATCGTTGTTTCAGCACGCTCCGGGCTTGCCGTAGGTGCGGAAAAAGCATTTAAAGCCGCTTCGGCACGCGGTATGTCAAAAATTATCGTTGCTTCAAAAATGGATGATGAACGCGCCGATTTTTATAAATCGTTTAACGGTATGGCAGCTAAATTCGGCACAAGTGTTTGCCCGATAGTTATTCCGATTATTACGGACGGAAAGGTTTCCGCGTATTATAATATGATAACGGAAAAGGCATTTTCATATAACGGCGCAAAGCCGTCACCTGCCGATTTCAGTCATGACGACGCCGCCAGGTTTGACGCTATTAAAGAAGTGTTCAACGAAGCTGTTGCAGGCACAGATGAAGAAATTATGGATAAATATTTCTCGGGCGAAGAACTTACCGAGGAGGATAAAATCAAGGGTCTGCGCATCGGCGTTGCAGACGGCTCCATTATCCCTGTTTTCGCACTAAGCGGCCTCAGCGGCGAAGCTTGCGACCAATTCCTTGATTTTGTGGCAGAAGTTTGCCCGGCACCGTCATCCGAATATGCCATCAGTGATGATGAGCCGATTGAACTCACCGCAGATGAAAACGGTCCGCTCGCTGCAATTTGCTTTAAAACGGTTGCAGATCCGTTTATCGGCAAGCTTTCGTTTTTCAAGGTGCTGAGCGGTAAATTAACCGCAGGTGCTGAAATTGTAAACGCCTCTACGGGCAACACGGAAAGGCTCGGCAAAATCGTAACCATGTTCGGCGCAAAGCAGATAGACACCTCGGAAATTCCTGCCGGCGATATCGGCGCGGCGGTTAAGCTTTCAGGATTTAATACAGGCGACACACTTTGCAAGGCGGATAAGATCATTAAGGCAGACGGCGTTAATACTCCGCAGGCTACATATTCAATGGCTGCAAAAGCCGTTAAAAAAGGTGACGAAGAAAAGATCGCCTCAGGTTTTGCAAGGCTTTGCGAGGAGGATCCAAGCCTTAAATTCCGTGTTAACAACGAAACTCACGAGCAAATCGTAAGCGGTCTCGGCGAGCAGCAAATTGATGTTGCCGTTGCCAAGCTTAAAGCGAAATTTGCCGTTGATGTTGAGCTTTGCGCTCCGAAAATCGCTTACAGAGAAACAATAACTAAAAAGGTTTCGGCACAGGGTCGCCATAAAAAGCAAAGCGGCGGTCACGGTCAGTTCGGCGATGTATTTATCGAATTTGAACCCTGCACATGCGAAAAACTTGAGTTTGCCGAAAGAGTAGTCGGCGGCTCGGTGCCCAAAAACTTTTTCCCGGCAGTCGAAAAAGGGCTTAATGAATGCATGGAAAAGGGTGTGCTTGCGGGATATCCGATGGTTGGCATTAAAGCCACATTGTATGACGGCTCTTATCACCCGGTTGATTCAAGCGAAATGAGCTTTAAAATGGCTGCGTCGCTTGCATTTAAAGAGGGCGTGGCAAATGCCGCTCCGATTTTGCTTGAGCCTATTTCAACCGTTCGCGTGCTTTGCAACGATGAGGCAATGGGCGATGTTATCGGTGATATAAATAAACGCCGCGGTCGCGTTTTGGGGATGAATCCTTCGGGTGACGGTATGCAGGAAATCGTTTCCGAGATTCCTGATGCCGAAATGACAACATTTTCCACGGCAATGCGCCAAATCACTCAGGGCAGAGGTTCGTTTACATCTGAATTTGCAAGATACGAAAGATGCCCCGAGCATGTAGCTCAAAAAATAATTTCCGAAAGTGAAGCGCAGTAATGAATTTTGCTTCAATGTAAATAATATCGGGCGGCAGGTCATTTGGTTTGCCGTCCGTTTTTTGATTGTGCCGCATTTGTCGGTGGATTTTATAGGATGTGTTCTTAATAAATTCAAAGCTTGTTTATGAATTGTTTATTTGACAAATTTATCCTGAATGTTATACTGAATTTAACAAATATACCGCATCTCGGAGGTGCTTTTCCATGAAAAAAATCATAACAGAGGTTAAAAAATATTCGATAATTCTTATTGTTGTTTCGGCGCTGCTCGGCGTGTTGCTCGTTGCGTTTCCGGATAAAATGATTCAATACACCGCACTGTTTGTGGGCGGCGCGTTTGTTGCCTGCGGTGTTTATGCGATTTTAAGCTACCTCATAAATAAAAAATATGTTTTTACGCTCGCTTTGGGCATAATTTCGGCTGTTGCCGGCATCGTTATTTGCTGTGCGTATCACCAGATAATAACTGTTATTATTTTCCTGCTCGGGCTTTATCTCTTGGTGGGCGGTCTGCTTAATCTTTTCGATTCGTTTTGGCTTTCAAAGGCAATGCCTCATTCATGGTTCGTAACTCTTGTTTTGGGTCTTACTTCCTCCGCTTTGGGTATTGTGTGCCTCACTAATCCGTTCGGCGCGCAAAGCACGCTTGTTCGCTTTGTCGGCATTGGGCTTTTGGTTTTTGCCGTAACGGATTTGGTTGCTTATCTTCAGGTGAAAGAAGTTGCAAACGAGGTTCGTTCGCAAATTAAGGATGCCGAGGCGGAAAACGGCTCCATCGAGGTTGATTTCAAAGAGGTTGATGATTAACCCGGCTGTTTGTCAGTTCAATAAAATATAATTATACATTGCATGTCTTCGCATGTCTTCTTTTAAACTCACAACTTTATTTTGACATAAAAATACCGTTCTCCCCAAGGGGTGTTCCGTAAAGAATAAGTGCTCAAGCGAACTCATTTTTGTTCGTGGCACATTAAAAATCTGCCAATACTTGCATATTGGCAGATTTTTTTAATAATGCAACAGGCAAAGCTCAAAAAACTTGAACCGCATTGCTGCAATCGTTTGATTTTTTGTTCGACTTTTGCTGTCGGCACAATACTTTTGTCCGTGAAATTGCTTTGCGGATAACTCATCGAATCTCATTAAACTTTTCTATAAGAGTCGTAATCTCGCTTTCTCCGTCGGCGGTATAAATATAACTGAATGTATAGCCGTCTTCCTCCCATATTGAATATGTTACCTCTGATTCGGCTCCGTCAAAAGTATAATAACTTACTTCTACATCACCGACTTTTTTTGTAGCGGTCAGCACGCCGCCGTAGATGCCGCTTATATCTCCGCTTCCGTATTGTATTCTGTATTCCGAACCGTCTGAATAATCAACCTGTCCTGTTGCAGGATAATCATCTGTAACTATAACTGCGTATGTTTCAATCTGCTTTTCAAGAACCGGAACTGAAAAGTCAAGATACTTTTTCATTTCTTCGGCGGAATTCACCTCTATAATCGGGTTTGTTGCCTGCACCGTTTTCGGATTTGGCGCTTTATCTGTGCTGTTATTCAGAGTTAAAATTCCCAATGCTAATACTGCGCAAAAGCATGCTGCCAAACTTCCGAATTTTATCCGGAACGGTTTTTCTCTCTTTTTTTTATAGTTCAGAGTTTCGGAAATATATTTGTCATCCATCGCACCTATTGCATCCGAAATTTGCTTTGAATTCATACGAATACCTCTCTTTCAATTGAATATTTTTTCATTTTTTCACGAATTCTTGTCAGTCGGACGGTCACATTTTTCTCTGTGATTCCGACATACCTGCCGATGTCGTTGCAACTGTCTCCAAACCAGTATCTTCGCATGAAGATGACCCGATTCTGTTCGGTAAGTGTATCCAGAAATTCCTCGATGGCTTTTGATAGCTCGACCGTTTCTATCTGCTTTTCTACAGAATTGGAATCTGCAATATAAGGTTCGATTTCTTCAAGTGCTATACTGTAATTGCCGCCTCTCTTTTTAGCAGTGTTGCTGTAGTACTTTTTCAGAGATGCATTTCTGACGATTTTGCAGATATAAGTTGGCAACGGCGAAGGCTTTTCAGGCGGAATCCTGTTCCAAGCCCCCAAATAGGAATCGTTGATGCATTCCTCCGTGTCTTCCGCACTTTGCAGGAAATTGCCGGATAATTTGCGGAACATCTTTCCGTACTTTTTATCCAGCTCGTATATTCCTTGCTCATCGCGTGAAAAAAACATTTCTATAATTTGTTCATCTTCCACTGCGGTTCTCCTTTCTCATCTGTATGTTTTTGATGCCTCACTTACATACTACGGATTTATTATCAAATGCTACGCATAATAAAAAATTTTCTGTTATTTACCATGATACAATAAACCCGCTTCAAAATTCAACTGCCGAAGGTCTGTCTTGTTGTGGTATTATGGCAAAAACAGTTTGCAAATTACCGTGCTTATAATAGAAACTGTTGCGATCGGAATTTGCTTATGTGCTGGCGGCTTTTTCTGCCGGGCAATTAAAATATTACCCCAAATATAAACCGATTTCACATTTACGGAGCTTGTCAGGCAAGCTTTTTTGTTTATTTTTTAAAAAATGCGCTTTGTCGGTTGTGCACCGTTTTTTGCTGTGCTATAATATTTTCGTTAATTTTAAATATATAAGGCATGGGAAAGTCAAATCCGATATACCGAATCGGCAATGCGGCGTTTTTTACTTTTCCGTCGGTATGCCTTAACGGAGGAACAAATGGATTATAAGGAAAAATACGGTGAATGGCTCTGTTTTGCGGATGAGGAAACAAAAGCAGAATTGCTTGCCGCAGCCAAAGACGAAAAAGATATCGAGGACAGGTTTTATAAAGACCTGGCATTCGGCACAGGCGGTCTCAGGGGCGTTATGGGTGCGGGCTCAAACCGCATGAATAAGTACACCGTCGGCAGGGCAACTCTCGGTCTTGCCGCATATGTTCAAAACAAATTCAACGCAAATCATTCTGTTGCAATAGCTTACGATACGCGTAATAACTCTGCCGCTTTTGCCTGTGCGGTTGCAAAAATCCTTGCGGCAAAGGGAATAAAGGTTTACAAATATTCCTTTTGTGTGCCTGTTCCCGTGCTGTCTTTCACAACGCGGCTTCTTGGCTGCTCTGCGGGCGTTATGGTAACGGCTTCGCACAATCCCAAGGAGTATAACGGTTATAAGGTTTATGATGAAACCGGCTGTCAAATCTGCACTGAAGCAGCCGCAGAGGTCCTTACTTATATCGAGGGCACAAGCTGTGAAGAAGCAGCTCAAATTCTTGCCGGCGAAAGCGTAAATCCCGAATTGATAAACGAAATCGGCGATAGGGAGCTCGGCGCATTTTATGACGCTGTTTCAAAGCAATCGCTTTATACCGAAAAATCCGATTTGAAGATTGTGTATACGCCGCTGCACGGCACCGGCAATATTCCGGTGCGCAAAATGCTTGAAAATTTTGATGTTGCCGTTGTTAAGGAACAGGAATTGCCGGACGGTAATTTCAGCACGGTAAGAAGTCCTAATCCCGAGGAAAAAGACGCACTTAACCTTGCAATTGAAAAGGCAAAGGAAATCAGCGCCGATATCGTGCTCGGCACAGACCCTGATTGCGACAGAGTCGGCATTGCCGTTCGCAGCGAAAACGGCGATTATATTCTTTTCACCGGCAATCAAACGGGCGCATTACTTGTTAAATTTGTGCTTGATATGAAGAAAGCTTTGTTGAACGAAAAATCAACTCTTGTTAAAACAATCGTAACCTCAGAACTCGGCGCGGATATCGCCAGAAAGCGCGGACTTCATATTGACGAAACTTTAACCGGCTTCAAATATATCGGGGATAAGATAAATCAATATGAAAAAAGCGGCGAGCGCGAATTTGTTATCGGCTACGAGGAATCTTACGGCTATCTTGTCGGCACTCACGCAAGGGATAAGGACGGCGTTGTTTCCGCAATGCTTATTTGCCAAATGGCTGCTTGGTATAAAGCGCATGGCAAAACGCTTATTGACGGCTTAAACGATATTTATGCCGAATACGGCTATTATCTTGACGCGCTTGATCCGTTTGTGCTTAAAGGCAAGGACGGTGCAGAAAAAATTCAGCAGCTTATGGGCGAATTTCGCAAAACGGGCACAGCTCTTTTTGACGGCGTTGAAAATGTTATCGATTATTCCGAGGGCATTGACGATTTGCCGATTGAAAATGTGCTTAAATTTGTGTGGAACGACGGCTCTTGGCTTGCCGTTCGTCCAAGCGGCACAGAGCCTAAAATCAAGGTTTATTACAGTGTTCGCGATGAGAGTAGGGAAAACGCACACGCGCGCCTTGCCGAAATTCGTGAAAAAATCAAAAATATAATTCTTGCTTAATGGTGAATGATATGAAAAGTGTTCAAAATTATGTTGAAACCGTGCTTCAGCCGAAGCTTCAGGGCGACGGCGGCTGGATAGAATTTGTTTCTCTTTCCGGCAACGAGCTAACCGTTATTTTCCGCGGCGAATGCTCAAAATGCCTGATTCTTGAAAGATGCGTTGCATGGGTTGAAGAACAGATAAAGAAAGACTTAAATAAGTCCGTTAAGGTTGTTGCAATTCGCAAAAAACCTTATTTTCAGGATGTGTAAGGAGGCGCAAACATGGCACATATTAAAGTTGTAAGAAGGTCTATGCGCCCTGAGGAATGGACGGATTTGCGCTTCGGCTGGCTCAAAAGATATATTTATTCCTCAAAATGGGAAATTAAAAATTTAATGATTAAGGATGCACGCCAAATCTCGGAAAACGAATACGAATTCTATTCCGAGCCGCCGCGACCGCTCAATAAGGGCGATGTGTATTTCACGCCGGACGGCACTGCTTTTATCACCGCCGATGTGGATATTCCGGAGGAAATGCGCGGCAAAGAACTTTGGTTTTCGCTCAAAACCGCTGCCGAAATCTGTGTTAAGGTAAACGGCAAATATGTGGGCGGTGTGGACCCGAATCGCGAGCGTATGCTTCTTTCACCGTATGTTGATGATTCAAAAACGCTTCATTTTGAAATGGAGGGTTATAATCGCAGCAAGCCGGATGATGAACGCAATCCCGAAAGCCTTTCCGTGCGCGGCTGCCGCCAAATTTTTGAGGGTGCATATATTTGCACAGTCAATTATGCCGTTCAAAATCTTGTTTATGATTTTGAGCTTTTGCTCGATATTGCAAAAAGCGATTTGTTTTCTGAGGATTATCGCGCATTTTTGAATAAAGAGCTGAATAACGCCATGAATTTGATTGATTTTGAATCGGAGGAACTCGGCGGAATAGAAGATGCTCAAAAATATGTGGATGATGTTATTTATGCAAACGATAATTATAAGGGCTGCGGCGATGTGGCTCTGATTGCGCATTCACACCTGGATATTGCTTATTATTGGCGCAGGATTCACGCTGTTCAAAAGAATTTAAGAACGGTGCTTATTCAGCTTCGCCTTATGGACAGATACCCGGATTTTAAATATACCCACACACAGCCTTATGTGTATGAAACTCTTGAAAAATATTATCCTGATATTTTTGCCGAACTTAAAGAAAAGGTTGCGGCAGGACAGTTTGAGCCCGTCGGCGCAATGTATGTTGAGCCGGATTGCAACGTTCCGAGTGCCGAAAGCCTTATTCGTCAGTGCCTTTACGGTCAGCAGGCGTATAAACGCATGTTCGGCAAAACCGTAAACAATGCTTGGCTGCCCGATGTTTTTGGCAACAGCTGGATTTTGCCGCAAATTCTAAAAAAAAGCGGCGTAGATTATTTTGTTTCAAACAAAATGTCTACCTGGAACGACACAAATCGCTTTCCGCATAACAACTTTATCTGGAAGGGCATAGACGGCACCGATATTTACGCCTGTGTTCCGCCCACACATTTTATCACTTGGAATATGCCGAGCCAAATTCAGGAAAATTGGGATGCTTATATTGATAAGGATAGCGGCGGTCAAACTATGAATATGTTTGGCTACGGCGATGGCGGCTCCGGTTGCACCGAGGAAATGATAGAGCTTATGCACCGCTTTGATAAACTTTCAATTATGCCCAAATGCACGCATATGGGAGGTGCCGAATTTCTTGAAAAGAATTTAAAGGATAATAAAAATCTTGCCACTTGGGACGGCGAATTGTATCTGGAAATGCATCGCGGCACTTTCACCACAAAAAGCAATTTAAAGCGCACAAACCGCCGCCTTGAATTTAAATTCAGAACCGCAGAAATACTGTCCGTTCTTCGCGGCGAAAATAACACGGAAAAAATCACCGCGCTTTATAAAAAGCTTCTGCTCAATCAGTTTCACGATATTCTGCCCGGCTCCCATATTCATCCCGTTTATGAGGATGCCATGCAAGATTATGCAGAGGTTGAAGCAGGACTTGATGAAATTATCGGCACCGGCAGCAAATATTTCAACACGCTCAATTTTAAGCGCGATGCGCTCACTTTTGTTGAAAATCCGCACGGTGAATCGGTTCGCTGCGGCAAAAAAGGAAATTGGATTGTGCCGAATATGTCTGCGCTTTCAAGTGCAACCCTCAGAAAAGCAACCGCAAAAGCGGATTGGTTTTCTGTTTGCGGCAATGAAATCGAAACGCCTTATTACACAGCTGTTTTGAATGATGACGGATCTTTCGCTTCACTTTATGATAAAACGCTCTGCCGCGAATGGGTTAAAGGCGAATTTAATAAGCTTAAAATATTCGACGATCGCCCGGGCAATTATGACGCTTGGGATATTTTGCCGAATTACAGGGAAAAAGAAATTAAGCCCGTGCTTGCCGAAAAACTTGAATTTTTGGGCGCAACGGGCGAGTGTGCGGAATTTGCCGTTTCTCATAAGACGGAAAAATCCGTATGGCACAGAATAATCAGATTTTTCAGGCAAAGTGCCGGAATCGAAGTTGAAAATATTGTTGATTGGCACGAAAAGCATAAGCTTGCCAAGGCGGAATTTAATTGTAATGTGCTCTCAAGAAAAGCCGTGTGCGACACTTCCGCAGGTTTCATCGAGCGCGATACGCATAAAAACACTTCCTGGCAGCAGGCAAGGTTTGAAACATGCTGCCATAAATGGTGCGACCTTTCGGAAACTGACGGCGGTATCGCCGTTGTGAACGACGGTAAATACGGTGTTGGTTTTGACAAAAACCTTATCAGCCTTTCGCTTTTGCGCTCCACTATCAGACCGGATATAACATCCGATATGGGCGCTCACGATTTTTGTTATATGATTTTGCCGCATGCTGGAAATGCCATTTCTGCGAATGTAAACAGGCTTGCTTTTCAATATAATGTGCCGCTTGTTAAAGCAGATGTTGAATGCAATCTTCCTTCGTTTGAACCGCTTTATATGCAGGCACTCAAGTTTGCGGAAAGCGGCAAAATGATTGTGGTTCGCCTTTCGGAGCAAAACGGTTCACGCGGCGTTATCAAGCTCGGCAAAAAGGTTAAGCTTCTCAATATGCTTGAGGATGTTGAGGATGAAACCGATTCAATCGAGTGTTCGCCGTTTGAAATTATAACGATTGGAATTGAAATTTGATGCATCCCTATCAAATAATTATTATAATTGCGGTTGCTGTTTTGCTCGGCGTTATTGTGCTGCCGCTTTTTAATCGGCAGCAGTTTCGCCGCCTGCCTTACGATCAGCAAATCCTTGCCATTATGAAGCAGGCAAATAAGCTTGCTTTTTGGAAAAATATTTCACGCGGCAGGTCGGGCAGTCTGTTTTTTGTAAAAAATAAGCGCAAAATCCTTGTTTATCCTTGGGTTATTAACGAAAACGGGCAAATGGAAATCACAAAGGAAAATCCTTTTGATAAATGGGATTATCCCGAGGAGCACGAGCCTCTCACCGCAGATGAAGTTAAGCAGGCACGCGATGAATTATATGCTTATGCCGATAAATCTGCCGTGAAAATTGTTTTTAATGACCCATTTAAAGAGAACGAAGCAGAGTAAAAACCACAGCCCCGAATACGGCAGGCAAATTTGCCCCAACACATTGCCGGGCAGGCCGTTGTAATCCCACACTGCCATGCCGTATTGCAGGTTGAAAATACAGCCGAAAATAAATTCTGTTGCCGTAATGAAAACACTGCCCAAAAGACATTTTGCGATTATGTGTGCGCATTTCATTTCGTGTTGCAGGTAAACAAGAAAAATTAAAATTATTCCTCCGGCGAAAAACATACTGTAATGCGTGCGCCCACGCCACAGCATTTCAACGGTGCAATAACCTTGTCCGCCCAGGAAGAACAGATAAAAATAATAAATGAAATAATTTTTCATATCCGTATTATGTATATAACTGGTTAGAATATTATATGTAAATATTTCCGAGGAGGGATGAGCGTGCAGCTGCCGAATGATGCAAAAATGATTATAAACTGCTTTTTGCAAAGCGGATATGAAGCGTATGCTGTCGGCGGTTGCGTGCGCGATTCGTTTCTCGGCAAGCCGTTTAACGATGTTGATATAACCGCCTCGGCAGAACCTGCCGAAATAATTTCCGTGCTTGAAAAAAACAGTATTCGCCATATAGAAACGGGTTTGAAGCACGGCACAATCACTGCCGTAGTCAATAAAAAGCCTTATGAAATCACCGCTTTTCGCAAGGATGGGGATTATAAGGATTCACGCCACCCCGAAAGTGTGGAGTTTGTGCGCAGCCTTGAAGAAGATTTGCGCCGCCGCGATTTTACCGTTAATGCAATGGCTTATAATGACGAACGGGGTACTGTGGATTTGTTCGGCGGCAGGGAGGATTTGAAAAACGGGATTATTCGTGCCGTCGGCGATCCGGATAAAAGATTTAAGGAGGATGCACTTCGCATTATGCGTGCAATGCGTTTTGCCTCCGTACTCGGCTTTGAAATTGAAAAAGAAACGCACGATGCTTTGATTGAAAACGCAGGGCTTTTAAAAAAAGTTTCGTCCGAGCGTATTTTCAGCGAGCTTTTTAAGCTGCTGTGCGGAAAAAATGCGCTGAAAGTGCTGCGCGATTATTCTGATGTCGTCACTGTTGTGATTCCCGAAATGAAGCCCTCCGTGGGTTGTGCCCAAAACACACCGTGGCATTGCTATGATGTTTATGAGCATATAATCCGCGCTGTTGATTTTGCGCCGAATGATTCCGTGCTGCGCCTTGCGGTGCTGCTTCACGATATCGGAAAGCCGTATGTAAAAAAAACGGATTCCTCGGGGCGCGATCATTTTAAAACTCATGCACCTGTCGGTTCGGTTGTTGCCGCGCAGGTGCTTAAAAGACTTAAGGCTTCAAATAAAATATTCAACGATGTTACAGCTCTTGTGCGCTGGCATCAGTCCGTTGCCGATGTTGATAATATTAAAATCGGCGATTGGTTTGTTTTGCTCGGACCGAGTCTTACTCTTGATTTGCTTGATGTGCGCGTTGCAGATTTGAAAGCGCACAATCTTGAAAAAGTTGCCGATGAATTGCAAAGGCTTTTGCATGTGCGCGAAAAGGCTTTGCAAATGATGAACGGCGGCACTCCTTGGCGCGTTTGCGATTTAAAAATAAACGGCAGTGATTTAAAAAAACTCGGGTATTCGGGCAGGGAACTCGGAAACGTACTTGATGAAATGCTGCTTCTTGCCGCAAACGAAAAAATTGAAAATTCACGCAGTGCACTTCTTGATTACGCTGCACATAAAAAAACGCAGGAAACCGCCGATTGATTTCGGGTTGCCTGCGTTTTTTTGTGCTTTGTATATTTCGTTTGTAATTGCCCTTGCCGAAGCTCGTTAAAAAAGATTTAATTATTTATGATGTTGACAAATGAAAAAAATGTATTATAATAGTAATTAGCACTCAATGGCGAAGAGTGCTAATTTTAGAAAAAAGGTGAATTATAATGAGAAAAAAGCAATTTAAAGCAGAATCAAAAAAGCTGCTTGATATGATGATCAATTCAATTTACACAAATAAGGAAATTTTTTTAAGAGAGCTTATTTCAAATGCTTCGGATGCTATTGATAAGCTTTATTTTAAGTCGCTTACCGATACTTCCGTGGGTATGAATAAAGATGATTTTGAAATCTTCATCTCTGCGGATAAGGATGCGCGCACGCTCACAATTTCCGATAACGGCATCGGAATGACGGCGGAGGAGCTTGAATCAAATCTCGGCACAATCGCAAAATCAGGTTCGCTCAATTTCAAAAATGAAAATGAGGATGCCAAGGAAAAGGATATTGAGGTTATCGGTCAATTCGGCGTCGGCTTCTATTCTTCGTTTATGGTTGCAAAAAAGGTTGAGGTTGTTTCAAAGGCATTCGGCGAGGATGTTGCGCATAAATGGATATCCGAGGGCGCAGACGGCTACACTCTTGAGGAATGCGAAAAAGAAAGTGCAGGCACGGTTATAACGCTCTATATGAAGGATGACACGGAAAACGAGGATTATTCGCATTTCCTTGAGCAGTTCACGATCACAGACCTTGTTAAGAAATACAGCGATTATATCCGCTATCCCATCAAAACGGAAGCAACCCATTCCGTTCCCGATCCGGAAAAAGATGGCGAATATAAAGATGAAACCGCTGTTGAGATTCTTAATTCAATGGTGCCGTTGTGGCGTAAAAACAAAAGCGAAATCAGTGAGGATGAATATAACGAATTTTATAAATCACGCTTCACGGATTATCAGAATCCGCTTGATGTTATCCACTTTAAATCGGAGGGCACAGCAACCTTTGATTCAATAATTTACATTCCTTCCGCCGCACCTTTTGATTTTTATTCAAAAGAATATGAAAAAGGGCTTGCCCTTTACACAAACGGCGTTATGATTATGGAAAAATGTGGCGATCTTGTGCCGGATTATTTCAGCTTTGTTAAGGGCATTGTGGATTCTGCCGATCTTAATCTTAACATCAGCCGCGAAACTTTGCAGCAAGATCATCAGGTAAGAATTATCGCCAAAGCGATAGACAGAAAAATCAAATCAGAGCTTAAAAAGATGCTCACAAACGACCGGGAAAAGTATGAAAAATTCTTTGATGTTTTCGGTGTTCAAATCAAATGGGGCGTTTATTCAAACTACGGAGCAGAAAAAGACGGGCTTAAGGATTTGATGCTGTTTAAATCCGTTAAGAACAGTAAATATGTAACCCTCAAGGAATATGTTGAAAATATGCCGGAGGGTCAGGAAAAAATTTATTATGCCTGCGGCGAAACACCCGAAAAAATCGCTTTGCTTCCGCAAACGGAAGCCGTTACGGCAAAAGGCTTTGATGTGCTTTGCTTCACCGATGATGTGGATGAATTTTCCGTTCAGATGCTTATGGAGTATGACGGTAAGCAGTTTGCAAATATCTGCAAGGACGATTTAAATCTTTCAAGCGAAGAGGAAAAGAAAGCACTTACCGAGAAAAATGAAGCTGCAAAGGAAATGCTTGATGAAATGAAGGGTTGGCTCGGCGACGGTGTTACCGCCGTTAGATTTTCCGATCAGCTCGGCACTCACGCAGTTTGCCTTTCTTCGGAGGGCTATGTTTCGCTTGATATGGCAAAAATCCTCAGCCGTATGCCCGGCGGAAACGAGGGCGTAAAGGCTCAGCTTGTGCTTGAAATCAATAAAGACCACAAGGTTTCCGAAAAGTTGTTTGAGCTTTTTGCAAGCGATAAAGCGAAACTTGAAAAATACACAAAAATTCTTTATAACGAAGCACGCCTTGTAAGCGGTCTTGAGGTTGAAAACCCAACAGAATTTGCCGATATGATTGCCGATTTAATGTGATGATATCACATTTTTCCTCTTGATTTTAAGGATTTAAAATTGTAAAATATAATTACAGAATAATCCTCGGGAGGAATCGTTATGAAATATAATGTTGTAACCATCAGCCGTGAATTCGGCAGCGGCGGCAGATATATCGGCGAGGAACTCGCAAAAAAACTCGGTTGGGCTTATTATGATAAAGAACTCATTTCCGAGGTGGCAAAAAAAACCGGCTTTGCCGAGGAATTTGTGGCACAGGCAGGCGAGTATTCGCCGTTTAAAAGCATATTTTCTTACGGTTTCGTCAGCCGCGACAGCGGCGGTGCCTCAATGGAGGATCAGGTTTATGCCGTTCAGCGAAAACTGATTTTGGAAATCGTTGAAAAAGGTCCTTGCGTAATCGTAGGCAGGTGTGCAGATTATATTTTGGAGGATCGTTCCGATTGCCTTAATGTTTTTATTTACGGTGATGAAGCCACAAAAGCGCAGCGTGTTATCAAATATCACGAAAGCAAAACGGAAAAAGAAGCCGTTAAGCTTATGCGCGAAACGGATAAACGCCGCCGTATAAATTATAATTATTACACCGACAGGCAATGGGGCAAATGCCAAAATTACGATCTTTGCTTAAACAGCACTTCAATCGGCACGGATAATTGCGCCGAGCTTATATATGCCGCGGTGAATGAAAAATAAAACATTGTTGCGCATTTCGGCAGGTTGCTTTGCCTGCCCGGTGCGCGGTGCCCGCAACGAAAATTGTGGGCATTTTTTATTTTAGAGATCAGCCGTGTGTATTTCTAAAAAGTTGTGTTTTGAATTGCTTTAAACTTCGTTTAAGGTTTGGCTGCTAATATTATTTTGAAAAAATTTGTATCGGAGCTGATTTTATGCGCCTGCTTTTTGCAGAGGATGAAAAAGAACTTTCAAATGCCGTGTCGGCAATATTAAGGCATAATAATTATTCGGTTGATGCCGTTTATAACGGGCTTGATGCGATTGATTACCTTGAATTCGGAGAGTATGACGGCGTTATTCTTGATATAATGATGCCGGGGGCAGACGGTATAACGGTGCTGAAAAAAATACGCTCTTCGGGTAATAATGTGCCCGTGCTTTTGCTCACTGCCAAATCCGAACTTGATGATAAAGTGCTGGGTCTTGATTGCGGTGCAGACGATTATTTAACAAAGCCGTTTGCCGCAAAGGAACTGCTTGCAAGAATAAGGGCGATGCTTCGCAGGCGAGAAGGCTCGGCTGCAAGCCTTATTAAAGCGGGTAATGCCTCGCTTGATAAAAATTCATTTGAACTCAGCGGACCACTCGGCACCGTTAAGCTTGCAAACAAGGAATATCAAATGGCAGAAATGTTTATGGAAAATCCCGGTCGAATTATCTCGGCAGAAAGGTTTTTGGAAAAAATCTGGGGATTTGATTCCGAGGCAGAGCAAAATACGGTTTGGGTTTATATTTCAAATCTTCGCAAAAAGCTTGCTCAAATCGGCTCGAGTGCGCAAATTAAGGTTTCGCGCAATATAGGCTATTTTATGGAGGTTGGGGCGGATGATTAAAAGGCTGCAAAAAAAGATGATTGCCGTTTCCATGCTTTCAATCACTATTGTGCTTGCGGTTATAATCGGCGCAATAAACATAGTAAACTATAACTCTGTTCAAAATAATGCCAACCGTCTTATGGCAATTTTGGTTGATAACGGCGGCAAAATGCCTGCTTCACAGTTTGAACCGGGCAGTGAGGAACACACGGAGCCTGCGGGAAACGGCGGAGACAAAAAGCCTGCTCCCGAATCTGATAAAAACGGTAAAAATAAAATCGGCGCTTTTTCTGCTGAAACGCCGTATGAAACACGCTATTTCACCGTTACTCTTGATGAAAGCGGAAACGCCGTTTCGGCGGATACTGGCTCAATCGCCGCAATTAATGAAAGCGAAGCCCGGGCTCTTGCGCAAAAATTGTTTGTCTCCGGAAAAACACAGGGTTTCAGCGGTAATTATAAATATAAATTTGTGCAAAACTGGTCAGGCACGCTTTGTATTTTCCTTGATTGCACAAGGGATTTAAATTCATTTTATTCGTTTTTGGTTTCGGGCGCAGCAATCGGCGCGGCAGGTTTGCTGCTTGTTTTCATTTTGGTAGTGCTGTTTTCCAAAGCAGCCGTTAAGCCTGTTGCGGAAAGCTACGAAAAGCAACGCCGATTTATAACAGACGCCGGGCACGAGCTTAAAACTCCGCTTACGGTGATTGAAGCAAATACCGAGGTTATCGAAATGGAAAGCGGAGAGTCCGAATGGACTCAAAGCACAAAAAATCAGGTTGCGCGCCTGAGCAATTTAACCTCTCAACTTATTATGCTTGCTAAAATGGACGAAGCCTTGCCAAAGGAAAGCCAAACGGAATTTTCACTTTCAGACGCCGTGCTTCAAACCGCTCAGCCGTTTGAAGCCGTTGCCGTTTCAAGCGGCAAAAGCCTTGATTGCAATGTTGAAAGCGGCATTGATATTGTGGGTGATAAAAAAGCGGTGTGCACGCTTGTGTCTGTTTTGCTCGATAATGCAATGAAGTATTCTTCGCCTGAGTCAAGTGTGGAGGTTTCGCTTAAAAAAAGCGATAAAAAGAAAGTGCTTTCCGTTTATAATAAAACTGATTTTGAAATCAAAAAAGAGGATTTGCCGCGCTTGTTCGACAGGTTTTACCGCCCGGACGCCTCCCGCAATTCACAAACGGGCGGCAGTGGCATAGGGCTTTCCGTTGCAAAGGCAGTTGCGGATTCGCACCGAGCAAAAATTTCTGCACAGAGTGAGGACGGTAAATCGCTTAATATAAAAATTGTTTTTAATTAAATATAAATATATACTTTCGCGGCGCAGCTTGCTTTGGCTTTTTGCGCCGTGCTTTTTTTATGCTTTTTTTCAAACTTTTATATTTCTTTAAACTTCGCTTAAGGTTTGGTGTGTATTATGCAGTCAGAACAGAAAAGGAGATGGCAAATATGAAAACACCCGATGTTTTTAAACGCTGCGAAATTAAATTCTTAATAACGGATTTGCAGCGCACTGCGATGATGAAGCCGCTGCTCCGAAATATGCATCCCGATGAATTTGGGAAAAGCACTATTCGCAATATTTATTTTGATACTCCGGATTTCAGGCTGATTGTAAATTCGCTTGAGCATCCTTTGTATAAAGAAAAGCTGCGGCTGCGCACTTACGGAAAAGCCAATCAAAGCACACCGGCTTTTGTTGAAATTAAAAAGAAATACGACGGCATTGTTTATAAACGCCGTGTTCAAATGCCGCTGGCACAGGCAAATGAATATTTGGGCGGCGGCGCACCGCCGGTTCGCAGTCAAATCACAAATGAAATAGATTTCTTTTTGCGCCGTTATGAATTGCTTACCCCTCAGGTGCTGATAACATATAATCGCGAGGCATTTTTTGCAAACGACGAATCCGATTTAAGAATAACATTTGATAACGATATTCTTTGGCGTGATTGCGATGTTTCACTTTGCGGCGGGATTTACGGCAAAAAAATATTGCCGCCGAATATGAGCCTTATGGAGGTTAAAACCTCCGGCTCAATGCCGCTTTGGCTTGTTGAATTTTTAAACCGAAATGAAATTTATAAAACTTCTTTTTCAAAATACGGTCGCGCATATATGCAAATGCGCAGCGATTTGAATAAAGAAATAAATAATGACTTAGAATCAGTTAAAGGAGATTTGCTTTATGCTTGATAATTTATTTTCCGGAATTTTTTCCTCAACCGCGTCTTCGGATATCACGGTTTCTCAGTTTTTGATTTGCCTTGCGGTTTCGCTTGTAATAGGCGCACTGCTTTCGCTTGCTTACACCTATAAAACAAAATTCACCAAATCATTTGCAATCACGCTTGCCATGATTCCGGCGGTAGTGTGCGTTATAATTATGATGGTAAACGGCAATTTGGGTGCCGGCGTTGCCGTAGCAGGTGCGTTCAGCCTTGTTCGTTTCAGGTCTGCACCGGGCAGTGCAAAGGAAATCGGCGCAATATTCATTGCCACGGGCGCAGGGCTTATGGCAGGTATGGGATATCTTGCTTATGCGGTTTTGTTTTCGGTTATTCTCGGATCGGTTATGCTTGCGGCAACGGCAATCGCCGGCACGGCTTCGGCAAAGAAAAATGCGGCTCGTGTTTTAAGAATAACAGTTCCCGAAAATCTTGATTATAACGGGCTTTTTGACGAGGTTCTTCAAAAATACACCTCCGAAAGTGAGCTCTTGGCAGTTAAAACAGCCAATATGGGCAGCCTTTATAAGCTTAAATATGATGTTGTTTTAAAAAATGCAAATTCGGAAAAAGCATTTGCCGACGAATTAAGATGCCGAAACGGCAATCTTGAAATCAGCATTTCCAAAGCGGAGGAGGATAATTATGCGCTTTGATAAAATTAAAAAAACAATTGCGGTGTTGCTTGCCGTTTGTATGCTCGCATTTGCGCTTTACGGCTGCTCAAAATCATCTTCTTCAAGCAATGATTCAACTTCAACCGCAGTGTCGGACGATGATATGTTTACCGACCGTGATTACGATTCCTCATACGATGAATCAACGGCTGTTAAAATCACTTTGGCAGACGGAAATATAAACTGCTCTTCCTCAAATGTTTCAATTGACGGCGACGTTGCAACGGTAACCGCCGAGGGAACTTATATAATTTCC
This sequence comes from Clostridium sp. AF37-5, assembly GCA_963625835.1. Classification (GTDB taxonomy): domain Bacteria; phylum Bacillota; class Clostridia; order Oscillospirales; family Acutalibacteraceae; genus Eubacterium_R. The sequence continues at coordinate 6,449 of CAVFVA010000024.1, read as the reverse complement.
GGCAGTCTTTCAAACGGCAAAATAGTTGTGGACGCTGATGATTCTGCAAAAATTCAGCTTGTTTTAAACGGCGTTAACATCAATTGCGAAACAAGTGCCGCACTCTATGTTAAAAATGCCGATAAGGTTTTTGTAACTCTGGCGCAGGGCAGCGAAAATACGCTTTCAAATTCTGCCGATTTTGTGGCAATAGATGATAATAATATCGATTCCGTTATTTTTTCAAAAAGCGATTTAAGCTTTAACGGCAGCGGCACACTCACTGTAAATGCCGCTTACGGTCACGGTATTGTTTCAAAGGATGATCTTGTTTTCACCGCCGGCACTTATAATATAACTACTGCTGACCACGGACTTCAGGGTAAGGACAGTATTCGTATTGCAAACGGCACTTTCAATATCAAATGCACCGAGGACGGCCTCCACAGCGAAAATAATGACGATGCTTCAAAAGGCTTTGTTTATATTATCGGCAGCACGCTTAATATAGCGGCAGGGGATGACGGAATTCATTCCGGCACTTCACTCACGGTTAAGGGCGGCGAAATAAATGTTACCGAAAGCTATGAGGGTCTTGAAGGTCAAACAATAGATATTTCGGGCGGCACAATAAGCGTTGTTTCAAGCGATGACGGTTTTAACGCGGCTTCGTCAAATTCAAGCTCGTCAAATCAAGATGATCCCATGGCTTCCGACAGCAGCTGCAATATAAATATTTCCGGGGGAAAGATAACGGTTGATGCAGACGGAGACGGAATTGATTCAAACGGAAATATCACAATCAGCGGCGGCGAGGTTTATGTTGCAGGTCCCGAAAGCGGGGGAGACGGCGCACTCGATTATAACGGCACTGGCACAATAACGGGCGGCACCGTTGTTATGCTTGGCTCAAGCCAAATGGCTCAAAATTTCGGTTCGGATTCAACGCAGGGCGTAATGCTTGTAACATTCAATGAAACAACGGGCGAAACATCGCTTGCAAACAGCGACGGAACAGTGCTTGTTTCGTTTTCAAGCAGCAAGAAATATGCAAGCGCAGTTATCAGCACACCCGATGTTGTTAAGGGCGAAACCTACACGGTAACTGCCGGCGGCGAAAGCCAAACCGTTGAAATGACGGACACGGTTTACGGCACTTCCGCACAGCAGGGCGGCAACGGCATGGGTCAAAACCCTCCGGATATGCAGCAGGGCGATGATTCACAGGGCGGCAATGCTCAGGGCAATCCTCCCGACGGTGCTCCCGGCGGTGATTCATCCGGCGGTAATTCTTCCGGCGGTCAGCCTCCGGAAAAGCCGAGCGGTTCCGATTCCCGCGGTCCGCAAAGTAATTCATCATCTCAGTCGGCAGCTTCCGAATCGGCATAAAGCCGAATTGCGGTTAATCGGAACTGCTTTAACAAACTTTTATATACAGCGAAAGCGCAGGGCAAATTTGCTCTGCGCTTTTGCTGTTGTTGCCATGTTTTTAATTGAAATACTGTTGTCGAATTTGGCAGCACATTTGCAAGAACCAATACGTGGGTGCGAAACGCTCTGCTGAGCGGGACGCTTAAACCTTTTTTCATAAAAAACAGTGTGTGTTTTGTTTATTTTATAAATTTTTTGTCAACCGATTTTACTATATATTCATGTTCTGTGTGTGAGGAATAAATCGGCACCGCATTTTTCAGATGCGCGGCATTTATTTCAAGTATGTAAAATTCAGTGTCCTTGCCGCGAATATTGGCTTTGTATTGCAAATATCCTTCGTCGATTATATGCTGCACACTGTCGGTCAAATATATCATTCCGCTTTGCGATTTCAGACCGTGTGTCATTACAGAATCCAAATGTTCAACAGGCAAAAAATGATAAAGCGTATCTGGCGGATTTATCTTTTTAAGCCTTCTGTCAAAATTTTCCGAAAAGCGGCGCTCGAATTTCCTCTGTCCGAAAAAATATCTTGCAATGCATTCGGTTAAAATTTCAAAATCATTACTGCTTTTTGATTTGGCAAAGCTTTTCAGTGAATTCTTGAGCGCGCAATAATACGCACCGCCGCTTTTTCATAGGTTAATGCTGTTTTTGATGCGTGTTTGTCCGCCGCCGCTTTCGGTTTTGTACTTAACAAAAATTGTTTGCATTATGCCGTTCCTCGTCAAAATATATATGCATTTTTATTCATATTATTATTTTTTTTCAAAACTGTCAACTTTTGTGCAGCGGCGTTAAACAAGCCTTTGTTAAAATCGATTTTGCGCTGTTTAACTTTGCCCGATTCTTACTTTTTTATGCTGTAAATATATCCCGTATAATAACAGAATATTAAATTATATTTTCTTTAGACATTTTTATTTTCTTTGGGTTGACTTTGTATCTCCGCTGTGTTATAGTCTCATATGAAAACTGTATTATATGTTGCAGTACAGATGATAATTATGTGCGTTGCGCACTTTTAATGTTTCATTTTGCCGCAATTGTTCGGCGTGCGGCAGATTTTTATTATAATATTGAGAAAAGATACGGGTGATTATATGAAAAATGTTCTTACTTTTCTTGAGGAAAATGCTGTTAAATTCAAAGATAAAACCGCTTTTGCGGATTTGAACGATTCCGTTACATACGGCGAATTGCTTGAAAGGGCTCAAAGCATTGGCACCGCATTGGCGAAAACAGGCACTAAAAATAAGCCGGTTGCCGTTTATTTTGATAAATGCGTAAACACGGTTGCCGCAATGCTCGGTGTTGCTTACAGCGGTAATTTTTATGTTGTGGTTGACAGTGAAATGCCGCCTGCAAGAATTAATAAAATTTTCGGTGCGCTTTCTCCTGTTGCCGTTATAACGGATGAGGCTCACCTTGAAAATGCAAAGCAACTCGAATTTTCCGGCGATATTTATGATCTTAACGAATCGCTTGCGCAGGAAATAAATTCCGAAAAGCTTGCCGAAATTCGCAGTCGTCAAATAGACACCGATCCGCTTTACGCGCTGTTCACTTCCGGCTCCACCGGTGTGCCTAAGGGTGCCGTGGTCAGCCATAAAAGCGTTATTGCTTATTCGGAATGGGTCACAAACACATTTGATATCACATCAGAAACAGTGTTTGCAAATCAAACTCCGTTTTATTTTTCAATGTCTGTCACGGATGTTTATTCAACACTCAGAAACGGCGGCACATTGGCGATTGTGCCGAAAATGTATTTCTCGTTTCCTATTAAGCTTGTTGAATTTCTTGACTGTTATAAGGCAAACACAATTTATTGGGTGCCATCTGCAATATCCATGGTTTCCAATTTTAAGGTTTTTGATTTTCAAAAGCCCAAATATCTTAAAAAGGTGCTTTTTGCAGGCGAGGTTATGCCTACAAAGCAGTTGAATTATTGGATAAAAAACCTTCCCGAGGACACACTTTTTGCAAATCTTTACGGACCTACCGAAACAACGGATATTTGCACATACTATGTTGTGAACCGTAAATTCCGTGATGACGAACCGCTTCCCATCGGCAGGCATTGCGATAATTGCGATGTTATGATTGTTAACGATAAGGGCGAGGAAGCAAAGCCCGGAGAAGAGGGCGAGCTTTATGCCCGCGGCTCTTTCCTTGCAAGCGGTTATTATAACAATCCCGAAAAAACAAAGGCGGCATTTGTGCAAAATCCGCTTAATTCCGCTTATCCCGAAATCGTTTATAAAACGGGCGATCTTGTGCGTGTTAACGAATTCGGCGAAATTATGTATATCACACGAAAAGATTTTCAGATTAAGCATATGGGCTATCGTATTGAACTCGGCGAAATTGAAACCGCCGCCGCTTCAATGGAAAAAATGCAGGAATGCGCCTGCGTTTATTGCGCTCAAACAGACAGAATTATTCTTTATTATTGCGCAAAAAAAACAGACGACGCTGCCGTGCTTGCATATCTCGGCACAAAACTGCCGCCTTATCTTATTCCCAATCTTTGCGTTAAATTAAAGCAAATGCCGCATAATCAAAACGGTAAAATAGACCGTGTTCATCTTAAATCCCTTGCTGCGGAGGCAGCTCAAAATAAATAAAAATATTTAAAATGAAAAAGGAGTAATTAAAAATGGAAGAACTTATTGAAGTGCTTAAATCGGTTAAACCCGGCTATGATTTTACTGAGGATACCGAGCTTATTAAAAACAAGGTTTTTGATTCGCTTGCAATGATTCAGCTTGTGGCAGAACTCTCCGATGAATTTGATGTTGAAATTACGGCAGAGGATATTGTACCCGAAAATTTTGAATCCGTTAAATCTATTTATAATATGATAAAAAGGCTTGAAGACGAGGATTGATTAAATGAGCTATACCTCATTTGTGTTTTTTATTGCCTATTTCGGCATAACATATTTGCTTTACACCGTTGTGCCGAAAAAGGTAAAATGGTGTGTGCTGCTCGTCGGTTCCTGGGCGTTTTATCTTGTTGCCACAAAGGGTCGCTTCGAATATATAGTTGCCACCACGCTTATGGTGTGGGGAATGGGGCTTGTTATTCAAAAGCTGAACGATAAATTTAAAGAAAAGAAAAAAGGTCTTGAAAAGGCAGAGCGTAAAAAACTGAAAGAGCATTATAAGCGCCTTAAAGGGCTTGCTCTTGCCGGCGGCGTTGCCGTTTCTTTTGGGCTTTTGATTTTCCTTAAATATTTCAATTTCTTCGGCGGTGCGGCAAACCGCCTTTTAGGCTCAAATATTCCCACGCTTAATTTGGTTCAGCCGATGGGTATTTCGTTTTATACCCTCCAGGCGGTAAGTTATTTAACAGATGTTTACCGCGGCAGGTTTAAAGCGGAAAAAAATCCGCTTCGCATTTCGCTTTATCTTTCGTTTATGCTCACTGTTGTTGAAGGTCCCGTTGCAAGATGGGATCAGCTCGGCACGCAGCTCAACAAAGGCGGCGATTTTAGCTTTAAAAATCTTTATTTCGGTGTGCAACTCGTTGTTTGGGGTCTTTTCAAAAAGGTTGTTGTTGCAGACAGAGCTGCAATCCTTGTAAATAATGTTTTCAATCACAATGAAAAATACGGCGGCTTGATTGTTGTTGGTGCCGTGCTTTTTTATACATTGCAGCTTTATTGCGAATTTTCCGGTGTTATGGATGTTGTAAACGGCATGGGGCAGATGATGGGCATAGATATGCCGGCAAACTTTAACCGCCCCTTCTTTGCAAAATCAATAAACGAATTTTGGCAAAGATGGCATATTACGCTCGGTGCTTGGTTGCGCGATTATATCTTTTACCCTATTTCGCTTTCAAAGCCGTTTATGAAGCTTGCAAAATCCGCAAGGGGCAAATTCAGCCCTTATTATGCAAATCTTATTCCCACGGCAATTGCGCTGTTTTTTGTTTGGTTTGCAAACGGCTTTTGGCACGGCTCCGGTTGGAAATATATTGCCTATGGGCTTTATTATTACGCGCTTATGATGTTGGGTCTCTTCTTTGAGCCTCTTTCGGCAAAATTTTGCAAGGCAAGTAAAATTAACAGAAAATCAAAGTCATTCGGCGTATTTCAAATGCTGCGAACATTTGTTATAGTCAACGGCGGTATGCTGATTTTCCGTGCACGCGGTCTTAAAAGAGCAATAACAATGTTCATTTCCGTGTTCACAAAATTTGATTTAAATGCAATTATGCCCGGCAACAAAAACGGTCTCGGTCTTGACCTGAAAGATTATGCAATCATTGTAATCGGCGTGATTGTTATATTTATTGTGGGCGTTTTAAACGAAAAGGGAATTTCCGTTCGCGAAAAGGTTGCAAAGCTTCCTTTTCCGGTTAAATTTGTGCTTTATATGGCAGCAATGCTTGTTGTTATTATTTTCGGCGCATACGGTCAGGAATACGGAGTTCAGGATCTTATTTACGCAAACTTCTGATTTGTGCAGGTGGGTTTTGCCTGCCTTGGATATTTATGAAAGGAAAAAGTGTTTTCATGGAAAAATCAGAAAAAAAGATATTCACAAAGCCGAATGTTATCAGCTTTGTGAAAACCGTATCTTTCGTGCTTGTGTTTATAATCGTGCTTCAATCACTCTCCGTTGGCGTGTTTTCAAAATCAAAAGCCACAACATATAAAAACAAATTCAATAAGGCTTACAGCTATTTGCTGGAACCGGATAATTCGCTGGATATAGTCGGCATCGGCAGCAGTAATTTGTATTCGGCATTCGTGCCCACCACTCTTTGGGAAAATTACGGCTACACCTCCTGCGTTATCTCAAAGCCGCACCAAACAACAGTTGAATCTTACGGCTTTTTAAAAGAAGTGCTCAAAACACAAAAGCCACAGCTTTTGATTATCGAAACCGATATGCTTTATGAAAACGCCGATAAATTCAACCCAAACGGCAAGCAACACGGAAAGCTTTATCAAAATGCCGTTAAAACCCGTAAAAAGCTTGATGATTTTTATAATAATCTTAATGCCGATGAGTTTCAGG
>CAVFVA010000023.1:0-29240 GCA_963625835.1 Clostridium sp. AF37-5 | reverse complement strand
GATTTTAACCGTGAGTACATTATTAAGGACGCAAATCGCCTGCCACTTGTTTTAATGCGAAGTATTTGATATAATCAACTAAGCAAATTTTCATTTTCAGAAGATGTGCGCAGAACGCTTGCTTTTAAAAGCACTTTAAAATCCGGCGTTTTAGAAATATCCAAAAAGCCTGCATTTGGCTGTTAATAAAAAAATGGAGGAACAATTATGAATATTATAATTTGCGTGCTGCTTACAATTTTAATCATTATTTCCGCTGCGGCGCTTATTATGCAATTAAAAAACAGGCAGGGCAAAAGCAACGGTATTGCTTTGCTTGATCAAAAGATAGACATAACCGCCAAAAGAACGGATGAGGCGCTGCACAATGTTTCAATGCAGATGCAGGCACTGACGGAAAAGAACTACGAGCAAATGCTTAAAATTAATGAATCGCTGAGTGCGAATGCGGAAAAACAATCGCAAAAAATAGGCGATGCAATAACCGGTATGCAGCAAAGCAACGAAAAAAAACTGGATGAAATGCGAAACACCGTTAACGAAAAGCTTGACGAAACTTTAAATCGCCGCATAAGCAGTTCGTTTAAAACTGTTTCCGAGCAGCTCACATTGGTTTACCAAAGCCTTGGCGAAATGAAAACTCTTTCAGCAGGAGTTACCGACAATGTTAAAGACCTTAACAGGGTTTTAACAAATGTTAAGGCGCGCGGCACATGGGCAGAGGTTCAGCTTGGCAACATACTGGACGAAACCATACCGGGTATGTACGAAACCAATGTGCAAACCAACCCGGCATACAACGGCAGAGTTGAATTTGCCGTTAAAATTCCGAATTCGCAAACGGATGACATAGCTTATCTGCCGATTGATTCAAAATTCCCGGTAGAGGATTACATCAGGCTTTGCAACGCCTCCGAGCAAGGCGATTTAGCCGCTATGGAAGCAGCCAGAAAAGATTTGGAACGCCGTATTAAGGACGAGGCAAAGCAGATAAAACAATATATATCCTCGCCCTCCACAACGCCTTTTGCGATAATGTATTTGGCAACCGAGGGTCTTTATGCCGAAATCGCATCAGGCAAGAGCGCACTTTCGGAGCAATTGCAGGCACAGGGCATAATGATTGCAGGTCCGAGCACAATAATTGCGCTGCTTAATTCCCTTGCCATGGGTTTCCGCACGATGGCTATAAACAAAAAAGCCACCGAGGTTTGGAAAATTTTAGGTGCGGCAAAAACACAATACAACAAATTCGGCGATTTACTTGCAAAGGCACGCAAAAAGGTTGACGAAGCCGGCAAAGCCCTTGACGAGGCAGACCACAGAAACAGTATTATCCAAAAAAACCTGCGCAATGTGGAGCAGCTTGAAAGCAGCAACGCAAACGATATTTTGGGACTTGATGAATAAAAACTTTAATCCTTGCGCAAAAAAGCGGCGGTTCAAAAAAGAACCGCCGCTTTCATATTATAACTTATAACCGTTATATTATTCCCAAATAAACGAAATTCTTGTAACAAACAAATCAAGATAAACAGATGAATATTTGCCGATATATTTTGCAAAAAACGTTTGCACACCGCTGCCGCTTATGGTGGTGTTGAGCATATCAAATTCAAGATCCGGCGCAATGATAACAAATTCGCGCAAAGAAAGAATTTTGGTTTTATATTCATTGTGGCTGTTTAAATCCGTTTCAAGCACGGCACAGCTGAGACCCATGGCATCAACAAGTTCGTATGCAACGGTGCATTTTTTAAATTCCTTATATTCCTCGTAATTATCGGCAACAGAATAATCGTTTTCATCAATATCAATATTATCAAACACAAGGTTTAATTTATTGCCGCTTAAAGAAATGCCCGTCATCTTTTTATCGTGAAGAATTGCAAAGTTTGAATCAAAATCGCGGTAAATAAAATCTCCGGCTTCAATATTAAAGGTTTTAACCATAGAATCACATTATCCTTTCAATTTTAATCGTGCCAATCGGCAGACCAGCATTATGTGCCTGCTTTTGACCAAGCATAATAAATATATTCAAAACTAATCAAAATCATTCAACACAGATTTTACCATAATACAAATACTTTGTAAAGAGAATGAAATGTAAACAATGTGTATAAACTTTGTTGATAAATGCCGAACATCGTGATAAAATAGCATAAACAAGCGAAAACACATATTGCGGCGAAAGGAAATTAAAACATGGAAAAAGCATGGGCAGCTAATTTAAGAGATATTGAGCCATATGTTCCGGGCGAGCAAAGCAAGGAGAAAAACATTGTTAAAATAAATGCAAACGAAAACCCCTATCCCCCATCCCCGATGGCAACAAAGGCAATAAAAAATTTTTGCACGGATAATTTAAGATTTTATCCCGATGCAAACGCAGCCGAATTTAAAGCGACCATTGCCGGGTTTTACGGAGTTGAGCCGGAAAACATCTTCATAGGCAACGGCTCGGACGATGTGCTTGCGCTTTCGTTTCAGGCATTTTTCAACGGCGAGAAGCCGATTGTGTACCCCGATATAACATACAGCTTTTACCCGGTTTGGTGCCGCCTTTTTAACATTGATTACAAAACATATCCCCTTTGCAGCGATTTCAGAATAAATGCCGAGGATTACAAAGAGCAAAACGGCGGTGTTGTTATTCCAAATCCAAACGCCCCCACATCGCTCGGTGAGGGTGAAGAATTCATAAAAAAAATTATGGATTACAACCGCGACAGCGTTGTCATTATAGACGAAGCATATGTTGATTTCGGCGGATATTCGAGCGCAGCACTCACAAAAGAATACGAAAACCTGCTTGTGTGCGGCACATTTTCAAAAAGCAGAAGCCTTGCCGGCATGAGAATAGGCTTTGCAATCGGCAGCAAGGCACTAATCGGCGTGCTTGAAGCAGTTAAGAATTCATACAACAGTTACACCGTAAACAGCGTTTCAATGGCGGCAGGAATTGCAGCAATAAAGGATGTTGATTATTTTAAGGAAACGGTTTCAAAGGTTATCGCCACAAGGCAGCGTGTTACAAGCGAACTGCGAAAGCTTGGTTTCACCGTGCTTGATTCGCAAACGAATTTCCTTTTTGCCACACACGAAAAAGAAAATATGAAGGATTATTTCGAATATCTTAAAACACAAAAAGTTTTTATCCGCTATTTTAATTTGCCGAGGATAGATAACTATGTGCGCATAACAATCGGCACTGATAAAGAGATGGATATTTTTCTTGCCGAAACAAAGAAATATCTTGCAATATAAGCACGAAAAACACGGGGCAGCTCAAAACGAGCCGCCCCGTGCGTTTTTATGTTAATGCTCTTCAGGAATTTCGCCGTTAAAGGTGAAGTTTTCATCCTTAAAATCAACAGTGCATTTATCGCCCTCAGAAACCTTTTTGGCAAGCAAAAGTTCGGAAAGCGGATCCTCAATTTTGCGCTGAATTGCGCGGCGAAGAGGTCTTGCGCCATAAACATCGTCAAACCCTGCATCCGCAATTGCCGTGATTGCGCTATCCGTAAATTCAAGCGTAATATCCATTTCGGCAAGACGCTTTGTGAGAGTTTTAAGCATTCTTGCAGCGATTTCCTTTATATCGTCTTTTTCAAGGCGATTGAAAACGATAATATCGTCTATCCTGTTAAGGAATTCGGGCTTAAAGGTCTTTTTAAGGTCTTCCATAACAAGTTCTTCAATGTTTTTATTCGCATCTTTTTCATCGCCGCCGAAGCCAAGTGCGCCTTTGCCGCTGATGATTTTTGACGCGCCGACATTGGAGGTCATTATGATTATTGCGTTTTTAAACGAAACCTTACGACCCTTTGAATCGGTGAGCACACCGTCCTCAAGAATTTGAAGCAGAATGTTAAAAACATCCGGATGAGCTTTTTCGATTTCATCAAACAAAACAACCGAATATGGCTTTCTTCTGATTTTTTCGGTGAGCTGACCGCCTTCGTCAAAACCAACATATCCCGGAGGTGAGCCGATGAGTTTGGAAACCGTGTGTTTTTCCATATATTCGCTCATATCAAGCTTGATAATGGCATCCTCAGAGCCGAACATTGCTTCGGCAAGTGACTTACAAAGTTCTGTTTTTCCGACACCTGTGGGGCCGAGGAAAATGAACGAACCGAGCGGTCTGTTGGGATTTTTAATACCGACTCTACCGCGCCTGATTGCTCTTGAAACGGCAGACACGGCTTTATCCTGACCGACAATCCTTTCGTGCAGGATATGCTCCATATTAAGCAGCCTTTCGGACTCCTCTTTGGTAAGCTGAGTTACCGGAATACCCGACCAAGCAGACACAACATTTGCGATATCCTCGGTGGTGACTTCCTTAATATCTCTGCCCGAGGAATTTTTCCATTTTTCCTTTTCCTCATCAAGCAGCGTTTGCAGTTCCTTTTCTTTATCCCTGATTTTGGCTGCCTGCTCAAAATCCTGGCTTTTAACTGCCGAGGCTTTTTCCTGCTGCAGGCGTTTTATTTCCTGCTCCATGCTTTTAAGATTAGGCGGAGCCGTAAAAGCTTTAAGCCTTACACGGGATGCAGCCTCATCAATAAGGTCTATTGCCTTATCCGGCAAAAACCTGTCGGCAATATATCTGACACTCATTTTAACAGCGGTGTTGATAGCCTCATCGGAAATCTTAACCTTGTGATGAGCTTCGTATTTATCACGCAAGCCTTTAAGAATTTCAACCGTTTCCTCTTCAGTGGGCTCACCCACATTAACGCTTTGAAAACGGCGTTCAAGAGCCGCGTCTTTTTCAATATTCTTTCTGTATTCCTCTATAGTGGTGGCACCGATAACCTGTATCTCGCCCCTTGCAAGAGCGGGTTTCAAAATATTTGCAGCGTCAACCGCGCCCTCTGCCGCACCGGCACCGATAAGTGTGTGCACCTCATCAATAAAGAGGATAACATCCTTTGCCTGCTTAACCTCATCCATGGCTTTTTTGATTCTTTCCTCAAAATCGCCTCTGTACTTTGTGCCGGCAACCATTGAAGTTAAATCAAGTGCAACGATTTTTTTGCCCTCAAGCATTTCGGGCACTTCGCCCTTAACAATTTTAAGAGCCAATCCCTCTGCTATGGCTGTTTTGCCGACACCCGGTTCACCGATCAGGCAAGGGTTGTTTTTCGTTCTTCTTGAAAGGATTTGAACAACCCTTTCAATTTCATTTTCTCTGCCGATGACAGGGTCTATGCCGCCGTTTCTCGCTTTTTCGGTTAAATCCGTGCCGAATTCATCAAGCGTGGGTGTGGTGCTTTTGCCTTTTTTGCCGCCCTTTGAACCCCTGAAATCGGAATCGGGCTTTGAAAGGTCATTAACAAGTTCATCGGTAAACGCTCCCTCATCAACACCGCAGGCATTTATGAGCTTAACGGCACCCGAATCACTTTCGCGAAGCAGGGCAAGCAACAAATGCTCGGTGCCCACAAAGGAATTGCGCATGCCGCGTGCAAGCTGAAATGCAACCTCAAGAATTCTTTTGGCTGTGGGCGTAAAATCATTGGGCGAAAGTGCCGTGGGATTGCCCACGCCGGTGTTGTCCTTAATAAGCTGTTCAACCGCATCCAGGGTTACGCCTTTTTCGGAAAGCAGCTGTGCACCGTAGCTTGTATTTTCCTTGAGCACACCGATAAGAATATGCTCAGAACCTATATATGTGTGGCCGAAATTCTCAGCCGATTTGATTGCAAGATTCAAAACATCATTTGCCTTTTGAGTAAAACTGTTAAATCTATACATAATTATTCCTCCTTTAACAATCACAGGCAAGCCTGTGAAACCGCAAATTAAACCGAGCGAATAATCATTTTGTGCTTTGATACAGCGTTATGCAAAAATCAAAGCCGCAAATTCTTTGGCGAAAATGCCGAAAATTCGCTTAATTCAATTCGTTTCTGACCCTTTCCGCCCTAAGCTTGGAAACGGAATCCGGGTCGGTGCAATTATCGGCTGCAAGCACATTGCCGTCTGCCGATGTGTGAATAAGCGCGGTAACAAGTGCCGGATCAATATCAAAAAATCCGAGCGCGGCACCGAGCCTTATATCCGAAGCAAGGGCTATAAATTCGCCATAGTTTAAACGCCTTGCCATTTTGAGTGTGCCCATGCTTCTGTATAATTTATCCTCCCAAACCTCGCTGCCTTTCATTGTGGCACGCAGATTCCTTTCGCGCATAACGATTTGCATTGCAACCGAGGCAATGTTTTCAACTGCCTCTTTTTCCGTTATGCCGAGAGTAACATGATTGGTAAGCAAATAGAATGCTCCCGTTTCGCCGTAAAGCGGGCGAAGAGTAAAGCCGAGTTTGCCCACAAGCGAAGCCAATTTGCTTATGCCGCCCGCATGCTCAACGGCAGGCAGGTGCAAACCGACGGAGATTTTAAGCCCCGTGCCCAAATTAACCGGGCTTGCGGTTAGAAAGCCGAGCTTTTCATCAAACGCAATCGGCAAACGGGCAATGAAAACATCATCAACCTTATTTGCCTTTGCATATGCGCTTTCGGGATCAAGACCGGGCGCAAACGCATTTATTCTGATATGATCCTCCTCACAAAGCATTATTGAAACGCTTTCATCCGGTGAAACAAGGAATGCGCCCTTTTCCTTTGCAAATTCGGGGCTTATAAGCTGCCTTTCGGCATATGCCGCCGCCTGTGCCGGAGTGGCTCCTGCCAAATCAACAAGCGTGAAATCACCTGCCAATTCCGAATTTTTAATGCAGGCATAAAGCTTTTTAACCGTGTTTCGCTTTATTTCGCTGCTAAGCTTTGATTTAAAAGGCGTGTCGCTTAAATTTCTTGCGAGCCTTATTTTTGAAAAAAGAACCACATCATTATCCGCGCCGCCGGTGCCATACCAATTTTTCATGACTTACTCCTTTTCACCGAGTTCCTTGATTTTATCTCTTATAACAGCCGCATCCTCAAATCTTTGCTCTTTAATTGCAAGCTTCATATCCTCTTTAAGCTTTTCAAGCTCCGATTTGGGTTCCTCGGCAGTTTCCTGCTTCTTTTCGGGTTTGTCATCAACCTCTGTGTAGGTGATATTTTTACCCACATGCTTTGCATTGCCGTGGAGTTTAAAAATTGAGGGCTGCAGTTTATCGGAAAATTTGCCGTAGCAATCTGCGCATCCTGCCAAGCCGCTGTTTACAATATCATTAAAAGTTGAGCCGCAACTGTCGCACCTGTCAATTCCGGAAAGCACATTCATTGCAGGTACACCTGCGCCGAGCAGATTGCCGAGAAACGTGTCTGCAAAAAAGCTTTCGGCACTGAAATCGCTCATCACTCCAAGTTCCTTTGCGCAATCCTCGCAAAGATGCATTTCCGTTATATTGCCGTTTATATTTTGCTTAAAATAAGCCGTGGCTTCGTTTTTATTACAATGTTGGCATTTCATAATAAATATCATCCTTTCAAATCAACTTACATACGCAAGCAGCATTTGCTTGAGCTGCCTTGCGCGAACGGCGTTTTTCAATTCCTGCGAAACGCCTTTAAAATTGCTTTCCGCCATTGCGGCGTCAAGCATTTTTGCGCTTTTTGAATCTATCAGCTGCTGATAGCTTAAATTATAGATATTTGCTTTGGCAGAGCGTTCGTCTATCTCGTTGCCGATGCTGTTTATAAACGCCATAACGGCGGCGTTTTTTGAATCGGCGCGCGTGATATAAATACACCCTCCGCCGCCTCTGCGGCTTTCGATTCTGTAGCCCTGTTCAGGGGTGAAGCGCGATGTGATAACATAATTTATTTGGCTGGGAACACAGCCGATTTGCGAAGCAAGATCATTGCGCTTGATTCTGACAGTTGAATTTTCCTCATCAAACATATCAAGAATCATTCCGGCTATAATATCCGTCATATTCACTTATCACTCACTCCTTTGCAATCATATTTTTGTTTCGGTCTTATGTTTTGTCGAAGTTATTTCATTGCTTTTGACTTTGACTTTCCTTGACCTTGATTACATGATAACACGAAGGTCAGAGAAAGTCAATACCTTTTTCGAATTTTTTTCCAAACTTTTTCAGCCAGTTTTTTCGCTCAGCCATGCGGTTTTTCGGCGTTTTTGCTCAAAAAGGACAAAAAATTTTTTAAAAAAATCTTTTTTGACCTTTACTTTTCATTTATAATAAGGGTCAAAGGCAAACAATGAAAGTCAAACTTTTATGCGTGGTGAATAATTATGAAAATAACAAATAATATGATAGATTCCGATTTACGCATGCGCGGTGAAATAATAAGAGCAATAAATCCGCTCGGTTCATACGGAATGCAGGGAATAATGGGCAAGCTTTCAAAAATTGCGCTCGGTGCATTGCCTCTAAGGAGCATGAACTGCACCAAAACGGAAATACGCCGCAAAAACGGCACGTATTTCAAAACCTGCATTTTTAAAAGCAAAAGTGCCGACAAAAATGCAATCGGCGTGCTTTGGCTGCACGGCGGCGGATATGTTATGGGTGCACCCGAAATGGCAGTGATGACCATGCCAAAAGCAATGCTTCAAAAATTCAATTGCGTTATAGTCTGCCCCGATTACACACTTTCAACAGACGCCCCCTACCCTGCCGCAATTGAAGATGCTTACCGCACCCTGCAATGGATGAGCTGCAACAGGGAAAAGCTGGGAATAGGATATGAAAAATTCGCAATTGGCGGAGAGAGCGCAGGCGGAGGACTTGCAGCTGCACTTTGCATTTATGCACGCGACAAAGGCAACTGTTCAATCGCCTTTCAAATGCCGCTTTACCCAATGCTTGACGACAGAGTAACCAAATCCTCCTGCTGCAACGACGCACCGCTTTGGAATACGGCGGCAAACACCGCGGCATGGGAAAGATATCTCGGTTCGCTTTACGGCAGCGACAATGTGCCGGCATACGCCGCACCGGCAAGGCTTAATGATTTTTCAAATCTGCCGCCCGCAGTTTCCGTTATCGGCACGATTGAGCCTTTTTATGAGGAAACGGTTAAATATTTCAAATCGCTTAAGTCCGCCGGAACCGAAACAAGGCTTCAAATTGAAAACGGCTGTTTTCACGCCTTTGATATGGCCGCTCCGAACTCAGCAGCGGCAAAAAGAGCAAGAAACTTTTTGCTTTGCGCATTTGAGGATTATGCCGAAAAATACATAAAAGCGAAAAAATAAAAGTTATTCTTGACTAACCGCAAGGTTTAATGGTAATATTATCGCACAAATTAAATGCTCGCTGAGGGAGTAGTTTGCGCATTAAATTAAAAATGTGCGGCAAGTCAACAGACTGACCGTTATGGTCTGGCTTGCCTTAATTAACGAGACTCATGCACACCGCCGTCAGGGCTAAGCCCCGGCACCTGTGCATAAGTCTTTATTTTTTGGCTTATGCACGGCATTACACCGTGTGTGAGCTTTTTTATTTGTAAAAATCACCGGCTTTGCCGAGCAGGAGGAAAAAATGAGGGAGTTTTTAAGAAACAGGGAAGATTTACTGAGCGAATTCGATTCAGACCCCGCAAAAGGATTAACGAACGAACAAGCCGCAGAAAACAGAGCAAAATACGGTGAAAATTCGCTTACGCGCAAAAAGCAGGATTCGCTGCTTAAAAGGCTTTGGGATGCAACAACGGAGCCGATGCTTTTGATGCTGATTGCCGCAGGGCTGATTGCGCTTGCGGTTAACATCATTCGCAGCATAACGGGCGGCGATGCGGATTTTCTCGAATGCGTGGGCGTTTTTGTGGCAATTGCGCTTTCCGTTGTTATCAGCGTTGTTATGGAGGGCAAAAGTGCAAAGGCATTTGAAGTACTTTCAAAAATCAACGGCAATATAACCGTGCGTGCAATCCGCGGCGGCAAAACCGTTACCCTTGAAAGAGACGAAATATCCGTCGGCGATATTTTATTGCTTTCGGCCGGTGACAAAATCCCGGCAGACTGCCGATTGATTGAAAGCACCGCACTTTCGATAGATGAGTCCGCGCTGACGGGCGAAAGCTTCCCGGTAAAAAAAGACGCCGATTTTGAAATTACAGATAAGAAAACACCGCTTGCCGAAAGAGCAAATATGATTTACAGCGGCACATTTATAACCGAGGGGCACGCAAAAGCGATTGTTACCGCAGTTGGCGATTCCACGGAATTCGGAAAAATTGCAGGCGAACTTACCGGTGCGGATAAAGCGAGCACACCGCTTCAGGAAAAGCTTGCAAGGCTAGGCAAAACAATCACCGTTATCGGCGTTATTGCTGCGGCAATAGTTTTTATTTCGCAAATCATTTCATTTGCAATTCACGGCGCAATTTCGCTTGATTCAATCACCGAAGCTTTCATAACAAGCATAGTTCTTATAGTTGCCGCCGTGCCCGAAGGGCTGCCCACCATTGTGGCAGTTTCCCTTTCCATAAACATTATTAAGCTTTCAAAGCAAAATGCACTTGTTAAAAAGATGATTGCCTCCGAAACAATCGGCTGCATCAGCGTTATCTGCTCAGATAAAACAGGCACCTTAACCGAAAACAAAATGACGGTGCGCGGCTTTTACGACACCGAAATGCATACCGACGCGAGCGAGCTTAAAAACGAATATTTAACGCACAATATCTGCCTTAACACTACCGCCGATTTGGGCGACGGCGGCGA
The DNA here is from genome assembly GCA_963625835.1 of Clostridium sp. AF37-5. GTDB lineage: Bacteria > Bacillota > Clostridia > Oscillospirales > Acutalibacteraceae > Eubacterium_R. Next base: position 18,583 of record CAVFVA010000023.1, on the reverse strand, counting down.
ATTCATCGGCAACCCCACAGAGTGTGCAATGCTGAATTTCTACGAAGCCTCCAAAGCACACGAGGATTGCGGCAATTCATATAAGGACGAGCGAAACGACCACGAAGTGCTTTTTGCATTTCCGTTTTCCTCCGATCTTAAGCATATGACCACCGTTTCAAAGGTGGACGGGCGAATTATATCCTACGTTAAGGGCAGCCCCGAATGCGTGCTTGCCATGTGCGGCATAAGCGAAACGGAAAGAGAAAATGCCGAGGCAGCAATCACAAAAGCTGAGGAAAACGCCATGCGAGTTATCGCCTTTGCGCACAAAGAGCTTGACTGCATACGCGATTACGAAGAAGAAAAAGAGCACGCACGAATGGAAAGCAATATGGTTTTTGACGGCTTTGTTGCCATTTCCGACCCTCTTCGCGAAGATGTTTATGAAGCCGTTTACTCCTGCCGCAGCGCAGGAGTTGGCGTTAAGATCCTTACGGGCGACAATATAATCACCGCCTCTGCCATTGCAAACGAGCTCAATTTGCTTGGCGAAGGCAAGATTGCACTTGAGGCAAAAGAAATTGAGGAAATGAGCGATGACGAGCTTTGCAATATTTTGCCGCAAATAAGCGTTATTGCAAGAAGCACACCAAGCGTTAAGATGAGAATAGTTAAGCTGCTTAAGTCGCAGGGCAATGTTGTGGCGGTTACGGGCGACGGAATTAACGACGCCCCGGCACTTAAGAATGCCGATGTGGGAATTGCAATGGGAATTTCCGGCACGGAGGTTTCAAAAGAAGCGAGCGACATTGTGCTGCTTGACGATTCTTTTGCCACAATAGTTAAAGCCGTTGAATGGGGCAGAAACATTTATGAAAATTTCAAAAGATTTATCAGTTTCCAACTCACAGTTAATTTAGCTTCCGTTATTTGCGTTTTCGTTTCCGTTTTGCTTGGGCTTTCCGCACCGTTTACCGCACTTCAGCTGCTGTGGATAAACATTATTATGGACGGTCCTCCGGCACTAACGCTCGGTCTTGAACCCAATTACAGCGATTTGATGAATCGCAAGCCTACCGCGCGCGGCGAAAACATCATTACCAAAAATATGTTTACGCGCATTGGTCTTACCGGCGTTTATGTTTCAATCGTTTTCCTTTGCCAATACAAGTTCAACTTTCTCGGCGCAGGAGAGGGAGAAATGAGAACGGTTTTATTCACACTTTTTGTTTTATTTCAGCTTTTCAACGCTTTCAACTGCCGCGAGCTGCACAGCGAAAGCATATTCAAGCACCTGTTTAAAAACAAGCTTATGCTGCTTATAGTGGGATGCACTTTTGTACTTCAGGTTTTGATAATTCAATTTGCCGGAGCATTTTTCGGCACGGTTCCGCTCGGCATTGAAATGTGGCTTAAGCTTTTCGGATTATCCGCAACGGTGATAGTGCTTTCCGAAATTATAAAGCTTTTTATAAGGCTGTTTTCCAAAAAGAAAAATGCGTAAGGCTTTTTCTTAATTCATATGCAAAGACTGCCGGCACCTTTTCGGGTGTCGGCAGTCTTTTTATGCAACCGTATTAACTTTGTTTGATTTTATTTAATCAAGCAGTTCACAAACATCCGCGGCAATCTGTTCCTTTGTGAGCCTGTTTTCGGTAAGCAAAGCATTGTAATCATAACGATCCTGAAATTCTTTTTTCAAACCGTAATTAAGCACCTTCACATTATTCTTGCCGTAAAATCTTGCGATTTTTTCGCCGAAACCGCCGTCAAGCACACCGTCCTCAAGAGTAACAACAACGCTGTGCTTCTTCTTTAAATCGGAAAGAAGCGTGTCATCCGTGCCGGTTATAAAGCGCGGGTTAATCAAAGTCGGCTTTATTCCCGTTTTACTTTCAATTTCCTTTGCCGCATCCTCACCAAGCCGGTAAAACGAACCCAGCGCAATAATTGCAATATTGCTGCCGTTCTGCGTGACTTGATATTTATTCAAATCACCGTAATCATTATCAAATTCCCTGCCCGTTGTAATAACGCCGTTTTCCGGAACGCGAATTGCAACGGGATATTTATTTTGCTCAATACTCCAATCAAGCATTGCAAGATATTCTTCCTTGCATGTGGGCGCAAGGTAAACAAGATTCAAAATATTTGAAAGCATAGGGATATCATAATAGCCGATATGCCCTGCATCATTCATGCTGAAAATCGAAGCACCGTAAAGCACAATCGTTGCCGGCTCACTGTTAAGGCACAAATCCTGAGCAATTTGGTCATAAGTGCGCTGAATAAAGGTGCTGTAAGTGCCGTAAACGGGCTTGCCGCCGTTTTTCGCAATGCCCGAGGCAAGAGCAACAGCATGCTCCTCCGCAATTCCGACATCAACAAATTGCTTGCCTGCCTTTTCGCGGCGAACCTTATGAAATCCCATAGCCGTGGGCACAGCCGATGTGATTGCAACCACCTTTTTATCCATTGCCATTTTGCCGAGCAAAAATTCCGCAGTGATATCGCTGTAATTCTCGCCGCCGAAATCAACCGTCGGTTCGCCTGTTTCAACGTTAAACGGAGTACAGTAATGCCAATTTTCCTTATTTTTAACGGCAGGAGCATATCCCCTGCCCTTTTCCGTTACGATATGCAAAACAACGGGATGATCAATATCCTTAACGGATTCAAAAAGCTTAACAAGGCTTTGAACATCGTTTCCGTTTGCCTCAAATCTGTAATCAAGCCCCACGGAGCGGAAAAGATTGCACTCGCATTTGCCGCCGCTTTCGCGAAGCATACGCAAATTTTTATAAATACCGCCGTGATTTTCCGCGATTGACATATCATTGTCGTTTACAAGAATAATCAAATTGCTGTTTTGCTCGCCGGCAAAATCAAGCCCTTCAAGAGCCTCGCCGCCGCTGAGAGAGCCGTCGCCTATAACAGCAATAACATTTTCGCTTCCGCCGCAAAGATCCCTGCCCTTGGCAAGACCGCAGGCAAGACTTACAGATGTGGAGGTGTGACCGATATTAAACATATCGTGCTCGCTTTCAAGCGGATTTGTGTATCCAGTTACATCATCGTATTTTGCCGGGTTCAAATAAGCCTCTTTCCTGCCTGTCAGCATTTTATGCGGATAGCACTGGTGCGAAACATCAAACACAATTTTATCTTTAGGCGAATCAAACACATAATGAAGTGCAATTGTTGCCTCCACAAAGCCCATATTAGGACCGAAATGTCCGCCGTGCTCGGAAAGCCTTTTCAAAAGAGCCTTGCGCATTTCATCGGCAAGTGCTTCAAGCTGAGCGGAATCAAGTTTTTTAACATCCTGAGGTGAATTTATATTTTCAAGATACATATTCATTTCTCCTTTGTTGACAAATTTAATTAAAGCATTTATACTTTTTATTACACGACGATTATACAAGTTAAAGCCAACTTTATGTCAAGAGTTTTTTTAAAATTTAATTTATCTGATTGAAAGGAACATAGGCGCAATGAATTACACGGTCGGCAAAACTGCAGAAATAATGAATTTACCCACATCAACTTTAAGATATTACGATAAAATCGGTCTGTTGCCGTTTGTTAAAAGAACCGAAAGCGGAATCCGCATATTTCAGGACGAAGATATAGAATGGCTCGGCATTATCGAATGCTTGAAAAAGACAGGTATGCAACTTACGGAAATCAGGGAATACATAAACATGGCAATGCTTGGAGACGAAACAATAGACGACCGCCTGCAAATGTTTTTGCGACGCAGACAGGAAACCGAGCAGCAGATAAAAGAGCTGCAGGAAACGCTTGACACAATCAATTACAAAATATGGTTTTATGAAACGGCAAAGGAAAAAGGCACCACAAAAGGAATTGCCGGCAAATGCGACGACGTGCCTAAAAAATACAGAGCAATTAAACAGCGTCTTTCAAAAATTTCGCAATACAAATAAAAGCATACATATTTTAGCACCGGCAAAAATCCGCACAGCCTAAAAAGCAAGGCAGTGCGGATTTTTTAAGCCGTTTTACAGAATATTCAGCACCTTTTTCAGCAAAATAAATATTAAGTTCGGGCAAACGCGATATTGCCGCACAACAAAAAACATTTATTTTGAAAGGGATAATAACATGAGCGAATCGAAAGCAAGACCCTTCGGCATCATGGATAAGTTGGGCTATATGCTCGGCGATTTCGGCAACGATTTCACATTTTTGCTTTCCTCAAGCTTTTTGATGAAATTCTACACCGACGTTATGGGAGTGAAGGGCTTCACCGTAGGCATCATAATGATGGCTGCGCGCTTTGCGGATGCTTTCACCGACATTGCCATGGGGCGAATTTGCGACAGAAGCAAAATCACGCCCAACGGCAAATTTAAACCGTGGATTCGCAGAATGTGCGCTCCCGTTACCGTTTCTTCGTTTTTAATGTATCAAAGCGGACTTACAGCTTTGCCGCAATGGGCTAAAATCGCTTATTTGGCAACAACTTATATTTTATGGGGGTCTGTTTTTTACACCTCGGTAAACATTCCATACGGTTCGATGGCTTCAGCCATTTCGGACGACCCCGGAGACAGGCAATCGCTTTCCACCTTCAGAACAATTGGCGGAATGCTTGCAGGTGCATTAATTACGGCAGGTGTGCCTCTTGTGATTTACGACAAAGTAAACGGAAACGATGTTTTAAACGGCAAAAAATTCACATTAATTGCAGGCATTTGCTCGGTTTTGGCGTTCATCTGCTATTTGCTTTGCTGCTCACTTACAACCGAAAGAATAGGAGTTGACACTTCTTCGGCTGCAATGCACCGAAACAGCGTTGCAGGCATGCTAAAGAACGCAATAAAAAACAAAGCTCTAATTTCAATAATTACAGCTTCCGTTTTTATGCTGATTTCGCAACTTACAATTCAGCAAATGGCGAATTATGTGTTTCCGAACTATTACGGCAACGCAAAAGCGCAAAGCCTTTCAACGGTTGTGATGGGCAGCGGAATGCTTGCGGCGGCATTTATTGCAAAGCCGCTTTCAAAAAAAATCGGCAAGGCGGAAATGAGCGTTGCGGCAAATATGCTGGCAGGCATAATTTGCGTGATTTTATATTTTGCCAGACCGCAAAATGTTTGGGTTTATATAGCGTTCCAATTTATTTCATGGCTTGGGCTCGGCGTTTTTTCAATGGTTACCTGGGCACTTATAACGGATGTTATCGATTATTCCGAAATTAAAAACGGCATCCGTGAGGACGGCTCCGTTTACGCACTTTACTCTTTTGCACGAAAGCTCGGTCAGGCAGCGTCTGCCGGACTTACCGGTGCGCTGCTTTCACTTATAGGTTACGATAAATCCACTGCATTTACCCCAAAGGTTAAGGAAGGAATTTTTGATATTTCAACGCTTGTACCGGCTGCAGGTTTTATTATACTTGCGCTTATACTTTGGCTTTGGTATCCGCTTCACAAAAAGCAGGTAGAGGAAAATATTGCAATCCTAAAGGAAAAACATTCCGGCGGCAGGGAATAAATTTGATTTAAAATGTTGCCGAAAAGCGCGAAAAAAAGCCCCCGAAGCTGCGTTTTGCTTCGGGAGCTTTTATAGCACTTGATTATTTTATTTGCATATAAGAAATTCGGCAACGGAGCACAGCACCTGAACAATTGAAAAACCGACAACCACCTGAGTATCCGACCAACCGTGATTTTTTCGCATTTCATCATGAATAGGAGTGCGGATATTTTTAAGCACTTCGATTTTGAAAAAGCGTTTCAAGAAAATTTTAATAAGACCGGCAATTCCGTCCACAAGCAAAACGGCGGAAAGCAGGATATATGCAAGCGGATGACCGGATTTTAAAATCATAATAACGATAATCAACCCAAGCGGTCTTGAACCGGCATCGCCCATAAGCTGCGAGCTTGGGCTTGTATTAAAGCAAAGATATGCCACAAGCACGCCGAGCATAATAAAGCCGAACACCGAATATGAAGTTTCGATTTGTTTTGAAAACACAAATATAACACTGAGCAGGGTTATGCCGCCGAGTGAAGCGCAAAGCCCGTCCACCCCGTCGGAGCAATTCGTTACATTTATTCCTATCCAAAGCAATATTGTGGAAAGCACGGCAAAAAGCACGGGATGCACCGTGAATGCGTGATTGAACATAACAAACGATGTGGAATTGTTGAGAACAAACACAACGGAAATCAAAATGCACACAATCAAATCAATAAGACCTTTTTTGTAATCCGACCATGGCTTATCCGAAGCATCGTCAAGATAGCCGCTCATCATTTCAATAAAAATCAAAACATCATAGCATATAAGTTCCGGCGTGACGGGCATTAAAAACACGGAGCACAGCACAAACACGGCAATCATAACTAATCCGACGCCCCTGATTTTTCCCTTTGATTTTTCACCGTTTACGGCAAATGCCCTGCCTTTATCCTTTGGTAAAAACGGCAATTTGATTTTAAGCAAAACAAAGCAAATTGCAAACGCTGCCAAAAAAGCGCATGCGATATATTTTGGAGTGCCTGCTGCACTGCCCAGAATATTATAAAACATTTTTAAACCCCACTTATTTTAAAATTCAACTCAAATATTATATTACAAAATTTTGCCGCAGTCAACAAATTGCGCCAAACCGCACAACCACCGTGCATACAATAAAAACACAGGCATTGCAAAAATCATAGCAAGTATAACGCGCCTCTACGATTATTACTGCGCAAAAAAGGCTCTGCCGAAATCAGTCGCCAGAGCCTTTTATAAGACAGAGAGTAATTGCAAACATTTGCACAATAATCGCATGCGCCGCAAAGCAATTTAGAAATTATCAAGCAGGGATTTGTAAAATTCGCAATAATCCTTTCTGTTTTCGGCAGTAAATGCCATTGCCTCGCGCGGATGGCGATTTAACTGACCCGTTAGCATATATTGAACCTCGTAGCCCCACTTTACACCGCTTTCTTTAAGCGGAATCATATAATTTTCAAGGAAAGTCAGAAGACTGTAAAGATTATATTTGGGATTTTTCAGAAAGCCGAGCAAAAGCTCCATTGCGCAGTTGCCTGCTCCCCTGCCCATGCCTGCCGCCGTAGCGTCAAGATAAGAAACGCCGTAAGAAAGGGTTTCTATTGTGTTTGCAAAGGCAAGATTTTGATTGTTGTGAGCATGAAAACCGGTTGCCTTACCGTATTTTTCGCCGATTTCAAGATATTTTTTTGCAAGCTCGCCTGCCGTTTCAGGATAAAGCGAACCGTAAGAATCCACAAGATAAATAACATCCGCACTTGATTGACCGAGCATTTCAAGAGCTTCCTCAATCTGCTCGCTTGAAGCCTGGCTGATTGCCATTATATTGCAGGTGGTTTCATAGCCGAGTTTGTGGAAATATTCAATCATTTCAACCGCAGCAGGTATTTGATGAATATAGCAAGCCACACGCACCATATCAATAACAGATTCGCTTTTGGGAACAAAATCCTCTTTAAAATCACACCTGCCGACATCTGCCATAACGGCAATTTTCATATCGGAAACATTTTCACCGACTATGCTGCGGATATCTGCCTCGTCGCAAAATTTCCATTTGCCGAATTTATTAACATCAAACAGATTTTTAGAGGCACGATAACCGAATTCCATATAATCAACGCCGCTTTTAACGTTCGTTTTATAAAGCTCGGTAACAAATTCATCCGTAAATTCAAAATTGTTGCAAAGACCGCCGTCTCTGATAGTGGCGTCAAGCACTTTAACGTCGGTGCGCACGGTCATCATATTACCCTTTCTGGGTGCCATATTATCCTCTCCTGTTCATGCAAATTCACTTTATCGCTTTAAAGTCACATTGCTTTAAAGCGGGTTAGTGGTATTATAACAGGCAGGCGTATCTTTGTCAACACAAAATCGAAAAAAAACAAAGCGGAAATGCAAAGCACTTCCGCCTGAAACACATATGAAGCCATATCCTAATGATACAGTTTTAATATTATTTAATAACGCGCACTCTTACAACGCCGTCAATTTTTTCTATATCGCCGAGAACAACGCCAGGCACATCTGAATCAACATCCAAAATGCTGTAAGCGATTTCGCCGCGGTTTTTGTTTACGAAATTTGAAATATTGATGCCATCCTTGCTGATCGTATCCGTTATTGTTGCAATCATATTCGGCTGGTTTTTATGAATAACGGTTATTCTTGCCGCACCGCATTTCGGGCTTGAAACAGCAGGCATATTAACAGAATTTGTGATATTGCCGTTTTCAAGAAAATCTATCAGCTCCGCAGCACCCATTGTGGCGCAGTTTTCCTCGCTTTCCGGAGTGGATGCACCGAGATGCGGCATGGCGATAACGCCGTCTACCCCGATAAGCTCGGCAGACGGGAAATCGGTTACATAAGCTGCCATTCTGCCGTCCTCAAGAGCGGAAACAACATCTGCCGAATTGGCAAGATCGCCCCTTGCAAGGTTTATGATTCTTACAGTATCTTTCATCTTTGCAATGTTTTCGGCGCAAATCATTTCTTTGGTTTCGGGAGTGAGCGGCACATGCACGGTAACATAATTCGCCTTTGGGAAAATTTCATCAAGCGAATTTATTATTTGCACATCTTTTTTCAGCATTTCCGCAGCTGCCGGAGTAAGGAACGGATCATAGCCGATAACCTTCATACCGAGATCAACAGCTGCATTTGCAACCAATCTGCCAATTGCACCGAGACCGATTACGGCAAGAGTTTTGCCCTTAATTTCGGGGCCTGAAAATGCAGACTTGCCTTTTTCAACACTTTTGCTTACATTTTCATCGTTTTTAATCGTTTTACACCACTCGATAGCCTTGGTGATTTTTCTGCTTGAAAGCAGCAGCGAGCATATAACAAGCTCCTTAACCGCATTTGCATTTGCACCGGGAGTGTTGAAAACAACAATACCGTCCTGTGTGCAGCGGTCTACCGGAATATTATTAACACCGGCGCCCGCTCTTGCAATTGCAAGCAGCGACTTCGGCAATTCAATATCATGCATGGCAGCAGAGCGCACCATAACGGCATCGGGATTTACAATATCGTCGCCGTAAGCATATTTGGATTTATCAAATTCCGCAAGACCCACGGGCGAAATTTTATTAAGAGTTTTAATATTAAACATTATTTATGAGCCTCCTCAAATTCCTGCATGAATTTAACAAGCTTTTCAACGCCCTCAATCGGCATTGCATTATAAATAGAAGCACGCATGCCGCCTACTGTTCTGTGACCTTTAAGATTAACAAAGCCGGCAGCCTCGGCTGCCTTGATAAATTCGGCGTTAAGCTCATCGCTGCCGGTAACGAACGGAACATTCATAAGCGAGCGGTATTCAGGCACAACGGTGCCTTTAAACATTTCACTTGAATCAAGAAAATCATAAAGGATTTTTGCTTTTTTCTCGTTGTGAGCTTTCATACCCTCAAGGTCGCCGTAGGTTTCCTTAATCCATTCAAGCACAAGACCGCAGATATAAATAGTCCAGCACGGAGGGGTATTATAAAGCGAATCCGCATCCGCCTGCACCTTGTAATCCATCATAACCGGGCAGATATCTCTTGCGTTGCCGAGCAAATCCTCACGAATAATTGCCACCACAAGCCCTGCCGGAGCAACATTTTTCTGCGCGCCGAAATAAACCATGCCGAATTTTGAAATATCAATCGGCTCTGAAAGTGCACACGAGGAAACATCGGCAATCAGCACCTTATTTCCCACCGGCGGCAAGTCGCGATACTTTGTGCCGTAAATCGTGTTATTCATGCAGATATAAACATAATCCGCATCCTCACGAAAATCCTCTGCCTTTGTTTCGGGAATATATGTAAAAGTTTTATCGGCTGATGAAGCAACGGCTTTAACATCGCCGTATTTCTGAGCCTCCTGAAAAGCCTTTTTCGCCCACTGACCGGTGATGATATAATCTGCCTTGCCGCTGCCGTTCATAAAATTGAGCGGAATTGCGGAAAACTGAGCGGAAGCACCGCCCTGCAAAAAGAGCACCTTATAGTTATCCGGCACCTTATAAAGCTCACGCATAAGCTTTTCGGCATTTTTGATAATTTCGTCAAAAACCTTAGAGCGATGGCTCATTTCCATAACGGACTGACCGCAACCGTGATAATCAAGTATTTCCGCACCTGCTTTTTCAAGCACGGATTCCGGCAGGGTTGAAGGACCTGCGCTGAAATTATAAACTCTGGACATTTTAATTACCTCTCCTTCGCATCTTTAATTGTGATACAGATAATATTATAGAGATGTTTAACTTTTTGTCAATGCTTTGGGTGAAACTTTATCAAAAAGAAGTGATTTTCGTTAATTTTTTAACTATGTTTTTCAACTTTGTCATATTATTCCAAAATAAAATCACCCAACAAGTTTTAAACTTCGTCGGGTGATTAAATCATCTTTAATGAATATGCCTGATATGCGCTGCTTATTACTGCTGATTGAGCGCATTTTGAAGCACACCGGCATTTTTCTTTTTCGGCTTATATGCAGGCGGATTTGCAAGCTTTTTGGTGAGCCTGTTGCTTTTTGCCGTGATTTTATTTATTTCGTGCACGGGACCTGCCATATATTCCGTCATATACTTATCGGCAACAGCCAGCATTTCGGGGTCGTTTTTCATTTCGCCCAAAATCGTTACGCCGATAACATCCTGCACTTCGTTTGTGCCGTCCTCATAAACATCGCCGAGCATTTTGAAAAGCTTTTTTCTTTCCTGCTCGCTGCCGTTTTTGATAACATCAAGCACCTTCGGCGTGCCCACCTCCATAAAAAAGGTTTCCGGCAAAAATTCGCCGTAATCAGAAATGTTTTGCTTAATCGCATCCTTATATTCGGGATAAAGCGTGCCGAAGCGGTTTGCAAGCGAATCAACATCATAGCTGATCACACCGTTTTTCGCCTTTGAACGGGAAACGGCCTTTGGCATTTTAATTTTATCCAAATCCTTTTTCTTGTTTGTTTTGAAAAGCGGTTCAAGCTCATATGCAAATTCGTTTGCCGCAGAACGGCAATCTCTTTCATCCGCATCGGCAAGAGTGAAAAGGGATTTTGAAATTGTTTCATATTCCGTTGAATCACCCTTATCTTCATAAGAGCATTCCAAAACGACGATATTGCTTTCTTTTTCGTATTTAAATCTAAAAAGACCTTTTTCGCCCTTATAATAAACGGCGGCTTCATCATCCGATTTAACCCTTGAAAAGCCGAGCGGCTGAATACGGGGTTCAAGATATTTATCCACAAGTCTGTAAGCTTCGATAAGTTCCATATTTGAAAACTCCTGTTTTTACATATTTATCTGTTCGATAAAGTATTATAACATTTCGCAAAGCATTTGTCACTATCTAATTTGTTAAATAACTGTTATAAATAATATGCTTACTGTTGAATTTATTATTTTTATATGATACAATATAGCGAAAACTCGGCGAATGCCAAATCTAAGGCGGTGATCATTACGGATAAGGTTTTAGTGGAGATTAAAGCTACCCAGCAATACGGGCACGACACTGATGTTACCGATTTAACAACATACGGAACCTTGCGCGACGACGGAGCCGCCTACATAATCAAATATAACGAAGAGCTTGAAAACCCGAGCGAAACAGTGTGCGTTACAGTGCGCGTGCAAAAGGACGAAAGCTTTGTTGAGATGACAAGATCGGGCATAAATCACGCCTGCCTGACAATCGAAAAATCAAAGCGCAACCTTTGCAGCTACGGCACGGATTTCGGCAATATACTTATGGGCATATACGGCAGGGATATTGAAGCAAACGCCGAAGTCGGGTTATTTAAATTTGAATACGATATTGATTTTAACGGCTCGGTTTCATCACAAAACAAGGTAAGAATGAAACTTACAAAAACACGAAGCCCAAAAAAAGCCAAGGAAATAAAAATCGAACAATAATTGCAAATATAAAGCACAAATGCGGCATAAAGCAAAGCTGCAAAGTTTAATATACGGGAGCATATCAAAAATGTCACAACTTGTTAAAGAAACTCAAATGGAATTAAGGGAAAAAATATTGGACGCACTCGGCAGAGCAGTTGCAAACGGCGAACTGCCTGCAGAGCCGCTACCTGCATTCAACATTGAAAAGCCGGCAAACAGTGCAAACGGTGATTTTTCATCAAACATTGCGCTTGTCGGTGCAAAGGCTTTTAAAAAAGCACCGAGAATAATTGCCCAAAGCATTGCGGATAACATTGATTTGGACGGCACACTGTTTGAAAAGGTTGAAATTGCCGGTCCGGGATTTTTGAATTTTTACCTTTCGCAAAGATATTATTCCGAAATTGTTAAAGATGTTATAAACAAAGGCGAAGCTTACGGCTCATCCGATTTCGGCAAAGGCAAAAAAGTTTTGGTGGAATTTGTTTCAGCCAACCCCACCGGACCCATGCACATAGGCAACGCACGCGGCGGCGCAATCGGTGACTGCCTTGCATCGGTTCTTGAAAAAGCAGGCTATAATGTAAGCCGCGAATTTTATGTTAACGATGCAGGCAACCAAATAGAAAAATTTGCCACCTCGCTTGAAGTGCGCTATCTGCAGCTTTACAAAGACGGCATTGAAATGCCGGAGGATGCTTATAAGGGCGCAGACATAACCGAGCACGCAAAAAACTTTGCCGCAGAATACGACGATAAATATGTTGAGGCAGAAAGCAAAGAAAGGCGCAAGGCGCTTGTTGATTTTGCTCTGCCGAAAAACATTGCCGGTCTTGAAAAGGATTTATTGCAATACAGAATCAAATACGACAATTGGTTTAAAGAAAGCACGCTGCACGCAGACGGCTCTGTTTCAAAAATCATTGAAAAATTCAAAGAGCTCGGCGTAACATACGAGCAGGACGGCGCACTTTGGTTTAAAGCCTCCGAATTCGGAAACGATAAGGATGTTGTGCTTATCCGTGCAAACGGCATACCCACTTATATTGTGCCGGATATCGCATATCATTATAACAAGCTTGTTACCCGCGGCTACGACAAAGCGGTTGATGTTTTGGGCGCAGACCACCACGGCTACGTACCCAGAATGAAAGCCGCGCTTTCCGCGCTCGGAATTGATGCGAACAGGCTCGACTGCGTTATTATGCAGATGGTGCGACTTGTGCGTGACGGCGAAACAATCAAGCTTTCAAAGCGTTCGGGCAAAGCGATAACGCTTACAACGCTTTTGGACGAAATTCCGATAGACGCGGCAAGATTTTTCTTTAATCTGCGCGAACCGAATTCGCATTTTGATTTTGACCTTGATTTGGCAGCGCAGGAAACAAGCCAAAATCCCGTTTACTATGTGCAATACGCTCATGCAAGAATATGCTCCATTCTTAAAAAGGCGCAGAGCAACGGCATAACGCTTCGCACGCCGACCGACGAGGAGCTTGACCTTTTAAATTCACCCGAGGAAACAGAACTTATCCGCCACCTTTCTTCACTGACGGACGAAGTTATCACCGCCGCAAAAACATACGACCCGGCAAGAATAACACATTTTGTTATTGAGTTGGCAACACTTTTCCACAAATTTTACAACGCGCAAAGAGTTATTGCAGACGACGAAGGTCTTATGCAAGCGCGCCTTTATCTTTGTGTTGCAGTGAGGGACACTATTAAAAACATTCTTACCATGCTTAAAATTTCCGCACCGGAAAGCATGTAAGCGGCATATCAAAGCAAACATTATTGAATGGCGAGCGAGGGAAAATAAATGTCATCATTCAAAAGCAAGGCACTTCACTCTGTGGGCAACAGCCTTTTTAAATACATCTACAAAAATCCGCAACGAAATATGCTGAAGCTTGTCAAGCTCGGCAAGGCTTTTGCCGGCAAAATGTACCCCGAAAGCACATTCACAAAACCGATAGAAATAATTACGGACGAAACCAATGTTTGGCACGAATACCTTTTTAAAGGGATTGATGACATAGACCGTGATTTTCTTCGCAGAGCGGTGCTGACATTCGGCATTGATTTGGGGCTTATCGGCACATCCACCCTCAGGAAAAAGCGTGATGAATTAAAATGCAACATTCCGTGGGTTGTGCTGCTTGACCCCACCTCGGCATGCAATTTAAAATGCACCGGCTGCTGGGCTGCCGAATACGGTCACAAATCGAGCCTAACAATGGATGAAATGCGCAAAATAGTCAGCGAAAGCAAAGCACTTGGCACTCACTTTTTCATGTTCACAGGCGGCGAACCGCTTATCAGAAAAAAAGATATAATCACCCTTGCAAAAGAGAATCCCGATTGCATGTTTTTGGCATTCACAAATGCCACGCTTATTGACGATGAATTTTGCGAGCAGCTGCTCGAATGCGGCAATTTCGGGCTTGCGCTTTCCATAGAGGGCACCGAGGAAACGAACGACGGAAGACGCGGCGACGGCGCATACGAAACAACAATGAACGCTATGAAAATGCTTAAAAAGCACGGTTGCCTTTTCGGCACATCCGTTTGCTACACGGCGGCAAACTACGCTGCGGTAACGAGCGATGAATTTTACGATAAAATGATTGAAGCCGGTGCAAAATACATGTGGTATTTTCACTACATGCCCGTCGGTGCAAACGCAGACACTTCCCTGCTTCTCACTCCCGAGCAAAGAGAGCATGTTTACCGCACAATCCGTGACAATCGTGACTCGAAACACGGCAAGCCGATATTCACCGTTGATTTTCAAAACGATGCTGAATTTGTCGGCGGCTGCATTGCCGGCGGCAGAAACTATTTTCATGTTAATTCCGAGGGTGATGTTGAGCCTTGCGTATTCATTCATTATTCCGATTCAAACATTCGCGAAAAATCGATAATCGAATGCTTAAACTCCCCTCTTTTCAAGGAATATTACAAGGGTCAGCCCTTTAACAAAAACATGCTGCGCCCCTGCCCCATGCTTGAAAATCCGCAGGCTCTGCGCAAAATGGCTGCACGAAGCGGTGCGAAATCCACCAATTTGATTTGTGAGGAAAGCGCGGAGCAACTTTGTGCTAAGTGCGACGCTTATGCGGCGGCTTGGGCACCGAAAGCGAAAGAAATCTGGGAGGAGAAAGCTCGCTTTAAGCCATTCACCCAATATTATCGAGACACTCCCGAGGGCAAACTCAATTACCGCCCCGAGGATTATTGATTGTAAAAATAAAAAGCGACCGTTGGAGGGCACACTCCGCCGGTCGCTTTTTGTTTGTTATGCACAAAATCGAAGTAAATTATTCGTCAAGCAAATTATTTTCACGAAGCATATCAAGAAATTTATCAATATCCTCGCTTGCTTTTTGCTCGGTTACCTCATATTCCTCAAGCACTCGGCTCAAAAGCTGCTCTTTAGTGCAGCCCTGCACAAGGCAATCCCAAAAAAAGCCGCCGGATTCATTCAGCGTTATCATTCCGTTAAATTCCAAAGCCTTATTTCCCACAGGCACAACAATTTCCGAGCCTGCTATATTTCTTTTTGCAAATCCGTCTTTAATTTTCATGGCAAACAATCCTTTATTTACTGATTTTATAAAAATATTATACCAATATGCACAAAACAATTCAAGCTATATTAAAAAAATAAGAAAATATAACAAATTTTGCGTTCTTGCTCTTGCAGAACGGCGTGGCAATAGGTATAATATCAATGGTAATTCATTAAAATTATCAGTTTGTACGAAGGAGAGTATTAAATATGGTTTATTCAAGCGAAGTTGAAACAATGTGCCCTGTTGCTCAGGGTGTTGCTCACGGCGCGGCTCCGATTCCGGAGGAAGCAAAATGGGTAAAAGCAAAAGAAATCAAAGACATTTCCGGCTTCACACACGGTGTGGGCTGGTGTGCTCCTCAGCAGGGCTGCTGCAAGCTCAGCCTTAATGTTAAAGGCGGCGTAATTCAGGAAGCTCTTGTTGAAACAGTAGGCTGCTCGGGCATGACCCATTCCGCAGCTATGGCTGCCGAAATTCTTCCCGGCAGAACAATTCTTGAAGCTCTTAACACAGACCTTGTTTGCGATGCAATCAACACTGCCATGAGAGAGCTTTTCCTCCAAATTGTTTACGGTCGCTCACAGAGCGCATTTTCCGATGACGGTCTTGCAATCGGTGCAGGTCTTGAAGATCTCGGTAAGGGTCTTCGTTCTCAGGTCGGCACAATGTACGGCACTCTTGCAAAGGGTCCCCGTTATCTTGAAATGACAGACGGCTATGTAACAAAGCTTGCTCTTGACGCAGATAATGAAATCATCGGCTATAAGTTCGTAAACTTCGGTAAGATGATGGATTTCATCAAAGCCGGCGACGATGCTAACACAGCATTTGAAAAGGCTCAGGGCCAATACGGCAGAGTTGCAGACGCTGTTAAGCTTATCGACCCGAGAAAAGAATAAGGAGGAGAAGAATAATGGCTTTATTTGAATCATACGAGAGAAGAGAAAAGCAAATCCTTGAGGTTCTTGCTCAATACGATATTAAATCTATCGAAGAATGCAGAGAAATCTGCCAGGCTAATGGTTTTGACCCTTACAAAATTGTTGAAGGCATTCAGCCCATCTGCTTTGAAAATGCAAAGTGGGCTTACACAGTAGGCTGCGCAATCGCAATCAAAAAAGGCGTTAAATCCGCTGCCGAAGCTGCTGCCGCTATCGGCGAAGGTCTTCAGTCATTCTGCATTCCCGGTTCTGTTGCAGACCAAAGAAAAGTAGGTCTCGGTCACGGCAACCTCGGCAAAATGCTTCTTGAAGAAAACACAGAATGCTTTGCATTCCTTGCAGGCCACGAAAGCTTTGCAGCCGCAGAGGGTGCTATCGGTATTGCCGAAAAGGCAAACAAGGTTAGAAAAACTCCTTTAAGAGTTATTCTTAACGGTCTTGGCAAAGACGCCGCTCAAATCATTGCAAGAATCAACGGCTTCACCTATATCGAAACCGAAATGGATTATTATACCGGCGAGGTTAAGGAAGTATTCCGCAAGGCTTATTCCGACGGACTTCGTGCAAAGGTTAACTGCTACGGTGCAAACGATGTTACCGAGGGCGTTGCAATCATGTGGAAAGAAAATGTTGATGTTTCCATCACAGGTAACTCCACCAACCCCACTCGTTTCCAGCATCCCGTTGCAGGCACATATAAGAAAGAACGCCTTGAAGCAGGCAAGAAATACTTCTCAGTTGCTTCCGGCGGCGGCACAGGTCGTACTCTTCACCCGGACAACATGGCAGCGGGCCCCGCTTCTTACGGCATGACCGATACTATGGGCAGAATGCACAGCGACGCTCAGTTCGCAGGTTCTTCCTCCGTTCCGGCTCACGTTGAAATGATGGGTCTTATCGGCATGGGCAACAACCCGATGGTTGGCGCAACGGTTGCTTGCGCGGTTGCCGTTCAGGAAGCTATCAACGCTTAATTGAATATAACCGATATTGTAACAAAGGTCGGCAATACTTTCGTATTGCCGACCTTTTTGTTGCCTTTTTATTTACTTATATTTTACTTGATTGCTTTTATTTATTTGGCTTTTTACGCTTTTTTACCTGTTTTAATAACACCTCAAAGATAAACAAAGCAATTATTCCGCCGAGCGAATTTAAAATCACATCGTCTATATCAACACAGCGGTAGTTATACCCTATCAGCAGGCCGATTATAAACTGCACAAGCTCAATGCACACGGAAAAAAGCACAATCCCCAAAAAGCGCATTTTGTAATCCTTAATATAATAATGAAAAAACACACCGAGCGGCATAAGCATTGCAAAATTTCCGAAAACGCTCACCAAACCATACGGAGTATGCTCGGCAAAAGATTCGCTGAAGCTTTGCACAATGCTTTTAAAGGGAATTAAATTATTGGCAACATCCTCGCCATAGGGGCGTAATTTTGATTGGGAAAAAGCACATTGCGATTATAAATGCCAAATAAGCCCCAAACGCCAGATTCATAAAAAATTTTTGCGCAGGCACTTTTTTGAATATCATAACAATCGCATAAATAGCCAAAACGATTGCGCCAAGCAAAAAAGCGCCGCTTCTCAATACAGTCATAACTTTCACCAATTTATAAGTTCACGAGCAATTCAATACATATAAAGCGCGGATTTTAACTTCCGCAGACTTCAGTGCCGAATCACTCCGTTACCATTACCTTTATTTTCTTTTCAAAATTATAGGTTTTCACTTTTTCGCCAAAGCGCAACGGCTTAACGCTTATTTCGGCATAAACGATTAGTTCGCACAATTCATCGGCATTTGCGGCAGCCGAGTTGCCGCTTTCCGCGCAGCCGCCCAGCCCCAATGCACACAAAACAAATATCATAATCAGCGATATAAATTTATTTTTCTCATAAAATCGCCTTAAAACAATTATTGAAGCAGCACAACACATTTATTTAAGCAAATAAAATCCGAACAAAATATGATTTAAAGCAATAATAAGCAAACCGAACACATTTTCAGTAAATTGATTTATCGTATAATTTTGTTCGCATCACAAATATACGATATAAACCGCAATTTGTCAAGCATTATACATAATATATAAAATATATAAAATATATAAGAA
>CAVFVA010000022.1:0-32000 GCA_963625835.1 Clostridium sp. AF37-5 | reverse complement strand
CAGGAAGATACTCTTACAAAATCTCCCTGTTTTTCTTTTAGTCTTAGTAATATCCTCGTTCTTCCCGCCAGTTTTTCACATAGCATCGGATTCCGATATAGATCACATGCACCAAAAATAGTAGTACAATGAGGTTTATCGGAATGATTGATTTTATCCATTCTCCGAAATAGATTACGATAGCTGTACTCATTATTGCCACCATGATGCTGATAATATCCCAACAATATTTCCGGCAGATTTTCCCCATCTGATATCCGATCCCGATTATGAGGAATCCCGTTATGATGAATAAAATTCCCATAACAATAGCTGCGATCAGCCAGTACACAATCCCGGAAACGATACTGTTGGAGATTCCATTGCTTAACTGTCCGAAAGAATCTTGGTGTTAGTATATAACTATGGACACGGAAAGTTGAACAACCTATAATAAGCCAAAAGGAGTTCAACAAAATGGCAAAAAATCAAAGATCTTATACACCTGAGTTTAAGCAGCAGATTGTTGACCTGCACTGTAAGGTAGGCAAAGGTGTAACTGAATTAAGCAACGAATATGGCATTCCAAAAGGCACAATTTCCACTTGGATTAAAAATCTGGCATCAGTAATTAATACTGGAGAAGAAACAATTTCATTAAAGGAATATAAAGCTCTTCAGAAAAAGATAAAAGAGTTGGAAATTGAAAATGAAATATTAAAAAAAGCTACTGCCATATTCGCCAAAAATCAATAGCTGAATACGTGTCCTTTATTCAAGCAAATTTAGACAAATATACCGTCAAGCAAATGTGCTCTGCGTTAAAATTCTCAAGAAGCACTTACTATGCAACATTAAATCATGTTCCTTCAAAAAGAGCGCAACCGTGATTTCTTTTCCGGGCAAATATTCCTCAACAATCAATCGCTTGCCGTATTTTTTTGAAGCGATTTCTTCAAGCACGACTTTTTGCAGCTCGGCTTCACTGTTGCACTTAACAACACCTTGGCTTCCTCTGCCCCTTATCGGCTTAACTATACACGGAAAAACATCGTTTCGCGCATAATTTTCATCTGCAATTCGCTGAGCGACAACCGGAAAGCCTGCATTTTTAAGTGCCGTATTTGTGTAATATTTATCATCGTATTCAGAAGTATCCGCAGGACGCTGCCCGATTGCATAGAGACCCTGAAAATCATCAACGGGATGCCCGTCATACAGCACCGTGTTAAGCCACAAAATATCCGCACCAGCGGCAACGGCGGCTTCAATTCCCTCTTTTGTATCCGGAAAAACCCAATCAAAATTATTGCCCACATCGGGTTTGTCGGTCGGCAAAGCAACGGATATTCCGTTTTTTGCAAGGCAATATGCAATATCCGCACCGCTGTCGCTGTATCCGCCGGGCTTCATCGGCTTCACAATACCGTTCAGCTCGGGCGGTGCGCATTTTTGGTAAAGAACTGCAATTTTCATATGCTCACCTACACTTATAAAAATTTATATAACTAAGTACGCACACTAATTTAATGAATTTATTTACACAGTAATAAGAGTTAAAGCAAAATTTAGCTTTACCCAATTCCAAAATCACAAATTAAAAATTATATGCGCTTCTTCTGTTTGGTGCAATATACTCTTTCCAACGGTGAAGCACTGCTTTTAACGGTTCGTCCAAATAGGAAAATGCCTTATCTTTAATCCAATCGGGAATACCGTATGCTGCCTCGGCGATACTGCCGGTAATTGCGGCAAGAGTATCGCTGTCGCCTCCGAGAGAAACAGCGTTTCTGATTGCATCCTCAAAGTTTGAGCTTTCCAAAAAAGCAATTATTGCCTGCGGCACGGTTTCTTGGCAGGTTTCGTTAAACTGATAGGTTGGGCGAATTTCATCAAGCGTTTTGGAAAGGTCATAGCCATACTCATTTTCAATATGCTCTTTGATGTGTTTTTTGCATTCGTCACGGTCGTCACTTATCGAGATTTCAAAATCGCCGCAATATCCGCCGAAATAATAACGGCTCATAAAAATTGCATCGGCGGTTGCCATTGCGCCCTTAACACCCTCCGGATGATTATGAGTAATCTCGGCTGAAAGTTTTGCCAAAGCCCTGCCGTTTGCCGGCCACATTCCGGTTCTGGCTGTAAATCCGCAATTCATCACCCACGCACACGGCGAAACACGCATGGCAGAGCCGTTTCCGAAACTGTTATACGGCTCGTTACCGTCAGACATCAACCACGCTGCAAATTTTCCGCCGTATCCTGCATTCGGATACATTTTGCCGTATTTTTTCATAGCGTTGATGAAATCTCTTTTTTGACCGCCGTTCATAACAGCCTCTGCTACGGCACAGGTCATAACGGTATCGTCCGTAAAAAAGCAGTCGTTGCGAAACAAAGGGAAATCCTTTGTTTTGATGTTGTGCCACTCGTAAACAGAGCCTACAATATCTCCCACTATTGCTCCGAGCATAAAACCACTCCTATAAAAAAATTGATATTGATTTTACATTTCTTTACGAATATTATAGTTAAGAAAAGCGGATATGTCAATTGGGAAGGAGTTTACGGTACAAGAAAACGGACACTGACCTTGATACTGATTGTATCTTAATCAATGCCCGTTTTGGTGCGGAAGAAGGGACTTGAACCCTCATGAATTTGCATTCACTAGAACCTGAATCTAGCGCGTCTGCCGATTCCGCCACTTCCGCATAAACATATTAGCCGCAATTTGCAACAACGGTATATTAACACAATCGGCTTGAAAAGTCAATTGCATTATAATATAATTGTTTTGGAAAATTCATTTCAAAAGGCACAAAATATGAAAAAAGCTATTATTTGCACATTATCGTTTGCCGCCGCTGCTTACACGGTTTGGTTTATGCATTTCGGCAGCCTGACTCAAAATTCAGGCGCACTTTCAAAAACCGGATTGCGCCACCCCGTTTTTTTTGCCGTTTGGGGCATGCTTACATTTTTCGCTCTGCTTGCAGACGGAATATACATATATAACAAAGGCTCAAATAAATTTAAGAAGTTTTTTATTTTTCTTTGCACTGCTTCGTTTATGGGCATGCTGCTTACGCTTTGCTTTAAATTCGATTATGATTTAAAAATGCAATATTACCTGCATTGCGCAGGTTCGCTTGCATTTTCCGTTTCAAGCGGCTCAGCGATATTCACCTTATTTTTAATCAATTTCAAAAAGAACTGGCTTTATGCCGCTTTAACGGTTTTAATAGGCACGATTCTTGCCGCAGATTCAATCTTTTTGATTATATATCAGGAAAACGCGCTTATTGAGGGCTTGCCTGTTATATTTGCGCTGGTTAGCATGCCGATTGTTATATTGAGCGAAAAAGAAGTAAAGGAGAGCGCATATGCTGCATAACGATCTTAAAAAGCTGAACAAAATTCCGTTTCACATGCCGGGGCACAAGCGCAATCCAAAATTCGGAATCACGGGTGCGGAGGCAGACATAACCGAAATTCAGGGCTACGATAATTTGCACGCTGCCTCCGGCAGCATAAAAGAAATTGAGAACGCACTTGCAAAATTATATTCAGCCAAGCGTTCTTTTTTACTTGTGAACGGCTCAACGGTGGGACTGCTTGCCTCAATTTTTGCTGCAACCGATGACGGCGACAAAATAATCATCGCAAGAAACTGCCACAAAAGCGTTTATTCGGCATGCCTTTTAAGGCGCCTTAATGCAGTTTATGCCGAGCCGAAATTTGATGAAATTCACGGAATTTACACAGAATTGGAGCAAAATGAAATTAACCGACTGATGAGGCTTCACCCGGACGCAAAAGCAATTGTGGTTACAACACCCACATACGAGGGATTTGTAAGCAACATATCGGCTGAAATTCCGATTATTGCGGACGGCGCACACGCAGCGCACTTCCCTTTCGGTGATTTTCCTAAATACCCAAGTGCGGACATTGTTATATCAAGCCTGCACAAAACGCTGCCTGCACTGACTCAGACAGCGGTTGCCAACATCTACAATGAAGAATTCACGCAAAAGTTCAAATTTTACATTGATATTTTTGAAACAAGTTCCCCGAGCTATTTACTTATGGCTTCGGCTTCGCGCTGCTGCGAATATTTGCAAAATTCAAAACATGATTTTGCCGAACATACGGTTTTGCTTAACAAGTTTTATTCAAAAACAAAGCTTCGCAATTTATCATTTATACCGAATGACGATAAAAGCAGAATTTGTGTTTCAACCGCAAACTGCAATATAAGCGGTGCGAAGCTTGCCGATATTTTGCGCTGCAAATACGGCATTGAACCGGAAGCCGCTTATCTTGAACATATTATTTTGATTTCAACCGTGGCAGATGACGAAAGTGCTTTAGAAACTCTGTCTGCCGCGCTTACAGAAGCGGACACCGAGCTTACCTCCGCAAAATCAAAACCATTTCAAAAGCCGCCGTGTGACGGAAAAATGCACAAAATCTGTTTTCCCTCGAAATTTGAGCCAACCGCTTTGGAATGCAGCGTGGGTAAAATATGTGCAGAATTTATATTCGCCTACCCTCCGGACATTCCCCTTATTACTCCTAACGATGAAATAACAACTGATTTTTTGAAGCTTGTAAACGAATTTAAGGCAGCAGGGACTGAGCTTGTGAGCGATTCGGGGCTGCTGATTTCCAACTGCATATTGACAAAACAATGATAATACTATAAAATATATAAAAAAATGAATCGAGGTATCGGTATGAAAAGAATCAATACTTTAAGCTCTCGCAATCTTTGCGAATCCGCTAAAAACGGCGGCTGCGGCGAATGCCAAACTTCTTGCCAATCCGCAAGCAAAACATCCTGCTCAGTTGCAAACCAAAAGTGCGAACAGCTTAAAAAGTAATTAAATTGATGTAAGACTGCGGCGGTATAACTTACCGCCGTTTTTCTTTGGAGTAAATATGATACATTCTTATAAAATGAACGGATATAATATTATTATTGACCAAAACAGCGGCTGCGTGCACTCCGTTGACGAGGTTGCCTATGATATTATAAATATGTTTGAATCCGAGCCGAAAGATAAAATCAAGGCTTTTATACTTGATAAATATTCAGAGCGCGACGATGTTACGACTGAGGACATTGACCTTTGCTTTGAGGATATAGAAGCACTTATTAAGGACGGCAGACTTTTTGCAAAAGACGCCTTTGAAAATTCGGCTCTTGATTTCAAGAAGCGCCAAGGCGTGCTTAAAGCGATTTGCCTGCATGTGGCGCACGACTGCAATCTTGCCTGCAAATATTGCTTTGCCGGCAAAGGCGAATACGACGGACCGAAAGGGCTTATGAGCTTTGAAACCGGCAAAAGAGCGCTTGATTTTCTTGTTGAAAAAAGCGGCACAAGAAAAAACCTTGAGGTTGACTTTTTCGGCGGCGAGCCTTTGCTTAACTGGGAGTTTTGCAAAAAGCTTGTTGAATACGGCAGAAGCATAGAAAAAGAGCACGGCAAAAACTTTCGCTTCACGCTCACCACAAACGGCGTGCTTGTGAACGACGAGGTTATTGATTTTTGCAACAAAGAAATGGGCAATGTGGTGCTTTCGCTTGACGGCAGAAAAGAAACTCACGACCGCCTGCGCACAACCTGCAACGGCAAAGGCTCTTATGATTTGATAGTTGACAAATTCAAAAAATTCGCAAATGCGCGCAATCAGGCCGATTATTACATGCGCGGCACTTACACGCACTACAACACGGATTTTTCAAAAGACATTATTCACATGGCGGATTTGGGATTTAAAGAGCTTTCGATAGAGCCTGTTGTTTCCGATCCCGCAGAGCCGTATGCCTTAAAGGAAAGCGATTTGCCGATTTTAAAGGAACAATACGAAATTTTGGCAAACGAAATGCTCAGAAGATACAGAAACGGCAGCGGCTTCACATTTTATCACTATATGATAGATTTAAATTCCGGCCCGTGCATCGTTAAACGAATTTCGGGCTGCGGAGTGGGAACCGAATACATGGCCGTTACTCCGAGCGGTGAATTATACCCCTGCCACCAATTTGTGGGCGACGAAAAATTCCTTTTGGGCGACATTTGGAGAGGCGTTACAAACACGGCTGTGCTTGATGAATTCAAGGGCTGCAATGTTTATTCGCACCCCGAATGCAAGGATTGCTTTGCAAAGCTTTATTGCAGCGGCGGCTGTGCGGCAAACGCCTACCACACAACGGGCAGTGTAAACGGAATTTACGAATTCGGCTGCGAGCTTCACAGAAAGCGCATTGAATGTGCGATTATGCTTAAAGTGGCGGAAGCGGAAGAAAATTTAAAGGTTGAATATTAACCCGAAGTAAATTCTGTTAATTAAAAATAAAAAATAAGCGGCAATTATTGCCAACCGGCGGCGAATATTATAATATATAATTGAAAAATGATTTTGAAAGGCGCATAATTTTATGAACAGTAAAGAAATTTATAAAAGCAAGCTTGTTTCTGCAGAAGAAGCAATCAGTCATATTAAAAGCGGCGACAGAATTGTTACTTCATTCGGCTGCTGCGAACCGCTTGGAATAGAGCGAGCCATTGCCGAAAATTATATGAATTACAATGATGTGCAAATATCAAATATGCTCATCATCGGCGACACTCCGTGGGTGCGTCCCGAGATGAGAGGTCACATCACATACAACTCGTTTTTTGCTTCAAAAACAAACAGAAAAGAAATTTCCGAGGGAATTGCAGATTTTACAACAAGCAATTTTTACGAAATTCCCACAGTGCTTAAAAACGTTATCAAGCCGCGCGTTTCCATAGTTTCCGTATGCCCTCCCGATGAAAACGGCTATGTTTCACTGGGCACGAATGTTGATTATATCGAAAGCACACTTTCCTATTGCGAGGTTAAAATTGCGCAGGTTAACAAATACGTGCCGCGCACACACGGCGGCGCAATAAAGCATGTGAGCGAATTTGATTATTTCGTTGAAATAGACGAACCTCTGCCAGAAGTGCCGTCTGTTGAGCTGAATGAAGTTGAAATTCAAATCGGAAAAAACTGCGCCGCGCTTGTTAAGGACGGCGATTGCCTTCAGCTTGGCATCGGCGGCATACCCGACGCTATTTGTGAGGAGCTTAAAACAAAGAAAAATCTTGGACTCCATTCGGAAATGGTTGGCGACGGAGTTGTGGATTTGCTTAAAAGCGGCGTTATAAACAATTCAATGAAACAAACCCACAAGGGCAAAACCATTTTGGGATTCGCATTCGGCACGAAAAAACTGTTTGATTATATTAACGATAATCCCGATGTGGAGATGTATCCCATAGAATATGTTAATTATCCGCCCAACATTGCAAAAAACGATAATTTCATTTCAATAAATTCCTGCCTGCAAATTGACCTTATGGGTCAGGTTGTGGCAGACACAATGGGTCCGATGCAGTTTTCCGGAGTCGGCGGTCAGGTTGATTTTGTCAGAGGTGCCACAATGAGCGAAGGCGGCTTATCGATTATTGCAATGCCGTCCACCGCAAGGCAAGCCACAATTTCCAAAATCGTGCCGACAATTACGCCAGGCTCTGCTGTTACAACAACAAGAAACGATGTTAACTGCGTTGTTACAGAATACGGCGTGGCAATGCTTAAGGGAAGAACGCTTAAAGAAAGAGCCAGGGCACTGATTAAAATAGCCCATCCGAAGTTCAGAGACGAACTTTGCGCGGCATTTGAAGAAAAATTCCACGAAAAAGCCTTTTAATCGTTGATTTTCAAGTTCATTATAACTATTAACATTATATAATTTTTTGTTTTACTATTTACTAATTTTGTAATAGTTTTCTATTGTGTTTCATTTGATTTTGTGGTATAATATCGGTGTTAATAAAAACACACCACACACACAAATTATATGAGGAGCAAAAATGGGAATTTACAAAACAGAGCATTTCGGCATTGCAAGAAAAATCGTTTCAAACATGACTTCACAAAGCTGGGAGGAAATCCCCCATGCAACAATGAGCTATGAAGCCGATGTTACTGAAATGATGAAATATGTTAAAAAGCTGAATGAAAACGTTACCGACAAAAGCAAAAAAATAACCGTTAACACAGTTATGATGAAAATCATATGCGAGGGGCTTAAAGCCGCACCAAAAATGAACGCAACACTTGATTTTAACAGAAAACTTGTTCGCGGCTCGCTTCATTATCACGATAATGTTGATGTTTCCATGCCGATGATGCTTCACACCGGCGAAATGATGACAGTTAATATGCATAATATGGACAGTAAATCCCTTTCGGAAATGACTGCCGCAATTAACGACACAGTAAGGCGTGCAAACAACAGCGATATGAACGAGGTTATGTTTGAGGTTTCGCTTGACAACACAATCAACGGGCTCAAAGAAGGCAAAATCGGTCAAACGGTTTACAGGCTGTACGGTTCCAAAATGCCCGGCAAACACAAGGTGCACACTCTTTCCGGCGATGCGAAAAAAGAATATTATTCCATTTCTCATAAGGACAGACTTACAAAGCACGATATCGAGCAAGGCACAACAACCATTTCAAACCTCGGCTCTATTTACAGAAAGCAAAAAGGTCTTTGCCTGCTGCTTGAAATAATTCCGCCGCAAACAACGGCATTTGCCGTTAATGCAATTCAAAAGCGACCGGTTGTTGAAACAAACGAAAAAGGCGAAGACGAGATTGTTGTTAAATCCATTCTTCCCCTTACCGTTGCTATTGACCACCGCGCGCTTGACTACAATGACTGCGTGCCTTTCTTTGAAAAGCTTGACGAAATTTTTGACGACCCCTCAGTAATTCTCGGATGGAAATAATTTAAACATTTTACCCGACACGGTTTTATTCCGTATCGGGTATTTTTATCGACTTTTTTATGAATTTGTGATATTATGTTAAAAACAAATAAATTTTGCAAAACGCAAAGGAAAGGAATAAATATGACGAAAAATATGCATATTCGCAAAAACAGCCCTGCTACAATCGCCTTGGCATTTTTGCTTTGCTGCGCGATTTTAATCCCCGCAGGACCTGCCGCGATATATTTTTCAAGGGGGGGTTGAAAGGCTATGAATTACCGGAAGGTTTTTCCACAGAACTTTCGGCAAACGCATTTGAAAACACGGCAGATGTAAGGATAATGTCCTCCAACATACTTGTTGATTACGAAAGCTGGGGCGGCACACCGGCAAAACCGAGAGGAAAGCAATACATTGAAGTGCTGAAAACATACAAACCCGATGTTGTAGGAATACAAGAAATGTCTGACGAATGGTTTGATATAATATGCAACAATTTGCCGGACGGATATAAAATGCTTTTCCCCGTAAGCACCGGCATTTTCACAAATATGACCGCCATGATATACAATTCAAACACATTAAAGCTGATTGACAGCGGCAATTTTAAATATAATCAAGGCGACGACTCACGCACGCGCCGAGTAGTGTGGGGCGTGTTTGAAACAGAGAACGGAAAAAGATTTGCGGCGACAAGCACACATTTAGACTTAATTCGCGAGGGGCGAGAAGAAGAAGAAACCGAAATTATGAAATCGCAGGCAAATCAACTTATTGATTTTGCAAACGGCACCAACGAAAAATACGGTTGCCCCGTGATTTGCGTGGGAGATTATAATTGCATGGAAGAAAGGGAAAACAACATTTTAATCGACATTCCCGAAATATACAATTTACTTGCATCTCAGCTTACCGATGCAAAATACAGCAGCAAAAACACCGTTAAGGGTGTAATGACGATGGCGAATTACCCGGATCACATATTCATAAAGGGCAATGCGAGCGCAGAAACATTTGCCTTTTTATCATATAAATGCCTGGAAAACATGTCTGACCACTACCCTATTTTTGCGGATATAAATATAAAATAATTCAAATGAAGCGCACCGTGAAATTCGCGGTGCGCTTTGCAGATTTTGTTTATTTCTTTTTGATTTTATTGAGCATACCGTTGATTTTTAAAATATCCTCTTTGCTGACCTTACCGCCGAGCATCATAAGAGCGCGTTTCAGCGTGACGCCCTTTGCCAATTCAATCATGGTTTTATTAAGCTTAACACCTGCAACGCTCATTCCGTTTTTATCGCCCGAAGAAGCGGACAGCGATTTTTTAAGAATTTTCAAAAGCCTCAGCGCAAAGATTTTGCCCCTGAAAGTGGAAATGATATCGCCGATAGTGTCGTTTACCGAATAATATCCGGGCGGCGTGTTTATTTCAAACCAATTTATAACCGCGCCTTCCTCTTTCATTCTGTATGCTTCATTAAAGGACTCAACCTTTTTGATTACGCTTTCATCGATGCAATCGCCGGCTTTGGCAAGCAGCTTGCTTTCGCCGCTGTTTGGCACTTCAAAATAAAAGAAAGGGTATTCTCCCCTGTTTTGCACACCGAGGCTTTTGCCGTTTACAAAAAGCTCCACCTGCGGTTGATTTGAATAAACGGTAACCTTTGTCAGCGATTCAACCCTGTCAACATATCTTTTTCCGCAGATATGAACGAACGGTTCGTCCGAAAGCCAAGCTTTGTATGCATAAAATGAATCTTTTTTATATTTACGGTCAAATGTTACAAGCCCTTTATGGTTCATTCCGTTTTCGCCGCCCTCGGCTCTTGCATCTGCCGCAAAATCAAACATATTCCACACATGAGTTGCCCAAAGATACGGTCTTTTTGAAATTTGCTTAATTAGTTCCTCATGGTAATACGCCTGATATTCCTCGGTGTAATCACCCTGCTCAGGCTCCGATGTGTGCCAATAGAGTGCTTCGCAGCCGTATTCACTTATACCGATCGGCTTATCAGGGAATTTTTTATGAAAATTGTCAAACCATGGACCGTACATATGAACATTGCCGCCATACCATCCGAAATAATGATTGTACGAAAGCACATCCGTAACAGTGTTTATTTCATCCTCGGGTGGGCACATTGTTACCGTTGCCACGGTGGTGAACCTTGTGGAATCAATGCTGTGTGCAAGCCCGTTGAGTTCTTTATGATTTGAAATCATATCGGGATTTGACTTACCGCCCATTGTGATTTCGTTTGAAAGCCCCCATACAACGATTGATGGGTGATTATAGTTTTGATAAATAAGTTCTTTCATTTGCGAAAGCGTGTTTTCCCTTGCGCCGGACAAATGACTTGAAATATAGGGGATTTCTGCCCAAACAACAATTCCGCGTTCGTCACAAAGGTCGTAAAATTCCTGCGCATGCTGATAATGAGCAAGGCGGATTGTGTTTGCGCCCATTTCGCAAATCAAATCCATATCCTCTTTATGATGGTTTGGAAGAAGCGCATTGCCGATTTGAGGTCTGTCCTGATGGCGTGAAACGCCGCGGAGCGGATATTCGTGCCCATTGAGGATAAATCCCTTATTCGGGTCTATCTTAAAGCTACGGCAGCCGAAACGGCAGGAAACACAATCAACATCTTTTCCGTTTACGGTAAGAACGGCACGCAGAGTATAAAGATAAGGGTCTTTAACACCGTTCCAAAGGTGAACTGCATCAATATGCATATTTGCGTGATAATCGCCTGATACCTCTGCCGAATTGATTACTTTTTCGTTATCAATAATCTCAAAGCGCACGCTTGCGTTTTCATTGGATTTAACATACGCAACGGCGTTAACATCCGCACCTGTGCCGGTTACCTTAGGCGTTACGGCAATGCCGGGCGCACCGTAATAATCGAGGTCAAAATGAGATTTTGAAACGCCGATAAGCTTAACGGAGCGATATATGCCGCCGTAAAAAGTGAAATCCGCCGTTTGAGGATACACACAATCGTTTGGGCTGTTATCTGCGGCAACAACAAGAATATTCATTTCCTGTATATTGCGAAGTTTTGCCCTGAAAGCCGAATAACCTCCGTTATGCTCTGCAATAAGCTCGCCGTTAAAATAAACCTTTGCGCTTGAATTTACAGCGTCAAACTGAAGATAATATTCATCCTCATCGCCGAAATCGGCAAGCGTTAGCTGCTTAACATAATAGCATGTGCCTCGATAATAATCGTTACCGCCGTCCTGCCCGTCAGCTCCGTTCCAGGTGTGTGGCAAATCAACACTTTCCCAATCGTGCGGCATAACATGCGGAATAGATTTGGCATTTTTTGAAAAAAGCCAATTTTTATCTATGATTTTAATGCTTCTCATTAAAACTCCTCCGATTATTCAAAAACAAATGTATTTATAGAATTTGCGGATATTTCGTATTTATCCTTTGCAGAGCCGGAATAAGTGTTGCTGCACTTAAGCTCGCTGTTTGTAGTATAAACCGAAACTTTTGAATAATCGCCGAGTGAAAATTTAACATTTCGTGAATTTCCTTCGTTTACGACCACAACTGCAATTTTGCCGTCCGGAGTTTTAAATGCCGTTTCGTTAACAAGCTCGCGATAAGTTGTGCCATCGTCCGTTTTTGAAGCAGTTAAAGTGAGCACGCCGTCGCCGCAATCAAGCACCTGAGAACCTGCAGGCACAAATTTTGAAAACTGCATATAACCGTAAAGTCGATAAGCGGTATAGTAATCGGCAGTGTTTTCGGGGTCGGCAACCAAAAGGCCGTCGGAATAATCTTTACCGTCGTC
This sequence comes from Clostridium sp. AF37-5, assembly GCA_963625835.1. Classification (GTDB taxonomy): domain Bacteria; phylum Bacillota; class Clostridia; order Oscillospirales; family Acutalibacteraceae; genus Eubacterium_R. The sequence continues at coordinate 19,378 of CAVFVA010000022.1, read as the reverse complement.
ACCGACTCCGATTTCATTCACAGCAACCCAATTGCACCATGCGTTTACATTAAGCTTTGAAACATCATTTGAAATAACGCGAGCCATTATACACGCGGTTGCGGGGTCGGATGCATCGTGAGCGGAGGGCAGTTCGCACCATTCGCTCATATCGGAACGAACGGAAACGTTTTTATCAATCCATTTTCCGAATTTACTTTTCTTGAGCATATTTGTATCATTAAAATATGAATGGAAACTATGGGTGCCGAGCACGGAGCTTATATCCTCGTCCGCTGCCATTGCCTCATAATAGCCCTTAGCGGTATCTCCGATATTACCGCTTTCGAGCGAGCAAAGCTTTACATCCATATTACGCTCTTTAATACCATTTGCAAAAAGCTTTAAAAGCTCAATCGCCTGCTCTTTTTCATAATGGCAACCCTCCTGCGAAGGGCTGTCGCCGCCCCAACCCCACTGTGGCTCGTTTATCGGCGAAATAAATTTAACAGGCACGCCTTCATCAATAAAATGCTGAGTGATCGTTAAGAAGTAATCAACATAATCCTGATATTTTTCGGGAGCAATATTTGATGATTCACCGTCATCTGCGCCGCTGGAGCGTCCGTTTATACACATGGAATAATGCGGTGAATTTGCAAAAAGCACCACTGTGCTTACGCCGCGATCAAGTGCTGCCTGCAGCATAAGCCTGGCATTTTCACTTTTTGACCAATCATATTCATAGCTGCCGCTTTCTTCATTATAACAATAAAAGCTTTCGCCAAGGCGCCAATTACTTGTTACAACCGTGTTTTCGGGATCGTAGCCGCCGTAAAGGCAATAGCGATATGTATCAAGATTAAGCCCCTGCTCGGTGAAAAGAACATCGGCGATTTGATTTCTTGTTTCTTCATCGCTTATATTATCAGCCCACCAGCAATCGGATGTTCCCCAGCCGTAAAAATCACGCAGCGGTGATTCGGTGTTTACCTTAACGGTGAGCGCACAACTGCGTGAAGCGGCGTAATATATACCGCAAACGGCGCACAAAGCGACAATGATTGCCAGCAGCACTGCCAGAATTTTGATTAACACTTTTTTTGCTTTTTTCATAAAAATACCCCTAAACATATTGATTTACCGCCGAAATAATGTTAAAATACCATTCATGCGGGTTTGGTGGAATTGGCAGACACGCAAGATTTAGGATCTTGTGGGCGACCGTGCAGGTTCAAGTCCTGTAACCCGCACCATACTTTCTAAACAACAAAATATGCGGCTGTAGTTCATCGGTAGAATGCAAGCTTCCCAAGCTTGACAGGTGGGTTCGACTCCCATCAGCCGCTCCACACCTGCGGTGAGCATTACGCCTTACCGCCTTTTATTTTTCGGATAAATACCCGGAACCGACGAAATTAAACAATTAAAATTATATGGTGCGATGAACATTACGCCTTACCGCAGTGTTCAGAAATTCAGTACGCAAAATTCTAAAAAAATCCCGAGTGAAAATCATTCGGGATTATTTTTTTACTATTCCGTAAACGGCGCAATAAACAACCTTGGCACCGTAAGCCTTTAATGTGAGTGCGGCTGATGAAAGAGTTGCGCCCGTTGTTTTAACATCATCAATCAGCAAAACTGTTTTACCATGCACATCGGCATTATCAGCCAAATCAAACGCGTTATACATATTAACAAATCTGTCTGCCGCCGACTGCCTTTTTTGCATTTTTGTTTTATGCTTTTTACGGAGCGTAATTTTAACGGGAATACCGAGATTTTGCCCCACTCTTTCAGCAAGCAATTTTGCCTGATTAAATTCCCTTTGCTTTTCGTCATAAAAACTCATGGGCACGAATGTGACACAGTCAAAATGCACAAGTTCGTAAAAATCCGAAACGGCTTTTGTTATTTCGTCACCTTGAGCAGTTGCAAGCCGAGGCATATCGTGCATTTTTAAATTCAGCACACCTTTTGAAACACAACTGCCGTGTTCGTAATAATAAGGAGCAACAACAGCTTTATATTCAGGCGAATGCTTTGATTTTTTACACACACATTCCGATTTTTCACAGCCGCATTTAAGGCAAAGCGGCGCAGGAATACGCTTTATGGATTTACAATCCGGGCAAAGCTCTTCATCAATTTCAACAACCTCACCGCACAGCGCGCATCTTTTCGGAAAAAGCATAACGGTCAAAGCCGAAAACAAATCTTTAATCATAAGCTAAACAGTTAAATAAGGCGCAAGCGATTCATAAGTTGCATCGCCGATGCCGCTTATATTCTTAATTTCCTCAACGCTTTTATATTCGCCGATCTGCTCTCTGTAAGCAATAATTGCTTTTGCGCGTATTTCGCCGATACCGTCTATCGCAAGCAAATCATCTGCGCTGCAAGTGTTAAGATTTATTTTACCTGCATTATTCCGAGCCGTTTCATCCGCCTGATTTGAAAAGCTCGGCGAATATACAACAGTGTTTATTTCATTATTTGAATTAGTGCCCACCCTCGGCTGAGAGAACGCAATATAGCCGAACACGGCGGCAAAAATAAACATGGCAACGGCAAGCAGAATGAAAACCTGGCTTTTTCCGCCGCTGTTTTTATCGCTCATAAAATCACCGAAACTTTCTTGAATCGCAGGCAATGCCTGCATGATGATTTAACTATTTAAATATGGTTAATTTAATACAATTACTCATCGGTTTCATCATCCCAAGGCAAATCTTCTTCCTCTGCTGCCTGAACGGCAGGCATTGTTTCTTCAATTTGCATTTGAACGGTATTTTCAGCCGTAAAATTATCGCCGTCATCATAAGCGCGCTTTTCGAGCCACATTTGTTTATTCATGAGCACCTGGCGCGGCTTACTGCCCTCCGACGGACCGATAACGCCGTATTCCTGAAGCTGATCGATTATCTTCGCTCCCCTTGCATAGCCGACAGAGAGTTTTCTTTGAAGGAACGAAGTTGAAGCCGTGCCCGTTTCCATAACGATTTCGGCAGCCTTTTCAAAGAGAGGATCATAATTATTATCCTCCTCATCTCCCTCAAACGGGCTTTTCTTTTCCTGAACAGCCTTTGCATCTATTTCCTTTTGAATATTTTCGTCATATTCGGATTCGCCCTGATTTTTGATAAAGTTGCAGAGTTCCTCTACCTCTTCATCGCTGATAAAGCAACCCTGAACACGAACCGGCTTGCTTGAACCGATTGGGCTGTAAAGCATATCGCCCTTGCCGAGCAGCTTTTCCGCACCGCTTGAATCAAGAATGGTTCTTGAATCTATCTGCGATGAAACGGTAAGCGCAATACGCGATGAAATATTTGATTTGATAAGACCGGTAATAACATCGACTGACGGTCTTTGAGTTGCAATTACAAGGTGCATACCTGCGGCGCGCGCCATTTGAGCAAGGCGGCAGATAGAGTCTTCAACTTCTTTTGGCGCAGCCATCATCAAGTCGGCAAGCTCATCAATAAATATGCAGATTTTGGGCATAGGCTCCATATCTTCATGCTTTTGCACATATTTATTGTAGCCTTCAATATCCCTAACGCCTGTTTCGGAGAACTTGGCATACCGTTGAAGCATTTCGGAAACCGCCCAACCGAGCGCACCGGAAGCCTTGCGTGCATCCGTTACAACCGGAACAAGCAAATGAGGTATTCCTGCATATTTTGAAAATTCAACCTGCTTGGGGTCTATCATCAAAAACTTGACTTCATCCGGTCTTGCGCGGTAAAGAATAGAAACTATAATCGAGTTCATACACACGGATTTACCGGAGCCGGTGGTGCCGGCAATGAGCAGATGTGGCATTTTTGCAACATCGCAAAATACGCAATTGCCGGAAATGTCCTTGCCGAGACCTGCCGAAAGCTTTGATTTTTGGCGTGCAAATTCCGGCGAATCTATAATCTCGCGCATGGAAACAGAATTGCGGATTGAATTCGGCACCTCAATACCTACAGCGGCTTTACCCGGAATCGGTGCTTCAATTCTGATTGAAGTTGCAGCCAAATTAAGCGCAATATCATCGGTAAGCGTTGTGATTTTTGAGATGCGAATACCTGTTGCCGGCTTCAACTCATAGCGTGTTACGCTGGGTCCGCGACTGATATCCGTAATAGTGGCATCAACATTAAAAGAATGAAGTGTATCCACAAGCTTTTCCGCGCTGTTTTTTAATTCGTTACTTATATCCTTTTCCTGCGCTTGCTTTGCGAGTTTTAAAATCGAAACGGGAGGAATAACATAGTCTTCCACCGCGGAATTCATTTGATCTTCCGACACTTCAAATTTTTCAGCAGATTTATCCGCCTCTGTTTTTTCGCCTTTTTTCTTTTTCGGCTCGGTTACATTCTCAACAATTTCATCGATAGTTTTAACTTCATCGGCAGGCTTTGGTGCGATTTGCGCCTTCTCAGCCTTTTTCTTTTCGATTGCCGCATTAATATCGTCTATTATCTGCTGAGAAACCCTCATTTCCTCGGTTTGAGGAGCTTCAGGCTCGTCCTTTTTCTTTTTCTTGCTCTTTGCCTTTTTATCCTCTTCCGCGGTCTCTTCACCGGGAGCAACGGGGTCAAGCGGAACATCTATTGCCGCCTTTGCCTTTCTGCGCTGCTCGATTTTTTCATCAATTGCAGGCTTTACTTTATCGTAGGTTGCTGTTGCCGGCTTGGCGGCACCTTTAAGGAACTGAATTATGGTTATGCCGCTAAGGAACATAAACACAACAAAAATCAAGATTAAATCAACTATAACGGCTGGAGCTTTGCCGAGCGTTAGCATAAGCCAACCGATAACGCCGCCGAAAAGACCGCCGTTAAATGTTTCCGACGCATTGTTATACGAATTTATAACCGCATCCTTAAAAACATCGCCCGGTTGATTTTGGCAGATATGAATAAAAGCGGAAATGAAAAGCACCATCAAAACACTTTCAAGGCTTTTAACAAGCAAAAGCTTCGGTTCATGGTCTTTAATCGAATAAAGCACAGTTATAACAACGGTTAAAATCGGAAAAACCCAAGCAGCAAACATTCCGAAAGCACCGACATAAACATTATGTAAGAAAAGCCATGCACCCTGCCCTTTTATAACGGAAATAAAGAAAAACAGCACAGAAAGAGCAAAAAGTACAATGCCTGCAATACGGCTCATATCCGCATTGGCATCTTTAACGATTTGCTGCTCCTGCTTTCTTGAATTATTCGATTTTTTAGAAGAATTTTTATTTTTAGTATTTGCCATATTTACCTCTTACGATTGCCGAATTATTTTCTTACAATGATTTCGATTATTCCGATTATCACGGCAAGACCGCCGACGGTGAATCCGTAGTACGAAAAATAATTAAGCGAATTGCTTTTAACAACCTGCAACAAAAACTTGGAGCAAACAAAAGTGAGCGCAATTGCGATAACCACTCCGATAATACCCGAAACCACATTAACATAAGAAACGCAGGTTGCGATTTCAATAATTCCCCGCACCAAAAGAATCGGCGCACTCAAAGAAACAAAATATCTGAATGCGATTTTGGGATTTGTGCCGAAAAGCACAAGAATTGATATTACAAGAGCGCAAAGCGAAAGACCGGAAACAGGCAATGCAAAAAATGCGGCACAACCCACAACAAGCACTGCCGGGAGCGAAAGCTGAGTGCCCTTTTCGTTCTTTTTGAGCCTAAAATACGCAAAAAGCAGCAAAGCGGCATCAACTAAAAAGCAAATCGCCTCGGAAACCAAATTACCGTCGTAAGCATAAGCGTGCAAAACCCCGTAAATATTCGTGCTTCCGACGGGTATTAAATACGCAAGCATAAATATGTACGGAATAAAGGTGTAGTACATAAACTTGCGTGAATTTGCCGTTTTCTTTAAATCAAACTTTTTGGTGAAAAGTTCCGTACCGGTTGAAACAAATTCAAATATAAGCTTCAAAAAGACCTTCCAAAACGCCGCAATTATGCCTACGGCTATACCGATATGTATAAGCCCGGTGAGCTCCGAGCATGAGCCGGTAAACCTGCCGGAAAAATCATGGAATATTGCTGAATGGCCGCTTTCCGACAGCGGAAAAATATAAGTCAGTACCTGACCTATGGCTTGAAATATCGCTGTTAAAATCGACAAAATTTTTACCTCCGAACAGAGAAGCATTATCAAGAAAATACCCGCACCTTAAATAATCATACGGATTGCTTGAGCGCGAGCCGCCGTTATCTGCGGCAAATTCCGAATTTAAGGCGAAAATTTCGCCCTCGGAAACAACAGACCAAATCATTGCTCTGCACCGCTTTCAATCACCGAGTTAAGATAATCGAGAGCGTTGCATAAACCGCCAAGCGAATCCACAAGACCGCATTCAACTGCGCCTTCACCGTCCAGCACGGTGCCCACATCCATAACAAGCTCGCCCGTTTTCATCATCAGTCGGCGAAAATCTGCAGCGGAAATCTTTGAATTGCTTTCAACAAAATTCACGATTCTGTCCTGCATCTTTTCAAAATAAGAAAGCGTTTGCGGCACACCGAGCACAAGCCCGTTAAGGCGCACGGGATGCACCGTCATCGTGGCACTTGGCACGATAAAGCTTTTTCGGCAGGAAACCGCAAGCGGAACGCCGATGGAATGACCGCCGCCTAGAACAAGGGACGCCGTTGGGGTTTTCATTGTTGACAAAAGCTCTGCAATTGCAAGCCCGGCCTCCACATCGCCGCCCACGGTGTTTAAAATTATCAGCAACCCCTCTATTTCGGCACTTTCTTCGATTGCCACAAGCTGAGGTATAACATGCTCATACTTAGTGGTTTTATTTTGGCTCGGCAGAATATAATGCCCCTCTATTTGACCGATAATGGTGAGGCAATGTATGAAGTGACCGTTTTTCTTAACGGTGATTGAGCCGGTTTCAAAATCGGAAGAGGAGTTATTTTCCTGAACATTCTCCGTATTTTCAATTTGTTCATCAGGCATAAAAACACATCCTTTTGTGTTAGTGTGCCCAAATATCCTGATATATTGTAGCATAAAGCAAAAAATAATTCAACAAATCGCTAATATTATGTTTAAATTATTTTAATATTATTTAAACAAATATTTACACAAAAAAGATTGACACAACTTGAACAATATTATAAAATAGATTGACAAAAAAATAAATAACTTGAGGAGGAAGTCATCATGGGACTTACTTTAGCACAAAAGCTCATTAAGGCGCACCTTGTTGAAGGCGAAATGATTCCCGGAACCGAAATCGGCTTAAGAATCGATCAAACGCTTACTCAGGATGCAACAGGCACCATGGCTTATCTTGAATTTGAGGCAATGGGTGTTGACCGAGTTAAAACCGAAAAAAGCGTTGCTTATATTGACCACAACACTTTGCAGACGGGTTTTGAAAATGCAGACGATCACCGCTATATTCAAACCGTTACAAAAAAGCACGGAATTTATTTTTCAAGACCCGGCAACGGTATTTGCCACCAGGTTCATCTTGAAAGATTCGGAATTCCCGGAAAAACGCTTATCGGCTCCGACAGCCATACCCCGACAGGCGGCGGCATAGGCATGCTTGCAATGGGTGCCGGCGGTCTTGATGTGGCAGTTGCCATGGGAGGCGGCACATATTATATTCCGATGCCGAAAATGACGCGAATTAATCTGCACGGCTATCTTAAGCCCTGGGTTTCCGCAAAAGATATTATTCTTGAAGTGCTGAAAATCATGAGCGTTAAAGGCGGAGTTGGCAAAATCATCGAATACGGCGGCGACGGTGTTAAAACATTATCAGTCCCCGAGCGTGCAACCATCACAAACATGGGCGCCGAGCTCGGCGCAACAACATCCATATTCCCATCCGACGAAATTACGCTTTCATTCCTTAGAGCACAGGGACGCGAGGGCGACTGGACGGAAATTCTTCCCGACCCCGACGCCGAATACGACGAGGTAATAGATATCGACCTTTGCAAGCTTGAACCGCTTGCTGCCTGCCCTCATATGCCGGACAATGTTAAATCGACAGAAGAAATCGGCAAAATCAAGGTTGACCAGGTTGCAATCGGTTCATGCACAAACTCATCCTACACGGACATGATGAAGGTTGCCTCCATACTTAAAGGCAAAACAATCTGCCCCACTGTTTCGCTTTGCATTGCACCCGGCTCAAAGCAGGTGCTCAACATGCTTGCTCTTAACGGTGCTCTTGCAGATATGATAAATGCCGGCGCAAGAATTCTTGAATCCGCGTGCGGTCCATGCATCGGTATGGGTCAGAGCCCCAATTCAAAGGGCGTTTCACTTCGCACATTCAATAGAAACTTTGAGGGCAGAAGCGGCACAAAGGACGCAAGCATTTACCTTGTTTCCCCCGAGGTTGCGGCTTGCTCGGCTCTTACCGGTTATCTTACCGACCCGAGAGAAATGGGCGAAGCTCCAAAGGTTTCCATGCCTGAAAAATTCATTATCAACGACAATATGATTGAGCCGCCGGCAAGCGAAGAAGAAGCTTCAAATGTTGAAGTGCTCAGAGGACCGAATATTAAGCCGTTTCCGAAAACCGAGCCGCTTCCGGCAGAAATCGAAGCCAAGGCGGTGCTTAAAGTCGGCGACAATATCACAACAGACCATATTATGCCTGCCGGTGCGAAAATACTTCCCTACCGTTCAAACATCCCTCATCTTTCTCAATTCTGCTTTGGCGTTTGCGATGAAACATTCCCCGAAAGAATAAAAAAAGAGGGTAAAGGCTTTATAATCGGCGGTGCCAACTACGGTCAGGGCTCAAGCCGTGAGCACGCAGCACTTGTGCCGCTTTACCTCGGCGTTAAAGCAGTTATCACAAAGAGCTTTGCAAGAATACATGTTGCAAACCTTGTCAATGCCGGCATTCTCCCCTTTACTTTCAAGAACGAAGCGGATTACGACAAAATCGCTCAGGGCGACGAGCTTGCTCTTCCCGAAATCAGGGAACGCCTTAAAAACAACGAAAGCATAGTTCTTAAAAATAACACAAAAGGCGAGGAATACGAGCTTGATTCATCACGCCTTTCCGAAAGGCAAAGAGATATGCTCCTTTGCGGCGGTTTGCTTGATTACACAAGAGAGATAAACAAATAACCCATTTAATTCATTAAGGAGAAAAGCTATGGATAACGAAAAAATCGCAATTGACGAAGCAGTTGCAAAGTTCAGAGAGTTGATGGAAGGTCAGCTTGCAAGAGCAAAAAAAATTAAAGCCGAAAAGGATTTTATCGATTATCAAAATCTTGACACAATCGTTATCGGCATTTGCGGCGGCGACGGTATCGGTCCCGTAATCACAAAAGAAAGCGAAAGAGTGCTTCGTTTCCTGCTTAAGGATGAGGTTGCAAGCGGCAAGGTTCAATTTAAGGAAATAGACGGTCTTACAATCGAAAACCGTGCAAAATGCCTTAAAGCAATCCCCGACGATGTGCTTGAGGAGCTTAAATCCTGCCATGTTATTCTTAAAGGTCCCACAACCACACCTCGTCAAGGCGACGGTTGGCCGAATGTTGAATCTGCCAATGTTGCAATGCGCAAGGAGCTTGACCTTTTTGCAAACATGCGCCCCGTAAGAGTGCCCGAGGAAGGCATTGACTGGACTTTCTTCCGCGAAAACACCGAGGGCGGCTACGCTGTAGGCTCATACGGAGTAAACATTACCGACGATCTTGCAGTTGACTTTACAGTTGCAACCCAAGAGGGCTGCGAAAGAATTGCACGCCTTGCATACGAATATGCAAAGAAAAACAACAAAGGCAAGGTTTCCATCATTACAAAGGCAAACATCATTAAAACTACAGATGGCAAATTCCTTAACACGGCAAAGAAAATCGGCGAAGAATACCCGGATATCGTTACGGACGACTGGTATGTTGACATCACAACAGCCAAGCTTATTGACCCGATGAGAAGAAAAGACTTTAAAGTTTTTGTTCTTCCCAATCTTTACGGCGACATCATCACCGACGAAGCTGCAGAATTTCAGGGCGGCGTAGGCACTGCCGGCTCTGCAAACATCGGCAAGAAATACGCCATGTTTGAGGCTATTCACGGCTCTGCGCCGAGAATGATTTCAGAGGGCAGAGGTCAATATGCAGACCCGTGCAGCATGCTTCGCGCAACTGTTATGATGCTTTCTCACATCGGATTCCAAGACAAGGCGGACGCACTTGAAAAGGCACTCGATAAATGCATGTTCACCGAAAAGAAGCTCACCATCACAGGCCGTGACACAGGCTGCACATGCGATGAATTCGGCGATTATGTTATGGAAACCATCACCAAGGACGCAGAATAATCAGCATCCGTAAAAGAGGTAAAATTTATGGATAAAAGAGATGACAATATTTCGATTTCCGTAATCAAAAGGCTGCCGCGATATTACAGATTTTTGCAAAGCCTTAAAGAAAACGGAATTGTGAGAATAAGTTCAAGAGAGCTTGCAAACAGAATGGGGCTTACTGCATCTCAAATTCGCCACGATTTTAACTGCTTCGGCGGCTTCGGTCAGCAGGGCTACGGCTACAATGTGCCGGAGCTGCATGCCAAAATCGGCGAAATTTTGGGAGTGCACGAGGAACGCAAAACAGTTCTTATCGGCGCAGGCAATCTCGGAAAAGCCGTATGCAACAAAATTTTCGGGGTAAACAGCGGCTTTAAGCTTATAGGCATTTTTGATAAAAACGAGGCTATATGCGGAAATATGATTAAGGGCATTCCGATTAGGAACATTGACCACCTTGAAAATTTCTGCATAGACAACAAACCGATTTGTGCGGTTATTTGCATTCCCTCCAACGATATGAGAGAACTTACACAACTGCTGATAAATCAGGGTGTTAAAAGCTTTTGGAATTTCAGCAACTATGACATTGCAATGGCGCACCCGGGCGTGCTTGTTGAAAACGTGCATTTAACCGACAGCCTTATGACTCTCGGCTATCTTACCTCAGCGGAGGAATAACCTTGATTAAAATCAGTACCAAAGAAATAGTTGATGTTTTAAAGTACGACAACGGCAAAGCCGTGCTTGTTGAAAAACAACCGCTTTTAAACACAACTCAATTCAAGGCACGATACAGTGTTATAGACTTTGAAAACAAAACCAAAGAGGTTTTAACAAAAAATGCCTATCTGTTTAAAAAATTCGGCTCCGCTTATACCAAAATAAGCGAGATTATTCCGAATTTTGTGCAATGCGATGCAGCCGTGCTTTATGACAGGCGCGTGCTTGCGGTTTATCCTAACGGCGAAGCCGGCATATTTGACCGCGAGGGCGAGCTTGTGTGGAGCGGATATTTTAAGTACCACGACGAAGCCGTATGCTCACTTGCGCTTGACGGCAAATATTTTTGGTGCATCTGCCCTGCCGAAAGCTGCGCAATCAGATATTCCTGCCAAAATATGCAGGTTGATTTGCGAATAGGCGGAAAAGACTCCGGCACATTTAATTCACCGATACATATTTCCGTTGACGACGGCGACATATATGTTTGCTGCGCCGGCAACAATGTTCGCAAAATAAGCGGAATGGATTTAACCGTTTCCGACTATTTAACATTCGAGGAAGGCGTAAAACAATATTACAAATTCGGCAAATACGCCATTGCCGTGCTCACAAGCGGAACTTATCTGCTTGAGGACAACAAATAACAAAATGCAGCCAAAGCAATTGCCGCGGCTGCATTTTTATTTTTATTAAAAATATATTATGAACAGAATTACGGTTAGAAAAATTTATTTTTACCGGTCATTGAGTGTTAACACAATATTAACATAGGCATTAATATATTTTAAAAAAGCCGATAAAATAATAATTAAATAATGCTTATGCTTAATAAAAGGCAACCGCATAAATGTAAACCGAGTTTGCGCGATTGCAAACCGAAATTTATGGAATTCAGATGTGAACTGATATGGAATTTAATAAAAAAACAGGAGACGGCAATTATGGCAATTTACAGAACTGATCATTTCGGAATTGCAAGAAAAATCGTTTCAAATATGACGGCTCAATGCTGGGAGGAAATCCCCCATATTTCCACGGAATACGAAGCCGATGTTACCGATTTAATGGCAGAACTGAAAGAAATAAACAAAGGCGCAAAATGCAAAGAGGATAAAATTACTATAAACACCGTTATGATGAAAGTGGTTTGTGAGGGGCTCAAGGCTGCGCCGAAAATGAATACCACGCTTGACTTTAAGAGAAAGCTCGTCAGAGGCACGCTTCATTATCACGACCAAATTGATATTTCAATGCCCGTTGTGCTTAAAGACGACGAAATGATGACCGTTAATATGCACAATATGGGCAACAAAACTCTGCCTGAAATGAGCGCAGCCGTGGCAGACACCATGCGCTGCGCAGACAACAGCGATATGAACCAGGTTATGTATGATGTTTCGCTTTCTAACACGCTTCAGGGGCTTAAAGACAGCAAAATTTCGCAAATGGTTTACAGATTATTGGGCTCAAAGCTGCCCGGTGTTCATATGGTTCACTCCCTTTCAGGTGCGGAAAAGAGGGCATATTATTCAATTCCCGTTAAAGACAGACTCACAACCCACGATATTGAACAGGGCACAACAACGATTTCAAATTTCGGCTCAATATACAGAGAGCAAAAAGGCATGTGTACCCTGCTTGAGATAATTCCGCCGCAAACAACGGCATTTGCTGTTAATGCCGTGCAGGATAAACCGATTGTGGTTGAAGACGAAAACGGCGAAAAGCACATAGAAATTCGCCAAATTTTGCCTATTACGGTTGCAATTGACCACAGAGCACTTGATTACGGTGACTGCATTCCGTTTTTCAAAAAGCTTGACGAAATCTTTAAAAATCCGAAGATTTTACACACTTGGATGGGAAAGACAGACAACAGTACAAACGAAAAAAGCACAAAAAACAATCTGCATTTGATTGATAACGCAGGTTGAATTCGTTAAAACACAGCTGCCGCAAAATTGCGACATATACGGCAAAAGGGTCGATGCATATTTACATCGACCCTTTTGTTATACGCTGTTAAATTTTAATTTCATCAAGCATTTTGCGAATGATATTGCAGGAAAACTCAAATTTTTGCTTTTCCTTTTCACTTAACGCGATTTGCAATATTTCGCGTGTGCCGGCTCTGTTAACCAATGCAGGTACGCCGATATAAATTCCGCTTTCGCCGTATTCACCGTTTAGATATGCAGATACTGTAAAAATGGAATTTTCGTCATTAAGCAAGGCTCTTACAAGCCGTGCAAGCACCATTCCAATGCCATAATATGTGGCGCGCTTAGCTTTTATGATTTTATATGCAGACTGTTTAACATCATCGGCAATCTTTTCAAGTTCGCCCATTTCAACGGCATTATCACTTATAAATTCGGATATGGGAATAACCGAAAGCATTGCGCAACTCCACGCCACAAATTCGGAATCGCCGTGTTCACCCATCACATAAGCGTGAACATTGCGTGGATTCATTTTGAAATAATCGCCAAGCATAAAGCGCAGGCGCGCAGTATCAAGCGTTGTGCCCGAGCCTATAACCCTTTCGTGCGGAAAGCCGGATAAATCAAGCACAATTTTAGTCATCACATCAACGGGATTGCTTGCTACAAGAAAAACACCGTTAAATCCGCTGTTCACAACAGGGCAAACGATTGATTTGAAAACTTCAAGGTTCTTTTGCAGCAAATCGCGACGTGTTTCGTTTCCGACCTGCGGTACTCCGGCGCAAATAACAACGATATCCGTATCGCCGCAATCACAATAATCGCCGGAATAAATTTTCATGTTGCTGGGCGCAAAAGGCAAGCCGTGCGAAAGATCGGAAGCCTCACCCCAAGCGCGCTCTTTATTTATATCTATCAGCAGCAGTTCATCACAAATATTTTGATTAAGCGCAGCGTAAGCAAAACTCATTCCAACCATGCCTACGCCGATTATTGCAACTTTTTTACTGTCCTGAGCCATAATGCACATCCCCCAATATAATAACAAAAGTTATTATACCCTCTCTTCGGCGGAAAATGCATTTAACGGCAGGGCAAAATTATTTAAAGAAAAGCGGCAGTTTTTCAAGGAAGAATATATCATCCCTGTCTGCAGCGTCGCCCTCGGCAAGAGGAGCACAGCAGCCAACAATGTTTGCACCGAAGGCATTTGCAACTTCGCAGGAAGCCTTTATGGAACCTCCGGTGGAAATAACATCGTCAACAATCAAAACGCGCTTGCCTTTTATTTGATCGCCGTCTTCGTGACCGAGGCAAAGCGACTGCTTGGTTTGCGTTGTAAGAGATTCATCCGAAACCTGAATCGGATTATCCATATAAACCTTAACGCCTTTTCTGATAACAATATATTTTTTGCCGCTGAGCCTGCTCATTTCATAAGCAAGCGGTATACTTTTAGCCTCAGGAGTAAGAATAAAATCAAATTCCGGGCTTTTTTCAAGAAGTGCGGCAGCACATTTTTCGGTTAATTCAACATCGCCGAACATAATAAACGCCGCAATTTCCATTTTATCCGTTACGGGGAATTTTTTTAATTCCCTTTTAAGACCTGCTATTTCAAGCGTGTATGTATCATAACTCATAATATTTTTTCTCCCATTTTAACACCGCCAACAACATGAAAATGCAAATGCATAACAGATTGACCGGCGTCCTCGCCGCAATTGCTTATAACTCTGTAGGATTCAATACCCTCGCTTTTGGCAATTTCGGGAATTTTTTCAAAAATGCGGGCAACATATTTGCTGTTTTCAGCCGTTACGGCATTAACATTATCAATATGAGCCTTAGGCACAACAAGAAAATGAACGGGCGCAACGGGATTTATATCCCTGAATGCATAAATCATATCATCTTCATAAATTTTTGTGCTTGGAATATTACCGCTGATAATTTCGCAAAAAAGACACATAATTAAATCCTCTGTTTTTCCTGCCGCAAAATTATTATACACATCAGTTCAATGCGGCAGATTATGCACCGACGAAATTCTGCCGACCCGATAAAAAAACGAGCCGACAAAAATTTTATTATTTATTCAGCAAAGCCCTCAACAATGCTTTTAGCAGCAGCAAGCGCATCGTCAAGCTTGGAAACATCCTTTGCTCCTGCCATTGCGGAATCGGGGCGACCGCCGCCGCCGCCGTTTGCAAGCTTTGCGATTTCCTTAACAAGATTACCTGCTTTTACGCCCTTTGCGATTGCTTCTTTGCCGCATACGGCAACTATTGAAGCCTTATCTCCGTTTGCGCTGGCAATTACGCCTACAACATTTTCGCCCTTTGATTTAAGGTCATCACCCATTGAACGAAGTGCATCCGGCGAGGAACCGTCTATCCTTGCAACATAAAGCTCAAGTCCGCAAACAGATACGGGCTTTGAAAAAGCGTCTGCACTGCGAAGCTTTGCAAGCTCGGCATTGAGATTTTTAATTTCCTTTTCACTGTCTTTAAGTTCGTTCATCAAAGCGTTTACACGCTCCTGAACCTCGTTTTCGCCGGTTTTGAGAGCCGATGAAACGCCTTTAACGAGTGCTTCGTTTACATCAAGATAAGCAAGCAGACCCATACCTGTTACCGCAGTAATACGCCTTACACCGGCTGCAACGGATGATTCTGAAACGATTTTGAAGAGCCCGATTTCGCCGCTGTTTGAAACATGAGTGCCGCCACAAAATTCGGTTGAGAAATCGCCTGCGCGAACAACACGAACGATATCGCCGTATTTTTCACCGAAGAGCATCATTGCACCGAGCTTTTTAGCCTCTTCAATCGGCATTTCCGTCATTGTAACGGGAGTGGCATTGAGAATAAAGCTGTTAACAAGGAATTCAACCTTTTTGATTTCCTCGGTTGAAAGCGGATTGAAATGAGTAAAGTCAAACCTGACCTCTGCTTCGTTTACAAGCTGACCTGCCTGCTCAACATGCGTGCCGAGCACTTCGCGAAGTGCTGCTTGCAATAAATGAGCAGCCGTATGATTACGCATAACGGATTTTCTGCGTTCTGCGTTAATTGAAGCATTTACGGAATCACCTACGGAGATTATGCCCCTTGCAACACTGCCCGAATGGAGGAATATACCCTCGGCATTCTTGGTAGTATCGGCAACAATGAAAGCGTTATCGCCGGATTTGATTACGCCGCTGTCTCCTACCTGACCGCCCGAAAGCGCATAAAACGGAGTTTTATCGAGCACAACAGTGCCGTTTTCGTCCGCACCGAGCATATCGCAAAGTTCACCCTTTGAATTTACGATAGCAACAACCTTTGCATCGCATTCAAAATCGGTGTAGCCGACAAATTCGGTTGCATCCGCATCGATTTTAACGGAAGTATTTTTCCAAGCGTCTGCGCCTGCATCCTTACGGGCAGCGCGTGCCGTGGACTTTTGATTTGCAAGCAAAGCGTTGAATTTATCCTCATCAACGGTTATGCCGCGTTCCTCAAGAATATCTTTGGTGAGATCGAGCGGAAAGCCATAAGTATCGTTAAGCTTAAACGCATCCTCGCCGGAGAACACATTGCCCTCCATTTTATTTACATATTCTTCAAGCAAAGCAAGACCGGCATCGATTGTTTTGCCGAAGGATTCCTCCTCGGCAAGAATAACCTTGCGGATAAGTTCTCTTTTACCGTCCAAATAATCATATTCGGAAAGATTTTCATCAATAACGGTATCAACAACCTTATTAAGGAACGGATCCGTTACGCCGAGCAATCTGCCGTGACGGCAAGCGCGGCGGATAAGTCGGCGAAGCACATATCCCCTTCCGCTGTTTGAGGGAATAACGCCGTCGCCGATCATGAATACGGAAGAACGGATATGGTCTGTTATAACGCGAAGAGAAACATCCTTTTTCTCGTCCTCATGATATTTAACTCCTGCAATTTCGGAGATTTTTTTCATTATATTTTGAACAGTATCAACCTCAAAAAGATTATCTACACCCTGCATAATGCAAGCGAGCCTTTCAAGACCCATACCGGTGTCGATATTCTTTTGCTTGAGTTCGGTATAATTACCGTTGCCGTCGTTTTCAAACTGGCTGAAAACATTGTTCCAAAATTCAACATATCTGTCGCACTCGCAGCCGGGACCGCAAGTGGGGCTGCCGCAGCCGTATTTTTCGCCGCGATCGAAATAAATTTCACTGCACGGACCGCAGGGACCCTGACCGTGCTCCCAGAAATTATCTTCTTTGCCGAGCCTTACAATATGTGACGGGTCAACGCCCACCTCTTTCGTCCAGATATCAAAAGTTTCATCGTCGTTTTCATAAATGGTTACCCAAAGCTTATCGGTGGGCATTTCAAGCACCTCGGTGCAAAATTCCCAAGCCCAAGAAGTGGCTTCATGCTTAAAATAATCACCGAAGCTGAAATTACCCAGCATTTCAAAATATGTGCCGTGGCGATCGGTTTTGCCGACTCTTTCAATATCCGGAGTACGGATACATTTTTGGCAGGTTGTAACTCTTGTGCGCGGCGGCTTTTCCTCACCCGTGAAATATTTTTTCATGGGAGCCATACCGGAATTGATAAGCAGAAGGCTGTTATCGTTATGCGGTATCAAAGAATAGCTCGGAAGACGCAAATGACCCTTACTTTCAAAAAAGGAAAGATACTTTTCTCTTAAATCGTTTAAAGATGTCCATTCCATTGAATTATACTTCCTCTATATAAACTAAACTGAATTCAGATATATCATTAAAATACACTGCTAAACAAAATTTCAAGGGCAACCGAAAAATAGTTGCCCTTAGAAAAACAAGATTAAAGCTTATCAACAAGCTTTTTAAGTTCTACAATTTCTTCCTTTGTAAAGGTTAAACCCTTGCTCATTTTGGAGTGATCCGGCGACCAATCTCTTACATCGATTTTGGGATCACGACCGTTCCAGGAAATCATGTTTACCTCTCTTGTCCAGCCTCTGGCGGTTTCGGAGATAACACCGATATGTTCGGTAATCTCATACTTGATTTCAGGCATTGAAGCTCCTCCTTTTCTTAATATTTTGAAATAAATAATCAGTAAATACTGTTAGTTCCCAAATTACTGTTTGATTTTTATTTTTTCAGATTTTCAACTATTTCTTTTGTGTCTTTGGCAATCATAAGTTCTTCATCGGTTGCAAGCACAAAAACCCTTACCTTATCGTCGGGCATTGTAAGCTCGGCTTCCTTGCCTTTAACAGCCCTTTGGTTTATCGATTGATTGATATTAACACCGAGATAGCCGAGATAAGAGCAAACCTTGGCACGAAGCCAGAAACCGTTTTCGCCGATGCCGCCGGTGAAAACAATGGCATCCACGCCGTTCATTGCGGCAACATAAGAGCCAATATACTTTGCAATTTGATATGCCTGCATTTCGTGGGCAAGAATAGCTCTTTCATCGCCCTCGTTTTGCTTGGCAACAACATCACGGTCATCAGAATAACCGCCTGAAATGGCACTTACGCCGGACTGCTTATTAAGAATGTTTTCTACCTCATCGGGAGTGAGATTGAGCTTTTTCTGAAGAAATGTTACAACAGACGGATCAATTCCGCCGGAGCGTGTACCCATCATAAATCCGTCAAGCGGGGTAAAGCCCATTGAAGTATCGAACACCTTGCCGAATTTGATAGCTGCGATTGAAGAACCGTTGCCGAGGTGACAGGTAATCATTTTCAGCTTTTCAAGTGGTGTGCCGATGCGATCCGCACATCTTTGGCTGATATATTTATGAGAGGTGCCGTGGAAGCCGTAACGGCGAATTCCGTATTTTTCAAAATATTCATACGGCAAAGCATACATATATGCCATAGGAGGCATAGTGCTGTGGAAAGCGGTGTCGAACACGGCAACCTGAGGAACCTTGGGTCCGAGCAATTGCAGGCATGCTTTATAGCCTTGAAGATTAGCCGGGTTATGAAGCGGTGCAAGCGGACTCAACTCATCAATATCGGCAGCAACCTGCTTATTGAAAAGAACGCTTTTTGTATACCTGTCGCCGCCCTGAACAACACGGTGACCGACCGCATCAATCTCACTGAGAGAATCAAGAACTTTGAGTTCGCTTTGCGTCATAAGTTCCATAACGGTGTTAAATGCGTCTGTGTGAGTGGGCACTTCTTTATCATAAACAAGGCTTTCTCCGTTTGCCTTATAGATGATATTGTTTTCGCCGCCTTCAATCGGTAGTCCGATTCTTTCGATAGTTCCCTTACAAGCTACGGATTCGTCGTCCATATTTATAAGCTGAAACTTTAAAGAAGAGCTGCCGCAGTTGATAACAAGAATTTTCATAATAATATCCTCCGCGTCTTGCAAATACAATAATTTATATATATAATAA
>CAVFVA010000021.1:0-35018 GCA_963625835.1 Clostridium sp. AF37-5 | reverse complement strand
TCGTTCACCGTTCTTGCTAAAATAACGCTATTGAAACAAATTAAATGAATCCCCCTTGGAATTTTAATCCTGCCGTCTTAAAATTCCTTTCCCCCTTTAACAAGGGGGATGGGTTTAAGAGGCAACGCTGTTGTTTATAACAACGCAATTCAAATTCAACCCCTCATCCGAGTGCTTCGCACCCACCTTCTCCCCGGGGAGAAGGCTTAAATTGTTGCAGCGGTGAAATTATGGCAGGGGCGGCTAAGTTTGTTGCAGAAACGCCGTTACGGCAAAAGAAAAGCAGTGCAAGCCGATGGCAAGCACTGCTTAAAATTTTATTCAATTGAAAGGGAAGAAAATCAGTTATTGATGAGCTTATCTTCTTCGTTATTCCAGCTATAGAGCTTACGAACTTCCTTGCCGACTGCCTCGGAGGGATGCTCTGCAGCAAGCTTTCTGAGAGCCTTAAAGTGAACCTGGCGACCTGCGGGGCTCATATCAAGCAAGAATTCTTTTGCGAAAGAGCCGTCCTGAATATCGGAAAGGATCTGCTTCATAGCCTTTTTGGTGTCTTCCGTAACAATCTTGGGACCGGTGATATAATCGCCGTATTCTGCGGTGTTGGAGATTGAATATCTCATACCTGCAAAGCCGGACTGATAGATAAGGTCTACGATAAGTTTCATTTCGTGGATGCACTCAAAGTAAGCGTTTCTGGGGTCGTAGCCTGCTTCGCAAAGAGTTTCAAAGCCTGCTTGCATAAGTGCGCAAACACCGCCGCAAAGAACAGCCTGCTCTCCGAAGAGGTCTGTTTCTGTTTCTGTTCTGAAAGTTGTTTCAAGAACGCCTGCGCGTGCACCGCCGAGTGCAAGTGAATATGCAAGAGCAATATCAAGAGCGTGACCTGTTGCATCCTGCTCAACTGCTACAAGGCAAGGTGTGCCTTTGCCTGCCTGATATTCGCTGCGAACGGTGTGACCCGGTGCTTTGGGAGCGATCATTGTAACATCAACGAATTTCGGGGGCTTAATGCAGCCGAAATGAATGTTGAAGCCGTGCGCAAACATAAGCATATTGCCCTCTTCAAGGTTGGGCTCGATTTCGGACTTATAAACATCTGCCTGAAGCTCATCATTGATAAGGAACATAATGATATCGGCTTTTTTGGAAGCCTCTGCGGTTGTGAAAACCTCAAGTCCCTGATCCTCTGCCTTTTTCCAGGACTTGCTGCCCTCGTAAAGACCAACGATAACGTGAACTCCGGATTCTTTTAAGTTAAGTGCGTGTGCGTGACCCTGTGAGCCGTAGCCGATGATAGCAACGGTTTTGCCTGCAAGATAATCAAGGTTGCAGTCGGATTCATGGAAAAGTCTTGCTGTTGACATAATAATTCCTCCATATAATTTTATATTTATACAGGATTTGCAGCCGTTTTAGTTGTATGACCACGCAGCCTGTATCTTTAACAATTCTCATTATAATTTGTCTGTTGTCTAATGTCAATAGTTAATTGCAAATTTTTTAAATATGCTCCATTGCGTGAATGATATGCAGCCTCATCGCCGTGCGTGCGCCGTCTGCATTTCGCTTTTTAATGAAGTTCATAATCAGGCGGTCGTCGTTCATATTATCGCTGCTCACGCTTTCGTCTTTCATCAAAACGATAACGCCTTTTTTGATTGCGTTAAAAATTATCGGCATAAACTGCTGCACAAATGAATTGTGCGTTGCGTTTGCAATGCTTTCGTGAAATTTTTGTTCTTCGAAGGTTCTGTCCTCGCCGCTGAGGATCTTTTTCTCAACCTCTTCGCCCCATTTGCAAATGGTGGCAATTTCCTCGTCTGTGGCGCGCTGAGCCGCAAGATAAGCGCAATCCGGCTCAAACATCAGGCGCATTTCAAACAAATCCTCAAGCCCGGTGGTGATGTCGTTTAAACTGTTTGCGTGAACAACGGCGTTGGCTGTGACGAATGTGCCTTTGCCTCGCCTGATTTCAAGCGCGCCGCCGGTGGTGAGTATTTTTATAGCCTCTCTGAGCGTGGAGCGGCTCACCCCAAGCTCTGCCGAAAATTCGTTTTCGTTGGGCAATTTATCTCCGGGCTGAAATCTGCCCTCTTCATCTATCATTTTGGATATGCGCTGGGCAATACTGTCTGCCAGCAATTTGGATTTTGCCATATAGACACTCCTTCCGTATGACTACATAATAACACAACGGGTACTGCGAAGTCAATATTTGTCAGACATCTTACAACAATCAACTCGAATGTGCGGCTTTTTATTGTTTAAAATACCGAAATTGCGTGATTTGCTTGTAAATAATGTTATAATGTTTTATATTATAGATATTAAACAACGATTGGATGATGCAATATGAACAGGGCACAGGAGCTCAGATTTTATATAGAGGCACTTTGTGTTTACGATTTAAAAAAGGATGATGTTATCGCTTCGCTGCTCAAGCTGCTTCAAAGCGTGGGAAACGAATCGGTGCTTGAAAATCAAAGCGAATTTTTCAGAAAGGTAACGGGGAAAAAATCGTTTAAAGAATATGTTTCAAAGCTCATACTTATAGATGACAACGCTTTCACCAAAGCGGCGGCAAGCGGCAGGGCAAACGAACTGCCGCAGGCGGTTATAAACGGCGTTAAAAGCGATTTGCAAAAGCTGGAAGCGATTTCAAACATAACTCCTGCCGATATTTACGAATCGGTTGAAAGCGAAAGTCTGCGCGGAGTGCTTAAAACTCTGCCGCAATGGGAAACGGGCGAGCCGCTTTTGCCGCTCACCGTCGGCTGGGAAAATCTGGTGCCTCAGCTTATCGAATATCACAAAAATCACGGCTACGGCATGTATTCCGAATTTAATGCGTTTACCTGGCGCAATCACAGCCTTTATCCCCTTGCCGAAACAGACCCTATTTTACTTTCGGATTTAAAAAATTACGAGCTGCAAAGGCAAAGGGTTGTGGATAACACGGAAAGTTTTGTAAACGGCTATCCCTCAAACAACGTGCTTCTTTACGGCGACAGGGGCACAGGCAAAAGCTCAACCGTGCATGCGGTGCTGAATGAGTATGCAGCCAAGGGTCTGCGTATGATAGAAATAACAAAAAGCGATATTCCGGATTTAACGATAATCCGCGAGCAGCTTGCCTCCTGCCCGATGAAGTTTATTATTTTTATAGACGATCTTTATTTCGATTCGCACGACGATTCTTTCGGCGAGCTTAAGGCGGCGCTTGAGGGCAGCCTCGGCGGCAGAAAGCACAACACCATTATTTATGCCACATCAAACAGGCGGCATCTTATTAAAGAAAGCCTTTCGGACCGTGAAAACGATATAAACAGAAACGATATTATGCAAGAGCAGTTGAGTCTTTCGGACAGATTCGGTTTATCCGTAACCTTTGTGAACCCGGATAAAAAGGATTATCTTGATATCGTTGCCAAAATTGCGGCAGACAGAAATCTTGCCGTGGATGAGGACAGGCTTTTCCTTGTTGCGGAGCAATGGGCTTCACGCAAGGGCGGCAGGTCGCCGAGGTGCGCGCGCCAGTTTATCGATTTTGTTGAAAGCTGTGAAAAGCGCGGTAAGGCGTGGTAAAAAAAGTGAAAAATTTTATTCAGAAATTATTAACAAACTTCACTGTTTGTTAATGCGCAAATCAAATTATGAACAAAAACGAATGTTAATATTTTCTCAAAAGGAAAGGAGAATCGACTATGAGCAATAAAATACTTGTTGTTGATGACGATCTTAATATCTGCGAGCTTTTAAAGCTTTATCTTGAAAACGAGGGCTACACGGCTTTTGTTGCAAACGACGGTCAGGCAGCCGTGGATACTTTTGCGGCAAAGAATCCCGACTTGGTGCTGCTTGATATTATGCTTCCCAAGATGGACGGCTGGCAGGTTTGCAGGGAAATCAGAAAAACATCTTCCGTGCCGATTATAATGCTCACGGCAAAGGGCGAAACCTTTGATAAGGTGCTCGGTCTTGAGCTCGGTGCAGACGATTATGTTACAAAGCCGTTTGACGCTAAAGAGGTTATGGCAAGAATAAAAGCCGTTCTCAGGCGTTCAAAGGGCGAGGGCAGTGCGTCGGCTCAGGAAAAGAAAACGGTTTCCTACGACAAACTTGAAATAAATATCGAAAATTATGAAATGAAGGTAGACGGCGTTGTTGTTGACACTCCGCCGAAAGAGCTTGAGCTTATCTATCATTTCGCTTCAAATCCAAACAGAGTTTACACAAGGGATCAGCTTTTGGACGAGGTTTGGGGCTTTGATTATTACGGCGATTCGCGCACGGTTGACGTGCATGTTAAAAGGCTTCGCGAAAAGCTGGAGGGCGTTTCGGATAAATGGTCGCTCAAAACCGTTTGGGGTGTAGGCTATAAGTTTGAAACCAAGGAATAATCGGTGAATTATGCAGAAGAAATTAAAAGGCTCAAAAGAAGCCGCTCGCACAATAGAGCGGCCGATTATAAAGCTTGCCGAATTTTTGCATATTAAGCCCAATATTTTCACAAAATATTTTTTAACCTTTGCAGCCATATTTTTAACGGTGCTTATCGTGCTCGGCACTGCGCTTATGCTTTTCATCAATCGCTATGAGGTTGATGAAAACACGGCGCTTCTTAAAAGCAATGTAAGCTCCATTGCCTCCACGGTTGAGGGCACTCTGATAACACAGGATATGAACACCTCTTATTCCGTTGAAAAGGAATTGCTGTGCGAAACCCTTGCCACCGTTTCAAAATCCATAAATGCGGATGTGTTTGTGTGCGACACGGAGGGCAATATAATCCTTTGCAGGGATAAGGCTGTGGGCACTCCCGGTTACGGTGTTTTCCCGGCGTGCAGCGTTCACGATAATATTATCATAAACAGCAATATTCTTTCCACCGTGTATCAGCAGGGCAGCATAGTTGAAAAAACAAAAATTTCCGGCACAAAGTGCTTTGTTGTGGGCACCCCGATTTATTCCGAGGGGCGCATAATCGGCACGGTTTTTGCGCTTGCAAACGCCGGTGTGCAGAATTTTTCAATCACGGTGTTTAAAATATTTTTGTTCTGTGCGTTTTTCTGCCTTATTTTTGCATTCATTTTTATATATTATTTAA
The DNA here is from genome assembly GCA_963625835.1 of Clostridium sp. AF37-5. Taxonomy (GTDB): domain Bacteria; phylum Bacillota; class Clostridia; order Oscillospirales; family Acutalibacteraceae; genus Eubacterium_R. Next base: position 29,908 of record CAVFVA010000021.1, on the reverse strand, counting down.
CGAAAAAAATGGTTACTCCGCTTCAGCAAATGAGCCGCGCGGCAAAGCAATTTGCAGTCGGCGATTTCTCTTACAGAGTTAAGGTTGAGGGTGAGGACGAACTTGCAGATCTCGGCACGGCGTTTAACGATATGGCAGATGCACTTGATGTGCTTGAAAGCTCGCGGCGCAGTTTTGTTTCAAATGTGTCGCACGAGCTGAAAACGCCGATGACCTCGATTTCCGGGTTTATAGACGGCATTTTGGACGGCACTATTCCCCGTGAAAAGCAGGATTATTATCTAAAAATAGTCAGCGGCGAGGTTAAAAGGCTTTCAAGGCTTGTTGTTTCTATGCTCAATATGAGCAAAATTGAAAGCGGCGACCTTGAAATGAAGCCGTCAAACTATGATATATCGGATCAAATAATTCACATATTGCTTACCTTTGAGCAAAAAATAGAAAATAAAAATATTGAAATTCGCGGTCTTGATGAATTCAGACCGACTTATATCGTGGCGGATCCCGATATGATATATCAATCAATTTATAATTTGGTTGATAACGCTGTTAAATTCACAAACGAGGGCGGCTATATCGATGTGCGCCTTATCGATTCGGCGAATCAAATCAAACTTGTCATCAAAAACAGCGGCACGGGCATTAAGGCAGAGGATCTTTCAAGAGTGTTTGAAAGATTTTATAAGGCGGATAAAAGCCGCAGCCTTGATGCAAAGGGCGCAGGGCTTGGGCTTTATCTTGTTAAGCTTATGGTGGAAATGCACGGCGGCAGAGTAAGCGCAAAAAGCGAAAGCGAGGACAGTGCAGAGTTTTCAATGACTCTTCCTAAGCAGTTCAGCCCGGTTTATATTAAAGAACATAAAAAACCGTAATTTGCGGCAAAATATATTACGGATTTAAGGAGACAGGATTTATGAATAACGATTTTGAAAACAATAACGGCACCGCACCGGGCGAAAACGGCGCGGCAGCCAATCCTCCCACTGAGGAAAACACAACTTATCACTATGCATATAAGCCGGCAGGCGGAGGCAGCCAAAATCCGCAGCCGGGCAGCGGCTTTGATTCGGCACAGGGCAATAATGCAAATGCTGCAAATCAAGGCGGCAATGTGAATTCGGCAAACCAAAGCGGCAATGCGGGCACTTATGCCAATAATGCCGGCTCGGGATATTCAAATCCGCAGGGCGGCAGCAACTATTCGCAGGGCAGCTATTATACTCCGCCGCAGCAGCAGGCTTGGCAGCCGCAGGGCGGCGAGCCTGCCCAAAGCCAAAAGCTGAAAAAGCACCGTGAAAAAAAGGCAAAAGCCGTTAAGCTTGATGAAAACGGAAATCCGATTCCGGAAAACAAAAATAAAACCGCAAAGATAATTTGCATTGTTATTGCTGTTTGCGCGGCAATTCTTGTTGTGGGTCTTGTTGCTTCGTTAGGCTCAAAATCAAGTTCCGGCACAAAGGAAACTACCACGGCAAGTTCATCTGCACAGGTTCAAACAGAGGAACAGGATTCCGTGCCCACTAAGGACAGTTCCGGTAACTACACCGTTGCCGGCGTTGCGCAAAATAATATGGATTCTTGTGTGGGTATCACCGTTTATTCGCAGGCAAGCTCATATAGCAGCTTTTACGGCTATGGTTCGGACGGCAGCTCCTCAGGCAGCAGCCAAACAACCTCAAGCGAGGGTTCGGGTGTGCTTATGCTTGAGGATAACGGCAAAACATATGTTATGACCTGCGCTCATGTTATCAGTGGCGGTTCTTCTTTTACCGTAACTCTTAACGACGGCACCGAGTACGACGCCACTATGGTGGCTTACGACAGCCAAACTGATATCGGCGTGCTTTCAATAAATGCAACCGGTCTTAAAATTGCCACCTTCGCAAATTCCGATTCCGTTGCGGTCGGCGAGCAGGTTGTTGCAATCGGCTGCCCCGGCGGTATTGAATTTATGAACAGCGTAACAAGCGGTTATGTTTCCGCAATCGATCGCCCCGTTTCTTCAAAAATCGGTTATGATAATAAATGTATCCAAACCGACGCGGCTATCAACCCCGGCAACAGCGGCGGCGCACTCTTTAATATGCAGGGTCAGGTTATCGGCATAAACTCATCAAAAATCGCTTCCACGGAATATGAGGGCATGGGCTTCGCAGTTCCCAGCAACACTGCGGTTTCCACGGCAAACAGCCTTATTAAATCAGGCTATGTTGAGGGCAGAGCAAAGCTCGGAATCACATACAATAATATTTCAAGCTATTCAAATTCCTCTGCAATTTTAAGCGCACTTTCCGAAAAAGGATATAAGGATGCAAACGGCACCATGGTTATCGGCGAGGTTAGCTCCGATTCCGATTTGGCAAATAAGGATATTAAGCAATATGATATGATCGTTGCCATAAACGGAACCACGATGACGGATACGGATGTTTTAACCTCCGTGCTTTCGGACAGTAAACCCGGCGACACGGTTACGCTTACTATTGCCAGAATTGAAAACAACCAAATCAAAACCTTTGATGTTGAATGTACGCTTATTGAATCAAAGGGCAGCAACTGATTTTTGCAGCGCATTTCAATTTTGTTTAATGGCTTAATATAATATGTATTAAATAAGGCACGCGGTTCGCTCCGCGTGCCTTTGTTTGTGTGCGTGCTGAAAACGGTGCACCGAGCGCAAAGCTCTTGCCGCACTGTAATTTAATCAGTCGTTCCAAATTTCCTTTGCCATTTTGAAAACCGCCCATGCTTTCGGCCAGCCGCAATAAAATGCCGCATGTGTAATGATTTCGGCAATTTCCTCTTTTGTTATGCCGTTTGCCTTTGCCGTCGTTAAATGGTATCTGAATGAATCGTCAATCAGTCCCTGAGCCATAAGGGCGGTTACTGTAACGAGGGATCTGTCCCTAAGTGAAAGTTTATCCTCTCTGCTCCAAACCTCTCCGAATAAAACATCGTCGTTAAGTTCTGCAAATTTCGGCGCGAATTCACCGAGCCGGTCTCTGCCTGCTGTTTGTTTAACTGCCATAAAAATCACCGTATCCTTTCAGAAAATATAAAGCGTGAATGCCTTTGCGGCTTATTATAATTTGTTGTATTCTTCGTTTGAAACCGGTTCGCACCACTCGTTTGATGTGTTTTCGCCGGGCACTTCAATCGCAATGTGCGAAAACCAGCTGTCTTTTTTCGCGCCGTGCCAATGCTTAACCTCGGGCTGAATTGTTATAACAGTGCCTTCGCTCAGTGAAACAGCTTCCTTGCCCTCTTCCTGATACCAGCCCTCTCCGGCTGTGCAAATCAAAATTTGACCGCCGCCCTTGCTTGCGTGGTGAATGTGCCAATTGTTGCGGCATCCGGGCTCAAAAGTAACATTTGCCAAAAACAGATTTGCTTTTTTGGGATCAGTCAGCGGATTTAAAAAGCTGTTGCCGATAAAATACTGTGCAAAAGCAGTGTTTGCATTGCCTTTGCCAAATTTGTTTGCGGCATTAAAAGCCGCTTCATTTGAATATTTCATTAAAATTACTCCCTTCAAGTTGCGTTTGGCTTTATATTAGCACTTGAAGTCGGCTTTAAGTCAAGCATGTTTATGTAATTGTTAAAATTTTATCATTTTTGCCGTTCGTGCAGCCGTTTTTATTGCAATTTTCCTTAATATGCATTATTATTATTTATAGAAACAGTCAGGAGGCGTTTTGCCATGGAGAATATGCTTTATTATAAAAAAAGTGCAAAATATTTTGAGGAAGCTTTGCCGCTCGGAAACGGCAGAATGGGCGCGATGGTGTTCGGCGGCACCAAAACGGAAAGAATTGCGCTCAACGAGGATTCATTATGGTCCGGCTACCCGAAAGATAATAACAACAAATCCGCTCATAAATATCTTGAAAATGTAAGAAACGCCGTTTTTTCAGGCGATATTGCGCGGGCTCAAAAGCTTTTAAACGAGGATATGCACGGCGATTGGAGCGACGCTTATTTGCCGTTCGGCGATTTGCTCATAAATTATGCCTCAAAAACCTCAAGAGCCGGTTATGAACGCCGCCTTGATATTTCAAAGGGCGTTGCAACGGTTAAATTCGGTGATATCAAGGAAACCGTTTTTGTAAGCCATCCGGCGCAGCTTATTGTTGTAAACATCAAATCCGAAAATCCTTTTTCCTGCAATATTTCGTTTGCAAGCAAAATAAAGCACACTCATGTTTCATGCAAAGGCAAAAGTCTTGTTATGGAGGGGCGTGCTCCCGAAATTTGTTATCCCGTTTATTACAACGACCCCAACCCGGTGCAATACGGCAATAAAGGCATGAAATTCACGGGAATTGCAAAGGTAATCGGCGATGCTAAGTTCAGCGACGGCTGCATTTTTGTTAAAAACCAAAATGAAATAACAATTCTTGTGTCGCTTGCCACGGCCTTTGCGGATTATAAATCCGCGCCTGATGCAAACAGCTTTGAAAGAGCTGCAAATCCGCTTAAAACGGATAAGGGCTTCGGTGCACTTTATGACGAGCATGTGCGTGATTTTGAAAGCCTTTTCGGCAGGGTTGAATTTAAGCTTGAGGGCACCGGCAGCGACGCCCCCACGGATAAAAGGCTTAAGCTTTTCCGCAAGGGCAACGGAGATAACGGGCTTATCGCCCTGCTTTATCAATACGGCAGGTATTTAACGATTTCCGGCTCGCGCCCCGGCACGCAGGCAACAACCCTGCAGGGCATTTGGAACGATCAGGTGCGCGCGCCGTGGAGCTCGAATTACACGGTAAATATAAACACCCAAATGAATTATTGGGGCACGGATGCGGCAAATCTGTCCGAATGCTTTGAGCCTCTTGTGGCTCTTGTTGAAAAGCTGGTGGATAACGGGCAAAAAACTGCGCGCGATTATTATGATTGCCCCGGCAGCTGCGCCCACCACAACACGGATTTGTGGGGTTGCACCCAGCCGGCGTCAAATCCCACGGGCAAGGAAAATTGCACGGCTTATTCGTTTTGGCCGTCAAGCCTTCCGTGGTTCCTTAATATGCTTTACGACCATTATCTTTACACAAACGATCTTGATTACAGGGCAAGAATTGCGCCGCTGTTTGAAAAGGTGTGCGAATTTTATAAAGCGTTTCTTGCGGAAAAGGACGGCGAACTTGTAACCTGCCCGTCAATTTCCCCCGAAAATTCGTATAAACTCGGCGATAAACGCTTTTGCGTAACATATATGCCGTCAATGGACCGTGAAATGCTGCACGATTTCTTTAATAATTGCCGCGAACTCGGCATTGACGCGCCGCATATTGCTCAGGTTAAGCCTGCAAGCGACGGCAGAATTCCCGAATGGGCAGAGGAGTTTGCCGAGGTTGAGCCGGAGCACAGGCATTTAAGCCATCTTTATTGCATTTATCCTTCTTCTTACCCTGCAAGTGAGGAACTGAAGGCGGCTGCGGATAAATCCCTTAAGGTGAGGGGAACCGGCGGCACGGGCTGGAGCCTTGCGTGGAAGCTTTGCTTGCGCGGCAGAATGCAGCAGCCTGCGGACGCGGCATTGCTTATTAAAAATCAGCTGCGCTATGTTAATCCCCACGCACGCTTTGCCTTTAAAAAGGGCGGCGGCACTTATCCAAATCTTTTCTGCGCTCATCCGCCTTTCCAAATAGACGGCAACTACGGTTTCACGGCAGGTATCGGTGAATTGATTGCAGGCGGCAAATTGCCGCAGGATTGGAACGGCGTTGTTAAGGGCATTAAACTTCGCGGCGGAAAAACCGTGAATGCAAAAATCCAAAACGGCAAATTGATTCCGATTGAATAATATAATAAAAATAATTTGATATACCGAAAACCGAGCGGCACGGCGTTTTTAACACCTTGCCGGCGGACAATCGCCAAATGCCGCAAAGCATTGGCAGCGAACGTAAAAAATTTATCGGTTTAAAGTATTGACAAATCTTTTTTTCGGTGATATCATAAATTTAACAATTAAACACCTAAACCGATGAGGCGGAGGTAAAAGCAGGAAACGAACTCACAGAGAGCCGCAGTTGCTGGAAAGCGGCAGTAAACGCCTTGCTAAATGGACCGCTGAGGGTGCGCCCAAAGGCATTTGCCGAGTATGGCGCAACGCAGGGCCTGCGTAAGTGGCCGAAGGTATGTTTGTACCTTGCAGAGAGTGCGGATTTGCTTATTCAGTTTACCGTCCGCAAATCGGGGTGGCACCGCGAATTTAATCATTCGTCCCCGGCAGAAAGTCATTTTTGTGATTTTTTGCCGGGGTTTTTTATTTTCCCGGCTGCAAGCAAACGGCAGTTGCCGAAACGGAGAAAATTATGAATATCACACCTAATATCGAAAAAGTCAAAAGCCTTGCGGCGGAATACAAAACCGTGCCGCTTTCGGCAAAAATAAAATGTTCTGCATCGCCGCTTGAGGCGTTGCAAAAGCTTAAGGCAATCAGCTCGCATTGCTACATGCTCGAATCATGCGAGGATAGGGAAAATTGGGGTCGCTTCACCTTTTTGGGCTTTGACCCAAAGGCGGAAATCACCTGTAAGGACGTTCTTGTGCAAATCACGGATTCGTTCGGCGTGCGCCGCTTTAATTCAAATCCGCGCAAATATGTGCAGCAAATGCTGGCAGAGCATAAAAGCCCGCGCTTTGATGATTTGCCAACTTTCACGGGCGGTCTCGTAGGATATTTCGGCTATGATTATGCCAAATATGCCGAGCCGAAGCTGAAGCTTGACGCTGCCGATGACGCGCATTTTAAAGATATGGATTTAATGCTGTTTGATAAGGTTATTGCATTTGATAATTTAAACGGTTGCGTTTTTTTGATTTGCAATATGCAAACGGCGGATTTGGAAAGCAATTATGCGGCAGCGGTTTCTGAAATTGAAATAATGCGCAATGTTATCGAAAACGGCGAACCTGCAAAAATCGAAAAGCCTTGCCTGAAATCGGATTTCAAGCCCCTTTTCAGCCCGGAGCGTTATTGCGAAATGGTTGAAAAAACAAAAAGCTTTATTAAAGAGGGAGATATTTTCCAAGCCGTTATTTCAAACAGGCTTGAGGCTGAAATGAGCGGCTCGCTTTTTGAAACCTACAAGGTTTTGCGCCGCTTAAATCCCAGCCCGTATATGTTTTATTTTTCTTCAAACGATATCGAAATTGCAGGTGCGTCGCCCGAAACGCTCGTTAAATTAACATCGGGCACGCTTTACACATATCCCCTTGCCGGCACAAGACCGCGCGGCAAAACCGCAGAGGAGGACGCTCGCCTTGAAGCAGAACTTTTGGCAGACGATAAGGAGCTTGCCGAGCATAATATGCTTGTTGATCTCGGTAGGAACGATCTCGGCAAAATCAGCAAATTCGGCAGCGTTGAAGTTGAAAAATATCATGCGATTTTGAAATTCAGCCATGTTATGCATATCGGCTCAACCGTGCGCGGCGAAATCAGGGAGGATAAAACAGCACTTGATGCAATAGACGCCGTTCTTCCGGCAGGCACGCTTTCGGGTGCGCCGAAAATTCGAGCCATGGAAATTATAAATGAGCTTGAAAACAATCGCCGCGGAATTTACGGCGGTGCAATCGGATATATCGATTTTACCGGCAATGCAGACACCTGTATCGCAATCCGCATAGCGTATAAAAAGGGCGGCAGGGTTTATGTTCGCTCCGGCGCAGGAATTGTGGCGGATTCCGTGGGCGAAAAGGAAAACAGGGAATGCATAAACAAAGCCGGCGCGGTTGTGAGCGCGCTCAAAATCAGCGGAGGTGAAGCCGAATGATTCTTTTAATAGATAATTATGATTCCTTTTCATATAATCTTTATCAGCTTATCGGCAGCATAAACCCCGATATAAAGGTTATCAGAAACGATGAAATGAGCGTGGCTCAAATCAAAGCACTCGCTCCCGAATTTATTGTGCTTTCACCCGGACCGAAAGCACCCAAGGATGCCGGCGTGTGCGTTGATGTGGCAAAGAACCTCGGCGAATATTCAAAAATACTCGGCGTTTGCCTCGGGCATCAGTCAATATGCCAGGCGTTCGGTGCAACAATCACCTATGCAAAAAAACTTATGCACGGCAAGCAAAGCCTGTGCAGGGTTGATAATAATTCGCTTTTGTTTAAAGGACTTCCCGGTGAAATCGAGGTGGCGCGCTATCATTCCCTTGCGGCGGATGAAAGCACAATGCCCGATTGCCTTAGGGTAACGGCAAAAATAAACGACGGCGAAATAATGGCGGTGCAGCATTGCAGCCTGCCGATTTACGGGCTTCAATTTCACCCGGAATCGATTTTAACGCCTTGCGGCGAAGCAATTATCAAAAATTTTTTAGGAGGGCAAAATAATGATTAAGGAATTACTTTCAAAGGTTGCGGCAAAGCAGGATTTAAGCTATGACGAAGCAAAATCCGCAATATCGGAAATTATGGGCGGCGAATGCTCGCCCGTGCTTATCTCTGCCTTTTTAACGGCACTTGCAATGAAAGGTGAAACGGATGATGAAATCGCCGGCTGCGCAGACGGTATGCGCGGCAAGGCTCTCAAAATGGATTTGCCGTTTGAAACCCTTGATATAGTCGGCACCGGCGGCGATAAATCGCTCAGCTTTAATATTTCCACCACGGCGGCATTTGTGCTTGCCGCTGCAGGCGTTAAAATCGCAAAGCACGGCAACAGAGCCGCTTCTTCGGGCAGCGGCGCGGCGGATTGCCTTGAGGCGCTCGGCGTAAACATAAATGCCGATATCGATGTTATGAAAAAATCAATCGAGCAGGATAATATCGGCTTCCTTTTTGCTCAAAAATATCACAGCGCAATGCGCTTTGTGGGTCCTGTTCGCAAGGAAATCGGAATCAGAACGGTGTTTAACATTCTCGGTCCGCTCACAAATCCGGCTGCGGCAAAAATGATGGTGCTCGGCGTTTTCAGCGAGGAGTATGTTGAAAAGGTTGCAAAGGCACTTGTTAAGCTCGGCGTTGAAAATGCGCTTGTTGTTTACGGTCGCGATACCTTGGATGAAATCAGCGCGTGCGGCGAAACTGCGGTTGCCGAGGTACGCGGCGAAAATATAAAGTATTACACAATCACTCCCGAGCAGTTTGGCTTTAAGCGTTGCAAAAAATCCGATTTGCTCGGCGGCACACCTGCGGAAAATGCCGAAATCACAAAAAATGTGCTTTCCGGCGGCGGCACGGATGCGCAAAAAACTGCCGTGCTTCTTAATGCCGGCGCAGGCATTTTTGTGGCTGAAAAAGGCGCAATCACGCTTGATGAGGGCATAAAAAAAGCAGAAGAGGCAATTGCCTCGGGCAAAGCAAAGCATGCGCTTGATGAATTTGTCAGGATAACCAATGAGTGAGAATATATTGAATAAAATTGCCGCAGCCACAAACGAGCGGTATGAAAGAATAATAAAAAACAAGCCGCTTTCCGCCGTTAAGGCAAGCGCGCTTGCAATGCCGCAGGGCGGCTTTGAATTTGAAAAAGCACTTAAAAAGCAGGGTCTTTCTTATATTTGCGAGGTTAAAAAGGCAAGCCCCTCAAAGGGCTTGATATCGCCGGAATTTCCTTTTCTTGAAATTGCTCGGCAGTATGAAGCCGCAGGCGCGGATTGCATTTCGTGCCTCACGGAGCCGCAATGGTTTTTGGGATGTGACGAATATTTGCAAAAAATTGCAGCCTCGGTTTCAATTCCCGTGCTGCGCAAGGATTTCACGGTTTGCGATTATCAGATTTTTGAGGCTAAATTGCTCGGCGCATCGGCAGTGCTTTTGATTTGCGCATTGCTTTCAAAAGCGGAAATAAAGGAATACATTGCCGTTTGTGACGCGCTTGGATTAAGCGCACTTGTGGAGGCTCATGACGGGCACGAGATTGAAACTGCACTTTCGGCAGGCGCAAGAATTATCGGGGTCAACAACAGAAATTTAAAGGATTTCAGTGTTGATGTCAATAATTCCACCCACTATCGCAGTATGATTCCGAGCGGCACGGTATTTGTTTCCGAAAGCGGAATAAAAACGCGCGCAGATATCACCGTGCTGGAGCAAAATAAAACAGACGCTGTTTTGATAGGAGAAACGCTTATGCGTGCACCGGATATCGCAGCGGCTTTAAAGGAGCTTCGCGGTGACGAAAATTAAAATTTGCGGCTTGCAAAGAATCGAAGATGTTCATACAGTCAATAAGTACTTGCCGGATTTTATCGGCTTCATACTCACTCCCGGATTTCGGCGCAGCATATCGCGTGAAACGGCTAAAAAGCTTAAAAGTGCTCTTTCGCCGCAAATCAAAGCGGTGGGTGTGTTTGTGAATGATGATGCGGAAAATATAAATTCCTTTGTGCAAAGCGGCATAATCGATATGGTGCAGCTTCACGGTTCGGAAAGCCCCGAATTTTGCGCTGCAATAAATGCCCCTGTGATTAAATATTTTAATTGCAGCGGCGGAGCTTGCGAAAATATAGGCGATTACAATGCCGATTATCTGCTTTTTGATTCCGGCACGGGCACGGGAAAAGCTTTTGATTGGAAGAATATTCCGAAAACGGAATTGCCGTTCTTTTTGGCGGGCGGCATTTCGGCTGATAATTTAAGCGCGGCGGTTGCTGCTGCGCACCCCTTTGCCGTTGACCTTTCCTCGGCGGCGGAAACGGGCGGATATAAGGATGAGGAAAAAATTAAAAGAATTATGGAGATTGTAAGAAATGAGTAACGGCAGATTCGGTATTCACGGCGGGCAATATGTGCCCGAAACGCTGATGAATGAAATTATAAAGCTTGAAAAAGCTTATAACCATTATAAAAACGACCCTGATTTCGTGCGTGAACTTGATACGCTGTTTAAGGAATATGCCGGCAGACCTTCGCTGCTTTATTATGCCGAGAATATGACAAAGGATCTCGGAGGCGCAAAAATCTATTTTAAGCGCGAGGATTTAAATCACACCGGCGCACATAAAATCAACAATGTGCTCGGTCAATGCCTGCTTGCCAAAAAAATGGGTAAAACCAGGGTTATCGCCGAAACGGGCGCCGGTCAGCACGGCGTTGCCACTGCCACGGCTGCGGCTCTTATGGGGCTTGAATGCGAAGTTTTTATGGGTAGGTTGGATACGGAAAGGCAGGCACTGAACTGCTATAGAATGGAATTGCTCGGCGCAAAGGTGCACCCGGTTGATTCGGGCACCAAAACGCTTAAAGACGCTGTAAACGAGGCTATGCGCGAATGGGTTTCCAGGGTGGACGACACACTTTACGTGCTCGGCTCGGTTATGGGTCCTCACCCGTTTCCAACGATTGTGCGTGATTTCCAAAGCGTTATCAGCCGCGAGGCAAGGGAGCAAATCCTTGAAAAAGAGGGCAGGCTGCCAAGCGAGGTTGTTGCCTGCGTGGGCGGCGGTTCAAACGCCATGGGAATGTTTTATAATTTTATAAATGACAAGGAAGTTAAACTCACAGGCTGCGAGGCTGCAGGCAGGGGAGTGAACACGGGTGAAACCGCAGCCACGATGGCAACGGGCACGCTCGGCGTTTTCCACGGAATGAAATCGTATTTTTGCCAAAACGAATATGGGCAAATCGCTCCGGTTTACAGTATTTCCGCCGGTCTTGATTATCCCGGAGTCGGTCCGGAACACGCCAATTTAAAGGATATCGGCAGGGCTGAATATGTGCCGATAACGGATGATGAAGCCGTAAACGCATTTGAATACATAGCAAAAACAGAAGGCATTATTTGCGCAATCGAAAGCGCACACGCCGTTGCCTATGTTATGAAGCAGGCACCGAAGCTTGGTAAGGATGATATTATCATCTGTTGCCTTTCCGGCAGGGGCGATAAGGATGTGGCTGCAATCGCAAGATACAGGGGGAAAGAAATTTATGAGTAATATTTCAAAGGCATTTGATCACGGCAAAGCGTTTATCGGCTTTGCAACGGCAGGCGATCCCGATCTTGAAACAAGCAGGCGCATTATGCTTGAAATGGCTCACGGCGGCTGCGATTTAATAGAAATCGGCATTCCTTTTTCAGATCCGATTGCAGAGGGTCCCGTTATTCAGGAGGCGGATTTGCGCGCTCTTAGTGCAGGCACCACCACGGATAAGGTGTTTGAAATGACGGCAAAGCTCTCTGCCGAAACGGATGTGCCACTTGTTTATATGACCTATTTAAATGTGCTTTTTAAATACGGCTATGAAAAATTCCTTAAAAATGCAAAGGAAAGCGGCGTTTCGGGCGTTATCGTGCCGGATTTGCCGTATGAAGAAAAAAATGAATTGCAATCCGTTGCCGAAAAATTCGATATAGATGTTATTTCGCTGATTGCTCCCACAAGCGAGCAGCGCATTCAAATGATTGCAAAGGAAGCGCAGGGCTTTATTTATGAGGTTTCATCGCTCGGTGTAACGGGTGTTCGCAGTGAAATCAAAACGGATTTGGAATCCATCACTGCGGCGGTTAAACAGGTCAGCAACACTCCGGTTGCAATCGGATTCGGCATCAGCACGCCTGAACAGGCAGCAAAATATTCTCACATTGCAGACGGCGTTATAGTCGGCTCTGCAATAGTTAAGCTTGTGGCAAAATACGGTGAAGCGGCACCCGAAAAGGTTTATGAATATGTTAAATCAATGAAGGAAGCTATGAAATAACCGTTGAAAAATTTATAATTCAAGGCTTGTTTAAAAAAGGCGGCTCGGAATGTGATGTTCCGAACCGCCCTTTTTATATCCGCCTGCTTAACAGAATTGCATGTTGTAATTTAATAATAAAAAACGGTGCAAAGCACACAAGCGGCAAACTGTACCTTAAAAAAATATTAAAATTGCATATATAAAAATGTGCAGAACCGTGTATAATTATCTTAAAGCAAGGAGAGTGCGATATGAAAAAATGCGCTGTTATAAATGATATTTCAGGCTTCGGCAACTGCTCCCTTACGGCTGCCGTGCCGATTATCAATTCAATGGGAATAAGGGTAAACCCCGTTGTTACCGGTGTTTTCACAAATCAAACAGGCTATGATGATTTTGCCAGTGCCGATTTAACGGAACTTATTCCGCAGTTTGTCAAGCAGTGGAAAAAGCTCGGTGCGCATTTTGACGGCATTTTAACCGGCTTTCTTATGCACGAAAAGCAATATGAATATGTGATTGATTTCATAAATGAATTTAAAACTCCGCAAACGCTTCTGCTTGTTGACCCCGTTATGGCTGATGACGGCGCCGTTTATGAAACTTACACCCCGCAAATGGTGGAGGGTGTTAAAAAGCTTTGCACAATGGCGGATGTTATCACCCCGAATGTTACGGAACTTGCCGTGCTCACCGGTGAAAAGGAAATCGAGACGGCGGCAAAAATGCTGCTCTCGGGCGGCATAAAGTCGGTTATCGTAACCGGTGCCGTGGAGAGCGGCAGAGTTTGCAATTATGTTTTCACAAATAAAAAAAGCGAAAAAATCACATCCGAATTTATAGAAAAATCCGCTCAGGGCGGCAGTTTTTCAGGCACCGGCGATATTTTTGCCTCATTTGTGCTCGGTAAATTGCTTTGCGGCATTGATGTTTTTGAAGCTGTTTCGCAGGCTGCCGATTTTATCGGCACCGCAATTAAAACCGGCAATATAAAAAACAGAAACGACGGTATTGACTTTGAACCGTATTTGAATAAAATATAAGGAGAACTTAATTATGGAAAAGAAAAGCGTTAAAAAAATCACTTTTACTGCGCTTTTTGCCGCTCTGATTGCGGTTATGACGGCGTTTATAAAAATGCCCACGGGTATTAACGAGGGCTATTTGCATTTCGGCGATTCAATGATTTATCTTGCAGGCTGCCTGCTCGGTCCCTGGGCTGCGCTTGCCGCGGCAAGCGGCGGCGGTCTTGCCGATATTCTTGCCGGTGCGGCTGTTTGGGCACCTGCAACGGCAATTATAAAGGCACTCAATTCTGTGCCCTTCATCGTTGCAAGCCACTTTTATTTTAAAAATAAAGGCAAGCAAAAAATCGTAAATCTGTATACGGTACCCATGGTAATCGTTTCGGGTCTTATCACGGTTTTTGGCTATCTGCTTGCAGAAGGTCTTATGTATTCTTTTCCCTCGGCTTGGACCTCAGTGCCGTTCAGCATCGTTCAGGCAATCGGCAGCGCAATTGTTTTTATAATTTTGGGATGTGCTTTGGATGCAGTTAAAATTCAAAAACTTATGAAATAAACGGAGATGTTTAATTATGGCTGATATTGTTTACACCTTTGAAGGCAGCCCCTATTTTAATATTACGAATAAGTGCCCTTGCAGCTGCGTATTCTGCGTCAGGGATAAAAAGGATGTTGTGGGCGAAGCAAGAAAAATGTGGCATGATAAGCAGCCCGAATTTGCGGATGTTAAGGCGGCAATTGATTCTTTTGATTGGCAGCCGTATAACGAAGCGGTTTTCTGCGGCTACGGCGAACCCACAAACGCGCTTGATCTGCTGCTTGAAACTGCCGAATATATGAAAAACTCGCATCCTGATATTAAGCTTCGGCTCAACACAAACGGGCTTTCCGATTTAATAAACGGCAAGCCAACGGCAAAGCTTATTTGCAAAAGCATAGATTCCGTTTCCGTTTCTCTTAATGAGATGACCTCGGAGAAATACGATAAAATCACGCGCAATATTTTTCCCGGCAGGGCGTTTGACGCATTGCTTAAATTCACAGCCGATTGCGTTAAGTGCGGCGCGGATGTGCGAATGACGGTGGTTGATATCATATCTGCCGAGGATATTGAAAAAGCACGCAAAATTTGCGAATCAACAGGCGCAAAATTCCGCGTGCGTGAATTTGTTAAGAATTGATTGATGGCGTTATTTGCCGGCCGATCGGGTGCTATGCCCGGTCGGTTTTTTCTTTGCAATGCTTAATGTGTTTTTTGAATCTGCAGAACAGCTAAAAAAGCAGCAAACGAAGTTGATTGATGCGGGGTGAAAATAAACAACGCCGTTGCATTTAACGGCGTTGTTCTTTATGCTTAAATTTTTGAGGGGCTTTTTGCCGTTTTGCTTTTATCAAACATAAAGGCGGCAATCAGCACTGCGTAAATCGCAAACCAGCAATAATAAGATTTGCTGATATGGTAGCTGCCGGCTGCCAAAATGGCAACGGAACAAACTTTTCTTGCAAAATTAAGCGCAAATGAAATAACGGCATAATCGCAGATAAGCGCGGCGTTTTTGCCGCCGTAAATATTGCAGATTATCATAAGTACAAATGCAGCGGCAACGAAAAATCCCGCACCCAGTGCATACGGCACCATCATGCTGCCCGTTTTGATGTAGGCATATTTTGAAAGCGTTTCCGAAACGGAGGTTGCAAAGGGAATAACAAGTAAAAGCGATGCAATGGGCAGTGCACGCAGCTTTTCGGCATCATTGCTTTGTGATTTGTAAAGCTTGTAAACCGAATAAAGAAACAGCACAAGCGCAGCTTTGCGCACAATGTAGTAAACGCAGGCGGCATCAAGGTTAACGCTTCGCAGCATCACAATATCCGGAGGCATTATTTTAAAAGCGAAAATGCCTGCCAAAATTCCTAAATGGGTGTTTTTGCTTTTGCTCAGCAGCAAAAAAACAGCCGCGGTTGCAAATGTGAACAAAAATGCCTGAATAAGCGCAGAGGTGTTGCCCCATTCTGTCAGTCGTTTAAACGCTTTTTCGGCTGCGTAGCATATAAAAATTATTGCCATTGCCGCAAGCGGCATAGCCTCGGATTTTGTGATTTTGGGCTTTTTCATAGGCGTTACCTCGTTCCCTGTGTCGATTATTCTAATGCGGCTTAATCGGCACTTGAATTTATACTTAATTATATTATAAAAAACGCCGCGCTTTAAGTCAATTCCAAAACTGCACAAAATAGCCCGCCTCCGTGTGTGTAAGTTCCACAAGTGCGGTCGTGGCACAATATGAAAAAACGTGTTTGATTTTATTATAAAAGCCGAGGAACGCATATGCGCGCCTCGGCTTCTTCGGCTGTTCGTTTTTGATTGCTTATTTTGCTGTGCAGGAATCAAGTGCGGAAATTATGGCTGCCTTGTCCATATTTCTGCCGATGAAAACGATTTTGTTGATTCTGTCGCCGTAAACCGGGTCCCAAGCCTCGGCAATATCGGGGTTCATCTGCAAAATCTGCTTTCTTTCCCTTTCGGGGAAGCAGGCAATCCATTTGCCGTCGTCCGTGGCGGTTTTCTGCCTGCCGCTTTGCTCAAAAATATATGCCGTTTCGGGGTCTTCCTTGATCCAGAAAAGACCCTTTGCCCTGATAACTTCTTTGGGCCATTTTGCAAACACAAATTCCTCGAATTTGCTCTTTTCAAATGGCTTCACATTTTGGTAAACGAAGGTGCCGATGCCGTATTCCTCCGCCTCGCCCTCATCGTGGTGATGATGGTGATGATGGCCGTGCTCGTGCTCGTGGTCATGCTCGTGGTCGTGGTGCTCGTGCTCATCGTGGTCGTGATGCTCGCGGTCGCCGTGATTGTTGTCATCCTCGGAATTTTCGCCCTCATCGTGCATTGCCTGAATCCAGCCTGCGCTTTCCAAGATTTTTTCGTAATCAAATCTGCCTGTGTTCAAAATTTCGTCCACATCAACATTGCCGAAGGTGGTTTCGATAATCTTTGCCTGCGGCTGAAGGGCTTTTATAACGGCAAGCACATTTTCCTTAACCTCGGGCGAAACCTCGTCAACCTTGTTAAGAATAATGGTGGTGCAATATTCGATTTGCTGCACAAGCAGGTTTTCAATATCCTCTTCATCCATATCCTTTTTAAGCAGTGCGTCGCCTGCGCCGAATTCGTCGGCCATTCTTTTGGCATCCACCACGGTGGTGATATTGTCAAGGTAAGCCACTGCAGGCAGTTCCACCTGCGGGTCGGTGCCGTCGAGCATGCAAATTGAGCCTGCAATCGGACCCGGCTCGCAAATTCCGGAAGCTTCAATTAAAATATAGTCAAATTTGCCGCTTGAAGCAAGGCTTATGATTTGCTTCATCAAATCCACTTTAAGCGTGCAGCAAATGCATCCGTTTGAAAGCGGCACAAGATTTTCGTCCTTTTGTGTAACCGCACCGCCCTTTTGAATTAAGGAAGCGTCAATATTAACCTCGCCTATATCGTTTACAATAACGGCAACCTTGTAGCCCTTTTGGTTTGAAAGCACATGGTTAAGCAGTGTGGTTTTTCCGGCGCCGAGATATCCTGTAAGCAGGGAAACCGGCACAAGTCCTTTTTTATTCATGTTGTTCACTCCTGTTTTGTTTTTCATATATATAATAACACCCGTGTCAAGCACCCGATTTTGCATATCGGGCTTGGCTTTGCAAGCCTAATCCCGAGTGCTGTATTTATCAAATGCGTTGCTGTTCAGCGCAAAGCGAAGCACATTTGCCGCACTGCGCTGAAGTTCACCGAGCGTTATGCCGCCCTCCTTGCCGAGCGATTCAAGCAAGGTGTCGTCCGGCTTTCTGCGCCCCGTGCGCGAACCGCCTGGCATAAGCACATCCGCCTGTGCGCGCACACGGTAGGCTTGGTTGCGAATTTTGCTGAAATCGGGCGATTTGCCTTTTTTCGTCCACCAATCCGTCATCACATTGCCCGTGTAGCCCCATTCGCCGCGTAAAATCGATGTGCAAAGGTCATAATTAAAATAGCTGTAAACGCCGTTTATTTTGTTATAAGAGGTCATTATGTTTTGCGGCTTTGCCTCTTTTATGCAAATCTCAAAGCCCTTTAAATAAATTTGCCTCAGTGCACGCTCGGAAACCCTTGCATCGTTCACGGTGCGTGCAAATTCTTGGTTGTTGCAGGCAAAATGCTTTATGCAGGCAGAAACGCCTTGCGATTGAATGCCGCGCACGGCAGCCGCAGCGATTTTGCCGCTCAAAAGCGGATCTTCGGAATAATATTCAAAATTTCTGCCGCAAAGGGGATTTCTGTGAATGTTCATACCGGGCGCAAGCAGCACATCGCTGCCTCGTTCTTTCATTTCCGCGCCGATTGCCGAGTATACCTCCTGCACAAGCGCTGCATCAAAGCTGCATGCCAAAAGCGTGCCTATCGGAATAAGCGAGCAAATTTCGCTCAGGCGAATTCCGGAAGGACCGTCCGTTGTGATAACGGGCGGAATTCCTTTTTTGCGCAAAGAGGGAAGCACTCCGGCAAAAGCACCGGCGTTTCCGGGTGCGCCGAGCTTGCTGTTCATTGTGTAGTCGCCGTGGGTCAGTGCTTCAAGCTCATCGTTTGAAAGCACGGAAACAAAATGCTCCATTGTGATTTTGCCGCTTTTAACATCGCTCAGCTTTTCGCCCGCGTAGTATTGCGGCTCCGTCGCTTTCGGAAGCTCGCTTAAAATCCGCTCGCGCAGATTGCGTTTTGCCTCGGGGCACGCCCTTTTAACGGGCAGCATGCCGTTTATTCCGCAAACGGGGGTAACGGTTTGAATGCTCTGCTCGGGTGCAAGGCATTCGCGAAGCTGTTCAAAAACAGCCGTTTCTTCCTGTCTGTAGGAAAAGATTTTTTCGGCACTGCGCACATCGCCGCCAAGGTAAAAATAATATTCGCCGCCCTCAATCACATATGCGGATTTACTGCCGCAGGCGCCTGCCGCGTCGTATGAAGCAAGGGCGTATAAATTCACTTCAAGCTCAATTTTCTGCTCATCACCGGGTTGCAACAATGCCGTTTTGGCAAATGCCGCAAGCTCGCGCGACGGGTTGCCGAGCACCGTGCAGGGCTTTTGCAGGTAAATCTGCACGGCTTCCTTGCCGGCACGCTTGCCCGTGTTTTTAACCGAAACGGTAAATTCAAAGCCGCCGTCCGTTGCCTTTGCCTCTTTAAGGCTGATGTTGAAATCCGTGTAGCTCAAGCCGAAGCCGAACGGGTAAAGCACGCCGGCTTGATTAAAGGTTTCAAACCAGCGGTAGCCAACATAAATATCTTCTTCGTAGTTATTGAATCTTTTGTTGCCGAAATTTGCCGCGCTCGGGCAATCTTCGTATTTTTTCATTGCCGCGTCGCTCAGTTTTCCGCATGGGTTTGCGTTGCCGCAAAGCAAATCTGCGGCGGCATTTCCGCTTTCCATTCCGCCCTGCCAAAGCAGCAGCACGGCTCCTATTTTATCGCCGTATTCCTCTATCCACGAAAGGTCTGTTATGCAGCCGATATTTAAAACAACTGCCACTTTATCAAAGCAATCCGTCACATTATCCAAAAGGCGGCGTTCGTCGTCCGTTAAAAACCAGCTGCCCTTTTCAAGCGTGCAATCCCTGTCCTCGCCCGAGGATCTGCCGATAACCGCCACGGCGCAGTCCGATGCGTTTGATGCGCGGAAAACATCGCGCTCATCAAGCGGCATTTCTGGGTAAAAACGCGGCCACATTCCCCAAACGGCATCCTCAATAGGGTGCTCGGTGCACCAGGCTTCATATTGTGCCGCAAGGTTTTCGTTAAGGCTCAGTTTGCCGCAATTGCGAACACCGTCCTGCAAATTCACCGAATACGGGCGGTTTACCTCGCCGCCGGAGCCATAGCCCGTGTAAAACCAATTGCATTGCACCCTGCCGAAAAGCGAAACGCAGCTGCCTTCTTTAAACGGCAGTGTGCCGTCGTTTTTCAGCAACACTGCGCCCTCTGCTGCGGCTTTTTTCAGCAGCTCGGGCACACCGTGCGCAATTTTTGCCGTGCCTGTAAATTGCTCTGTCTTTTTTTGTGAAACGGAAAAAAGTCCCATCAGCGGACCTGCCGCTTTGTTTGCAATTTTTTCAAGTTTTTCGTTCATAAATTCCCCTTAATATTTTTCTTCAAAGCTTTTATATTTGTGTGTAAAGCGTCGCCCGCTTTGCCGAATCACCTTCGCTCGGGTGCGGTTTTTTTCCTGTGCGCCTTTACCAGCAGGTAAATCGCCGTGCGCAGCCGCAGCTTAATGCAAATTCTAATTCCTGTGCACAGTATTCCGTGCGCTTTTTCGCCGCCGAAGTTTATAGGCTTAAATTCCCTGCAAATGCAGCCGATTTGCTTTATGATTTTGCGCGGTGTTGCATAGGCGTCTTTAAATTCCTCGCCCACGCAGGTTATAAAGCTTGCCAGGTAAAAGCGGCTCGTGGTTTGCAAAAGCGCGCGCTTTTGCTCTGTGCTTAAATTGCTTTTTTCTATTGAATTTGCCGCAGTGCCGAAAGCCTTTGGAAAAAGTTTTGTCAGCCCCGTTTTGCGGCTGTTTATAGCCGAATTTTTGTTTGTGCGGTTGTAAAAATAAAGCCTCGCACTTTTCGCCGCAATGCTTTTGCAGCAAAGCGCATATTGCAGGCAAAAGTTCATATCCTCGCAAATCGCCAATTCCTCGCAAAAGCGAATGCCGTTTTGCTCTATTATGCTGCGCTTAAATCTTTTTGTGACAAGCTCATAAAGACGGCGGCTTTTGTAAAGTGCTGCAAGTTTTTCAAAATCATCATTGCTTTCTAAAACCTCGTGCGGGATTTCCCGGCGTTCTTCGGAATGTTCAAAAATCAGCGTGTATGCAAATATTATTAAATCTTCGCTTTTGAATTTTTCGATTTCGTTAAAATAATCGGGGGCAACATAATCGTCTGCATCGCAAAAAAGAATAAATTCTCCGCACGCAAGTTCAAGCCCCGCGTTTCGTGCAGAGGACGCCCCGCCGTGAAGTTTGCTTATGAATTTAACGCATTTGTGCTCGTTGCTCAGCCTTTGGCAGATTTCTGCGCTTGAATCCGCAGAACCGTCGTTCACCAAAATGATTTCTGCCTCATTTGCCGGTGCGCTTTGTAAAAGCGAGCAAACGCATTTTTCTATGTATTTTTCGTCGTTGAAAACCGGAATTATAACCGAATATTTAATATGCGTTTCCTCCTTTTGTGCAAATCGCAAATATAAATATGCTTAATAATATAATTGTTATAATTGAATTATATATGGGCTGCAAATATCTGTCAACCTGCGGCAAAGCATTGCCTAATTTTTAATGTTGTTGTATCTTTTTCTGAATGCGCTCGGTGTTGCGTTTTTGTGCCGCTTAAAAAGGCGGTTGAAGTAGCTTAAATCGTTAAATCCGCAGGAAAGCGCAATCTCCGTTACGGAAATATTTGTGTAGCAAAGCTTTTCGGCAGCGCATTCAATGCGGTAATAATTTAAATAATCAATCGGGGTTTTGCCCGTAACCTGCCTGAATGCGCGGCAAAGATATTGCGGATTCAGCCGTGCCGTTTCGGCAAGTTCGTTCAGCGTAAGCGGCTGTGAATAATCGTTTTTGATTTTTGAAAGCACGCGTTTTATCTGCTCGTTTTTTGCAGGCTGAATCGGTTCGGCGTCTGCCGTGCTTTTTTTCATAATCATTCCGGCAAGCTGCCACAAAAGCCCCGTGGTGGTGAATGTGTAGCCGTAGCTTTCCGTTTCCATGCATTCAAAAATATTATCTATAATTTTGCCCTCTTTGTTTTCGCGCGTGTAGCAGGTTTCGCGGATAAGCCCGGCTTCAAGCGCATTTGCATAAGCTTCGCGGCACTGCACGGATTGGCTCAGAAAATCCTCCATCTGAAAAACCACGCATTCATAAATGCATTCGTGCGGCGAGCCGCCGTGAATGAAGCCTCCGGGCACAAAAATGCTTTCACCGGCACGCAGCGTGTGGAGCTCGCCGTTCACGGTTAAATCAAAATGCCCTCTTAAAATCAGTATCAGCTCGCACTCCATGTGCCAGTGCAGCGGCATTTCATATTGCGGGTGCGTGTAATCAACATAGTAAAGCTGAATCGGAAATCCGAATGTGCCGCGCACGGATTTTTCCTGGTAATCAATATATCTCATAATCTTTATCTGCTCTTTTCAAATATGTAAATTTTTATTAAATGTGAATATCGTACCACTTTATCACATTATACACCTTGAAATACCTGAAAATCAACAGTATAATACAAATTGAAAGAGGAGAATATTTTCAGAAAGGAAGTTATGCCGATGGATATCGAAACCGTAAAGGAGCAGATATGCGATGTGTGCCATAAAATGTGGCAGCTCGGCTGGGTTGCGGCTAATGACGGCAATGTAAGCGTTAAGCTTGATGACGGCACCATTCTTGCCACTCCCACCGGAATGAGCAAATCGTTTATTACCCCCGAAAAGCTTTTAAGAATTGATTCACAGGGCAATGTGCTTGAAGCCGCCGAGGGACTTCGCCCCTCAAGCGAAATCAAAATGCACCTGCGCTGCTATGAAAAAAGAGATGATGTTAAAAGCGTTCTTCACGCTCATCCGCCCGGAGCCACGGGCTTTGCCGTTGCACACAAGGCTATGGATATGTATAATATGATTGAGGATGTTGCCGCTATCGGCGCAGTTCCGCTCACACCTTACGGAACTCCCTCAACCACCGAGGTTCCCGATTCTATTGAGCCGTATCTTGAGGATCATGATGTTATGCTTCTTGAAAATCACGGTGCGCTTTCCGTGGGCAGCGATGTTATCACCGCGTTTTACAGAATGGAAAGCCTTGAACTTTGGGCAAAAATCACAATCAATGCCGTTATTCTCGGCGGCAGCCACGATATTGATGAAAAGAATATTCAAAAGCTTATCGATCTCAGAAGTTATTACAAAATAACAGGTCGCCATCCGGGCTATAAGGTTTATAATCCCGATGATGAAATGCTCCACAAAAAAGATTGATTTTATTAACCCAAACCGATTAGAATGATTTAAAATGATTAAATTTTAAAATCACTTTAATCGGTTTTTCGGCATTTTAAATTATTTATCAAGGAGTTATTTTAATGAACCGGGTGCTTGCTTTTGATTTCGGCGCCTCCGGCGGCAGGGCAATTCTTGCAGAATACAATGCCGCTTCCGGCAGCCTGAAATATGAAGAAATACACAGATTTGAAAACGGTCCCACGGATTGCGGCGGCAGGCTTTGCTGGGATTTCCCTTATTTGCTTGCCGAAATAAAAAAAGGAATTGAAAAGGCGTGCGCCGCCTGCGGCAAGCCGGATTCATTGGCTTTTGATACCTGGGGCGTTGATTACGGGCTGATAGATGAAAACGGCAAAATTATGGGCTTGCCGTCAAATTACCGTGATCCCCGCACAAAAGATATGCCCGAAAAGGCATACGGAAAAATGCCGCCCGAAAAGCTTTATGCAGCCACGGGCAATCAAATTATGCCGATAAACACGCTGTTCCAGCTTATGGCAGAGGAAAATAACGATGCAAAGCTGATGCTGTTTATGCCCGATCTTTTCGCATATGCGCTTTGCGGCGCAAAAAATGCAGACCAAACAATCGCTTCCACATCGCAAATGCTTGATATGAAAAGCAAAAGCTGGTGCAAAGAGGCATTCGCACTCACGGGCAAAAATCCCGAAATTTTGCCGCAAATCGTTTCTCCTGCCACAGTTGTTGGCGAGTATGAGGGCATAAAGGTTGTTAAGGTTGCCGGGCACGATACGCAGTGTGCCGTTTGTGCAATGCCGGTGTCAAATTCGCAGTGTGCTGCGTTTCTTTCCTGCGGCACATGGTCGCTCATCGGCTGTGAGTGCGATGAGCCGGTATTAACCGAAAAAAGCATGCTCAGCGAGCTTTCAAACGAACTTGGGGCAAACGGTAAAATAAATTATCTTAAAAACATCAGCGGTTTGTGGCTTATTCAGGAAATCCGCCGCAATTTCCGCGCGCTCGGCAGAGAGTATTCCTATAATGATATGGAACAGCTTGCCCGCGCGGCAAATCCGTTTGAATGCTTTATAGACCCGGATTCGCCCGAATTTGCGCTTCCTGGCGAAATGCCCGAAAAAATCAGGGCGTTTTGTCAAGCTACAAATCAATCCGTGCCGGAAAGCGACGGCGCATTGATTCGCACGATTTACGAAAGCCTTGCAATGAAATATCGCTTTGCGATTGAGCAAATCGAGGAAAACACCGGTAAAAAATTCGGCGTGCTTCATTTGCTCGGCGGCGGCACTAAGGACGGTTTCCTTTGCCAAATGACGGCAAACAGCCTGCAAATCCCCGTTGCCGCAGGTCCAACGGAAGCTACGGCTCTCGGCAATATTATGTTGCAGCTTATCGCACTCGGCGATATTAAAAATGTGGCAGAGGGCAGAGAAATGATAAAAAAGCAGGAGCAAATTAAAAATTATGCGCCTGAAAACGGCAGCGAGTGGGATAAAGCCTATTCCCGCTATGCCGAAATATTAAATAAATAAAGAGGTAAAAATTATGAATTATCCTAAAATCGGTATTCGCCCGGTTATAGACGGCCGTTGGGGCGGAGTTCGCGAAAGCCTTGAAAACCAAACAATGGGCATGGCTCAATCCGCGAAAAAGCTTATTGAAAGCAATGTTCGCTATCCGGACGGCACTCCCGTGCAGTGCGTTATTTCAAGCACCACAATCGGCGGCGGAGCAGAAGCCGCAAAGTGCGCAGCCGAATTTGAAAGTGAAAATGTTGTTGCCACTCTTTCCGTAACTCCCTGCTGGTGCTACGGCTCCGAAACCTTTGATATGAGCCCAAACACCGTTAAAGCCGTTTGGGGCTTTAACGGCACAGAGCGCCCCGGCGCGGTTTATCTTGCCGCAGTTATGGCCGCTTATGCTCAAAAGGGCATGCCCGCATTCTCGATTTACGGCAGAGATGTGCAGGATATGACAGATACAACAATTCCCGAAGATGTTGCCGAAAAAATCCTTCGCTTTGCCAAGGGCTCGGTAACCGTCGGCTGGATGAGAAATAAATCATATGTAAATCTTGGCGGCATCGCAATGGGCATTGCAGGCAGCTATTGCAATGCGGATATGTTCCAAAAATATCTCGGCATCCGTGCAGAGTGGGTTGATATGTCCGAAATCATTCGCCGCATAACTCTTGAAATTTACGATCATGATGAATATGACAAGGCTTTCAAATGGGTTAAGGAAAATTGCAAAGAGGGCTTTGATAAAAATGCCGGCAAGAATTTCCCCGAAATCATTAAAAAGTCCAAGGTTGTTCCTGCCGATAAGGATTGGGAATTTATCACAAAGATGACTCTTATCGTTCGCGATATTCTTTTTGGCAATCCCAAGCTTGATGAAATGGGTTGGCATGAAGAGGCTCTCGGCAAAAATGCCGTTGCCGGCGGCTTCCAGGGTCAAAGAAACTGGACGGATTGGCTTCCAAATGCCGATTTCACCGAGGCTATTATGGCTTCCTCGTTTGACTGGAACGGTAAAAAAGCCCCCACTCCGTTTGCAACTGAAAACGACACTCTTAACGGTGTTGCAATGCTGCTCGGCTCGCTCACATCAAATTCCGCTCCGTGCTTCCACGATGTGCGCACATATTGGAGCCCCGAGGCTTGCGAAAGAGTAACCGGCGTTAAACCCACCGGCAAGGCGGCAAACGGTTTTATCCATCTTATCAATTCCGGCGCAACCGCGCTTGACGGCTCCGGTGCAAGCAAAAATGCAAACGGCGAAGGCTGCATGAAGCCTTTCTGGGAAATGACGGATGCAGATATTAAGGCTTGCCTTGACGCTACCGATTGGTGCAGAGCCGATTATGAATATTTCCGCGGCGGCGGTTTCTCAAGTCATTTCCGCTGCAGCGCAGAAATGCCCGTAACAATGCTTCGCGTTAATATTGTGGACGGTATCGGTCCCGTGCTTCAGCTTGCAGAGGGCTACACCGTTGATCTTCCCGATCAAATCCATAACACTATTGATAAAAGAACCGATCCCACTTGGCCCACCACTTGGTTCGTTCCGAACCTCACCGGTGAGGGCGCATTCAAGGATGTTTACAGCGTTATGGCAAATTGGGGCGCAAACCACGGCGTAACGGTTTACGGTCATGTCGGCGCAGATCTTATCACCCTTGCCTCAATGCTTCGCATTCCGGTAAATATGCATAATGTTGATTCCTCACGCATTTTCCGCCCCCATTCATGGAGCGGCTTCGGCACCGAGGATGCACAGTCCGCAGATTACCGCGCATGCGCAGAATATGGCCCGCTTTATAAATAAGCCGCCCACTGTTGTGCAGTAAAAAAGATAATATTTAAATAAAAAACGCCCCTGCAAGTTCTGATAAAAAGGATTTGCAGGGGTGTAATTTTGCATTTTGTTATATCAATGGTGAAAAAGGCGTATGCCCGTCATTGCCATTGCCATGCCGAAGGAATCGCAGCAATCGACAACCGCCTGATCTCTTACGGAACCGCCGGGCTGAGCAATATATTTAACACCGCTTCTTGCGGCACGCTCGATATTATCCTCAAACGGGAAGAAAGCGTCAGAGCCGAGAGCCACATTCGTCATCTTTGCATGCCATTCGTTTTTTTCATCTGCCGTAAGCAGTTCGGGCTTTTCGGTGAAATATTTTTTCCACAGGTCGTTTTTATAAAGCTCGTCTGCCTCGTCGCCGATATAAAGGTCTATCGCGTTATCGGCTTCGCATTTGCGAAGTCCCTCGATAAACGGCAGGTTAAGCACCTTTTCATTTCTGCGAAGCCAGAAGTTATCGGCCTTGTTGCCTGCAAGGCGGGTGCAGTGGATTCTGGATTGCTGACCTGCGCCCACGCCGATTGTTTGGCCGCCCATGGCGTAGCAAACGGAATTTGACTGTGTGTATTTGAGCGTTATCATGGAAATCAGCAAATCGATTTTTGCAATTTCGGGAATTTCCTTAACCGTGGTGGGCATATCGTTAAAAAGCTCCATTGTGATTTTGGAATCGTTTCTCTTTTGCTCGAATTTAATGCCGAAAACCTGCTTTGTTTCCATCGGCTCGGGTGTGTAATCGGCGTTGATTTTGATTATAAGATAATTGCCGCGCCTTTTCTTTTTAAGAATTTCAAGTGCTTCATCGGTGTAGCCGGGGGCGATAATGCCGTCCGAAACCTCTTTCACAAGGAATTGTGCCACAGAAGCATCGCATTCATCGGAAAGCGCCGCAAAATCGCCGAAGGAGGAAACTCTGTCGCAGCCTCTGGCTCTTACATATGCCTGCGCAATCGGCGAAAGCTCCAAGCCGTCGGGCACGAAGCAAACTTTTCTGTCCGTTTCGGAAAGGGGCTGAGCAACTGCTGCGCCTGCCGGCGAAACATGCTTAAACGAAGCGGCGGAGGGAAGTCCTGTTGCCTCTTTCAGTTCTTTAACAAGCTGCCATGAATTAAAAGCGTCAAGCAAATTTATGTAGCCTGCGCTGCCGTTTAAAATTTCAAAGGGCAACTCTTTGCCGTCCATATGAATTCTGGCAGGGTTTTGGTTGGGGTTGCAACCGTATTTTAAAGTGTATTCCGTCATCGCAATATCCTCCGCTCTAAATAATAAATATATTCTATATCACGCGATTGAAAAAAGCAAGAAAAAATGTTACAATTTGTTCAAATCAAACAAACGGCACGGGAGGGCGCATATCGTGAAGGGCATATTGCTTGTTAATCATTTTTTAACTCAAAATAAATTTTCGCTTCTTCATTCGCATTTGGTTAAAAGTGCCGAAAAATGCGGTGTGGATTTGGTTATAAAAACAAATTTACAACTTGCATGCCGTGATGAAAAAGCGGATTTTGTGCTTTTTTGGGATAAGGATGTTAACCTTGCGCGTCGGCTTGAAAAGAGCGGCATCCCCGTTTTCAACAGCGCGGAAAGTATTGCTCTGTGCGATGATAAGGCAAAAACATATACTGAGCTTTTGGGTGTTGTGCCGCAGGCAAAAACGCTTGTTGCGCCGCTTTCTTATTTTGAAAGCGATTATGCGCCTTTTGTTGATGAGGCGATTGAGCAACTCGGCTTGCCGCTCGTTTTCAAAAATTGCTTCGGCTCGTTCGGTGAACAGGTTTTTCTTTGCCGCAGCAGGGCGGATGTGCTTTCCCATATCGGCACGCAGCCCTTTATTTTGCAGCAATTTGTGGCAGAGTCTGCAGGCTGCGATATTAGAATAGAGGTTGTGGGCGGCAAAATCGCTGCGGCAACACGGCGTGTGAATAAATCAGATTTCAGGGCAAATGTAACTAACGGCGGCACAATGCTTAAATATACGCCCACGCCTGCGGAAGAAAAAATTGCGCTTAAAGCATGTGCTGCACTTGGTCTTACCTTCGGCGGTGTTGATATCTTGCAGGGCGGCATTTTGTGCGAGGTAAACAGCAATGCCCATATAATTAACATAATGAATTGCACCGGCGTGGATATTGCGTCGCTGATTTTTGAGGAGATTAAAAACAGGCTTTGAGCGGAATAGTTGTTTATTCGGAATATGAGGCAAAAAGAAATGAATTTGCCGTTTCAAAATTCAAAAAATATTTGGGCGCAGAGCTTGTGCTTGCGGAAAATTTGCAAATTTCGGCAGAGCCGGATTTTGTAATAAACCGCACAAACGATGCAAAAATCGCCGGCAGCTTTGAAAAACTCGGCGTGCGTGTGTTTAACCCATCGGTTTTAAACGCGCTTGCAAACGATAAGCAGGCATGCTATGAATTTATGCAAAGCCGCGGCATTGAAATTATGCCGATAAATCAAGAAAAAGCTCCCGTTGTGGAAAAGCCGTTCGGCGGTAAAGGCGGCAGGGGAGTAAGGCTGATAAAAAGCGGCGAATTTGAAATTAAGCCCGGATTTGTTTATCAAAAGCCTGCTTCGGATTTGGGACGCGATTTGCGTGTGTGGCTCATCGGCGGCAAAATAATATGCGCCGTTCTCAGGCAAAGCGATTCTGATTTTCGTTCAAATTTCTGCCTTGGCGGCAGGGCGGTGCCTTATCGTCTGTCGGAAAGCGAAAGAAAGCTTGTGCTCAAAATCGCTTCGCTTGTTGATTTTGATTATATTGGAATTGATTTTGTTTTTAATCGCGGCAAAATCGTTTTTAATGAAATAGAGGATTCCGTGGGTGCGCGCATGGTTTACGATAAAACGGATATTGATATTTTGCGCCTTTATTGCGATTACATAAAAGTGCAAATGAATTTGGGGTGATTTTACGGAAAAGGCAGCGGTGTGCGGCAGTTGCAATCAAAATGCCGTGATTGAAAGATATAAGTCGTGCGATGCACAAATTGATTTTGATGTGGCTTGCGATTCGCAAAGGGTGAAATACGATTATTCCGCCGCTTTTCTTACGGCGGATTGCGGCGAAGATGTTGCGCGCTCTTGGGTCGGAAACGAGCATTTGCGCATTTGTGCCGATGAAAATTCGCTTTTTGCCGAAATGGATTTCTTTTTCGGCATTCCTCAGCCGCTTGAAATTGAACGGAAATTTTTAATTGCCCGTCCGTCAGAGTCCGTGCTCTCGGCACTTGATTTTTGTGATTATGTTGAAATTTCGCAGGCATATGTTGATAATGCTTCGGGGCGTTACCGAGTACGCCGCCGCGGCAAGGGCAATGATTATATTTACATCAAAACGCAAAAAATCAAAATTTCGGAAGAACGGCGCATAGAAACGGAAAATCGCATTTCAAAATCGGAATACGAAGCCGCAATTCACGGGCAAAAGGTGCTTTCAAAGCGGCGATATCTGATTTTGAGCGGCGGTAAATATTTTGAACTTGATGTGTTTCCTTTTTGGCAGGATTTTGCATTGCTTGAAATCGAGCTTAAAGATGAGGCGGAAGCGTTTGAATTGCCGCCATTTGTGAATGTGATTAAAGAGGTTTCGGCAGATAAAAATTATCGCAATTCCGTAATCGCGCAAAGATACGGCGTTGTTCGGAAATAAAGCATTGAATAAAATAAGCGAACAAAAAGCGGAGAAAACAATCGGTTTTCTCCGCTTTTGCATGCGTAAAAATATTAAATTTTTTCGTTTTTTTGGGTGAGTGTTTGGATTAAACCGCCTTAATCGGCGTGCAGAAATCGCTGAAAATCTTGCCGCCCCGGT
>CAVFVA010000020.1:0-36026 GCA_963625835.1 Clostridium sp. AF37-5 | reverse complement strand
CAATTTTAACGCAGTATTTTGCCGTTTATTTGATTTATTGAGCAATTATTCTTTGCGGAGTGCGCCCCTTCCGCGCCTTTATTATTTTATATTATAACATTATATTAAGCGATGCAAAACAGAACCGACCTGCTTGGCAATCAGCTTTTAAAGGTTTTGCGGAAATCCTTTTTGGTGGTGAGCACAAGGATTGTTTCGCCCGAATGGAAAACCGTGGCAGGCGAAAGCGTGATATCAATTCTGCCGTTGTGCTTTTTGCCGAGGATATTCATATTATGCCTGCGGCGCACATCAAGATCGCCGATTGATTTGCCTATCCAAGACTCAGGCACCTCAACCTCATACATGGCAAAATTGCCGCCGACCTCCATATAATCAAGCACATGCTCAGTGCAGCACTTAACAGCAGCCCAATCCGCAGTTTGCTTTTCGGGATAAACGATTTGATCCGCGCCGTTTCTGAGCAAAAACTTTGCATGCACATCGTTTGAAGCCCTGGCAACCACCATTTTTGCGCCAAGTTCTTTTAAAAGCGAAGTTGTTTCGAGTGAATCCTGAAAATCATCGCCGATTGTAACAAAACACACATCAAAATCGGAAACGCCGAGCGTTTTAAGAAATTCAACGGAAGACGCATCGCCGATTTGCGCACTTGTGGCATACGGAAGCACCTGATCAATGCGTTCCTCTTTTGTATCCACAGCCATAATTTCGTGACCGAGATCGTATAATTTTCTTGCAAGGTGCATGCCGAACTGACCTGCACCCACCAAAAGTATTGATTTCATATTTTTTCCTCTTTAAAGAAATTACGCCGCCGTGCGGAGAAAAAATCAGCCCACGGGCACTTTTTCAAGCGGATATTTTGCAGGTCTTTTTCTGATTCCGGAAAATGCGGCAAAAATAATGGTTAAGCCGCCGACTCTGCCGAAATACATTAAGAAAATCAAAATCAGCTTTGAAAAAACGCACAGTTTCGGCGTTATGCCGAGCGAAAGCCCAACTGTGCCCACGGCAGACGCCGTTTCGATCATTGCCGGCATAATCGCCACATCCTCAAGCTGGCAAATCATTATGCTGCCGATTAAGAACAGCGCAACATACATTGAAAGCACCGCCGCGGCATTGCGAACAACCTCTGCAGAAACACGGCGGTGAAACATTTCCGTGTCTTCTCTCTTTTTGAAAACGGAAACCGCAGAGCTTAAAAGCACAGCCAGCGTGGTGGTTTTCATGCCGCCTGCCGTTGAGCCGGGCGAACCGCCGATAAGCATAAGCACAACCATTATCATTTTGCTTACATCGCTGAGCATATTTAAATCAACAGTGTTAAAGCCTGCTGTTCTGGGCGTTACCGCCTGAAAAAGCGATGCCAAAATTCTGCCGCCCTCGCTCATCCAATCCCAGCGGGCACGGTGAAATTCATAAATGTAAAAATAAACAGCCGGCAAAATCACAAGCACAGCCGTCATAACAAGAGCAATTTTACTTTGCAGGCGGTATTTTTTGAATTTAAAGCCGTTTCTGTGCATATCATCCCAAGTGATGAAGCCGATACCGCCGAAAACGATAAGAAACATTATCACGAAATTAACAACGGGATTATTGTAATAATTTGTGAGCGACGAAAATTTTTGCTGCTCGCCGTTTAAATCTATGCCTGCGTTGCAAAATGCCGAAACGGAATGAAACACGGAATACCAAATTGCTTTCAGCCAGCCGTATTGCCGCTTAAAAACAGGCAATAGGCAAAGTGCGCCTGCGGCTTCCGTGCCTGCGGTTACGCAAACTATGTATTTGGTTAGCTTTATCGTGTCGCCGAAAACGGGTGCGGAAATAGCATCCTGCATTGTGTATTTTTGCATAATACTAAAACGGCGGCGCGAAATCAAGCCAAGCATTATTGTGACCGTCATTACCCCCATGCCGCCGATTTGAATTAAAATCAGCATAACGATTTGACCGAACAGCGACCAATACGAACCCGTATCGTGCGTTATCAGCCCTGTTACGCAAACCGAGGTGGTGGAGGCAAACAAAGCATCTATGTACGGCGCACTTTCGCCGCTTTTTGTGGCAACAGGAAGGCTCAGCAAAAAGCTGCCGAACAAAATAACACCGGCAAAGCCCAAAATTATCGTTTGGAATGTGTTGAGCTTGAATTTGCGCCGTTTTGCATTATTTTTTTCCATTTTTGCTCCTTGTGTGAATATGAGTTTTTGTTTGTTGAAAAAGCATTTGTTTTACAGTAACGCTTTTTCGGTCTTTCCTTGTTCGTGGTCCCTGAAATACTTCAGCATCTTTTTCGGCTTCCCCCTCGGGGGAAGCTGTCAACGAAGTTGACTGATGAGGGGCTATATTTAAATTGCCCTATTATATACAAGAGCGTTATCAAAACTTCCCCTCATCCGAGCGCTTCGCGCCCACCTTCTCCCGAGGGCGAAGGCAAAATTTGTTTCAAAAGCGTTATTCAAAATTTGTTTCGACGCGGGGGGGAAAAGGCAAAACATGTTCCAACACAAAAAACCGAATTTATTTCAAAAACAGCTTTTTATATTCCTCATATTCTTTTTTATTATAAAAATATTCGGCAGGTTTGCCGGCAACGCCGAGCTGCTGCCACCATTCATCGCGCAGCTTTGCAAAAAGCTTTGTGTAGGTAGGCTCTGCGATGGTGCGCAAATTCCAAAGGCTGAAATGAAGGGCATAATTTATGTAGTCCTTTTCAACCTCTTCAAAAATACCGTCCTTTTGCAATCTTGCTTTAAGGGCACAAAGAGCGTTATAAAAGCAATCCCATGATTTTTCCCTTGTGTTTGAAAGGGAGGATTTATTGTTGCGGCGTTGGTGCGCAAGGGGCTTACCCTTTTCAACATATGCTATTCGGCTTGCCTCTGCAACCGCCGAGAAAACAAAAAGCATATCGTTGCTGGTGCGTTGCTCCTGAAACCACAAATTGCGCGAAAGAACCCATTCACGGTTATAAAGCTTATCCCAAGCCCAGCCGACGAACACTTTAAAGATATTATCCGTCATAGACCTTCTGCCGAACGGCTGGTAGGGCGGCAGTTCCTGATAGCGAACCACCCAGGAAACAGGCTTATATTCATCGGAATCCTCGTAATATTGGTCGGAGCCGAAAACAACGAAATCTGCCTTTGTTTCCTCTGCCTTATCATAGGCTTTTTCAAGCATATCGGGCTCAAAAAAATCATCGGAATCAAGAAAAGAAAGATACTTGCCCTTTGCGTGGCGCAAGCCGTTGTTTCTCGCCGCACCGGCGCCGCCGTTTTGCTGCTTCACAACAACAAATCTTTCGTCTTTTGCGGCAAATTCCTCTGCGATTTTGCATGAGGAATCGGTGGAGCCGTCGTCCACGCAGATAACCTCAATATCCTTAAGGGTTTGATTTTGCACGCTTTCAAGATTTTGGCGCAAATATTTTTCAACATTATAAACCGGAATTATAACGGAAACCTTAATATCAGCCATTCTTTTTATAGCCCTTTCTTTTTTGATTTATTTTTCTGTAAATCTTTTTCGCAAGGCGTTTGAATCTGACGGGGATATACATAATCGCCTTTCCGATTCGATAGGATTTGCTTCGCTTAATCTTATCAAGTTCTGCCTTAACCTGCTTAATATTGTTATTAAAGTTTGCGCTGCCGTTGTTCATTGGCAGTGCCTTTATTTTGTAATAAAGTTCCGGCTGATTTATAAGCATATGCAAATTATCGCGCTCTGCCGGGGTGAAAAGTTCTTCATCCATTTCGCCGAGCTCGCGCGCACGCTTCATTTCCTTTGAAAAGCGAATTACATAATCGTGCTTAAATTCATTGGCTATGCGGCGCAGAGTGGCAACGCTGTTGTGAAATCTTTTAAGAGTGTAATATGTTTTAAATGTTTCCCATGTTTCGGGATGCTGAATAAGAATATCGCGAATATGATCGTATTCAACATTTATGCAATAAATTTTTTGCATGTTTTTAACGGAGCTGTTCGGATTATCCCTGCGGTTCATATAATAGGGCTTATCAATTATCATGCCCCTTTCCGCAAAGGCAAATGTTTGGAACCAAAAGCCGTTATCCTGAAACGATGCACCGGGAGTTTCGTTGTGGCGAATATTGAATTTATCAAGAAACGCCTTTTTATAAATTCCGCTCCATGTGTTCATAATAAAGCGGATTGCTTCGGGAGTGTGGCTGGGGTCGAAAACCTTGTTGTAATACTGATTTTTTCTGTCCAGATGATTATATTCGCAAAACATATCGCCGTTTGACGCACGCTGGAAGCGGTAAAAATCCGCCTTAACCCAATCAAGATCGTTTTGCGAAGCGACTTCATAAAGATCGCCGAACATATTAACGGGCACAAAATCATCCGGCTCAACAATGCCGATATATTCGCCCGTTGCCATGCCGAGACCTATGTTCATACCGATTCCGTAACCGCCGTTTTCCTTATCCACAAGCTTAATGCGAGAATCCTTTTCGGCATAGCTTTTAAGGATGGCGAGAGAGCCGTCCGTAGAGCCGTCGTTAATGCAGATGATTTCTATATCTTTAAGAGTTTGGCGGGTGATGCTTTCCATGCATTCAACCAAATACGGCTCCACATTATAAGTGGGCACGATTATTGAAACCTTTGCCATATAAAAATAAACTTCCTTCCGTTAAAATTCCTCGGAAACGGCTTGAAGCGCAGCCTCAATAACCTTATCCATATCGTAATATTTATATTTACCGAGCCTGCCGCCGAAGATAACATTTTTTTCTTCGCCTGCAAGCTGCTCGTATTTTTGATAAAGGGCATTGTTTTCATCGTTGTTTATCGGGTAATAAGGCTCAATACCCACACTCCACTCGGATGAATATTCCTTTGAAACCACCGTGCCCTTTGCATCGCACTTTTCAAAGTGCCTGTGCTCGATAACGCGTGTGTACGGCACTTCCCTTTCCGTGTAATTAACAACGGCGTTGCCCTGGTAGTTATCAACATCGGGCATATATTCCGTTTCAAAGCGCACGGTGCGATATTGCAGTGCACCGTATTTATAGCCGAAATATTCATCTATATTGCCGGTGTAAACAACTTTCATATCGGAAATATCGTGCGCAGCCTTGTAATCGTCAAAAGATGTGGATGTGAGCACATCAATTCCCTCAAGCATTTTTTCTATAATTTTTGTGTAGCCGCCGATGGGAATGCCCTGCCAGCGATCGTTGAAATAATTATTGTCATAAGTGTAGCGAACGGGAAGCCTTTTGATGATGAACGAGGGAAGCTCCGTGCAGCTTCTGCCCCACTGCTTTTCGGTGTAGCCCTTAATCAGCTTTTCGTAAACATCCTTGCCGATAAGCGAAAGCGCCTGTTCCTCAAGATTTTTAGGCTCCGTAATATTATATTCTGCCTTTTGCTTTTCGATTATTGCCTGCGCCTCGGCAGGAGTTTTGATGCCCCACATTTTTGAAAATGTGTTCATATTAAACGGCAGGTTATAAAGCTCGTCCTTATAAATTGCAACGGGCGAATTGATATAATTGTTAAACTCTGCAAATTGATTTATATAATCCCACACTGCTCTGTTGCTTGTGTGGAAAATATGCGCGCCGTATTTGTGCACATTGATTCCGTGCACATTTTCGCAATAGATATTGCCGGCGATGTGATCGCGCCTTTCGATAACGAGGCATTCCTTGCCTCTTTTTTTTGCCTCATAGGCAAATACTGCGCCGAAAAGACCGCTTCCGACAATAAGATAATCGTATTTTTTGCTCATATCGAACTCTCCTTCGGCAGGCACAAAGCCCTGCCCAACAAAAAGAATTTATTTATGCCTGTTATCGCGGCAGCACCGCGATAAAGCAATTTGCTTTATTTAAAATGAAGCAGCTTTTTACCCTTGTCGTAAAGGCTGCTGTTTGCAGGCAGCAAGCCTGCGATTTTTCTTGCAAAGCGGATTTTAAAGCTGCGTTCCGCCCTGCTTTTGTAATACAGCCTGCCGGCTTTTTCTTTTCTGTATTTAAACATCAAAAATTCATTCAGCGTGCAGCTTTTAATTGCTTCCAAATCCTCGTAATCGGTTTTGAAATAAAAATAATCGGGTTCATTAATATCGGCAATGCCGAAATATTCCAATCCCTCGTTTTTGATTTTATCGTAAACGGTTTCCATGGCTTCACCGCTTGTTTGCAGCATAACCGCACGGATAAGCCCCGAAAGCAACTTTGAATGAAAACTTTGCAACGCCTTGCCGGATAATCCCATGGAAAGCAGCTTGTCATATGCCGCTTTATATGCCTCATATGCGCAAAGCGGCTCTTTTGAAGCCTTGCCGGTTATGCTTTGGGCATTGTTTGTGCGATAATTTATAAGAGGCTTTTGCGTGCAAACGATTTTTTTTGCCGCATATACGGAGGTTAAAACGAAATAAGTGTCGTTCGCATGGCGAAGCGGCTGAAATTCAAGACCGCTTTCACGAATAAAATCCGCCCTGAAAAGCCGCTGCCACGGCACATTTGATGCAAAATTAAAAATATATTCCGGATTGCTTTGAGCCGAAAATTCCTTTTCGCGCGGCAAAAAGCGCTTTTTTAAAAAAGTTTCGTCAACTGCACGGTTGCCTGTTTCGCCGTCCACGGAATAGGCAGCGCAAACGCAAATATCCGCACCCGATTTTTCGCACACGGAAAACATTGTTTCAAGCGCATTGTGCTCAAAATAATCATCACTGTCCCAAAACGCAAAATATTTGCCGCAGGCGGCTTTCATGCCGTTGTTTCGTGCCACACCGGCAAACAGATTTTGCTGGTGCAGCAGCTTAACACGCGAATCTTTTTTTGCAAAATCTTCCAGAATTTGAGGCGATGAATCCGTTGAGCCGTCATCCACGCAGATAAGCTCAATATCACGCAGGCTTTGGCTTAAAACGCTTGATATGCATTTTTTTAAATATTTTTCCGAATTATACACGGGCATAATTACGGAAACTTTGACTTCATTCATATTTTTACCCGACAAATCAAAAATGCGCGAGCCGACATGCAAAAAGGCTTTTGCCGCCCCACTCTTTTATCTACTTATTATATATTATAATAAATACACTGTCAA
The DNA here is from genome assembly GCA_963625835.1 of Clostridium sp. AF37-5. Classification (GTDB taxonomy): domain Bacteria; phylum Bacillota; class Clostridia; order Oscillospirales; family Acutalibacteraceae; genus Eubacterium_R. The sequence goes on along the minus strand of CAVFVA010000020.1, from coordinate 28,913 downwards.
TGACAGAAAGACATATTAAATATTAAGTTTTGTGTGACCGTGCTTTTTGGCTTCTCTCTTGCCAAAACAAAATTTACGTTTTCGGGCTTCCCGAAAGCTGTCAGCGCAGCTGACTGATGAAGGTTATATTTAATTTGCGCCATTATATACAGGAGTGCTTTTAAAACTTCCCCTCATCCGAGCGCTTCGCGCCCACCTTCTCCCGAGGGGGGGAGGCAAGGTTACACTGTTGCACAACCCTGTCCTCCTCGTTAAAGGGGAAAAGGAATTTTAAGACGATAGAATTAAAGTTCCAGGGGGATTCTTTGAATTTTGTTGCAAAAGCATTATTAAAATTCCCTGCAAAAAAGCGCGGTCGAAATGACCGCGCCGAAAACATTATAAAAATACATTTTGCAAATTATGCGTGAAATCAGATTTTAACACCGTCTGCCGTTTTAACAAAACGCACGGCAAAATCATCCTTATACTGCGGATAAACCTTAAGATATTCCTCTTTCAGGAAAGCCTCCACCTGCTCTTTTTTGGCGGGGTCTACCAAGGCAACGGATGAGCCGTTAAAGCCCGCGCCGCTGAATCTGCCGCCGTAAACGCCGTCGCACTTCAGCATAATTTCATAAAGCGTTTTAAGCTCTGCCGAGCCGGTTTCCCAATTATAAATTGAGGAATGACCGGATTCAAACATAATTCTGCCGAATTCCGTGATGTTGCCGCTTTCCCAAGCTTTTGCGCCGCGCTGAACTCTTGAAAATTCGCCGTAAAAATGCTCTGCCCTTCTGCGCCAAGCCGGCGGAATTTTGCCCTTAAATTCATCAAAAACCTCTTTGGGTACATCGCGCATATAAGAATCCTTAAAACTGCCGTAAGGAATGCCTGCAAAAGCACGCAAAGCAAATGAGGCGGCTTTAGCTTCGTCCACCCTGGAATTAAACGCCGTGTTGGCAAGTTTTCTTTCCTTGCCTGAAAAGATAACGGCAAATTCATAGGGCGGCATTTTTTCACTTGTGGGAATCAGCTTATAGGAATCGTCAAGTGTGTCGAGATAAAGCAGGCAATCTTTTTTGGAATAAACCTCGCAGCTTTGATCCATTTTGCCAACATTCATTTCAAGATAATCGTGCTCGGCATAAAGAGCCAAATCAATAAGTTCTGCCTGAGTAAGTTTAATACCGTTAATTTTGCAAATTGCGCATATGTATGAAATTAAAACCGCCGCAGAGGATGATAAACCGCCAACGGGCAGGCTGCCGTAAATTACGCCGATCATGCCCTTTTCAACTCTGTGCTTGCGTTTCACTGAAACGAATGCCGCTTTTGCAAAATCGCCCCATGTGTAACTTCTTTGTGCAAGCTCAAATGCCGAAAATTCAGCCGCGCCCTCAAAATTAAGGCTGAAAAGCTTAACTGATCCGTCCTCGGTGGGCAAAAAATCAAGCTGCACGCCCTCGTTGATTGCAAAACCGGAAATCAAGCCGTGCTGATAATCCGAATGTGCGCCGACCGGAGCAATGCGATAGGGACAATAAACCGAAAGCGGTGTTTCGGCAGTGTTAAATCTTTTTTTGAATTCTGCTGATATATCCATCTTTTTTCACCGTTTTAGGCGGTTCGGCAGGTGCGATTGGCAAGGCGCGCCTGAAAAACCGCTGTGTTATCAATAATGTTTATAAAGCGATTTTATTGTTTTTTGCTCGGAACAAGCTTTTCCGTGCCGCCCATATACGGCTGAAGAGCCTTGGGGATATTAACGGTGCCGTCCGCATTAAGATTGTTTTCAAGAAATGCGATAAGCATTCTGGGCGGAGCCACAACCGTGTTGTTGAGCGTGTGGGCAAGATAAGTGCCGTTTTCGCCTTTTACGCGGATTTTTAAGCGGCGTGCCTGTGCGTCCGAAAGATTGGAGCATGAGCCGACCTCGAAATACTTTTTCTGGCGTGGCGACCATGCCTCAACATCAACGGATTTAACCTTGAGATCCGCCAAATCGCCCGAGCAGCATTCAAGCGTGCGAACAGGCACATCAAGGCTTCTGAAAAGGTCTACCGTGTTTTGCCAAAGCTTGTCGAACCACATTTTTGATTCCTCGGGCTTGCAAACAACAATCATTTCCTGCTTTTCAAACTGATGAATTCTGTAAACGCCTCTTTCCTCGATGCCGTGTGCGCCCTTTTCCTTGCGGAAGCAGGGAGAATATGAAGTGAGCGTTTTCGGAAGCTCGCTTTCGGGGGTAATCGTGTCTATAAACTTGCCGATCATTGAATGCTCGGAGGTGCCGATAAGATAAAGATCCTCACCCTCGATTTTATACATCATGGCATCCATTTCCGCAAAGCTCATAACACCGGTAACAACAGCCGAGCGAATCATATAAGGCGGAATGCAATAAGTGAAACCGCGGTTTATCATAAAATCCCTTGCATAGGCAAGCACAGCCGAATGAAGCCTTGCGATATCGCCCATAAGATAATAAAATCCGTTGCCTGCAACTTTGCCTGCGGCGTCAAGATCAATGCCGTTAAAGCTTTCCATAATCTGAGTATGATAGGGAATTTCAAAATCGGGCACAACAGGCTCGCCGAATTTTTCACGCTCAACATTCTCACTGTCATCCTTACCGACGGGTACGGAGGGGTCAATTATATTCGGAATAACCATCATAATTTTGGTGACCTTTTCCGTGAGTTCGGTTTCTTTTTTGGAAAGTTCATCAAGCTCGTCCGCCTGCGCTTTTACCTGCTCGCGAAGAGCCATTCCCTCTTCCTTTTTGCCCTGAGCCATAAGATTTCCGATTTCCTTGGAAAGCTTGTTTCTGTTTGCGCGAAGCTCGTCGGCACGCTTTTGAACATCTCTTCTTTCGCCGTCAAGCACAATAACTTCGTCAACAAGCGGCACTTTTTCATCCTGAAACTTTTTTCTGATATTCTCTTTGACCGCTTCGGGATTTTCCCTCACAAATTTAATATCAAGCATAATTTATTCTCCTAACTTATTTGCTATATCCTTTAATTCCTCGGCAGAATAGAACTCTATTTCAACGGTGCCCTTGCCCCTGCCGGTGTAAACTTTAACCTTGCGACCGAGTGCCTCCGTAAGTGAAAGCTCAACCTCGTCATAAAAGCTGTCGCGCCTTTTACTGCGCTTTTGAACGGGAGCAGACGGCTCTTTGATTTTTGCAAGCCTTTCAACATCCCTTACCGTGAGTTTGTTTGAAACAATGTTTTTGGCGACCTCGCAAATCATCGCTTCATTGTCAAACGCAAGCAATGCACGCGCGTGACCTGCGGAAATTTCGCCGTTTTTCGTCATTTCACGCACTTCCGGCGGCAATTTAAGCAGCCTGAGGCTGTTTGCGATTGCCGGGCGCGATTTGCCTACGCTTGCCGCAACTTCTTCTTGTGTGAAACCGCATTTATCGATAAGTGCCTGCAAGCCCTCAGCCTCTTCAATCGGGTTTAAATCCTCACGCTGAAGATTTTCGATAATCGCGATTTCCATTGTTTCAGTGTCTGTAAGCTCTTTAATAACTACGGGCACCTCTTTTATGCCTGCCATGCGGCTTGCACGCCAGCGGCGTTCGCCTGCAACAAGCTGATATCCGCCTGCCGGCAACGGTCTGACAAGCAACGGTTGCAAAACGCCGTGCTGCTTTATGCTTTCGGCAAGCTCGGCGAGTGAAGCTTCGTCAAATGTTTTGCGCGGCTGATCTTTATTCGGCATTATTTCGTTGAGCGGCAGTGTATTTGAGCTCACCATTTCATCAGTGGCGTTTTCAAGCATCAGTGCGCCCAAGCCCTTGCCGAGCCCGGATGGCTTTTTTGCCATAAGTTTTCCTCCTATTCATCGTCTTCTATGCTTTTTGTGTATCTGCATCTCGTAAAATTCGAGCAGCCCCAAAAAACTCCGTATTTTGAATTTCTGCGAACAAGCTTTGTATTGCAACGCGGACAATGCGGTTCGTTCGGCAGGTTATTGTTTCAGTTGTGTGTTTTTGCCGATTTCATGGCAGAAATCACACTTTTTCATGCAATTTCTGCGTATATTTAATTCGCAATATTTATTTTTATATAATTTGCTCTGCTTAATCCGATATCAAATCTAAAAGTATCATAAATAAACACCACTTCCGGCTTTTTAAAGAATCCCACAAATCACCTGTTGCTTTTTATGATTTCATCTGCCAATTTCTTATATGCAAACGAAGCCTTGCAATATTTTTCATAATAGATAACGGGTTTTCCGAAGCTCGGCGCTTCCGCAAGCTTAACCGAGCGCGGAATCATCGTTTTATACGCTTTATTCGGAAAATATTTGTTTACTTCCTCGATAACCTGCTGATTTAATTTCAAACGGCTGTCGTACATAGTATAAATAACGCCCTCAAGCTCCAAATGCTCGTTGTAAAGCTGCTTAACCGTGCGCACTGTGCTGAGCAACTGACTCAAGCCCTCAAGTGCATAGTATTCGCATTGAAGCGGAACGATTAAAGTGTCTGAAGCGGCAAGAGCATTAAGGCTCAAAAGCCCTAAACTCGGCGGGCAGTCTATTATAATGTAGTCGAAATCAAGCGCAAGGGGAGAAATTGCTTTTTTAAGAGCATAAAATCTGTCTTCTTCCTCCGCAAGTTCAAGCTCCGCGCCTGCCAAATTCATATTTGCAGGCAATAAAAACAGGTTTTTGAATTCTGTTTCTATCATAATGCCTCTTGCCGGCACTTTATTGATTAAAATATCATAGGTTGAATATTCAATTTCCGCTTTGTCAACGCCGACGCCGCTTGTGCTGTTGCCTTGCGGGTCAACATCCACCAACAAAACAGATTTGCCTTTTGCGCCGAGAGAAGCGGCAAGATTTACGCAGGTGGTTGTTTTTCCGACTCCGCCTTTTTGATTAAATATAGATATCGTTTTTCCCATATGTGCCTCCTGCGTTATGTGTTGATTGCGCTGTATTACGCATAATACTGCGGTTTGCAGTAAATTCATTATACTACACAGGAGCCTCACATTCAATATGTTTCACATGAAACACCCAGACTTTTTTTCAAAAATTGTGCCGTGCGATTCAGCCTATACTACATATAGAAGTTTCACGTGAAACACCAAAAAGCAGCCATATCCATAGCTGTTGGAACAATCTTTTAATCGCAACAGCACAATTCTTTTAATTGAAAAGAAAAGCAATGAATGCAACATAGAATTATGAGAAATAAAAAAAAGGGGGGGAATACGATATGATTATAATCGGTATGCAAAAAAAGATTCATAACAGATTTAATTCATAAACAAATTATAAGGATATCAGACAGCGAATAAAACGCCGTCTGCAGCTAAACTGCAATATCCGTGTTCGTATTGCATTTTTCCAATCATATGCGCAAGAAAAAAGTCACAGCAAAAGCAAACTATTATGTTTATGTCGTGTTTTCAACATTTTAAACAGAGTTTTCAACAATTTTAATCACAAACACGTTAAATTTAAAATGTTTATATGAAAATCAACATCTTGTGCTTTGTTTCACATGAAACACAAGAGTGCGTTATGCGACCCGAATGCAACATTTTCGGCAAATCAGATTTTGAAAACATCTTTAACGTCTGCAATGTTTAACAGTCATAAAAAAATGAGACTCGACATCGATCGAACCTCATTTAGAAAACAACTTGTGCAAAAGCCCCTCATACGCAGAACAGCCCACCGGGTAAGGCAGGCTGTTCCACGTGATGAAAAGAGGAGAATATGTTAAAACGGCATAAGCCGTTTTAAGCAGTTTCACTCTCCGCCGCCTTTTTTGGCTGCTGCGGAGATTTTGGAATACGAACATGAAATTCAATATAGTCGTCCGTTTCCGTTTTATTTGACTGAGCCGGTATGCCGGCTTCCTTCATCGTATTTATTGCTTTATTGACTGTGTTTACGAAAATTCGCACATCGCGAAAGATTGTAACAACTTTTTTTCTTGATTTAACTTGCTTGTTTGTAACAGAATCAACATATGCTTCTGTTTGCTGCACATTTAAGCCGCGCTCTTTAATAACATTAAGAGCCGTCCAGATCTGTTTTTCGGATTTGAGCCTTAAAAGTGCTCTTGCGTGCCGTTCCGTTAATCCCTCTTTTTCGATGAAATACCTTACATCGGCAGGCAATCGAAGCAATCGCAATTTATTTGAAAGTGCACTTTGGCTTTTGCCGAGCCTTTTTGCGATTTCCTCCTGCGTTAATCCGAAATGATTTTGCATTTGGTTTATCGCCTGAGCCTCTTCAAAAAAACTTAAATCACTGCGCTGAATATTTTCAAGTATTGAATAAACAGCCGATTCCTCGTAATCGCAATCAACAATCAGGCAGGGCACCGTGGCAAGATTTGCCAATATTGCCGCGCGCAATCTGCGCTCACCGGCGATGATTTCATAATAATCGCTGCTGTTGATTTGCCTTGCAAGCAAGGGCTGCAAAATTCCGTTTTCCTTAATTGATTCAGCCAAGCTTAAAAGTTCTTCGCTTTTAAATTGCTTTCGCGGCTGATAGGGATTTGGCAACAATTTTTCGGTTGCTATTCTTTGAACTTCCTCCGCCATGAGGCACACTCCTTAACGAATCTCCTCGGCGGGCTCATCATTCCCTTTCCAATGGTAAATATACCATAAATCAAAGAAAAATGGAAGTGTTTTTTAAACTTAATATTCAACTTTTTTCGGCAACTTAAATTTATTTACAACGGCTTTGTGCTTATTTTTTTTGATTTCCTGGGATACTTTGCCGAAGTTTGCGATATTTTTTTAATCACGATTAAATTTCTTGTGTCTTCATTCGGAAGTTTTAGCATAACAACCTGCTCAATATTGCCGCCGAGCGTTTTTATTGCGTTTGCGCCAAGCTCTGTTTCGTCCTGCGCACCCTTCATCGCAATAAAATATCCGCCTGGCTTAACAAACGGCAGGCAATATTCTGCCAAAATATTCAGCGGCGCAACGGCTCGGCTCACAGCCAGGTCAAAAGCCTCTCTGTATTGCTTTTGATGTGAAAGCTCCTCGGCTCTTGCATGAATCACTGTGCCCAAAAGACCGCAGTTGCTGAGCGTTTCTTTAATAAAGGAAAGTTTTTTTCCGACAGAATCAAGAAAGGTAACATTTAAATCCGGGCGGTCAACTGTAATCGGCAGTCCCGGAAAACCTGCACCGCAGCCAACATCTATAACCGACGCTCCGGCTTGCAAATTTGTGTAGGGCATAAGAGTAAGCGAATCCACAAAATGCTTAATAACAATTTCGTCCGGGTCGGTTATTGCCGTCAGATTAACATGCTCGTTCCAGCGCAAAAGCCTTTGGCACAGGTAATCAAATCTGTCCAGTGCCATATCGTCAAGGCTCACTCCGTAATTTTCGGAGTATTCCTTAAGCTTATCCTTGTTTATCATAGCAACACACCCTTATTGTTTAACACAAACATCGGCGCAAATCACGCCATTGAATCCAATATAATATTTAACGCTGCCACATCGGCAGGGTTTACGCCGCTTATTCTGCCTGCCTGCCCCAAATTTTGCGGCTTGATTTTGGAAAGCTTTTCCACAGCCTCAAGCCTAAGCCCTTTCAGCTTTGAATAATCAAGGTTCTCGGGAATTTTTTTCGATTCCGTGCGGCGCATTTCTTTTATTTGCCGCTCCTGCCTTGCTATATAACCCTCGTATTTAACGGAAATTTCAACTTGCTCAAAAATTCTTTTTGGCAAATCGGGGCGTGCGGAGTCAACCGTTTCCAAATCGGCATATGTTATCTGCGGTCTGCGCAAAAGTTCAATAAGCTTGCAGCCTTTTTTCAGCGGCGCCGTTCCTTTGGCTTCCAATATTTTTTGCAGCTCATCCGAAACGGGAACGGAAGTTTCACGCACCCGTTCCTTTTCCGCCTCAATCATATCAAGCTTTGCAAGAAAATTTTGATATCTTTCGTCGCTTATAAGCCCGATTTTGTGCCCCGTGGGCGTAAGGCGGATGTCGGCATTGTCCTGTCGAAGCACAAGGCGGTATTCGCTGCGGCTCGTCATCATTCTGTATGGGTCGGAGCATCCTTTTGTTACAAGATCGTCAATCAGGGTGCCGATGTATGAACCGCCTCGGTCAAGAATCATCGGCTCCTCGCCCTTAATTTTAAGCGCAGCGTTAATTCCTGCCACAAGACCTTGTGCGGCAGCCTCCTCATATCCGCTTGAACCGTTGAACTGCCCGGCGCCGTAAAGCCCCGGCAAATCGTTAAATTCAAGCGTTGCTTTTAAAGCGGTCGGGTCAACGCAGTCGTATTCAATCGCATATGCCGTGCGCATCACAACAGCGTGCTCCAAACCGGGAATCGTGTGAATAAATTGCAGCTGCACATCCTCAGGCAGGGAAGAGGAAAGCCCCTGAAGATACATTTCCTCCGTTTCCAGTCCGCACGGTTCAATAAAGAGCTGATGGCGTTCCTTGTCCGCAAAGCGAACTATTTTATCCTCAAAGCTTGGGCAGTAACGGGGACCTTTGCCCTCGATTTTGCCGCTGTACATAGGCGAGCGGTCAAGGTTATCAAGAATAACCTGCTTTGTTTTTTCATTTGTGTATGTGCAATAGCAGCACACCTTGTTTTGCGGCGGCTCTTTCGTTTCAAAGCTGAACGGAACGGTTTCAACATCGCCCTGCTGAACAGTTGTTTTTGAAAAATCAACACTGCGCCTGTTTACTCTGCTCGGCGTACCTGTTTTGAACCTGCGAAGCGGAATGTTAAGCGCATAAAGTGCCTTTGATAAATCGTTGGCAGGAAACATACCGTCCGGTCCGCTGGCATAGGAAACATCGCCGATGTAAACCTTGCCGCCCAAAAAAGTGCCCGTGGCAAGAACAACGGCTTTTGCTGTGAAAATTGCTTCAAGCTTTGTTTTAAGCTGCCAAAGCCCGTTTTCGCACCTTCGCAAATCGGTTATTTCCGCCTGGCGCACATCAAGATTTTCCTGCAATTCAAGCGTATGCTTCATGCCTTTTGAATATTCGCGCCTGTCTATCTGCGCACGAAGGGAATGAACGGCAGGACCCTTGCCCAAGTTGAGCATTCTGCTTTGAAGCGAATATTTATCCGCAGCCTTACCCATTTCACCGCCGAGCGCGTCTATTTCACACACAAGATGCCCTTTTGATGTGCCGCCGATTGAGGGATTGCAGGGCATATTGCCTATCCAATCAAGATTTATTGTAAACACTGCGGTTTTGCACCCAAGGCGCGCAGCTGCAAGACCGGCTTCTATACCTGCATGCCCTGCGCCGATAACCGCAACATCATAACTTTCCGAAAAATATTCCATAATTTATTTTCCTACGCAAAATTTGCTGAAAATGTTATTTACCACCTCTGTGGTGGCTTTTTTGCCGGTAAGCTCCAAAAGCTCATCAACCGCGCAATCTGTCAGCACATTGATTGCGTCATATGTCATCCCGGCGTGAAGTGCGTCAAGCGCTTCGTTCACGCTTTGAAGTGCATTTTTGCAGCATTGCTTTTGCCGCCTGTTTGCAAGCATAGGAGCAGCCGAATCAAAATCGGAAACACCCAGCACATCTTCAACCGCATGTGAAACTCCGTCAAGATATTCGTCTCCCTTTGCGCTGATATAAACGGTTTTTGTAAACGCATCTTCAACGGGGGAGAGCCTGCCGGAATTTAAATCTATTTTATTAACTGCCGCAACTGCCTTTTTGCCGCGGCATTTTTCTATCAATTTCAAATCGTTTTCGTCAAGCGGTCGGCTGTTATCAAACACGGCAATAACAAGCTCTGCCGATTCGATTTTTTCAAGCGCACGGCGAATGCCGATTGCCTCAACAGTGTCGTCGCTTTCGCGAATGCCTGCCGTATCGCTCAGGCGCAGAGTGATGTTGCCGAGGCGAACGCTCTCCTCCACAATATCGCGCGTGGTGCCTGCAATGTCGGTAACAATGCTTTTTTCACGCCCTGCAAGCAGATTCATAAGCGTTGATTTGCCTGCGTTCGGCTTGCCGACTATTGCCGTGTCCACACCTTGGGTCATAATTTGCCCGTTTTCATATCCTGCAAGCAGCTTTTCAAGGCTTGCCGCCGCAGTTTCAAGTGATTTTTCAAGTTCGCATTCCTCAAGTTCCGGAATTTCCTCGTCGGGATAATCAACCCACGCAGCCATCAATGCAGATGTATCCTCCAAATTTTGAAGCACTGCGTCAATCTGCCTGCTCAGCGAGCCTTGCAATAAATTATAACTTGCCTTTGCAGCCGTTTCGCCGTTTGCGGAAATCAGCTGAGCCACACTTTCTGCTTGGGTTAAATCCATTTTGCCGTTTAAAAATGCACGCTTTGTAAATTCTCCCGGCTCGGCAGGCACTGCGCCTGCCTCAAATGCGGCTTCAAGCGTTTTTTGAACTATGTATAATCCGCCGTGAACGGAAATTTCAACGGTGTTTTCACCGGTGTAGCTTTTCGGTGCACGGAAAACGAGTGCCACAGCGTCGTCCGCAGCCTCTCCGCCGCAGATAACATTGCCGAATTTTGCACGGTAACCCGGCAAATCGCACAGCTTTGAGCCGTCCGCAGGGTTAAAAATCTTATCTGCAATCTCAATTGCGGCAGCTCCGCTTATTCTGATAACACCGATTCCGCCGGCAGAATTGCCCGTTGCCACGGCTGCTATCGTTTTCGCCATTCCGTCACTTCCTATCATATTATAATACTATATTTTTGTAAATAAAGCAAATATCTTTTGTAGTTTGCACCCTTTATAATCGCTGCGGTAAGCAAACCGCCAAGGCACCCTTTTGTCGCTTCACTACATTTCCCCTGACGGGGTAATCACTTTAACAAGGGAGGCTTAATTGATAACATTAACGCAATCCGAGCTTCCCCCCTCATCCGTCTGCTCGTTCCTCGCACCCACCTTCCCCCCGAAGGGGAAGGCTTGTAATTCGTTGCGAAAACGCCCGTCATTACAAGCTCCCAAAAAGAGCAAAAGGTCGGAAAAATCCGACCTCATCTCCACAGGCGAATTATTCTTCGCCGTTGTTGCTATTCACTTCGATTTTACCGAATTTTGTAAAATCCTTGGGAAGGGGAGCGGCTTTTTTTGCAGCCGGTCTGCCGTTATCGGAATAAGACCTTCTGCCGCCTCTGTCGGAGCGGAAGCGAACTCCGCCCTCGGGCTGAAGCATAACTTTTCTGTCCTGCCCATAGCCCACGGAAATTGATTCAACGCCATCGATTTCCTGAACGGTGGTGTGAATAATTCTTCTTTCATATGGGTTCATCGGCTCAAAAGTGTATCTTCTGCCGCTTCTTGCCACATAATCGGCTTCCTTGCGTGCAAGGTGCTTCAAAGTTTCAACTCTTTTTTCGCGGTAATCACCAACATTGATAACAACTCTGATGTATCTGCCGCAAAGTTTTTTAACATAAAGGCTTGTAAGATATTGAAGCGAATCAAGTGTTTCGCCTCTTCTGCCGATGATGATGCCGTAATCGTCGCAATCAACCGTCAGCTCAAGCACGCCGTCCTTAACCTCACCGGTAACCTTGGCGTCCGAAACCTTAAAGCCGTCAATAATTGTTTTAAGGTAATCGCCTGCCTGTGCGATTGCCTCGGCAGAAATTTCAACGGGTTCTGCCGCTGCTTCTGCCTTTGCCGGCTCTGCTTTTGCCGGTTCAGCCTTAACAGGGCGTTCCTGCCTTGCGGGTCGCTCTGCTCTTTCGGCTTTATATTCCTTCTTCGGCTGCTGAGGCTTTGCTTTTTTTTGCTGAGGCTTACGGTCTTTCTTAACAATAATTTCGTAAGTAACCTTAACCTCGGCATCACTGCCGCCGAAGAGGCCTAAAATTTTCTTTTTCGGGAGGGCAATAACTTCTTCGTGAATATCTGCCGAAACAGGCTTGCCGAGTCCGTCCTTAGCAAGGGCGGCGGTGAGTCCTCTTACGGCGTCTGCCGCAGCGTCTTCACGGGTTTTGCCGTGCCCGATATACTCGTATTTCATATAATCCTCCGATTATTTTTGTGTAAAGGCTTATTGAGCCTTGGTTCTTTTAATGCTTTGCTCTCTTGCCCTGCGCTGAATTGTGTTTTCAACCATATCGCGAGCCTGGCTTCTTTTGGGCGGGAAAAACTTGGCAATAAACAGCTGCTGCAAAATTGCAACAACATTTGATACCGTCCAATAAAAACCTACGGCTGCCGGCAGCTTAAACGCAATGTAGAACGAGAATAAAGGCATAATAAGCATCATTGCCATCATGCTGCCCATTTGCTGAGCGGCGGCAGGGTTGTTTTTCTTCTGAATAAGCATGGAAACAACCGTTGAGCCTATTGATGTGATAAGCGACATAATCGGAATTAAAACAACACTGCTTTTCCAGGAGGGAAGCACGGTCATATCCATGTTGCCGATATACATACCCTCGCGGAAGCTGTCTATCACAGCTGCTTTTTCCGCAGTGAAAATCTCGGGCCATTGGGAGATGAAAGTATCTCTGTTTGCAGCCCAGTTTTCAAGAATGCCAAGCTGCAAATAATTGCCCGAGTATCCGAGTGTGCTTTTTAAATAATCCTCTATGGCGCTTCTTACCGATTCATCCGCAAAGCTGATTCCCAAAATGTAAGAAAGGGGATAGTAGATAACACCAACGATACCCATAAGGAAAATCATTTGGAAAGCCATCGGTCCGCAACCCATGGACATGGGATTGTGACCCTCTCTGGCATAAAGAGCCTGGGTTTCCTCCTGAACCTTCATTCTGTCTTTAGGGTCCGGGTATTTTTTTTGAATTTTTTGAATTTTCGGCTGCAATCTTGTATTTTTTGCCGTGCTTCTTTGCTGGCGAATGTTAAGCGGCAGCAGCACAAGCCTTGTTAAAACGGTGAAAACTATAATTGCAACGAAATATTCATTATTCATCACGGAAAGCAAAAGCTCCATGAATTTGCCGAAAACCCAATAAAGCGGCTTAAAAATGCCGGTTCCCTCCGCTGCCATTTGCTTTGCAATTATCGGCACGGGGTGAAGTAATAAATCAAACATTTGGTTTCCTCATTATTATTATAATGATAAAAGCTTATCGCTTTTTCTTGGGTGGAACGGGGTCGTATCCGCCTTTAAAAAGCGGATTGCATCGTAAAATTCGCCTTGCGGCAAGCAGGCTGCCCTTAAAAATGCCGTGCACCTCAATTGCCTCTATCGCATATTGCGAGCAGGTGGGGGTGTAGCGGCAGGCTCCGCCCGAAAATCTTGGGCTTAAGGTTGTTTGATAAGTTCTGATAAGAAATATCATTGCCTTTTTAATTAAATTTTTCATTTAATGGCACCCAGTTGCAGCAATTGCTTTTCCATATCGGCAAGCACATCCTGCATTTTAACCTCGCAGGTGCTTGTTCTGGCAACAAACACAATATCGCAGTTTGTGCAAATTCTGCCCTCAAGCTGCGAAAATGCCGCCCTGATAACGCGCCTTGCGCGATTGCGGCGATAAGCCTTGCCGATTTTTTTGCCCGTTGTTATTCCAACGCGCACTCCCGGCCGCTTGCATTTCATAATATATGTTACCAGGTTTTTGGAAGCGCTGCTTTTGCCCCTGTAATAAAGCCGGCGAAAATCCTTGTTTTCTTTCAGGGATTTGCTTTTCACGAAACCATTCCTTTTGCGCAGGCGTGCAAAATCAAAATTTTATCGCCCGCAAAATTGAAAAAATCAGTAAGAAAGCTTCTTTCTGCCCTTTGCACGGCGGCGAGCCAATACTTTTCTTCCGTTTCTTGTGGACATTCTCTTTCTGAAACCGTGTTCCATCTTTGCATGTCTCTTCTTCGGCTGAAATGTTCTTTTCATTAAAATTCACTACCTTTCACAGACTAAACTTGTCTTAATCCTTATGTTCTCTGCACGGTATAGTGCAGGCAATTACCAAAGATAATCCCGCAGGCAAAAAGCATACGCCTCGGTTTATCTGCATTAGTGATGAATATTATATATTAAAACAGCCGAGCTTGTCAACTAAAAAATAATAAATCTTGTTTTTATTAAAATTATATATTATAATAACACTATATTTTGTGGGCAGTCTGCTCCGGTGCAACAAGATTGCAACACGCCGGGCTCGAATTTCAAAGCCGGCTTGCCGTTTCAGCATGCTCACTGTTTTAGCGAGGTTAAATTTATGATTTGCATTATCGGCGCCATGGATGTGGAAATAAACAGCGTTAAAGGCAGAATCGAAAATCCTGTTTCTGCAAAAATTGCGGGAATTGATTTTGTTTGCGGCGAAATAAACGGCTGCACGGTTTGCGCCGCTCAATGCGGACCCGGCAAAATCAACGCCGCCCTTTGCGCACAAATTATGGCAGATCGCTTTGATGCAGACGAAATTATAAATATCGGTGTGGGCTGCTCACTTTCGCCCGATGTGGCAATCAAAAATATTGTTATCGCAAGCGATGTGTGCCAATATGATATAGATATAACCGCCCTCGGCGAGCCAAAAGGGTATATAAACGGCTTAAACACAATAAAAATTCCCACAAATTCCGCAATTTCCGAAAAGCTTTCGCAAATCGCAATCGCCTCGGGTGAAAGAATTCACCGCGGCACTGTTGCCAGCGGAGACACTTTTATCGCCTCTCCCGAATTAAAAGCCGAAATCGCTTCAAGCTTCGGCGCAATTTGCGGTGAGATGGAAGGCGGCGCAATCGGGCATGTTGCCATGGCAAACAATATTCCTTTTGCAGTGCTTCGCTCCGTCAGCGACGGGGGCGACGCCTCTGCTGCCATGGATTATCCCACATTTAAGCAAATCGCCGCAGAAAAATCCACTGCAATCATATTGAAATACCTTGAATCAAAAAAAATGCAGCTTGAACTTGATTGTTGATAATTTGCGGCGCGGTTGTTGAAGCGGCGTCACTTTGTTTTTTCCTTTTGCTAAAGGCTTATTTGTTACAAGAGCGTCACTTCGGCTTCCCCCTCGGGGGAAGCTGTCAACGAAGTTGACTGATGAGGGGTAATAAAATATTTAATCATAAAAAAAGAGCGGCAAAGCCGCTCTTAAACAATTCATTATAAATTTGCTTTAAATATATAAAACCAACCGCGCAATCACTCGGTGATAAAAGCGTTCATTATATATTCCTCTGCCTCGGCAATCAAAGTTGCAAGGGCACTTTTATCCATAGAAACGCCGTCCGCACCAAAGCGCGATTTATCCTCAATAAAAGCGAAGCGCGAATCAAGCACGGCAATCGCCGCACTTGCAAGCTCGTGACCCAGATTATAATCAAGCATAAACATATCGCCGGAAAGCAAGCCAGCCTTTGCCAAAGTGAGCGCACCGCGATAAAGGCAAAGCATATAGTAAGCGTGCAAATAATTGGCAATCGTTTTTTCCGTTGCCGATGATGTTGCAAGGTCTATCAGCATTTTTGTGCTTTGAGAAAGTGTGTTAAGCGAAACACCGTCCGTATCATCGCCGGAAAGCTTGCTTAAATATTCCTCGTCCATACCGTATCTGCTGTTTGAAACACCAAGCAAATAATCGGTTGTAACGCCGTAATATTCACTGCACTTAATAACGAAATCAAGGCCGCATTCGCGAATTCCTTTTTCGTAGTGGCTCAGCAGTGCCTGGCTTATTCCCAAATCTGCAGCGGCTTTCTTTTGGCTGCTGCCTCTCTCTTTTCTGAGTTGAGAAAGCACTGTTGCAAATTTTGATTTTTTCTCGTTTGTTGAATTATTGTCTGCCATTTTAAATTCCCCTTTGCCGCCGAACATGCGGCCGGATTACCCCTAACCGTTCTCTTTATACTGCCAGTAATTATACAGCTTGTAATGCCATTTGTAAAGAGTAAATTTAAAATGTAAACAATTTGTAATTATTCGCCCGTAAATCCTTTCAAGCGGCTCTTTTCGGGCAAAATTTTGGAGTGTTAAAAATGAAAACCTTTACCGTTTATCTCTACCGCCACGGAATCACAAAAGGAAATCTAAACGCACAGTATATTGGGCATACCGATCTTCCGCTAACAAGCGATAGTGTTTTGCAGCTCAGAAACATCAAGGCTCACTGCCATTATCCCGAGGTAGGCGCGGTGTTCACCTCGCCGCTTAAGCGCAGTGTTGATTCGGCAAATATTATGTTTCCGAAAAATAACCCTCTTGTAATAAATGAACTTATTGAATATGATTTCGGCGAATTTGAGGGGCTCACCGCCGAGGATTTGAAAAATAACGATGATTTTAAGGCATGGATGCAGGGCGATATGAATTCGCGCCCGCCGTTCGGCGAAAGTAATGCCGAATTTATTCACCGTGTTTGCTCGGCATTTGAAAAAATTGTGGATGGGCTTATCAAAACCCAAACCGAAACCGCCGCAATCGTTTGCCACGCAGGCGTGCTGATGACAATTCTTTCATGTTACGGCTTACCGGAGGCTCCTATGGCGCATTGGCAAATGGATCCCGGCTACGGTTTTAAGCTGCGCATAACCCCTGCGCTTTGGATGCGCGCCAATAAGCTTGAGGTGGCAGACACTGCCCCCGTGCCTGTTAAAGAGGTTTGATTTTTTTATAAAAGCGTTATTGCATAAACCCATAACAAAAAATAAAATCAGTGAAAAAGGACGGAAGCAATCTTCCGTCCTTAATTTTTAACATATGCAATTGATTAAGCGTTTATATGCTTCCAGCCGGTTGAAATGATATCCTCGTGCTTACCCACATGAGTGATAATGTGCTCAACAAGCTCGTTGTTTTTCGTTTTGGTGGAAAGCTCGGCTCGAATTTTAACATTGCCGCCGTCCACATCGTTCATTTCCAGGTTGCGAAGCAAAATATTATCAAGCTCGCGCAGATATTCGATAATGTTTTTCTTGATTTCGTCTGCATTTTCCTCTGAACACACAATCGAAATTCTGTAATAAGTTTCTTGCTTGCTTGCTTTTTGCTTGTCGTATTCCTGCTTTTTCGTTATCCATTCGGTTATCGGATGAATAACAAGGTGTGAAACAACTATTGTGAGTGCCACCATTGCGGCATACCACGGCTTATCAAGGCTGCAAAGAATACCGACAGCTGCCGAAGCCCAAATTGAAGCCGCCGTGTTTACGCCCTTAATCTTAGTGCCGTCGCTGATGATAACACCGGCTCCGAGAAAGCCTATGCCGGAAACGATTTGCGCCGCAACGCGTGTAACATCGGCATTCATTTCCCTTGTGGAGGCAAGGAATGAAAATGATGTAAACGCAAATGCGCCCACACAAACTATAACATTTGTTAAAATGCCGGTTCTGTGCTTTGTGAGCTGCCTTTCGGAACCCATCACAATACCCAAAGCCACGGCAATGGCAAGCCTAACGGCAAACCCCAAGGGGGTGGTGATTGCAGGCATTTAAATCTGCTCCTTTATAATTATAAGCTGAATGATATTTCAGAGAAATTGGGTCTTTTTTCTGCCAAAACAATATTTGTTTTTCCGTAAATTTCCTGCTGCATAAGCTGCGCACTGAGCGGATAATCAACCTTCCAAAGCCAAACGCCGCTGAATGTGCCGCCCTTGCAGGTGGTGATAACGCTGCCGTTTTCATCCGTTGAATTTTCGGGCACAGTTTGTGTTGAGGTTTGGAAGTTAAGCCAGCCGTGCTTTAATGCGTAGCTGGAAATATCAACAATTTCGGTTTTTGAAAACCCTGTTTTAACATACGGCAGCAGGCTGTTTGCAATTTCAAGTGCTTTAACGGTTGATGCGCCTTTCATTTTTTCAAACACTTGAAGAAGAACTGTTTTTTGCCTGTCTGCTCTGGCATTGTCGGAATCGATTTTTCTGATTCGGCAATAGGCAAGTGCCTGTGCGCCGTCCAAATCCACAAGTCCCGGCTCGGCATCAATCGTTACATGATTGTATCTCTTTTGGTGGTTGTTAACCTCGTTAATTTCTGCCTTGGTTAGCTCAACCGTTACGCCGCCGAGCTTATCGATAATTTTTTCAAAACTGTTAAAGTTTACGATAACATAATTGTCGATATTCAATTTATATGTGTTTTCAATGCATCTGATGTAGCAATCAACGCCTCCAACGGACATAGATTCGTTGATTTTGCCGAATTTGCCTGTTGAGGAATCTCCCTCTTTAACCTCATAATAACAATATGCATCACGCAAAATTGAGGTAAGGGTGATTTTTTTCGTATCAACATTTATGCTGGCAATAATTGCGGAATCGGCACGTGTGCCTTCCTCTGCAATTTCTTCATCCCTTGTGTCTTCACCGATAAGCAGCACATTAAGCAGATGGGTTGACGATGCCGGCTTTCCGTTGTAATACCATGTTTTAACCATGTTTTTATAGGATGTAATGTCGCCTCTGCCATCCTCATAAATTGTGTCGAACTGCTCGGTCAGCACATCCATGCCCGACCATTCGTTGATTGTTTCCGTTTTTTGACTGCTGTTATCCGTTGCTTCGTCAAGCGCGCGGTTCAAATAAATATACATGCCTCCGGCTACACCTGCAATCGCAAGCACAAGCACCATAATTATGCAAATTATGATTTTTGCTTTTTTACTCTTTTTCTTTTTGCCTTTTTTCTCGGCTTTTTTAGAGCTTTTTGCCTCCTGCGTGGGAGCAAATTTCAAAATATCTATCTCGCCTGCGCTGTTTTGGTTTGCCGTGTTAACAAGCGGTTCGTCCAGCGGCACATCGATTGTCTGCACGCTTTGAGCCGCTTTTATAATGGTGTTTTCCGCTTTTTCCGGTGCTTTCGGCTGCTCTTTTTCCGGTTTTAAATCACTTTCGGATTTTTGCTCGCTTGCATTTTCGTTTGAAACGGTTTTAGTTGATTTTTGGTTTGAAATCGGTTGATTTTCTGTAGCTTTTCCGTTTTCGGCAATATCCGCTTTTTCCGGCGCAGCTTCGGTTTTTTTCGATTCTTTTGCCTTTGCTTCGGCTTCAAAATCAGTCTGTGCCGTTACGCCGCCGCTTGTGTTTGCCTTAACGACTTCCTCGTTTTCGATTCTGCGTTTTCTTACTTCTTTAAGTATTTCGTCAACATCATAAGAAGAATTCGGCAATATCTGTCACTCCTCTTTCTTTTTTTTCGGCATTTTCAGCCGAAGTCGGGCATTTTTATTGCTTTTTCCGCAAAAAAGCACCCTGCCCGAAAATAACACGGAAACATTATATAACATTTTGCCGTTTATTTCAATAAAAAACACTTAATTAACTCATTTTTAAAAATTCCGGAATTTAAAAGATGTGGAGACTGTTAGGCAAGCCGGAGGGATTCGTTTACCGCAGTTGTTATAAATACCCCTTTTCCAAATTAAAAGATTCCCCTTAGAATTTTAATTCTGTCGTCTTAAAAATTTTTCCGTTTAACAAGAGGTGCTGTTTTGTGCAATAATGCTGTTGAAAAAAGCGAAGCACGGAAAACCCATGCTTCGCTGAAATCAAATATTAAATTGCATTATTCCTCGGTGGGTGTTGCCTCTGCGTTATCTGCAATTTCAGAAGTTTCGCCGTTTTCTTCTGCGGTTTCGCCTTCCGCTTCCTCGTCAAATTTATCAACGATGGAGATGGTGGCGATTTTTTCGCCCTCGTTCACTCTCATCACCTTAACACCCTTACTCGGTCTTAAGAATGTTGAAATTTGATCGGCGTGCGTGCGGATAACAATGCCGTCGCTCGTTATCATAATAACATCGTTGTCATCGGAAACCGGGGCAATCATCGCAACCTTGCCGAATTGCTCACAGCGGTAATTTATAAGACCCTTGCCGCCTCTGCTCTGAACGCGGTAATCGGAAAATTCGCTCTTTCTTCCAAAGCCCGTTTCGGAAACCGTAAGCAGCTTAAAACCGTCTATCTGCGCGGCAAAGCCAACAACATAGTCGCCGTCTGCAAGTGCGATTGCCCTAACGCCTCTTGCCGTTCTGCCTATAAGGCGTGCGTCTGTTTCGTTAAAGCAAATGCTCATTCCGTTGTGAGTGGCAACCACAAGATTTCTGTTGCCGTCCGTAATCTCAACATAAGCAAGTTCGTCGCCCTCGTCAAGATTAACTGCAATGATGCCGCTTTGTCTGATGTGCTTGTATTCATCAATATCCGTGCGCTTGATAATGCCTTTTTTCGTTACCATGCAAAGATATCTGCGGTTTTCATCCTCGGGAATTTTAACCATTGCAGAAACCGTTTCGCCTTTTTCAAGCGGCAGCAGGTTCACAACATTCATGCCCTTGCCGGTTCTTGAGGATGCGGGAATTTCGTATGCCTTTTTGCGGAAAACCTTGCCGGTGTTTGTGAAAAGGAACACAACATCGTGCGAGGAGCAGCTGAACATTGTTTTTGCCACATCCTCTTCACGGCGGCTCATGCCCATAATACCTCTGCCTCCGCGGTTTTGGGCTTTGTAGGTATCAACCGTCATGCGTTTCATATAACCCATATTGGTAAGGGTGAGTATGGATTCTTCAACCGGGATAAGGTCTTCGTCGTCAACCGAGCCGATAACGGGGCTGATTTCCGTTCTGCGGTCATCGTCAAATTTATCAACGATTTCCTGCGATTCAGATTTGATAATATCAAAAACCCTGCTTTCGTTTGCAAGAATATCCTCGTAATCTGCAATTTTTTCTTTAAGTTCTGCCAATTCGTTTGTGATTTTTTCAATTTCAAGCCCGGCAAGCTGACCGAGCTGGAAGTTAACTATTGCCGTTGCCTGCGGATCGTCGAAATCAAATTTTTCCATAATGGCAAGCTTTGCTTCGCTTTTGCCGCCCTTGCAGGATCTGATTGTGGCAATAATTTCATCCACAATATCAATTGCTTTGCGCAAGCCGTCCAAAATATGCGCTCTTGCCTGCGCTTTGTTTAAATCATATCTTGTGCGGCGTGTGATAACTTCTTCTCTGAATTTAACATAATTTTGAAGCATTTGCTTCAAATTCAAAACCTTCGGCACACCGTCCACAAGCGCAAGCATAATAACACCGAATGTTACCTGCATTTGCGTCATTTTGTAAAGATTATTCAAAACAACCTGCGCATTTGCATCTTTTTTAACGGAAATTTCAATGTGCATGCCTTTTCTGTTTGTAAAATCCTTAATGCCGGAAATGCCCTCAAGGCGTTTGTCCTTAACCAAATCGGCAATGCTTGCAATAAGAGCTGCTTTGCGCACCTGGTAAGGAAGTTCTGTAACGATAATTTTGAAATGATCGCCTTTTTCCTCAATTATTTCGGCGCGTGCGCGAAGATAAATTTTGCCGCGTCCCGTTGTGTAGGCATCCTTAATACCCTTTGTGCCCATAATAATACCGGCAGTCGGGAAATCGGGACCTTTAATGCATTGCATCAAATCAAGCGAATCGCAATCCGGGTGGTCTATCAGGTAATTAACGCCCTCAACAACTTCTTTCATATTGTGAGGCGGAATGTTCGTTGCCATGCCGACTGCGATACCCGATGAGCCGTTTACCAGTAAATTCGGAAATCTTGTTGGCAAAACGGAGGGTTCTTTTAAGCGATCGTCATAGTTTGGGTTAAAATCAACCGTATCTTTGTCTATATCCTGAAGCATGCGCATGCTGATTTTGCTCATGCGCGATTCCGTATATCTGTATGCAGCTGCAGGGTCGCCGTCTATCGTACCGAAGTTGCCGTGACCGTCAACAAGAATGTAGCGCATTGAAAAGGTTTGCGCAAGCCTTACCATAGCGTCGTAAACGGAAGCGTCGCCGTGCGGATGGTAACGACCCAAAACGGCACCGACCGTGTCGGCGCATTTTCTGTATGCCTTTTCTGGATAAAGATTATTTTCAAACATTGTGTAAAGTATGCGCCTGTGAACGGGCTTAAGTCCGTCCCTTACATCGGGCAGGGCACGCTGCACGATAACGCTCATCGAATAATCAAGAAATGCGTTTCGCACTTCTTTGCTTAATTCAACATCAATGATTTTTTGATTGTCATAGCGAACTATTTCATCAGCCATTTATCATCTCTCCTGTGAGGAATTTTTATCGGAAATTTTTGTTTTTTATTTTATTATTTTACAAAAATAATAATTAGTTTTTTCATAAGATAAAGCTTAATTATTACAACAGCGTAGCTGCATAAACTCGTCCCCCTTGTTAAAGGGGGAACGGTGTTTTAAGCCGCAGGATTAAAACATCAAGGGGGATTCTTTGTTTTTGTTACAACAGCATTTTTATAACAACTGCGGTAAACGAATCCCTCCGGGTCGGCAAAACCGACCCACCTCCCTTTAACAAGGGAGGCAAAATTGATTGCAAATTCGCTGTTTTGCCTTTCCCCTCGGGGGAAGGTGGGCGCAAAGCGCTCGGATGAGGGGAAGTTTTAACAACGCTTTTATTTATAATAACACCACTTGTTATTTACCCCTCATCAGTCAACTTCGTTGACAGTTTTCCCCCCAAGGGGAAGCCAAAGCTGCGCTGTTGCAACTTAATATGCTTTTCCTCAAGAAAAACCGAAATTATGCAATTTTCCAAATTCAGTTTTATATATCCAAATTCTTAACATATTTAGCGTTTTTCTCTATAAATTCGCGGCGCGGCTCAACATTGTCGCCCATTAAAATGCTGAATGTTTCGTCTGCCCGCTGAGCGTCCTCAACCGTAACGCGAAGCATTGTGCGAAATTCGGGGTCCATGGTTGTTTCCCAAAGCTGTTCGGGGTCCATTTCACCAAGACCTTTATATCGCTGAACATCGCATTGACCGCCCATTTCGGCAATTTCACGGTCGCGTTCCTCGTCGCTGAAAGCATATCTGCTCTTTTTGCCTTTTGAAACCTTGAAAAGCGGCGGCTGAGCAAGATAAATGTATCCGCCCTCAACAAGCGGCTTCATATATCTGAAGAAAAATGTTAAAAGCAGCGTTCTGATATGCGCACCGTCAACATCGGCATCGGCCATAATAACGATTTTGTGGTAACGCAACTTTGAAATATCAAAGTCATCGCCTATTCCCGTGCCGAGTGCAGTAACTACGGGCATAAGCTTTTCGTTGCCGTAAACCTTATCAAGCCTTGCTTTTTCAACATTAAGCATTTTACCCCAAAGGGGAAGAATTGCCTGGTGCACTCTGTCGCGCCCGTCCTTTGCCGAACCGCCTGCCGAGTCACCCTCGACTATGTAAATTTCGCAAAGTGCCGGGTCGTTTGATGAGCAGTCTGCAAGTTTGCCGGGCAATTTTGTGTTTTCAAGCCCGGATTTGTTTCTTGCACTGTCTCTTGCTTTTCTTGCAGCCTCTCTTGCTCGGGAAGCGTCAAGTGCTTTATTTAAAATTGTCTTTGCCGTTTGAGGATTTTCCTCAAAATAGGTCATCAGTTTTTCGTAAACCATTGATGAAACAAGACCGGTAATATCCGTGTTGCCGAGCTTGCCTTTTGTTTGCCCCTCAAACTGAGCTTCGGTAAGTTTAACGCTGATAACGGCTGTTAAACCCTCACGAACGTCGTCGCCCGAAAGTTTTTTATCGCTGTCCTTTAAAATATTGAATTTTTTGCCGTAATCGTTAAACACTCTTGTGAGTGCGGTTTTAAATCCCGTTTCATGCGTGCCGCCGTCTATCGTGTTGATATTATTGGCAAATGAAAGCATTATTTCGTTGTAGGAATCCGTGTAGCAAATCGCAACCTCTGCGCTGCGATCGTCCTTTGTGGTGGAAAGGTGAATAACCTCGTTTTGAATGGGATTGAGTCCGCGGCTCGTGTTTATGTATTCAACAAATGATTTTATGCCGCCCTCATATTTGAATTCTTCTCTTTGCTGCTCCTCGAGGTCGCTTTCACGCAAATCGGAAAGTGTAATCGAAAGCCCTGCGTTCAAAAATGCCTGCTCGCGAAGTCGCCTTGCAAGCACTTCATAATCGTAAATAAGTGTTTCGGTAAATATTTCGCCGTCCGGCTTAAATTTAATATATGTGCCGTGACCCTCGGAATCACCTATTATATGCAAATCGTTTACGGGCACGCCGCGTTCAAATCTTTGAGAATAAATATGCCCGTTTTGAGTAACTTCAACCTCAAGCCATTCGGAAAGTGCATTAACAACCGATGAACCGACGCCGTGCAAGCCGCCGGAAACTTTGTAGCCGCTGCCTCCGAACTTACCGCCTGCGTGAAGCACTGTTAAAACAACCGTAACAGCCGGCAAACCTGTTTTTTCGTTTATGCCTGTGGGAATACCGCGGCCGTTGTCACGCACGGCAATAATATTATCCGGCAATATTTGGCATTCAATGTGTGTGCACACGCCTGCCAAAGCCTCGTCGATAGAGTTATCAACAATTTCGTAAACAAGATGGTGAAGTCCGCGCGGTCCGGTGGAACCGATATACATACCGGGGCGTTTGCGAACGGCTTCCAAACCTTCCAACACCTGAATATCTTTTGCTGAATATTCCTCTGTTACGGCGGTATTCATATCTTCTTCTTCAAGCACTGTCTTATTTTCTTCGCTCATAAATAATTCACATTGCCTTTCCGACTGCTTTTTGTTTTAAATTTAAATCCGGCGCAGCCTTACGGATTTAAAGGGATTTTTTTCTTTTTTTATTTAAATCTCAAATATTTTGAAATTATTTTTTATTTTGCTTTTGCGCTCTTTTTAAAATTGTTGCCGTGTTAAGCGGGCTTATATAAATTTTATCTTTGGTAACGATAAAACTTTTCGGCAAATCGTAGCCGGCATAAATTATTTTGCCGTTTTTTTGTGCGTCATTTAAATAATCGCGCGTTATTTTGCCCACGGTTGCCTTGTCCATATCAAACACGGCAACTATATCTTTATCCTTAAGCACGAATTCCTCGCCTATATTTATATACATCAACTTTCCTCCGCACAACCGCCGTGCATTTTCACCGTTTTGCCGCTTTTAAGGCGCAGCACTGTTTGTGCGTCACAGCAGGTAATGAAAACCTGCCAATCTTTTATGTGATTTAAAATATAATCCTGGCGTTTTTCGTCAAGTTCACTCATAACATCATCAAGCAAAGCCACCGGATTTTTTTGCGTTTTTTCTTTCAGCAGGCTTGCCTCAGCAAGTTTAAGCGCAAGCACACAGCTTCGTTGCTGCCCTTGGCTGCCGTAAAGCCGCGCGGAATTGCCGTTTATCAAAATCTGCAAATCGTCCCTGTGCGGACCTGTTTTTGTTATGTGCTGAATAATATCGTCGTTTTGCTTTGCATTAAGAATTTTTCGCAGCTTTTCTTCAATTTCGGCAAGCGATAAATCCTTGTAATCAAATTCGCCTTTTATTGAAATATCAAATTCTTCTCTGCCGCCGGAAAGCCCTGCATAAATTTCTTTTGCAAAAGGCAAAATTGCTTCGGCATATTTTTGCCGCTGATAAATAATTTTTGAGCCGTCTTTTGCAAGTGCCGCGTCCCAAATATAAAGCATATCGCGCAAATCCGAGCATGTATTTATGTCTTTAAGCACGGCGTTTCGCTGCCTAAGGCTTCTGTTGTAATTTTTCAGCACGTTAAAATAATTTGATTTTATCTGGCACAGTGCGCCGTCAATAAATTTTCTTCGCTCGGCAGGTCCTTCTTTAATCATTGAAAGGTGGGTGGGCGAAAATATAACCGCCTTGATTTCCTCACCGAGTGCCGACGGTGAATTTTTTTTAATTCCGTTAAGGCTTGCGTGCCTCTTGCCGTCTATAAAAAGCGCAGCATTTTGTTTTCTTCCGTCGCTCTCAAAATCAATATTAAGCCTTGCAAATTCACTGCCGAATGAAACCAATTCGGAATCCTTGGCTCCCCTGAATGATTTTGAACCCGTAAAAAGATATATCGCTTCCAGCAAATTTGTTTTGCCTTGTGCATTTTCGCCGTAAATTATATTTACATCGTCGAAATCAAGCTTTATATCTTTTAAATTGCGAAAATTTTGTGCTTCTATGCCTTTAATTTTCATTTTCTATTTTGTAGTCCGTATTCAAAAACGAAACCGTATCGCCGTCTTTGATTTTTTTACCCCTTGAAAGGCAAACCTCGCCGTTTACCTTAACTCTTCCGTCCTGCACAAATTGCTTTGCAATTGCACCCGTTTCGGCTGCTCCTGCAAATTTAAGTAAACTGTCCAGTTTAATAAAAGGAGTATTTATTTTTATTATTTCATTGTGCCTTTCGGCAATTTTAACCTTTAATTTCATATTTTTCAGCCGTTTTTATTATCAGTCATTTTCGCTGCCTTTTAATCTCATAGGCAAAACAAGGAAAAGAAATCTTTCGTCGTTAACAGGTAAAATTTTAACAGGGCTTATCGGACCGCTGAGTTCTATTTTAACCTGATCAGTGTCTGCTGCATTAAAAGCATCGAGCAAATATTTTGAATTAAAGCCGATTTCAACTCTGTTGCCGCTAATGTTTGCATGCGTATAATCCACAACTCTGCCGAGTGCGGAAACGGTTGAAACTCTCATTTCATCATTATCAAAAAGGCATCTTATCGGGTTCTTTGCGCTGTTTTCAATAACGGGAATTGTTCTTTCAATGCAGGAAACTGCATCATTTGTGTTTATAAGCACGGTTGTGCCGGATGTTTTCGGAATTGCCGCATTGTAATCAAGAAAATCACCCTCAAGCAGGCGGCTTATAATGCTGTAATTATCCACATCAAAAATAATGTGCCTTTTGCCTACGCTGATTTGAACATCCTTGTCTGCTTCGCTGCCTATTATTTTAATAAGTTCTCTTATTGTTTTTTTCGGCACGATAAAGGTTATTTCTTCGCCGTCGTATTTAATGGTCTCCGTTCTTATTGCAAGACGAAATCCGTCCACACCAACAAGGCGAAGCTGATTTTTGCTAAGTTCAAATTTTAAGCCTGTGTGCACCAGTTTTTGATTTTCGTCCTCGGCAACTGCAAAAAGTGTTTGCATAACCATTTGCTGAAGCACTCCTTGGTTAATAAAAACAGGAATGCCGCCCGAAACGCTCGGTAATTCGGGATATTCGTCTGCGCTGATACCCATTATATTATACTGAGCTGCTCCTGCCGTTATTGAAACGGAGGTTCCGCTTGTTTCAAATGTGATAGATTCGGAAGCTGCTTTTTTGATAATGTCGCAAAGCACCTTTGCATTTATAACAAGCGCACCCGGTTCCGAAACAGTTGCCTGCATAATTGTGTTTATGCCGAATTCAAAGTCATAACCGGTAAGACTTAAGGTATCCGATCCGCATTCAATAAGTATGCCTTCTATTGTGGGAATGGTCACTTTTGTGCTTACCGCTCTCATAACATTATTGCAGGCATTGTTCAAATTTTTTGTGTTGCAGGTAAATTTCATAAATTTTTCCTCCGCTTCAGTAACAATAACAAACTTTTATTAGTAGTAATATAGCGTGTTTAAATTGTTTAAAACTTTTGTTTTTGCCGCAGTTGCCAAAAAAATCGGTAATTTTTTTGTGTTGAAAATTTTGGTAATTTTTGTTTGAGTTGTTTAAATTTTTTATTTTCAACAGCGGCAGTTGAAAATTTTGTGTTGAAAAAATAATAAATTGTTGAATTATTCTGTTTTTATGTTGTTTATAATATCGCTCACCTTGCGCTGCATTTTGGAATCGCTTTGAATTTCTTTTTCCATTTCCTTAATGCTGTAAATAACCGTTGAATAATTCTTTTTAAATTCCTTACCTATCATTTCATATGTAAGAGTTGTTGCTTCGCGGATTATGTACATGCACATTTTTCTTGCGTGCGATATATTGGCTTTTTGCTTTGAGGATTTAATATCTTCTTCCGAAACACCCTCAGTTCTTGAAACTTCTTCAATAATCCTGTTTACGGTAACGGAAGTGGGAGGCACTTCATTGTCTATAACATCTTTAATAACTTTTTGAGCCAGTGCTGTGGTGGGTTTGTGACCGCTGATTTCACACATTGCATAAAGTTTTTTTGTGGTTCCCTCAAGCTGCCTTATGTTTGATTTTATTTTTTCTGCTATAAAATCAACCACTTCGTTTGAAATTTCAAAATTAAGCAACTGTGCTTTATTTTTAATAATTGCGCAGCGTGTTTCAAATTCCGGCGGCTGAATGTCTGCCAAAAGTCCGCTTTCAAATCTGCCGCAAAGCCTTTCAGTCAGGCTTTGAATTTCTTTGGGAGGTCTGTCCGATGTAAGCACGATTTGCTTGCCGTTTTCAACAAGTGTGTTGAATGTGTGAAAAAATTCCTCTTCAGTGGCTTCCTTACCGGCTATAAACTGAATATCGTCTATCAAAAGAACATCGGCGTTTCTGAATTTATTATGGAATGCATCTGTTGTTTTGTGTTGAAGTGCATTAACAAATTCATTTGCAAAATCCTCGGCACGAACATATAAAATTTTCATTTCAGGGAAATTTTTGCGGATTTGATAGCATATTGCGTTAAGAATATGCGTTTTGCCAAGACCCGGCTTGCCGTAAATGAAAAGGGGATTATAGTTATTGTATGAATGATTTTGATTAAATTGGCCTCCGGGATTTTCCGAAACGGCTATTGCCGCTCTGTAGGCAAATCGGTTTGAAGGTCCTTCAATAAATGTGTCAAAGGTAAAGGGATAATTTTCCTCTTTTTCCTCTTTTATTTGTTCTTTTTCATGCGCTTTTTGCTCTGCCTCTTGTTCGGTGCAAAGTTTGTATTCCAAATTTATTTTAAATCCCAGCACTTCTTCAAATGCCTGCTCCAAAAGCGAGCCGTATTGGGATTTGGTAATTTTTTCCTGCATAGGGCTTGAAAGCAGCAGGGTTATTGTGTTGTCGTTAAAATCTATAAGTTTCAGCGGCTCAATCCAAAGGGAAAAGCCGGTTTTTGATATTTGGGTTTTGCAATAATCCAAAACAGCAAGCCAAATATCGTCATAAGTAGTCATTGCCATATATTTATAC
>CAVFVA010000019.1:6091-37951 GCA_963625835.1 Clostridium sp. AF37-5 | reverse complement strand
CAAGGCATAAATTGCAGGGCAGGCTGCCGCCTTCACTGCAATTTTAACGCAGTATTTTGCCGTTTATTTGATTTATTTAGCAATTATTCTTTACGGAGTGCGCCCCTTGGGGGGGTGGCAAGGTTGGTTGCAGGAGTGTTTATTGGGCTTCCCCCTTGGGGGAAGCAAGGTTGCGCTGTTTTTAAACCCGTCCCCCTTGTCAAAGGGGGAAAGGAATTTTAAGACGAATAGATTAAAATTCCAAGGGGGATTCTTTTAAATTGTTGCAAAAGGTTTTTTATAAAAAAAGCAAACGAATCCCTCCGGTTCGGCAAGCCGAACCACCTCCCTTTGACAAGGGAGGCAAGGCTTGTTGCAGAAGTATTATAATTCCCCTCGTCCGAGTGCTTTGCACCCACCTATTCGGGGACCCGAAAATGCTTTAGCATTTTGGGGAAAGGAGAAACAATCGGAGTGCTTTTTGTGATTTGCGCAGCAAATTACATCGGCACGAAGTTTGTTTCGACGCAGGGGGAAGGCTTAATTTGTTGCAACAACGCTGTTCAGAGGTGAATGTATAAAATTAGAACCGATAATATTTTTTTATTTCTGCGGCATTAAGCGAAAGGTTATTTCGAAGCGCTTTTTTATACCTTTCCATATTAACATCGCTATGCTCGGTTTCTTTACTCCAAAGATGAACCGTCCACGCATCGTTACCGAAAAATGCCGGAATCAACGGACCGACTGCGGCGGCTTTGATTTTTGAAAGCACATCGCCGTCATAAACAGCCTGCATAAAATACCTGAAAATGAAATACACGGCAATATTTTCGCAGCTTTTTGAATTGACAGCAGAGGGATTAAACTCGGCGTTTTTAACCTTTTTTAGCCACTCGGGGTTAATCAGCTCGGGGTTATCAAAAGTGCTTAAAAAAGTTGCAGGGGCACTTCCCTCCTCATACGGCTCAATTTCGTTTTGAAGATGCACACCGAAATCAAGCAGTTCGATTATGCGCTTATTGAGCGGCAGAGCGGAATTTTTAACAATATCATACGCTTTTTTGCGGGCGGTCAGCAGTGTGAAATAAAGTTCGGCGTCTATATCGTTGAGCGACGGCGGCAGGTCGTTTGTTTCGCTGACGAAATCAAAATCTGTTTTTTCACTCCACATAATATCAGCCGCAACGGGGCATGAATAGGAAATGCCCATTTCGCGTGTGCCGCCGAAATCATTGATAAAGCGCGGAAAAGTGCGGCAGGTGAACGGAGTATGCTCTCCCCCGATTGCAATATGCATATCGCAAAGATTATCGTTATTTAAAAACGGGCAGCGTTTATCAGGCGTCAGGCGAAAAATCGTGTTGCCGTATTCATCCTTATCAAGCACACTGTCTATTCGCCTGCGAATTTCGCCGCCGATTGTTTTATAATATGCAAGCGAAGCCTCATCTTCATCAACTTCCCAGCCTTGGCAACAGGAATCGGGGCAGGCACCGGCAATGCATTTAAAGTCCTTATAAAATGACGGAGTTACAAGTTTCATTTAACATCACCGCCAATCATTTTATTAACCGACTTATATTTTAAATTAGATACAATCTTATTATACGCAGCGGTTACAATTGCCGAAAAAGCAACAAGGCATGCAAGGTCAAGAAGCGCAAGAAGCCAATAATCGCAATTGAAATCACGAGCGGCAACATAAATGAACACAGCCTGATTTAAATACACGGCATATGTTATTGAGCCGAGAAAGCCGCTGAATTTATTGTTCAGCAATTTTGAAACAACGCCCTGCCCGAGTGCGGTAACAAGAATAAGCGCACAAATTGCAAAGGCTGCAATGAAATCAAGGAAATTCCAATGACCGCGCCAAACGATATATCCGCACAGAAGCGGCAAAAGAACTTCCAAAAACGAAAGAATGATTTTATCAAGCTTGGAAAAATCACGGTTTTTAAGTTTGATATATATGCAACTAAGCGTGCAACCGATACCGATTTCGGAAAACGCCCTGAAAAAGGCACCGAGGAAAATCGGCGAAGTGCTTACAATATCAATTTTTCCGAAATTGGTGCAGCAATACCCCAAAAATCCGAGAAAAGTAAACGGCGCGATAATGCAGGTGTATTTTTCACGGTATTTGACGGCAAGGTAATAAGCAAGAAACGAGCCCCAAAGAAGCCCGCTCACAAACCACAGGTGCAGATTAACCGGCTCTTTTTCAAAAAACACCTGAAGCATAAAGAAATCGGCAAAGCCGTTCTTTGCATGTGAAAACAAGCTATATTCCGGCTTAACGATTTTAACCGCAATCATAAAAATGAAAATCGAAATAATGTAAAGCGGATAAAGCCTTTTTACTCTGCCTGTAAAAAATGAAACGGCACTTTTTTCGGGATTCAAAGAATTATTCGAGGCTACCGCCTTTTTGATCTTTTGCATCATAAAAAAGCCGCTGAGAATGAAAAAATATTCAACGCCGAGATAGCCGGCGGCAAAATAATTCTTATCGCCTTCAAATCCGCCGTAAGAGCGAAAATGCATAAAAAATATAAAAACAATAAATACAAAGCGATAAAATTCAAGCGCATTGTTTCGTTTTGAATAAGTCATATTCAACCCTCCGATTGCGACAGTGCCGCAAGAAAGAAAAAGACAAAATAAAAAAGCGGTTAAATCCAAATGGAAATAACCGCTCTTGGTGCGAGAGACGGGACTTGAACCCGTACGAGTCGCCCCACACGCCCCTCAAACGTGCGCGTCTGCCGATTCCGCCACTCTCGCTCACAACGATTGAGATTATAACAGATAAGAATTGAAATGTCAACACTTATTTGCAAAAAATATCGAAAATTTTTAAAATATTTTCAGGCTCGTCCGCTATCACATCTGCGCCGCAGGATTCAAGCAATTTTCTTTCCCTGAACCCCCACGAAACGCCTATACTCTTGCAGCCCAAATTCTGAGCCGAACGGATATCAACATCGCTGTCGCCAATCCAAACGCATTCTTCAGGCAAAACGCCCAACGAAGCAATCAGTTCGCGCGGCACGGTCGGGTCGGGCTTTTTCGGTTTACCGTCCACATTACCGCGAACGATATCGAAAACGCCGTTGCCGAAAAGCGTTTCAATCATACCGTTTGCCGCAACATCAGGCTTATTGGTGCACACAATCAGCGTTTTACCTGCCGCTTTAAGCGCAGCAACAACATCGCTTATACCGGGATAAACAAACGCATGGTCAAGCTTAATCGCATCATACACGGGCTTAAAAAGCTCATACTGCCATTCAAGCTCTTCATCGGATAAAGTGTCTTCAAACGCACGCTTAACAAGCAGCTTTGCGCCGTTTCCCACAAATTTTTTGTAATCCTCCATGCTCCATTTGAGCGGTCTTCCGGCTTTTTTCAGCAAATAATCGCAGGCAAGCCCCAAATCGTCAATTGTGTTTACCAAAGTGCCGTCCAAATCAAAAATCACACAGCGGCAATTTTTAAAATCGGTATTATTTTGCATTTTGCTCATAAACATCACTCAAATCTTCAAATTTTCTGTTCTTTGCATCATATATAAGCTTTGCGCCAACGCCGAGAACGGCAAGAGCAACAATAACGGAAAATTCTATATAAATTCTTTTTTCGCGGCTTTTACTGTTTAACGACAGCTGGCCGCTTTTAACACGTGTCCACAAATCGGACTGAAGTTCCAAAATATTTTGAGGCAAATTATTAAAATACTGCCCCTCCGGCTGCACTTCGGGATAAACAGCTTCGTTGCCGTAAAGCGAGGATTCCTCATTTTCTCTAACGGTAACATTAGGCGAAGCATAATAAATAAATTCCGAATTTTCGAGCGCAACCTGCGGCTCTTGCATAAAATTGATAAACGCCTCTGCGCCTTTTTTATTTTGCGCGCATGTTGGAATGCAAAAGGCATCATAAAAAATATTTACGCCCTCTTTAGGAAAGCAAAAGCCTAAATCCGGGTTGTTATCAACCATAAGCGCATAATCGCCTGCATAGTAAGTGGCAAATGCATATTCGCCGCTTTCCATAAGATTAAAAACCTCGTCCATAACATAAACGGGATTTGTTTTATCCTTTTGCTCGGCAAGAAGTTCTGCCGCTTTATTCCAATCGCTTTCATCCTGCGAGTTAAAGCTTTGCCCAAGCATTGCCTGAGCAATTGCAAAAGCATCGCGCGAGTTATTGAACATCAGCACCTTGCCTTTATATTGTTCGTCCCAAAGCACGCTCCAACTGTCCGGCACTTCGGTAACAAGGTTTTTATTATAAATAAGCACCGTGGTGCCCACATTATAACAAAGCGAATATTTTTGCTCCGGGTCAAAAAACAGATTTTGATAATCGTCATCAATCAAATCTTTATTCGGCACATTGTCCCAATCAATTTCCTGAAGCAATCCCTCGTCGGCAAGCCTTTCAATCATATAATCGCTCGGAACGATAACATCATATGAAACACCGCCGCCGGCAAGCTTTGAATACATATTTTCGTTTGACTCGTAATTTGTGTAATTAACCGTTGCGCCCGTGAGCCTTTCAAATTCCGAAACAACATCCATTGACTCCTCGGAGCCGTCCGAAATATATTCACCCCAGTTGTAAACATTGACGGTTGTGCCCTGAAGACCGAGATTTTTATAATATTCTTTTTGCTCTGCGGTAAAAACCTCATCCGTTTCAACCGCCGCAAAAGCAACGGAATATGTGCCGAAAAGGGAAATCACAAGGCAAAGAAAGAAAGATACAAACTTTTTCATCTGCCCTCCCCCTTTCTTTTTTCTGCCTTATTCTGCGCGATATTCATCAAAATAAGAAGCACCAAAACAACAAGGAACATAAGAGTTGAAAGCGCATACATATCAGGCTTTACTCTTTTTTTGGTCAGTGAAAAAATATAGATAGGAAGAGTTTGAAAGCTCGGTCCGTTTGTGAAATAGGATATGATAAAATCATCGAGCGAAAGCGTAAAACTCATAACAAGCCCTGTTATGATGCCGGTGGTAATATTTGGCAATACAACCTTAAAAAACGCTTTAACCGGTCTGCAGCCGAGGTCAACGGCAGCCTCATACACATTTATATCGAACTGCTTTAATTTAGGAAGCACATTCAGCACAACATACGGAAGTGAAAATGTTATATGTGCAATAAGAAGCGACCAAAAATTGAGTGCATTGGATTTATGCACAAGTCCTGCCGCAAAAACAAAAAGCAGCATCATTGAAATACCCGTTACAATTTCAGGATTCATCATCGGAATATTAGTAACGGTCATAATCGCACTTTTGATATGTTTGTTTCTGTAATTATATATGCCGACTGCCGCCATTGTGCCGATAACAGTAGCCGCAACGGCATTACAAACAGCAAGCAGTAATGTGTTTTTTAGCGCGCCCATTGCAGCGGAGTTGTGGAACATTTCGCTCCACCATTTTGTGGAAAATCCGGTAAAAACATAGGTGCCTGCGCTGCTGTTAAACGAAAAAACAGCCATAACGGCAATAGGTGCATAAAGGAATATCAAAATCAGTGCCATATAAATTTTGGCACCTTGGGAAAGCTTTGACTTTTTCATATGATAACTCCCCCTTCCGATTCCTCGTCCGCTCCGATGAAATTCATTATTCCGAGGCAAAGAATTATAAGCACCATCAGCACAAGCGAAAGGCTTGCTCCGAGGTGGTAGTTATTCGCCGTTTGAAACTGCGTTTCAATAATATCGCCGATTAAAACCACCTGACCGCCGCCGAGCTTTTGAGTGATATAAAAAGTTGAAACACACGGCACGAAAACCATAGTAATTCCGCTGATAACACCGGGAAGCGAAAGCGGCATAATAACCTTGCGAAAAATCTGTGCCTTGGTGGAACCGAGATCCTGAGCTGCTTCAATAAGCGAATTATCCATTTTGGATATCACGGAATAAATCGGCAAAATCATATACGGTAAAAAATTGTAAATCATGCCCAAAACGACCGCACCGCCAGTATTTATAAGTTTTGCACTGCCGAGACCGATTGCGCCGAGGGCGGTATTGACGATACCGCTGTCACCCAAAATCGTCATCCACGAATAAGTTCTGATAAGAAAATTCATCCACATCGGCAGCATAACAAGCAGAACCATCATACTTTGCGTGCTCAGTTTTGTTTTGGTAAGCAAATAAGCAAAGGGATAGCCGATTAAAAGGCATATTGCAGAGGCAATAACGCCATAAATTACCGAAAGCAAAACGGTTGAAGTATAAGCCGGAATTGCCTTAATGCTTGAAAATGAAAATGCGCCAGTTGTATCGGTAAATGCGTAATAAAAAACCATAATGAGCGGAGCGATTATGAAAAGCACCGACCATAATATATACGGCTTATCGACAAGTTTTCTTGAAAGGCTTTTACTCATTTTCAGCCTCCCAATCATAATCGGCGTCGTTAATATGGTCAAACTCATCGGAGAAGCAGGAATAATCGCCGAATTCGCCGCTGTATTCACTGCGCTTCATAACATGAATCGAATCCGCGTCGATATACATACCGATGGTTTCGCCCACCTTATGATATTCGGTTGTTTGCACGAGCCAAATAAAGCCGCCGACATCGACAAAGGTTTCAAAAAATGTGCCCTTAAACACAACATCGGTTACTTTGCCCGGGAGAGTATCCTTGGCACCGAGTTCATGAATTTTGATATCCTCGGGGCGAATAACCGCCTCAACCTTTTCGTTCGGTTCAAAGCCCTTATCAAGGCAGTCAAACACAACGCCGGAAATACGAACATAATAGTCCTTAATCATAACGGCGTCAACAATATTGGATTCACCGATAAAGTCTGCAACAAAGGCATTTACAGGCTCATTATAAATATCCTCAGGAGTGCCGATCTGCTGAATTTTGCCCTTATCCATAACAACAACACGGTCGCTCATGGAAAGAGCTTCCTCCTGATCGTGAGTAACATAAATAAATGTTATTCCAAGGCGTTTTTGAATGGCTTTAAGTTCCTTTTGCATATCCTTGCGAAGCTTTAAATCAAGTGCGCCGAGCGGTTCGTCAAGCAGCAGCACATGCGGTCTGTTTGCAAGAGCGCGCGCAATTGCCACTCTTTGCTGCTGACCGCCCGAAAGGCTGCTGATTTGGCGCTTTTCAAAGCCCTTTAAATTAACAAGTTCCAGCATTTCGGCAACGGTTTTGCGAATTTCGCTTTTACTCATTTTCTGAATTTCAGGACCGAATGCCACATTTTCAAAAACATTCATATGCGAAAAAAGAGCATAGCGCTGAAAGATAGTGTTTACCTTACGTTTGTGCGGTGGGATATCGTTAATAACCTTACCCTCAAACACAATATCGCCGCCGTTAGGTTCAATAAAACCCGCTATGCAGCGAAGAGTGGTTGTTTTACCGCAGCCGGAAGGACCAAGCAGCGTTATGAACTCTTTTTTATTTATCGAAAGATTTAATTTATCAAGTATCACATTATCGCCGTATTTAACGGTTATATCCTTCAAATCAATAATTTTTTCCAATTATGCACTTCCTCTTTGTAGCCCGATTATATGCACGCCGGCAGTGCCGGAACACATAATATTTAATATATCAAATTACGGCGAAATGTCAATAATTATCAAAATATTTTTTTAAAAATTTCTTCGCCGTTTGCAACCTTGTCAACAGTATCTTTCACAAGTGTAAAATCACACACCATGGATTTTGGCTTGTGAATGCAATCATCCATGCCGAGCGGCACAAAATAATAGTTTTTATAATTCATAAGACTGCCGATGTTTTTTGCAGCTGCGCCGAGTGCGTCGTTTGTTGAAACGCCTATAATAACAGAACCGGAATTACGCAAATGGCTTTTTGCAGCCATAGTTACGGCTGTGTCGGCAATACCGTTTGAAAGCTTTGCAAGCGTGTTGCCCGTGCAAGGCACAATGCATAAAATATCAAATAGTTTTTTCGGACCTATCGGTTCTGCTTGCTCAATTTTATGAATAATACTGTGACCGGTAATTGCGATAATTTCGTTTTGAATATCCTTTGAATCGCCGAAGCGTGTATCAATGCTGTAGGCATTTTCACTCATAATGGGATAAACATCATATCCGCTTTTGACAAGCTCTTTAAGCGCATTTATCGATTTTGAAAAAGTGCAAAACGAGCCTGTTAACGCATATCCGATTTTCAAATTAGCTCCTCCCTGCTGCAATTACAATTGCCTGATTATTTCGTCTGCCGCGCAGCCGAGTGCTTCACCTGCTGCCTTTGCTGTGAATTTTGACGGCATTCCCCTGCCGTTGATGATTTTTAAACCGAGACTTGATGCAACAAGAGTATCAGTTCCTCCGGGAAAAGATGCCAAATCAAGAATGATAACAGATTTTTTTAATGCTTTAAGCTCACGTTCGGTTAATACAACATGCGGCACCGAGTTAATTACTATATCAAACTCATTTTTATTCTTCAGTTCGGGGAAATAAATATGTTTTGCGCCGCAAAAACTACTGAGCACCGAAGATTCACCGCTTCTTGAGCAAACTGTTATGTTACAACCGTATGCCGAAAGCAAACGGTGCAGGGCTTTGGCTATTCTGCCGTATCCGATTATCAGTATATTTTTGCCAATCAACGAATCGGCGTTTTCGCTTTCAAGCGTTGCAACCGCACCCTCGGCGGTAAGTAATGCGTTTTTCAACACATATTTTTCGTTTTTCATATAGTTTATGCCGTTTTCATATTCTCCGCCGCCGTGAAGCGCAAATTTTCCGCCGAGCGAGTCAAGCATATACTTTTTTGTCGGAACAGGAAGCAGTGCAAAATCACACACTTCAAGATTTTCAACCCTGATGTAGCCGTGTTTTTCAAGATAATTTGCAGCAAACATAAGTCTTGCATTTTCCTCGCTCCAAATCCAAAAATTGCTTAATTTCATACTGTCACCCCGTTCATTTTCATCATATGCTCAAAATATTTTGTTGCCAACAAACTTTAATGTTTATTTTTGAAGCAAAAGGTTGTATAATATTATAAATTATAAATTCAAAACGGAGGCAATCGGCTTTGAAGCATATTGACGATATATTAAAAGAAGTTAAAAAGGTGCATTTTATAGGCATCGGCGGTGCAGGAATGTGCCCACTTGCGGAAATACTAATTTCACTCGGATACGAGGTTACGGGCTCTGATAATAATGATACCGAAACATTCAGGCGTGTTGAAAAAGAAGGT
Organism: Clostridium sp. AF37-5; assembly: GCA_963625835.1. GTDB lineage: Bacteria > Bacillota > Clostridia > Oscillospirales > Acutalibacteraceae > Eubacterium_R. Next base: position 28,715 of record CAVFVA010000019.1, on the reverse strand, counting down.
GCCAAGGTTTTTCTCGGTCAAAAAAAGGAAAATATTTTACCGGACACTCAGCTTGTTATATATACAAATGCCATTTTGGCAGGCAACGAAGAGCTTGAATTTGCAAAAGCCAATTATCCCACATACGAAAGAGCAGAACTTTTAGGGGCAATCAGCAGAATTTATTCAAACTGCATTGGCGTTTGCGGAACCCACGGCAAAACTACGACATCCTCCATGATTGCGCAGGCTCTTTTGGAATCGGATCTTGACCCGAGTGCCGTCATTGGCGGCAAGCTGCCGGTTATCGATGCATACGGCAGAGTTGGCAAAACGCAAAACTTTGTTTGCGAATCCTGCGAATTCAACAACACATTTTTGCACATGAACGCAGATATGGCGATTGTGCTTAATATCGACGAAGATCACCTTGATTTCTTCGGCAATCTTGAAAACATAAAAAAATCCTTCCGCAAATTTTGCGAAAAGACAACTAAAACAATTATTTATAACGGTGACGACGCCAATACCGTTGATATGCTGAAAGGCATTGAAGGGAAAGAACTTATTTCTTACGGAAAAAACCCCGGCAACGATTGGACGGCACGCAACATAAATGTGCCCGGCGGATTTCACATCGAATACGATGTTTACCGCGGCGAAGAATTTATTACGCACATTTATCTTCATATTCCGGGTGAGCACAATGTGCTCAATTCCCTTGCGGCATTTATCGCCTGCATAAAAAGCGGCGCGGATATTGAAAAAACCGTTCACGGATTATCGGACTTCACAGGAGCCGGCCGCAGATTTGAGCTTAAGGGCACTTATTGCGGCATTACCGTGGCAGACGATTACGCTCATCATCCAAAGGAAATTGAAGTTACTCTTGAAGCTGCAATGAAAATGGGCTACAAGCGCGTTTGGGCTGTTCACCAACCCTTCACCTATTCCAGAACCTCACGCCTTCTTGACGATTTTGCCCGCGTGCTTCAAATCTCGGATAAATGCGTTGTTTCCGAAATTATGGGCAGCCGCGAGGTAAACACAATCGGCATCAAGGCAACGGATCTTTCTGATAAAATCCCCGGCTGCATTCAAATCGACAAGCTTGAGGATATTGCCGATTACCTTGTCGAAAACTGCGAAGACGGCGATCTTGTTATCACCCTCGGCTGCGGCGATGTTTACAAGGTTTCGAGAATGCTTGTTAAGAAGCTGAAAGAAAAAGAAAACAAATAATCACATAAAAATTTTGAGCCGCAGGATAACCTGCGGCTCTTTTTTCGGCACACACAAACTGCGGGGTATAATTTGAAAGTGCCTGTTTAAGACGAACGGCGGTTTATCCGCGTTCGGTCGAATATCACATCAGCAAACATCTTCCTTGAGCGTTTCGATAATCGAATCGTTTTTCAATTTTGAAACGGAGATAAGCATGCTGGAGCCGACCAAGACAAAGACAACAGCAACCACCGCTAAATAAAGAGGGATATTCACGGTGAACGGAATTTGACCGGAGGCGAGCAATTTGTTTATCAGGAAAGAAAGCAAAATGCTGACGGGTATTGAAATAACGAGGGCTTTAATACCGTAAAGCAAACTTTCAAGGCAAATCATTTTATTGAAGCCTCTCGGCGTTGTTCCGACGGATTTGAACATTGCAAATTCCTTTCGGCGCAGGTTTATGCCCGTTGTTACGGTGTTTATAATATTAACAAGCGAAATAAGAATCATAAGCGCGATAAAGCCGTAGCAGAACACCTGAATGATAAAAATGGTGGAGCTCATCGCCTGAACGGACATAACCGTGTCCTGCGCATTAAAGCTGTTATTCGATATATTATTATCAAGAACATAGGTGTCAATAGAGCTGTTGATTGCCTCGGTAACATCGGCATGGTTATTTGTTACAACGCCTATGGATTTTGATATTGCCGAATAATCGTTATAGCCTTTCAAAACAGAATTTTTATAAACGCTGAACGGCACATATGCGCTTGCCGTATTTTTCGGATTAAGCTTAAACATATCGTTATCGCAGTATTTAACCAGTGCGCCTACAACGCATTTATAATTATTTTCGTTATCGTTATCCGTATAAATTTTCTTGCCGATGATATTTTCGGAGAAAACATTGTTATCGCCCTTTTTATGCGAAATATTGTTTAAAAGCAGGCACTTCATCTCGCTCGGGTCGGAATAATTATAATATTTGGCGGGGTCAATGCCGTTTTCCTTGCAAAGGGCGTTAAATTTCTCATCGCTGATATAATTAACATATATGGTGCCGCTGTTCCAAAACTTGGAATATTTTTTCGACACGGTAGAAGCGTTTGCGATATCACCGTTTGCATGGCCTTTTTTGCCGTAAATATAAATGTTGTTAAACATATAATAAGCATCATCCACGCCGCCGGTATTTTTAGCATCATACAAAAAGTAATCGCGCATATCGAAATATTTTTCATCCTGCTCATCCGTGTTGAGGCAATAGATATTCACCTGATAAGGTATATCGGCCGTTGAAGTGTCGTTTGCCTGCGTGAAAACGGAGCAGAAATAATTGCAGGTGGTGAAAAGCACAACGCTGATTGCGATTGAGCTGATGATAACACGGGATTTTTTACCGTTTCTTTTTAAGTTTTTATCCGCGATTTCGCCCTCGCAGCCGAAAATAAGGCGCACAAGCTTAGAGGATTTCAAGCTTCTTGCTTTAAGCTTAATATCGCTTGACTGCTTAAGCGCGGTTATCGGCGTGATGGACGAAGCTTTTTTTGCGGGAATAACCGCCGAAATGAATATTGTGAGTGCGCCGAGAAGCACAACGCCTATTATAACGGGCCAAGGAATGCTTACATTGAATTTAAGCTGCCCGTCCCCTTTTATCATGCCGCTTGAAACAAGCTTTCCGCCGACAGCGTTCAGAGTGATTGATATGCCGAGTATGCCGGCGCCTACGCCGAGCGGAATACCAACCAAGCCGAGCAAAAAGCCCTCAAAATAAACGGAAGATTTTTTCTGCTGCTTTGTGGCACCCACCGAAGCGAGCATGCCGAGATATTTTGTGCGCTCCTGAAGCGAAATCCCGAACGTATTATATATGAGCATAAATCCGGCAACCATTATAACAGCAAGAATTACGCTTGCCATGGGAAGAATGGTAGCCATCATCACTCCCTGCGGGGCAAAAGAAAAATGCGCGTTCATAACATCGCCGTTTATCGAAAACTCCTGAATACCCGCAGAATTCATAACAGATTTAACTTCTTTTCTTGAATTCATGCCAAGGGTTTTAAGCTGAACATATGCGGTGGAATTTTTAAGCTCGGCAGGAGTTGAGTGCCTGATTATTGAATAGGTCTTTGTTGGCTCGTTATATTCGATAATGCCCACTATTTTATATTCCTTAATATCTGTTGCCTCAAACTTTTCGCCGGACATATATGAAGGCGAAACCTCTTCTCCGTTAATAGTGCGCAGACCGAACGGAATTGAAACCGTGCTGCCGATTTTCCAATCAAGCTTGTTTTGGGTGATAAAGCTTTTGGTAACCATAATTTCATCGGCTTTTTGCGGTATTTCACCCTCATATTTACCGGTCAGCATCATTTGCAGGCAATTTTTATCGCCGGCAAACAAGCAGCCCGTTGAGGAGCGGTCAGATTTGCCGTAATCTATTTTAAAATTTTCCGCCTGCGGCTCCAAAGTTGCCTGCAAGCCGACTTTTTTGACTTTGTTGTTTGATTTAAGCTTTGAAACCTGAGCCTCATCGGCAGAGGAATAGGCATGCCAATCGCCGCCGTTATAAATCGAAGAATTACCTATGTAATCGAACATAGAGCTTACGGAAACAAACACCGCCGTTATCATTGCAACGGATATTACAATGCCCAATATGGTTGTTACGGTGCGGCGAACATTTGATTTTAAATGAGCAAGCGTGAGCTTTTGAACGATGTTCACTTTCTCACCTCATCTCTGACGATTTTACCGTCCTCAATGGCGATAACCCTGTCTGCCGCAAGGGCAATGCGATCATCGTGGGTGATTATAATAACCGTTTGATTATATTGTTTATTAAAACAGCGAAGCAGTGAAATGATTTCACGGCTGTTTTCACTGTCCAAATTACCCGTAGGCTCATCGGCGAGCAAAAGCGCAGGATTATTGATGAGCGCCCTGCCGATTGAAACCCTTTGCTGCTGACCGCCCGAAAGCTGATTCGGCAAATGATTTAATCTTTGCTCAAGACCGAGCTGCGAAACAAGGCTGTTTACGATTTTGGGATCTGGCTTTCTGCCGTCCAGCAAAAGAGGAAGCGTTAAATTTTCCTGAACCGTTAAAATGGGAATCAAATTGTAGAACTGATAAACAAGCCCGATTTGGCGGCGGCGAAAGATTGCAAGCGCAGTTTCGTTTAACTGTGAAATATCGGTTTTATCGATAATAACATTTCCCGATGTGGGCACATCAACGCCGCCAAGAATGTGGAGCATTGTTGATTTGCCTGAGCCAGACGGGCCTACTATTGAGATAAACTCCCCTTTTTCAACGGAAAAAGAAACATTGTCAAGGGCTTTAACCATTGTGTCGCCCTTACCGTAAGTTTTGCATAAATTTTTTACTTCAAGTATTTTCATATCGTTATCTACTTTCGACAATCACATAATACAATATCAAACTTACGGCTCGGTGACTTTTTTATTACAATATCGTCACACGGCAAATTTATTGAATTTAATAACAAATTCACTGCCTTTTCCGATTTCGCTTTTTGCCTCTATATCGGCGTTTTCGCGCACAAGCACGGCCTTTGAAAGCGCCAGCCCTATGCCCACGCTGTTTTCATCCGAATCGCTGCAATGATAAAAGCGCTCAAAAATATGCGGCAAATCCTCCGGCTTGATACCGCAGCCGGTATCCTTAACGGTGATTTGCTTATAAAGCGAATTTTCCTCGGCGGTAAGAATAAGCCTGCCGCCGGATTCTGTGTGCTCTATGCAGTTTTTAATTATGTTTTGCACGGCTTCCACCGTCCAATTCTCGTCGCCGTCGAGCACGAAATCATCTATGTTTTTCTCTATTTCAATGCCTTTTAAATCTGCAGTTATCAAAAACGGGCGCAGGCTCGCCTCTATAACATCCGAAACGGCAAGCTTTTTGATATTAAATTCAATCGTGCCGGCATCGAGCTTGCTGAGCTTTAACAGCGTTAAAATAAGCCATTGCATTTTATCAAGCTGATTTTGCACCACCTTAATAAATTCGGCGCGCTTTTCGGCATTTTCCTCATCGCGGATAAGCTCCGTCATTATAATAATTGAGGTAAGCGGCGTTTTAAGCTGGTGCGAAATATCCGCAAGCGAATCCGAAAGATAATTTTTATCCTTATTAAGCTGCTCGTTTGTGGAGCGAAGCAAAACGATAACCTTGTATAAATTGTTTTTCAATATTGAAAGCTCGCCCTCGGCATTATCGGCTATATCAAGCTCGTAATTCCCCGCGCACACGGCGGAAAGATAGGTGTTTAAATCCTGAAGCTTATCATATCTTTTCTTGGTGTAATAATAAAAAGCCGCCGAAATCACACATCCCGCCGCAAGGCATATAACAGCGCAAACCTTATTTATGAAAAGGCAGGCAGCAAACGCACAAACCGTTATTGCGGCGGAAAGCAAAACAAGGCTCTTAAATTCTTTATTTTTCATCGTCAAGTATATAGCCGAGACCGCGCACGGCTTTGATAATCTGCGGCTTGGCGGGATCCTCCTCAATTTTATCGCGCAGGCGCTTTATATAAACTGTTAAAGTATTGTCGTTTACGAAATCGCCGCCCACATCCCAAATATCCTCCAAAAGGCTCTGCCTTGAAAGCACCTTACCGCGATTGTTTATAAAAATCAAAAGCAATCTGTATTCCATGGCAGTCAGGACGATTTCTCGATTGTTTTTATACACCTTTGCTTCATTGGTGTTGATTTTAACGGAGGCTATATTCACGATGCCGTCTGCCGAATCCTTGCTGTATCTGCGCAAAACGCTTTTGATTCTTGCAAACAGTTCCTTAATTCTGAAGGGCTTTGAAATATAATCGTCCGCACCTAAATCAAGACCCATGACAACATTGACTTCATCATCGTAAGCCGTTAAAAAGATAACGGGCAAATCGCCCTTCTTTTTGATTTTGCGGCAAACATCGTAGCCGCTTCCGTCAGGCAAGGTTAAATCGAGTATATAAAGAGAAAAGGTTTCTTTTTTTATGATTTCATATGCGGATTTAACGCTTTTGGCAACGGTAACATCATATCCCTCGTTTTTTAAGGAATACGAAAGTCCCATCGCAATAGCGGCGTCATCCTCAAGAATAAAAAGCTTCACAAAATCACCTCGCTAACATTGTAGCACAACAAGGTGCGGCTCTGCATTACAAAATTGTAATATTAGCCCCTGCGACGGTGCTTTTTTGATATTTTTTTGCCGAGAAGTTTCATTATCGCTTTTTTACGGGAAGCTGCTCGGCGAACGGCGCAATATGACGCGGCAAGCGACAGCGCACATGCAGCGGCAAGAAGTGTTTTGTTTGAGGTTAGCATAAAAATTTCGTAAACAGAAGGCGCATATGCATAAACTGCCGAAAAATTCATAAACGAGCACGCAACAGCCTGCGCGCCCAAAATGAGGAGCAAAAAGAAATATCCCGCAGGCGAAATAAAAAGCAAATAGATAAGTGCAGGGCAAATATTACCCGTCAGCAGGCAGACGGCGCAGAGCGTGAATTTTATTATTTTATCACACTTAACATTCAGCACCGAACCGCAGGCGGCGAATACGGCAAGCGCACGCACAGCAAGAAAAGCACCTGCATTTGACGACGCACTTTTTTGCGCCAGTTTGCAAAATCCCACTGCCACATCGCCGGATATTATACGCATACCGCCTACGGAAGAATAAGTCGGAATCCTTGCGAAATCAAGCATACCAAAAGTGTCTAAAACTGCGCCGAGAACAGCATATGAGATCGGATTTTTAACTGCAAACGAAGCCACAGGCGCGGCAATCTCGCGAATAAAAACAAAATATCCCACGGCAAAAGCAACAAGACACATAAGGATTATTATTTTAAGCTTCTTATTAAACGCCGATTTTAAAAGCATAAATGCGGCAAGAGCGCACACAAACGCAAAAAACAGAATATCGGCATATTTAAAGCCGAGCAGGAGCGTCACATAGTGCAAAACAGCGGCGATACAAAGCGCAAAAAGCGGCATATAAAAGGCGAAGCCCTTTTTATTTAAATCAAAAAACTTTTTCATATTATAATAATCGCCGAAAACGGCAAAAAATAAACCGCAAAGTATATTACTCTGCGGTTAAATTCAAATTTTGATTTTAGGATTACCGATAATTATTTACCATTTTTTATTTTCGTAATCGGCGCAGTCTTTATTTATAAATGCGGCGCGGTACTCAACATAGCAACCGCATTTAACGCACATACCGTCTGTTAAAAAATCACAATCACGGCAAATCGCAAGCCGCCGTTTATACTGTGCTTTATCAACCTTTTCCGAGGGCTCAACAATACTTAAAAGTTCGCCTATTTGAGAATATGATTTATCTTTGCCGGCTTCAAGCAGTAGGCATTTTTTACATTCTCTCATTTTCAACGGTGAATTTCGCAACACTGCACGGCGGCAATTTTGCGATAAAGCCGTCCTCGGTTTGCTCAAAATCGGTAAACACTTCGGTTTTAACGGTTTCTTTATGTGTGAAATCGTTATAAGCTTTCATATCGCCGCAAATAATTTCTGCTTTAACGGATTTAATTTTTGAATCGGCGATTTGGCATTTAAACTCAGCGGCTTCGCCTGCGCTTATATTTGCAACAGTGGCACAAATCAAGCCTTTTTCATCAACCGATGCTGATTCCACAAGCTGCGGTGCTTTGCCTGCTTCTGTTTCCATAACCTGAGTTGTGATATATGAGCCGAGCAAAGTGCTGTTTTGATGCTGCTTAAACATTTTAAAAACATAATAAGTGGGTGTGAGTAACATATCCTCACCGTCCGTAAGCACAACGGATTGAAGCACATTTGCCGTTTGCGCTATATTTGCCATTTTAACCCTGTCGGAATGCTTATTAAATATATTTAATGTCAGAGCGGCAACCATAGCGTCACGCATTGTGTTTTGCTGATACAAGAATCCCGGATTAGTTCCCGGCTCAACATCATACCAAGTTCCCCACTCGTCAACTATAAGATCAACCTTATGTGCAGGGTCGTGCCTGTTCATAATTTCTGTATGGCGTGTAATCAACTCGTCCATCTTATACGCTTTAATCACGGTAGTATTATAATCATCCTCCGTGAAATAAGTGGCAGAGCCTTTATTGTTCCAATTACCTGTGGGAATTGTGTAGTAATGAAGTGATAAGCCATCAGCCTTACGCCATGCGTTTTGCATAACCTTATCCGTCCATTCATAATCGTCCACATTCGGGCCGCAGGCAACGCGATAAATTTTATTATTTAAATCATAGTCACGAACATATGTATTGTATCTTCTGAAAAGTGAAGCATAATATTCCGGTTGCATTGTGCCGCCGCAGCCCCAACTTTCGTTACCGACTCCGAAATATTTAAGTTTCCACGGCTCTTCCCTGCCGTTTTCGCGGCGTAAATCCGCCATAGGCGACTGACCGGCAAAAGTCATATATTCAACCCACTCATTCATTTCACGAACGGTTCCGGAACCCACATTTCCGTTAATATAAGAGTCGCAACCCAGCTGGCGGCAAAGTTCAAAATATTCATGCGTGCCAAAAGAATTATCCTCTATAACTCCTCCCCAATGCGTGTTTACCATTTTTTTACGCTTTGCCTTATCGCCGATACCGTCCTGCCAATGATATTCATCGGCAAAGCAGCCGCCGGGCCAGCGCAAAACAGGAATACCCATATCTTTAAGCGCATTTACAACATCGCAGCGCATACCTTTAACATTTGGGATTTTTGAATTTTCACCCACATATATTCCCTCATAAATACATCTGCCGAGATGCTCGGAAAAATGGCCGTAAATATCTTTATTTATTTTACTGATTTTTTGGTTTGGATTTATTAAATACTTTTCCATAAGAACTCCTTAAATAATATATTATAAAATTATCATAGCTTTATGTGCTTGTCAACACATTAAATTGACAGACGGAAAAAATTATTTTAAAATATATATCGGGTGATGAATATGTTTGAAAAAAGAATGAAAAAGGCTTGCGCCTTGCTTAATGAAATAGGAGCAGACGCACTTTTATTGCTAAACGAGAGCAATATGCATTATTTTTGCGGATTTTCGCCGAGTGAAGGCGCGGTTTTAATTTTCAAAAACGGCGACGGGGCACATATAGTTGACTCAAGATACACTGAAGCCGCAGAAAACCACGCAAAAGAAACAGGACTTTGTGTTTACGAAATAACATCCAAATTTACCGACACCGTTAAGGAATTATGCTCAAAAGAAGCTGTTAAAACAATTGCCTTTGAGGACGAAACAATCACACTTAAAGAATACGAAGCATACAAAGCCGCAACGGGTTGCGAATTTGCTAAAATCGGAAACAAACTGATGAAAATCAGAAATATTAAAGACGATAAAGAGCTTGAATATATGATAAAAGCCAATTCAATCGCCGAAAAAAGCCTTGCAGAACTTCAAAATCACATCAAGCCGGGCAAAACGGAAAAGGAATTGCAGGCTTATTTTGATTATTTAATGCTGCAAAACGGTTCCGACGGCGCTTCGTTTGACACAATTTTTCTGACAGGTGCACACACTTCTCTGCCGCACGGCGTTCCGAGCGACAAGGTTATTCAAAAAGGTGATTTTGTTCTGATTGACTTCGGAGCAACATATATGGGCTATCATTCGGATATGACACGCACATTCGCAATCGGCACCGCAACAGAGGAAATGAAATCGGCATATGATCTTGTGCTTCGTGCTCAGCTTGCCGGAATTAAAGCACTTGCGCCGGGCGAAAAATGCGCGAATGTTTACAAAGCAGCATACGATGTGCTTGAAGAAAAGCAAATGGGCAAATATTTCCGGCATTCGCTCGGTCACGGTGTCGGTTTGGATATTCATGAGGGGTACAATGCTTCGCCGAAGAGCAAAGATTTATTTGAACCTGGCAATGTAACATCAATCGAGCCAGGCATTTACCTGCCGAATAAATTCGGAATCAGAATTGAAGATGTTTGCGTTGTTACGGAAAACGGAAATAAAAACATTTCCGAATTTCCGAAAGAATTTACTGTGCTTTAACACCGATAATTTTATACACGAAAAAAACGAATACAAATTTCAGGCAAAAGAGCCGCTGTGGGAAAAATTTCCGCAGCGGCTCTTAATCATCTGATTAACAATTCTTTTATCTGACCGTTTTAATATATTTATATCCCGCGCCCTCAACGGCTGCCTTGATTTTATCATCCTCGGCATCGCCGCTTTGAATATACGCCTTTTTGGCAGAATGATCGGCTTTAACATTTAATCCGATTACCGACAAAGCTTCGGTTACATGTGCCTCACAATGTTCGCACATCATACCTTCAATTTCAATATAAGGTTTTTTGTCCTTTTTAAAGATACTCATATCGATTTCTCCTTTTTTTGATTTTTTAAATATCGGTTTATCTATATTTGCAAGATTGAGCCTTAGCGCATTTGTTACGACACAAAAGCTTGAAAGACTCATTGCCGCCGCAGCAATCATTGGGTTAAGCGTGATTCCGAAAGTCGGATACATAATTCCGGCCGCGACAGGAATGCCGATGATATTATAAATAAACGCCCAGAAAAGATTTTCTTTAATATTTCTGATAACCTTTCTTGAAAGCGTTATGGCACGAGGAATATCGTTGGGGTCACTTTTCATAAGCACAACATCAGCAGCATCTATTGCCACATCCGTGCCTGCACCGATAGCAATACCTGTATCAGCTCTTGTGAGCGCAGGGGCATCATTGATACCGTCCCCGACCATGGCAACGGAGCCGAAATCGGAAAGGAAACGCACTTTTTCTTCTTTTCCGTTTGGCAAAACTTTGGCAATAACATTATCTATGCCGACATCCGAAGCAATCGCCTCGGCAGTTGTTTCGTTGTCACCTGTAATCATAACAACGGAAACTCCCATTTTTTTGAGCGAGGAAACCGCCGCTTTGCTTGTTGCCTTAACGGTGTCTGCAACGCAAATAAGACCGATAAATTCGCCGTCAGCGGCAAAAAACAGCGGTGTTTTTCCGCTTGCGGAAAATTTGCATGCAGTTTTGACATATTCTTCGGGAATCGTGCAAACGCTTTGAATATATTTATCATTGCCTCCGTGAACATAAATTCCGTTAACAGTGCCGCAAATGCCGTTTCCTGCAAGCACTTTCGAGTTTTCACATTCAAGAAGCTTTGTATTTTTATCTTCGCAAAAACCAATAACCGCCTTAGAAAGCGGGTGCTCACTTTTACTTTCAAGTGCATACGCGTAAGAAAGCAGTTTTTCGTCATTTGGAGAAATAATATCCGTTACGCTCGGATTTCCCTCGGTTACGGTTCCTGTTTTATCAAGGCACACTATATCCGTTTTGCCGCAGATTTCAAGGCTTTGCGCAGTTTTAAATAAAATTCCGTTTTTTGCGCCTTTACCGCTGCCGACCATAATTGCAACCGGTGTTGCAAGCCCAAGAGCACAAGGGCAACTGATAACAAGAACAGAAATTCCGCGGGCAAGCACAAATCCTGCACTTTGACCGGCGATTATCCACCCAATCATAGTCAAAACGGAAATCACGATAACGGCAGGCACAAACACGCCTGAAACCTTATCCGCGATTTTTGCGATGGGAGCTTTTGTTGCAGATGCATCGGATACCATTTGAATAATTTTTGCAAGTGCTGTGTCCCGACCTACGGAAACGGCTCGGCATTTTATATAACCCGACTGATTTAAAGTTCCTGCCGAAACCTTATCGCCTTCAGATTTATCAACAGGAACGCTTTCACCGGTAAGTGCAGATTCATCAACAGCCGCCGAGCCGTTGATAATAACACCGTCAACGGGTATGCTCTCCCCTGCTTTAACGATAAATTCATCTCCAACCTGCACTTCATCGGCGCTAACGGTAATTTCCTTACCGTTTTGAATAACTACTGCCGTATCCGGAGCAAGCTTCATAAGACTTTTTAGAGCATTTGTGGTTTTGCCCTTTGAATATGATTCAAGCGTTTTGCCAACGGTTATAAGCGTTAATATCATCGCCGAAGATTCGTAATAAAAACCGCTGTGCATTAAATTATGCGCACCATTTATGTCGCCGTTTTTGATTTTAACCGTCATTATAAATAAAATAACAGTACTGTAAACAAACGCAGCACCCGAACCGAGAGCCACCAAGGTATCCATATTAGGGGCACGGTGCAACAGCCCTTTAAATCCGCTGATAAAGAATTTCTGATTGATAATCATTATTACAACAGTTAAAAGCAGCTGAAACAGACCTATTCCGAGGTGATTATCCTGCATAAAAGCAGGAACCGGCCACCCCCACATCATATGTCCCATTGAAACATACATCAAAGGAAGCAGCAAAATAACAGAGGTAACGAGCCTTTTAATCATCTTCGGAGTTTCAGCGTCTTTAAGTTCATCGCCGGTATTTTTGGAAGAGTTTTTATGCTCACCGGCAATGGTTGCGCCGTATCCGGCGTTCTTAACGGCTTTTATAATATCCTCAGTTGAAGACGAACCTTCTGTCAACATGGAATTTGTGAGTAAATTAACGGAAACAGAGCTTACGCCGGGCACTTGCGACACAGCTTTTTCGATTCGTGCCGAGCAGGCGGCGCAGCTCATTCCCGTGATATCGAATTTCATATGCATTTCCTTTCGCTTTTATTTAATAAGCTTTTGCAGCGTGGAAATCAAATCGTCAACCGTTTCATATTTACCCGCCTTGATATCGTCCTCAACGCAAGTGCGGATATGATTGGACAGCAGTTCTTTATTAAAAGAATTAAGTGCGGAGGCTGCAGCGGCAGCCTGAGTGATAATATCCGTGCAATAGGCATTATCCTCCACCATTCTTTTAATGCCTCGAATTTGACCCTCTATTCGGTTCAAACGGTTAATCAGTGATTTGTATTCCTCCTCACTTCGTTCTTTAGATTTATGCGAACAATTACAACATTCTGCCATAGTCAATTCTCCTTCATATACCCCTTGCGGGTATTTAAATTATATACCCCCTCACGGTATATGTCAAGATCAAAAATAAAAAAGCATACATATCAATTAAGACATGTATGCTATAAACACAAACAAAGTTATTAAATTTAAAATCAATTAAACACAGCCGCACCGATAATCAGGCTGAGAACCGTCATAATAAGTCCTGCGATGAAAACACCGAGCGAAATAACCAAAAAACTTTTTTTCTTATCAAGATGAAGAAGAGATGCAAGCAGTGCACCGGTCCATCCGCCTGTGCCGGGTAACGGTATCGCAACGAAAACAAGTAAGCCCCAAATGCCGTATTTATCGATTTTATCACGCTTCTTAAGCGTTTTATTTTCAAGCCAATAAATAAGCTTATTTATTCCGGGCACTTTCTTAAGCACTTCAAAGATCCAATTTATAAGCAGCAAAATAAACGGAATCGGAAGTATATTTCCCAAAAAGCTGATAATAAAGCCAACGAATGTGTTCATATCAAGCAACACAATCGCCGTAAACATTCCGAGCCTGCATTCTAAAACAGGACAAACCGAAATTATGAAAACAACAAGCCAATCCGGAATACCGTGGGCTGTTAAAAATTCTTGTATATTACGACAAACCTCTTGCATAAGCAAAACCTTTCTGATAAAAATTCGGCAAAGCCGATTGACACCATTGTAGCATAGTATATCCGTACAATCAATCACATATGTAAAAATTCATCATATATTCACAGTTTGAAAATCATGATAATAATTTCTATTTTAATGATATTGCGAGGCGATATGCAGCTTCTGTTGCATTAACTATTCTGCCCGTTTTAACGCAATCGCCTATCATATAAACATTATCACAGTGTGATTTAAGGCTTTCATAAAGCGCATTATCGGGCTTAACTCCCATTGAAAGCACAACCTTATCGCACGGAATTTCGCGCTGTGTGTTTGTTACCAAATCAAGCACCGTAATGCCACCCGGAAGAATATCAACAAGCTTAGTTGATGTATAAAATTCAGCACCTGCGGCTTTGAGCTTAGGCAAAGCATCGTCAAGCTGCTGAAACCATGCACCCGGAGCGATTTTATCTGCCATTTCAACTATTGAAACCTTATTTCCCTGCGAAACAAGAAATTCTGAAGTTTCAAGCCCTGTCATTCCGGAGCCGATAACGCACACATTTTTGCCGGACAGCTTAACGCTGCCGTTTAAAACATCTGTTACTGTTACAACATTTTCTTTATCGAACGCTTTTGGCTTAATCGCATTGCCGCCGGTAGCAACAACAATATATTCCGGCGAATATTCTTTTACGGTATTTTCATCGGCTGTTACGGAATATTTGATTTTTGCGCCGTTTTCCTCAGCGTTAACAACCAAATCCTCAACGCACCAATGAAGCTTATCCTTATGCGGCGGCTTATCGGCAAGATTGATTTGACCGCCGGAAACATCGGATTTTTCAAGCACCGTTACATCAAATTCCCTGCGTGAAAGAAGTTCTGCCGCGGTGAGTCCTGCAACGCCGGAGCCGATTATAAGCACCTTTCTGCCGTTTCCGTCCTTTTTAAGGGAAACATTTTCCCTGCCCACAAACGGATTGACGGAGCAATGACCGTGCTCGCCGACATATGCACCCTCCATCATGCTTTCAAAGCAATAAAGGCAACAAATACAACGTTTAATGCTTTTTTCGTTGCCGTCTTTAACTTTATTCGCCCAATGCGGATCCGCAATATGCGGTCTGCCGAGTGCGGCAAAATCCTGAATACCTGATTGAAGTTGTTGCTCTGCCTGCTCGGGCGACCTTATAAGATTTGCGGCGATAACAGGTATATCAACAACCTTTTTAATCTCTGCCGCGAGGTTTTTGCGCCAGCCGCATTCAAAGGTTGTGGGTTCAAGCCAATAATTAAAGGTGTCATAAGATGCAGAAGAAACGTCAATTGCGTCAATGCCCTTATCATTAAGCATTTTTGCCATCTTAACACCCTCGGTAAGATCGTAACCAACACCGGGTTTACCGATTTTTGCATACATTTCATCAACAGTCAGTCTGACTATAAGTGGAAAATCGTTACCGCATTTTGAACGCACATCATCAATAATTTCATTTAAAAAGCGCATACGGTTTTCAAGCGAACCGCCGTATTCATCCGTTCGTGTGTTTGTTGCCAGCGAAAGAAACTGCTGAATCAAATAGCCGTGACTTGCGTGCAGTTCAACGCCGTCACACCCGGCTTTTTTGACACGCAATGCCGCATCGCCAAACTGAGAAACTATTTTTTTAATTTCTTTTTTGCTCATCGCCCTGTTTGCACTTTCGGCAAATTTGCTCTTAGCACTATGACTGGGTGCGGCGGTTTTAAAAAGCATATCCTTTGCGGCAAGCTTTTTGCCGAGCGGAACGATTTTGCCGTAGAGGAGCTTTGAATATGCATTATTCGGCATGATTTTATCGCATGCGATTGATATCGGCAGTGTGTTTACCATAAGGCTCACATTTTGCCTGCCCGGATGATGGAGTTCAACAAACACTTTCGCCCCGTGTTTGTGTATTCTTTCGGCAAGGCGTGCGATTGAGGGAATATTTCCGTCGCCCGACGCTGCAAGCTGACCGAATGAACTGGCACCGGTGGTATCGTTTACTCTTGTGATTTCTGTTATGATAAGCCCTGTGCCGCCCTTGGCGCGTTCTTCGTAATAATTTATCATAGTATCGGTGGCATTGCCGTTAAACTGACCGAATCCCATGCACATCGGCGCCATAACAATACGGTTTTTAATTTCACAATTTCCGATTTTCATCGGGCTGAACAGCATTTTATATTCCATAAACTCTCCTAAAAATCTGAACAATACAGCAGAAAAAGCACCGTGTTTTAAACGGCGCTTTTTTAATCTTATTTTTTCTTTTTAGCCTTTGCAGCATCCTTTGCCTTCTTTTCGGCAACTTTACGCTTAGCATCGGCAATGATTTGTTTTTGCTCTTCCTCTGCTTCCTTTTGAGCCTTTATGCGAGCTTCTTCTTTTTTCAGTTCATTTTGCCGCTCTTTTTCTTCCTTGGCGGCAACCTTTGCAAGCCTTTCATCTTCAAGCTGCTCATCGCTTTTTGCAGGAGCAACCGCAACTGCAATATTTATGCCGAGAGCCGCGCCGAAAAGAACAATCATTGAAATAATGCCGAGGTTCACACCGCCTGAAACATTTATTGCCGTGAGCGAACCGAGCGTGAACGCTTCGCTTTCTGATCCGACAACAGCAGAATAAGCAAACAGGGCTATCGAAACGATTGCCGTTAAAATTGCAATAACATCATATGTGATCGTTGAGCGCGTTTTCGGCTTTTTGCATTTAATAATGCTCATAAAAAACGAAATAACCATAAACAGCAGCGTTAGGAAATAAAACACCGTGCCCACAAGCAAAAAAGTTGCAGGACCGAAAGTGCCTTCAAATGAGATATCGTTTTTTAAAAGAGAACTGTTTGAAAACAGCTGCGAAATAATATCCACTGCAGTCTTTGAGCCGTTAAACGAAAAAAGCGCAAGCTGAAAGCTGTCGCCCTCGCTGTTAACGGAAACCCAAGGCAAAAGAAATGCGATTATAGGTAGGAATGTGAGCACAAGCCTTGCAATTCTGAGCTTAGTGCCGAAAAGAGAATAACGAACTCTGTTCATAGTGCGGTTAAACACACCGAATGCCAGCTCGGCATTTTTATTATCCTCCTCAAGCCTTTCCATCCAATTAAAGTTAGGAATTGAAACACCGCAATTTTTGCATTCGGCTTTTATATTCCAAAACGGTATTTTATTGCCGCAGTTAGGGCAAGTTGCCATTAACGACACCCCTTGTTAACATAATATAAATCTATTTTATAGTGTTTGCCATAAAAAGTCAACACAAAATACAGGATTATTTTTTAAGCAATCTACTGTCAGAATGATGCTTTTTTGTGTCAGTTGCCAACACGCCGGAAAGCACAATAAGCGAAATCAGGTTAGGAATAACCATAAGACCGTTTGCAATATCGCTGAAAGACCAAGCTATATCAAGCGCAACGGTTGCACCTACAAATACCATGGCAGAGAAAATTATTCTGTAAACATAGCAAACCCATTTTTTCTTAAACAAATATTCAAGAGCTTTTTCGCCCTGATATTCCCATCCGAGCATAGTGGAAAAGGCAAAAAGCAAAATACCGATTGACACTACTATTCCGCCGACTTTACCGAGCGTGCTTTGGAAAGCCATAATGGTTAAATCTGCACCGGAAATAAGTTCTCCTGCTGCGTCAACCGAACCGAGAACACCGGTAGCCGCAATAGCAAGACCGGTAATTGAGCAAACTATAATTGTGTCAATAAAAGTGCCGCACATATTTATGTAGCCCTGTTCAACATGGCTTTCCGTGGTAACAGACGAAGCTGTGATTGCCGCAGAGCCGAGACCGGCTTCATTTGAAAATACGCCGCGTGCAACGCCGTATCTTACACTTTGCATAACGGACGCCGTTATTGTGCCCGAAATACCGCCGGCAACAGCCTTTCCGCCGAATGCCATAGACCAAATTGTTGCAAGACCTGCCGGAATATTTTTAATATTAGCAAAAATAACTATAAGCCCGAAAACGATGTAGAAAACAGCCATAACGGGAACAAGCACCGATGAAACCTTTGATATTGATTTAATTCCGCCGAAAACGATAATTGCCGTGAATATCGCAAGCGCAATACCGGTTACCCAAGTGGGAATTGTGAAGGTTTTACTTAGTGACGAAGAAATTGAATTTGCCTGAGAAAGATTGCCGATACCAAACGAAGCAAGCACGGTGAATATTGCAAAGAGAGCCGCAAGGAAGCACGCAAATTTTTTATGCTTGAACCCGTTTTTAATGGTATACATCGGACCGCCGCACATTTCGCCGCTTTCATTTCTTTCCCTATATTTAATTGCAAGCGCACATTCCGCATATTTTGTAGAAATTCCGAATGCCGCGGCAATCCACATCCAAACAAGAGCACCTGGACCGCCGAGCACCATGGCAGTTGCCACACCGACGATATTGCCCGTGCCGATTGTGCCTGCAAGCGCGGTCATTAAGGCAGAAAACGGTGAAATATCCCCATCGCCGCTGTCTGTTTTTCTTGATTCCGGGCTGAATGCCGTTTTAAGCGATTTCGGCAAATAACGCCACGGCAAAAAGCGCAGGCGAAATGTGAGAAAAACACCCGTACCGACAAGCAACACAAGGGTAACCGGTCCCCACACAGCACTGTCTATTTTGCCTAAGATTTTTGACAAAGTTTCCATTTATATCCTCCTAATTTCAGCAGTTACTCGGCAGACATGCCGCTGAACTGACTGTTATACAGATTATAATAAAATCCCTTATCCGCAAGCAGGGATTCATGAGTTCCTTTTTCAATAACCGAGCCGTTATTCATAACAAGGATAAGATCCGCATTTTTTATTGTAGAGAGCCTGTGGGCAACTATAAATGTGGTTTTGCCCTGCATAAGCTTTTCAAATGCGCGCTGAATTTTCATTTCAGTTCGTGTGTCTATGCTTGAAGTCGCCTCGTCGAGAATAAGCATCGGCGGATCAACAAGCATAAGCCTGGTTATGCACAAAAGCTGCTTTTGACCTTGCGAAAGATTACCGCCGTCCGAGCCGATATAAGTATCGTATCCGTTCGGAAGCCGCTTTATAAAGGAATGAGAGTGCGCTTTTTTCGCTGCGGCGATGATTTCATCCCTTTCTGCTTCCGGTTTGCCTATAACAAGATTTTCCGCAATTGTGCCGGATTTAAGCCAAGTATCCTGAAGCACCATTCCGAAAGACGAACGAAGCGATTTAACATTTATTTCATCATAATCTATACCGTCAACGCTTATACTGCCGGAATTAACATCATAAAATTTCATCAAAAGATTTATAAGTGTCGTTTTTCCGCATCCGGTGGGACCTACAATTGCAATACGCATACCGCTGCAAACATCCACATTCAGATTTTCGATAAGCTTTTTATCGGAAACATAGCTGAAATCAACATTTTGAAGCCTGATATCGCCATTCGGCTCTGAAAGTACTTTGCTTTCTTCCGTGTCCGGCTGAATCTCGGTTTCTTCAATCAAATCGAGAAGTCTGCCGGCGCAGGCAATTGAATTTTGCAACTCGGTAACAACGCCGCTGATTTCATTAAAAGGCTTTGTGTATTGAGTTGCATAAGCAAGAAAGCTTGAAAGAATGCCTACGGTTATATTGCCCTTGATTGCCATAATTGCGCCAAACAGGGCAACTGCCGCATACACAATTGAATTTACAAACCTTGTAGCCGGATTGGTGATTGAAGAAAAAAATGTAGCTTTCAGCGAACAATCGGCAAGGCGATTGTTTATTTCATCAAATTTTTGTTGATTTTGTTCTTTATGCCCATATGCTTGCGTTACCTTTTGATTTGTAATCATTTCATCGGTAAAAGACGTTTGTTCACCCCTTGTTTCACTTTGAAGCTTAAACATCTTATATGTGTGCTTTGCGATAAAACGCGCAATAAAGAACGACATCGGCGTTAAAACCACAACCACCATAGCGATCCAGAAATTTATATAAATCATAAACGCAAGCGTTCCGATAATTGTTACAACACCGGTAAACAGCTGAGTAAAGCCCATTAAAAGACCGTCGGCAAACTGATCGGCATCCGATATAACGCGGCTGACGGTTTCACCGTGAGGGTGGCTGTCCAAATAACCGAACGGAAGAACCTGAATTTTTGAAAATGCCCTGTTGCGCATATCGCGAACAACATTAAAAGTAATTCTGTTGTTTGAAACATTCATAAGCCACTGCATAATTGCCGTAACGGCAACAAGAACGGCTATTTTAACAAGATAGGGCACCATTGCGGCAAAATTAACATCTCCTGCACCAATTATGCAATCGATGGCTTTAC
The DNA here is from genome assembly GCA_963625835.1 of Clostridium sp. AF37-5. Lineage (GTDB taxonomy): Bacteria > Bacillota > Clostridia > Oscillospirales > Acutalibacteraceae > Eubacterium_R. Next base: position 8,505 of record CAVFVA010000019.1, on the reverse strand, counting down.
CGACGAGAATTGGCACATAAAGCGCAAGCAATGCAGAAGCGGCAGCACATACTATTGAAAGCAGCACCAAATATCTGTATTTACCGATATAGGAAATAACCTTTTTGATTACACCTTTTTTCATACGGCAGCCTCCTCTCCGAACTGCGACGCATAAATTTCTTTATATACTTCACAATTGCTGAGCAGTTGCTTATGAGTGCCGCAACCAACGCATTTACCGTCGTCCAAAACAATAATTTTATCTGCTGCCATAACGGATGAGGCGCGCTGGCTCACAATAAACACAGTTGGATTATAATCAAGCTGTGTGATTGCGTCACGCATTGCCGCTTCGGTTGCAAAATCAAGCGCGGAAGAGCTGTCATCCAGCACGAGGATTTGCGGCTTACGCACAAGTGCCCTTGCAACTGCAAGCCTTTGCTTTTGACCGCCTGAAAGATTTGAGCCGTTTTGCTCTATTTCGGCATCAAACCCTCCCTTTTCCGTAACAGTATCAAGCACCTGTGCCTGAGAAAGTGCGGCAAGCATATCGTCATCGGTAGCTGTTTCGCTGCCCCATTTCAGGTTATCGCGAACCGTGCCCTGAAAAAGTGCAGCCTTTTGAAGCACAAAACCGATTTTGGATTTAAGTTCATCGTCATTTTGAGCCTTAACATCAACGCCGTTAACATAAACCGTGCCTGATGTGGCGTCGTAAAAATGAGGGATTAAAGAAACAAGACTTGTTTTGCCGCTGCCTGTGCCGCCTATAACGCCAACAACCTCTCCTTTATCGGCAGTAAATGAGATACCAGAAAGCGACTTCTCGCCGGCATTTTTATATGTGAGAGAAACATTATCAAAAGTAACGGCGTGAGAATCGGCAACAGCAGTGTTATCGTTATGACAAACGGAGCTTTCGATTTGTAAAACATTTTCAATTCTGCCTGCGCAAGCGAGTGCCTTTGTAACGGTTACGATAAGATTTGCAAGCTTGATAAGTTCAACTAAAATTTGGCTCATATAGTTATAAAGTGCAACAACCTCACCTTGCGAAAGTCTGCCGGTATTTACGCGAACACCGCCGATATATACAAGCACAATTATGGCAACATTTATTACAATATAAGTGAGAGGATTCATAAGAGCGGAAATTCTGCCGACAGCTTTTTGAAGATGCGAAAGAAGTGTATTTTGCTTTTCAAACGATTCAATTTCCCCTGTTTCCTGCGTAAAAGCCCGAATAACGCGGGCGCCGATAAGATTTTCCCTGGTTTTTAGAGTGATTGAATCAAGCTGATTTTGCACGCCCTTATATCTCGGAATGGTATATCTGATGATTCCGAAAACGATAATCGAAAGCACGGGGATTGCAACAGCAAAAACGATTGCGCATTTTACATCAACGGTAAAAGCCATAATCATTGCGCCGAAAACAATAAACGGACTGCGCAGAAAAAGGCGTAAAACCATATTAACTCCGTTTTGAACCTGAGCGGTATCATTTGTCATAACCGTTACAAGGCGCGAAGCACCGGCTTCATCCATTTCGGAAAATGAAAGCGACTGGATTTTGGCAAATAAATCGGAGCGCACATTTCTGCCGAAACCGGTAGCAGCCTTTGCAGCAAAATACTGCGCTGTGATTGCGGCAACCATTCCAACAACGGCAAGCAAAATAAGTATTCCGGCATCCTGTGCAATTTTATGATAATCGTTTTTCAAAATGCCGTTATCAATAATAGATGCTACAACCAAAGGCACGATAAGTTCCAATATTGCCTCAAGCATTTTGAAAAGCGGAGCAAAAAACGATTCTTTTTTATATTCTTTTAAATAAATAAGCAGACTTTTCATATAAATAACCACATATTTCTTCAAACAAATATTACTTGCAATAATATCTTATAATATAATATCTTCGTCAATGTGTCAATAAATCTAAGCAAAATCAGTGCAACATGCATAAATATACACCAATTCAAACAAAAATAACAAACGCAAATACAAATATAATACATTATTATAAACAAAACATTGACAAATAAGGCGATTTGGAGTATAAATAGCTTAGGGTTAGGTGCCACTAACTCGTATTTTCATCAGTCGGTTAGGTACTACTAACCACAAAGGAGGATTTATGACTCATATTGAATTCAAGAATGTTACAAAGCAATATTTTACGGGTACTCACATTATAAATGCGCTTGACAATGCAAGCTTTGAAATAAACAACGGTGAATTTACCGTTATTTTAGGACCGAGCGGAGCAGGCAAATCAACACTTCTGAACCTTCTCGGCGGCATGGAGCATGTATCAAGCGGTGAAATCATTGTTAACGGTAATAACATTGCCGCATACAGCGATAAAAAGCTTACTAAATACAGAGCAACCGATATGGGTTTTGTTTTTCAGTTTTACAACTTAATTC
>CAVFVA010000019.1:0-6081 GCA_963625835.1 Clostridium sp. AF37-5 | reverse complement strand
ACTCTGACGGCGCTTGAAAATGTGGAATTGGTGCGCGAAATCTGCCCGAATGCAACCGCTGCAGACGCTGCCCTTGAAAGCGTTGGATTGAAAGAACAAAGATATCAATTCCCAAGCCAGCTTTCAGGAGGTGAGCAACAAAGAGTTTCCATCGCAAGGGCGATTTGCAAAAATCCGCAGGTTTTACTTTGCGACGAGCCTACCGGCGCACTTGACAGTGAAACGGGTATACAAATACTTACTCTGCTTCAAACTCTGAGCAGAGAGAGCGGCAAAACCGTTATCATAGTCACCCACAACTCTGCCCTTGCCGAAGCAGCAGACAAGGTGATTAAGGTTAAAAACGGTAAAATAAACGATATAATGCTCAATGAAAATCCAAAAGCGATTTGCGAGGTGGTTTGGTGATGCTAAGGCACAAAATGCTTCAGGATTTAAAAAAATACAAATGGCAATTTATTTCAATTTTGCTTATGGCGTTTTTAGGCGTTTATATTTTCACCGGAGTTGGAGGCGAATGGGCAGGTGTTGAAAATTTCAGAGCAAAATATTACAGTGAAACAAACCTTGCCGACGGTTGGATTTACGGCGAAAGCTTTTCGGACGATGATTTAAATGCCGTTTTGGATATAGACGGTGTTACACAGGCAGAAAAAAGATGCTATTTGCAAATTGAGGGAGCGGACGAAGCCGCACCGCAAATATATTTTTACGGATTGAACGAAAATTCAATCTGTAAGCCATATGTTGTTGAAGGAGAAGAATTCAGCAGCGAAAAAAGCGACAGGGTTTGGATTGCCGAGCAATTTGCAAAAACTAAAGGACTTAAGGTCGGCGATGATTACACATTTAAATTTGAAAACACGGAATTTACACTTAAAATTGCGGGTTTGGTATACAGCAGCGAATATCAGTATTTTTCAAACGAAAATGATTTATGGCCGGATTACAATAATATCGGATTTGCATATGCTTCGGTAAATGCACTGCCGATTAAACAGTATATTATTGACACGGTAAGCAGCGATAAATACACCGTTTCCGAACTTGTGGACGAATTTGCAAAAGAATATCCTGAAATTGAAAAAAACGCCGATATGCTTAAAGGTATGTCCAAAGAAAGCATTATCAAATTTTTAAGGCTTGCAAATGACGATGAATTTAAAGACGCAATCCCCTACACTCAAATAATTTTCACATCATCGGCACAGGCCAAAAGCCTTGAAGATAAAATAGATTCCAAACTTTCCGGCAATTATGCGGCTTTCGTTACGCGAGCAGAAAACAGCGGAATTACAATGATGGACAGTGAAATGTCGCAGCACAAGATGATAGGCTCGGTTTTTCCGATTGTGTTTATGCTGATTGCCCTGCTTGCAATAATCACAAGCATGAACAGACTTATTTCAAATCAGCGCATTCAAATAGGCACGCTGAAAGCACTTGGTTTTTCAAACGGCAAAATCGCATTACATTACACGGGTTACGGATTTTTCGTGAGCCTTATCGGCTCACTTTTGGGCTTAATTGCCGGTCCTCTTACCCTACCATATCTGTTTTACGGCACAATGTCTTCGTATTACTCTTTGCCTCAATGGAAAACAGGCTATGACGCAAGCTTTTTCCTTGTTACGCTCGGAACTGTTGCAGCGTGCACTTTGATTACATTTTTAACCGTTAAAGGCATACTAAAAGAATCACCGGCACAAACACTCAGACCGAAAGCGCCGAAGAATATAAAAACCGCAGCAACCAATGCAAAAGCAAGGCGAAAAATCGGTTTTAATTTAAAATGGAGCTTGCGCGATATTTTAAGAGGCAAAATCCGTACGGTTATGGGCATAGTCGGCACGATAAGTTGCATGGCACTTCTGGTGTGTGCCTTTTCAATGTATGACTGTATGAGCGATATGGAAAAATGGATGTACGGTGAGATTCAGATTCAGGAAACAAGGCTGACGCTATACTCAACAGCAACTATAGATGACGCTGAAAAAATTGCGGCGGATATTGACGGCGAAATGACGATGACAACTGCAATAGAAGCTCAGGCAAACGGAGTTAAAAAGACCGAAACCGTTACAGCCGTTGACGGTAGTGGTTGCTACTATTTGACAGACAGCGCAAGAAATCGGTTTGAGCCGACGGACACCACCTTTGCCATAACAAAAAAACTTGCAGATGCACTTAATGTTTCTGTTGGCGACGAAATAAGCTGGCATCTTTACACATCCGACAAATGGGTAACATCCGAAATCACAAATATAGTAAGGCACCCGTCTACCCAAGGAATTATCTTAACAAGAAACACACTCGAAAGCCTCTGTTATGATTATACACCGCAATATATTGACACATTGCAGCATATAGAAAAATATGACAATCCCCAGGTTTCAAAAGTGCTTGCCCAAAGCGATTTGCACAATTTTTGGGAGAATTATACGGAATCGATGAATATGATGGTTTCCGTTATTATTCTGTTCGCCGTTACTCTCGCCGTAGTAGTTCTTTACAATCTCGGTCAGCTTTCATACACCGAAAAAGAGCGTGAAATCGCAACGCTTAAGGTGCTCGGCTTCCCAACAGGCAAAATAATCAAGTTAAATTTGATTCCGAATATTATTTTCTCGATTATCGGCATTATATTGGGCACGCCGGCCGGACTTGGGCTTACATATACAATGATTGCCAGTGCGGGCAGCGAATTTGATATGATGACGAAGCTGAGCTTTCCTTCGTTTGTTATTGCCGCAGTTATAACATTCGGCATTTCGGTAATCACCGGGCTGATATTCACGGGCAGAGTTAAAAAACTTGATATGGTCAGTTCACTTAAAGGCGTAGAATAAATCAAACACACTGAAAAAAACTCCGAGGCGGATGCTTCGGAGTTTTATAATTACGGATCTAATGTTCTAAAAAAAGAGAAAGATATAAACTTTAAAAATTCAATGAAGCCAATTCGTTTTTAACGCTGTCCTCACAGGAGCGCATTGCCAAAACAGTTTGCTCAAACAGTTTATCCAAATCCCAGCCGAGGAGTTCGGCACCGAATTTAATAACATCACGCGAGCAACCGGCAGCAAATTTTTTGTCTTTAAATTTCTTTTTAAGGCTTTTAACTTCAAAATCGGCAGCACTTTTGCTCGGGCGCATTCTAATCGCGGCACCGATCAAGCCGGTTAATTCATCTGTGGCATAAAGCACTTTTTCCATTTGATAAACGGGTTCAATATCAACTGTCAGATTATAGCCATGTGAGCAAACTCCGTGAATAACATCATCGCTCACTCCTGCTTCGTGCAAAAGTTCCGGCGCTTTTATGCAATGCAAATCCGGATATTCTTCAAAATCAATATCATGAAGTAAACCGACAATGCCCCAAAACTCAACATCATCACCGTATCCGAGCTCTTTTGCAAACCATTTCATTACGCCCTCAACGGTTAATCCATGATAAATATGAAATGGCTCTTTATTATATTTTTGAAGCAGTTTAATAGCTGCTGTTCTTGAAATATCAGCATTCACGGCATTTACTCCCCTTAAACGATTTTTGCATTCACAAGTTCATTAAAAATTACATTCGCAAGCACTTTATGACCCAACTCGGAAAGATGCTCCAAGTCAATCGTGCTCGGCTTAACATAATCGGCTGCAGAAATCACATATGTTCCCTTTTCTTCGGCAATATTCTTATATTCCGAAAAAAGATTATCTGCAGTTATTACGGACTGTGCGTCAAATTCAGGATCATATTCCTGCTTCCAAATTTGCGCACCGAGTGAAATCGGCGAAACTATTAAAATTTTATCGGCAGGCAAATATTTAAGGATTTCATCGACGCAACATTCAATACCGTCAGCAATCATCCGCGGAGTGGCTTTGTAGCACGCTTTGCAATCGTTGGTGCCCAGCATAATAACAGCTGCATCAATCGGATTGCACGATTCAAGAATATGAGGTAAAACGGCTATCCCGCTTCTGTTTTTACGAAAAGGATCTTCAAAAACGGTTGTTCTGCCGCAAAGACCTTCCTCCAAAACCCGAAAACCGTGAGAATCAAGTTTTTGCTGCAATAGGCTTGTCCACCTGACTCCCCATGGATATCTTTGATTTGTTTTTGGAATCAAGCCCCAAGTATTTGAATCGCCGAAGCATAATATTTGCCTGATAATAATCACCGCTTACACACATTTTGCAACTGTTAAGTTGCCATAAGTGTATTATAACGAATATTTCCTACTATGTCAATATGATTACTCTTGTTTATTGAATTCGGTTTACTGTTATCACAAATTCAATAACATTTATAACTATGCTGTATTCTTATTTGCAAGGCAATATATTAAACTAACGGATATTGCCGTCTATAGAAATTGTGACAACCTGCCACGGAATAAACTTTCCGCTCTGCTGCAATGCGTTTTTTGCCGCATATTCCAAGCCTCCGCAACAAGGAACCTCCATACGCACAATTGTTACACTCTTAATATCATTATTACGAATTATCTCGGTTAGCTTTTCGGAATAATCCACATCATCCAATTTAGGGCAACCCACAAGCGTAATATGCCCCTTTATGAAGCGCTCGTGAAATGCAGCATATGCATATGCCGTGCAATCTGCTGCAATAAGCAGATTTGCACCGTCAAAATAAGGTGCATTTATGGGCACAAGTTTAATCTGCACAGGCCACTGGGAAAGGCGGCTTTGAGCGGCAACAGGCGTATCATCTACACTTGTTGATTCCGTGTGAAGTATCGTTTTCATTCTTGAGCCGGGGCATCCGGCGTGAAGCGGCATTCCCTCTTGCTGCATCTTCTTTTGCTTATTCGCCAACACAGCCGCTTCGTCATAGGCCGCAGCCTCGCGTTCCACAAAGGAAATCGCCTCTGTGGGGCAAGCAGGCAGGCAATCACCCAAGCCGTCGCAATAATCGTCACGCATAAGCTTTGCCTTTCCGTTCACCATGGCAATGGCGCCCTCGTGGCACGCAGCTGCACAAGCACCGCAACCATTACATTTATCCTGATTAATTTCAATAATTCTTCTTTTCATAACTGTTCCTCCTTGCTTTATTGGATATATTATAATATAATTAAATCAACAAGTCTGTTGATAATTCAACGAATGAGGAATAGTGTGAAAAATCACACTGTAAATTATATTGCCTTCAAAATTTGCCTGCGGCATAATTTTGAAACGGCTGAAATCACCATTCACGCCTGTTCAGACAACGCAGAGTATTCGGTGATTTTTAATAAACTATTTGTTGCCTGAAAGGCTATGGTGATTATTATGAAAGATTTTTTAACCGTTCTTCGCTCATCACAACTGTTTTCCGGCATATCAGAAAATGAGATTTCATCTATGCTGCTGTGCCTAAATGCCAAAACGGAAGAATTTTCAAAAGACAGCTTTGTGTTACGCACAGGAGAAGTAATTGACGCCGTCGGTTTTGTGTTATCGGGAAGTATGTTGATTATACAAGAGGATATTTGGGGCAATCGCAATATTATTTCAAAAGCGGGGCCGGGTCAAACCTTTGCCGCCGCCTACGCCTGCGCATCCGGATCGAGGTTAAATGTTGCTGTTATAGCGGAAACACCTGTTACCGTAATGTTCTTAAATGTTAAGCGCATAATGAACATATGCCCGTCCGCCTGCTCGCATCACAGTCGAATAATCCGTAATCTTCTCGGCGAGCTTGCCGAAAAGAATTTGCAGTTCAACGAAAAGCTTACACATATCGGTCAGCGTTCTACGCGTGCAAAAATCATGTCCTATCTTTCTGCAGAAGCGCAAAGGAACGGAAAATACGAATTTGATATACCGTTTTCAAGGCAACAACTAGCCGATTATCTTAGCGTGGAACGCAGCGGACTGTCACAGGAATTGGGAAAAATGCGCAATGAAAAGCTTATTGATTTTCACAAAAATCATTTCATTTTAAAATTAAAATAATTATAAGCAAAGACTTTATTTATCAAAAGCATCGGACGACACAATCGACAGCTCTGAGCCACACCTTCGCAACAAAGCTTGTAACAGGAGTGCGAACGGATGACGGAACGGTAA
>CAVFVA010000018.1:11827-39004 GCA_963625835.1 Clostridium sp. AF37-5 | reverse complement strand
GTTAAAATCTGCCTTAAAATTGATAAAAATATAACAAATATTTCAAAAATCGAGTGAAATTCGGCATAAAATATGTAATTTGCGAATATTTATGAAAACTTTTCATTGATGAAAGGCTGAATATCACCGAAAAAAGGCGAAATATCACCTAAAATGAGTTAAATGGCAAAAAAGTACAAAAGAAAGACTGTTATTCTTGAACATGAAAATGTATCGTTATAAAATACTGGTGAGATTAAAGAAAGGGGGGTTGTTATGAGCTATAACAACAGATTGAAATTTGTAAGAGAAAACAAATCTCTCAAGCAAGCAGAAGTTGCAAAAATGCTTGATATTAAACAGCAGCAGTACAGCGAATACGAGCGTGGCTTCAGGCAAATGCCCATAAACTATCTCGTTCGTTTTTGTGAAAAGCTTGATGTTTCCGCAGATTATATTCTTGGCTTAGACGGCAGAGCGAACACTGTTTCAATCGCAGGCTGAAGAATTTAAAATATAAATACAGCATTGCGAAAATCGGCTTTTTAAAGCCATCTTGCGTGCGGTTTTCTCTTGCTCAATTTGATTTTATTTTCGTGAATCAACATAATGAAGATTTACGGGCACAATGAAAAAACGGTTTCGGCTGAAAAGTCGAAACCGTTTTTTGCTGCTTTAAGCATTTTGTGTTATTTCGCTCCGTTTTGAGGCGGCTTTTCGCTTATGAAAACTCTGAAAAGCGGCAGGCACGCCGTAAAAAACTTTTTGTATGCTTCGCAATAATCTTCGCTCAGCTGCGTGCGCTTGCAGCCGCCTGCGCGGCATATCGGGTAAAGGCGGCACGCCTTGCAGCGTTGCGGCACCTCAATGCTTTCACAAATAAAATCCTTTGCCGTTTTGCAGGTTGCAAGCTCAGTGAAATCCTTTTCTTTTATGTTGCCGAGCAAATATTCATCCGTGCAATAGAAATCGCACGGGTAAATGTTGCCGTTACTTTCGGAAACGAATTGGTGCGAGCAGTGCCCCATCATTCCGCATTGCTCGGTGGGTTGGCGCAGGAAAAGGCGCACCCAATTGTCGAATTGACGCACGCTTATATATTGATGACGCACATAATCTTTAACATAAAGATTAAATATTTTAATCAAAAAATCCGCATATTGCGTACTCGTCATATAAAGCTCACTTTGCTCAGTTGACTCAAACGGGCGCAGGCACGGAATAAATTGCAGGTAGCCGAAACCTTTGGAACGGAAATATCTGTAAATATCCTCGGCATTGTCGGCGCAGTAGCCCGTTAAAACGGTAAGAATGTTAAAATCGGTGCCGTTTCGTTTAAAGCACTCGGCGGCTTTCAAAATTTTGTAAAATGAATTTTGCCCGTTTGGCATTTTGCGAAATTTGTTTCTTTCATAATCACCGTCAAGGCTCAGCCCCACAAGAAAACGGTTTGCCGTAAAAAACTTTGCCCATTCATCCGTTATCATTGTGCCGTTTGTCTGAATACTGAAAAAAACGGGGCAGTGCTCGGTGTTAAGCTCCTTAACAGTGCGCACGAAATATTTGAAAAAATCAAGCCCTGCCAGGGTGGGTTCACCGCCCTGAAAGGCAAATGCTGCCTGATTTCCGTTTGCAAAATCAAGAACTTTTTTTATAAGCGTTTTCGCTGTTTCTTTTTCCATAATGCCGAAACCGAGATGTTCCCTGTGCTCGGAAACATCCCGGTAAAAGCAGTATTCACAGGAAAGATTGCACAGCGATGACGCCGGCTTTATCATAAGAGATATTGGGGGCATTTCATCACATTCCCGTAAATTTATTTTTCGTTTTTATCAATAATGCCGCGGCGGTTTTTCTTGAAATCGTTTTGAATTTCATCCAGCTTGGCATGGAATTCATCGGCAATTTCGGGATAAACCGTTGTTCTGTTGTAGTTCTCGCCGGAATCGTCGGTAAGAATATGCAGCCAGTTTGTGCGGTATTTATCAAAGAAAGCAGAGTTATCGTTTTGAATTCTGTCAAAATATTTAAAGGTTATATAATCGTTATCGTTAAGCACATCGAAATCGTAATCGGGGTATTGTTCCTTAACGCTTTCGGTGGAAACGGTGTATTGAATAGCCTTAATATCCTCTCTCTTCATGTGAAGAATGGGATGGTCTTTGGTGTGGATAACTTCATCGTTTTTAAGAACGGGGGTCATCGAAATACCGTCGATAATTCTGTCCGTCGGCATATAATTCTTAACCGTGCCGCCCTCGCCGGTGATTCCGCAAAGCTCAACAAGCGTGGGATAAAGGTCAACCAGTGTTGCCGATTGCTTCCTTGTGGTGCCGGTTTCGCCGAGTGCGCCGTTTGCATTGTCCCATCTAATCATAAAGGGAACCTTTTGACCGCCCTCATATGCAAGGTATTTGCCGCCGCGAAGCTCATTTGTGGAACCCTGAAGTGCAGGTCCGTTGTCGCTTGTGAAAACTATAATCGTGTTTTCAAGCACGCCGAGTTCTTCCATTGTGTCAAACAAAATGCCGAGATAGGTGTCAAATTCGTGAACGCAGTCAACATATGTGCCCATGCCGGTTGAACCGTCAAATTCATTGCCCACGTAAACCGGAGCGTGCGGCCACGGTGAAGTGTAGCATGCGAAGAACGGTGTGTCGGATTGAGCCTGTTCGGTAATCCAAGAGGAAATTTCATCGTGAATCCATTTTGTTGCCTGTGATTGGTCTTTAAGTTCATCGGTACCGTGAACGATTGTGTATTCGCCGTTTTCTTCCCTAACATGGTAGAACGGGCTCATATCGTTAACATAATGGCTGCCGTAGAAATAATCGAAGCCCTGGTTTGTCGGCAGGTATTCGCCGTAGTCGCCAAGGTGCCATTTGCCGAAAATACCGGTGCTGTAGCCGGCGGCTTTAAATGTTTCGGCAATGGTGATTTCATCGCCGAGCATACCGTCTGCGTTGCCGCCGAGCTCAACGGAGTTGAAAACTCTTGTGGAAGCAAAGGCGGAAGTGCTGTCAACCGTGGGATAGATAACATTATCGGCATAGCCTCTGTAAGGATATCTGCCGGTCATGCACGCAAAACGGGCGGGTGAGCAAACGGAATATGATGAATAAAAGTTTTCAAAATTAAGTCCGTTTTCACCGATGCTGTCGATATTCGGTGTGTCGAAAATCGAGCCGTTAAGCGAAACGTCACCGTAGCCGAGGTCGTCCATAAGCACGAAAAGCACATTCGGGCTTTCGGAATTTGCGGTTTTGTCGATCTTGCCGAGGTAATCCTCCTGACCTTCCCACAATCTGTCCGTATTCGGCTTTGAACGCATGTTCATCGTAAGTACATAGGTGATGCTTGTGCCTACGAGTAAAAGGCTGAGCACGGCAGAAAAGAATTTCTTAACGCCCTCTTTTTTAAAGGTGTGCTTTGCCGTGAAGAATAATCCCCAAAGGCAAATTGCGGCAGGCAGCGCAAGCAAAATGTTGCCAAGCAGCCTGGTGCCGAAGTTGCCGCTGCCGGTAAGAAGCGGATGGTCTGCGGAATTAAAGCCTGCCAGACCGGTTGTGAAAGCACCGAAGCCTGCGTCTGCACCCCATATAATGTAGTAAACTATAACGCCGATGCATGCGGCGGCATAGCCGTAAATTATGGGAGCATATACCTTTTTCTTGATTATTAACCCCAAAACAACAATTGCCGAAACTATGCAGCAATAGCCTACAGACACGATGGCAACCATGTTTAAGCGCACAATCCACATGGCAAGCATAAGCGCAAGACCTATAACCATCACGATAAGCGGGAAAACTTTTTTGCCCGTGTCAAGCGTAATCTTTTTTTTCATAATACGCCTCCTCTTTCAAATATAAAACTAATTATATAAAGATAAACACATTGTGTCAATATGATGAACGCAAAATTAACATATGTGTTGCTTTGATTTTTTTGTAAATTGCGGTTTTGCTTTATGCCCAACAGCGCTTTTGTGCAATAAAAAATGCCACCGCAGAGCGCTTTAAAACTCTGCGGCGGTTTTTATGGTGTTGATTTAATTACAGAAAAATCTTTATAAGCACGGCAATTATGATTATCGCCAGCAAAACTCCGCCGATCTTAAGCCCTCTGCTTATTGCGTCGTAAACATTGGTGGGCATAATCTGCAAAATCGCAAATCTCAGTTTTTCTTTAACCTTGTTTCCGATTATATCGCGGTATCTTAAATCATATGTTGAAAAAGTGCCGTCTTTTCTTAAATTTATCATGCGCACGCCGCGGTCAAGCCCCGGTCCGTAAACATGAAAGCCTGCGCCCTGGGTGTAGCCGAGGTCTATGCCTTGCACCTTGCCGTTAAATGAATTGTTGTGGTCGTGCCCGAAATAAATGCCCTTAACATCGCCTTTTTCCGCCATTGCGGCAAATTCGCCGCTGTTTTCCATGGGGTCGGCAGGGGATTCTTTCATAAAGCCCGATTTGTTGATTCTATCCCTGTTGAGCACATACCATTTGCCTGCGTGGTTTCTGAAGCCCTGCACGGCTCCTTTTGTGCTCTTTTTAACCTCAATCAGCAAATCCATAACTTCCGGCACGGGAATGTGCTGAATAACTATTGAAGGCACCGGTGCACCGCATTGCTTTTCATATTCATCGCGTGTGGTTTTGTACCACTCAATTTGATTTTGGTGCACATTGTCGTAGCCCACCTTAAGGTTTGTGTGGCTGTCGATAAGATAAAGCAAAAATGCAGGCTTGTCGCCGTTTGTTAGCTCAATAACCTGGTTTGCGCAACCGTCAATTCCGGGCGCGCTCTCGCCGATGAAACAATCGAATTTTTTATAAATCTCAAGCTGCTCTTCGTTTGAAAGCCCAACCTGCCTGTCGTGATTTCCGAAGCAGATTGCAAAAGGAATTTTGCGCGAAAAAGCAGGCTCGGTGAGCGTTCTCAAAACCCTTTCAACCTTTTCGGCATTACCGCCGAAGCTTGATTTGCCCCAAATTTGGTCGCCGGAATATACTATTAAATCCGGCTTTTCGCGCTCGATTGCCGTGTTTATAAGATTAAGCGTGTCGGGGCTTACTTTTGCGCCCTCCTGCGTGTCGGCAATTTGCATTATTTTAAATTCGTCGTTTTTGAAATTAAGCTTCATAGCGTTCACCTTTGCGGCAGAGTTTGCTTTGACGAAACAAATTGTATGCTTCGGCAAAATAAAAAAATGGTCTGCCCGAAGGGACTCGAACCCCCAATCTTCTGAATCGGAATCAGATGCATTAGCCATTGTGCTACGGGCAGGTGTGTGTTGACTGCTTGGAAATATAACAATTTTTATTTTACTACCTTAAAAGTGTTGTTGTCAATCAAAATTTATGCTATAATATTGTGAAATTGATGCTTTGCGGCGGTTAACGCTTGCTTTCTGTGCCGCATTGACTGATAAACGAGCTTAGGCTCGGGGGTAAATTTATGTTAAATCTTATACCGAAACCGGCATCGGCTGAGGAAACGGGGGGCTTTTTCAAGCTTGAAAAGAGTGCTTCTGTTTATTCCGAAATCGATTTGCCGCTTGTTAAAAATATCGGCGGCGAAAATTCGCCCGTTAAAATTTATTCGGATTTAAGCCTTGATAAAGAGGAATACCGTCTTTCCGTAGGCGAATCGGGAATTGTTATAAAAGCGTCCGATAAGGCAGGCGCGTATTATGCGCTTCAGTCCGTGCGTATGCTCGGCAGGCTTGACGAGGGCAAAAATCTTGTGCCTTTTGTTGAAATCAGCGATAAGCCGCAGTATAAATGGCGCGGTCAAATGCTTGATGTCAGCCGCCATTTTTTTGATAAAGAAGCAGTTAAGGCTTTGCTTGACGATATGTTTCGCCTGAAGCTGAATATTTTTCATTGGCATTTAAGCGACGATCAGGGCTGGCGAATTGAAATCAAAAAATATCCGAGGCTCACTGAAATCGGTTCAAAGCGCAGTTTTACGCAAGTCGGCGGTTGGGACAGCGCAAAAACCGACAACACACCTCACAGCGGATATTACACTCAGGAAGATGTAAAAGAAATTGTTGAATATGCGGCGCAACGTTGCATTTCAATAGTGCCGGAAATAGATGTGCCGGCTCACTTTGCCGCAGCACTTGCCTCTTATCCGCACCTTGCGTGCCGAAATATTCAAAGCCATGTTTTCGGCGAAATGGGCGGCAAGCTTTTCACTTTAAAAGGAATAAAGGATTGGAACAGACCTATTTGCCTCGGCAAGCAGGAAAGCCTTCAATTCATATTTGATGTTTATGACGAGGTTTGCAGTCTTTTCCCGTTTGAATATTTTCACGTGGGCGGCGATGAAGCCGACGTTTCCGAATGGAAAAAATGCCCGGATTGCCAAAGGGCAATGAAAGAAATGGGCTTTGCAAACGAAAGGGAACTGCAAAAAAAGCTTACGAATGAGCTTCGCGAATATCTTAAATCAAAGGGCAAGCATATGATTGCCTGGAATGATGTGCTTAGGCAGGGCACCGAAAGGCTCGATACCGATATGGTTGTGCAGCAATGGCTTCCCGGGCAGGATAAGCACACGCAGCATTTTGCCGAAATCGGCGGCAAAATCATTATGAGCAATCATAAATCTTTTTATTTCGATATGCCGTATGCGCAATATCCGCTTAAAAACACATATGATTTTAAGCCTGCCCAATACGGTATCGGCGGTAAAAACAAAATGCTCGGCGTTGAGGGTGAACTGTGGACGGAATGGGTGTCGTCTGTTGATAAAATACAGCTTCAATTGCATCCCAGAATGGAAGCACTTGCCGAGGTTGCATGGACTCCCGAGGCAAATCGCAGCTTCGATGATTTCATTGCCAGATATCAAGGTTATAAAAGAGCGTATAAGCAGCTCGGCATAAATTTTGCGGCAGATTCAATCTGTATGCCGAAGAATTTGTTTAAGCGCTCTCATATAAAGCGAAAATTCACTTTCGGCGATCCTGATTTTGAATTTCGCAAAAATAACACACTAAAGGAGAAATAAAAATGAAAATCAATGAATTTCCCGGTGCCGTAATCAAAGAAAATGTTGATTACACAGTTAAGGAAATCACCAATGTCATCAAAAAGTACGGTCCCCGTGAATCGGGAAACAATGCCTGCTACGATGCGCAAAAGCACTTGAAAAAAGAGCTTGATCAGTTTTGCGACGAAACTCATTTTGAAGAATACAAAATGGCTCCGAAAGCATTTTTGCATTTCACAAAGCTTGTTTCCGTTGTCATAATAGCAGCTGTTGTAGTTTGCCTTGCGCTTGTGTTCACAAATGTTATTTCGTTTATGATTGCGCAGTGCATCGTCGGCGTTTGCGTTGCAATCAGCCTTTTCATCACCGTTATGGAATTTCTGATGTATAAGCAGTTTATGGACGGCATGTATAAAAAAGTTACCGGTCACAATCTTGTTGCCACAAGAAAGCCAAAGGGCGAGGTAAAAAAAAGAATTGTTATCAGCGGTCATATTGACGCGGCTTACGAATGGCGCCATATTCTTTATTTCAAGAGCCACGGCATGGGTCCGCTTATGGGCGGCACAATTGTTTGCGCAATAATTTCCGTTATCGTTGCCGTCATCGCCGTTATTGCCGACAATGTAAATATGGGTGCGTTCGGCGAATTTATGGTTAATTATTCTTATTATTTCCATGTGCTCACGGCGTTGTTTATGATTTCGCTGCTTTGTTTCGTTGATTTTCGCAGAATTTCTCCCGGTGCAAACGATAATTTAACCGGCACATATGCCGCAGTTTGTGCGCTTCGCATGCTTGATATGGCAGGCGTTGAGTTTGAAAACACCGAAGTTGTTGCCATGATTACGGACGGCGAAGAAGCAGGTCTTAGGGGCGCAAAGGCTTTTGCAAAAGCACATCGCGATGAATATGCCTCCGGCGATGTTAAAACCGCTGTGCTTTGCGTTGATACTTTAACGGATCTCGACTACCTGAATGTTTATTCAAAAGATATGTCCGGTACGGTAAAAAATGACAAGGAATTTTCTCAGCTTGTGCTTGAATCTTCAAAGGAAGCCGGCTATGATTCCGCAAAATTCGCAAGCGTATTCTTTGGCTCGTCTGACGCCGCTGCATTCTCGCAGGCAGGCATCAAAGCCACTTGCCTTGCAGCAATGGATCCCGCACCTGCCGATTATTATCACAATCGCAGAGATAACTACGATCGCCTCGTGCCTGAAGCTATCGAAACCGGCTACAAAACCGTGCTCTCCACGATTTTGAATTTTGATGCCGAGTAATTTCATTTAAATTAAAAATATGCCGATGCAGAGAAGCTTTTCACTGCATCGGCTTTTTTCTCGGCATTGAAATATTCCGAATGATAATGTATAATATTTGCATAAGTTGCTTTGGAGGCTGCCATGGAAAAAAACGCTCAAAGAAAAAGAATATTGTGGCTTGATTATGCCAGGTGCTTTGCGATTATCTGCGTTGTGTTTATTCACAGCGTTGAAAGAATATATAACGCCTACGATGTGCAGGAAACCGCGCAAATGGCTGTCGGCTCGCTTTTGTTTCGCAATGCGGCGTTTGCAATAGGCAGACTCGGCGTGCCCGTGTTTTTGGCTATTTCGGGATATCTGTTGCTTGACCGCGATTATTCCTCCGCAGATAAAATATTTAAATTTTATAAGCACAATTTACTGCCGATTGTTATAACAACGGAAATTTGGAATGTGATTTACGATGTTATAATTTTTATCGGAAACGGAAAATTCGATTTTGATATGCTTATTCGCGATTTGCTTTTCTTTAAAACAAATCAAATGGGCAATATGTGGTATATGCCCATGATTATCGGCGTTTACATCGCTTTGCCTTTTGTTGCAAACGCAATAAAAAATATCGAAACCAAAGTGCTTTCCGTGCCGCTTATTCTTTTGTTTGTAACTGTTTTTATTTTGGGGCTTTATTCTCAGCTCAAATCGGTTTTCGGTTGGAGCTTTCAAATATCGGGTGTTATAGATGTAAGCTTTTTGGGCGGTACCTACGGAATGTATATTCTTTTCGGTGCGCTTTGCAAGCGCGGTGCGTTTGCAAAAATCCGCGCCGCAGTTCTGTGGCTTTTCATTGCGGCAGGCACGGTGCTCGGTGCTTGGTTTTTAACCTATTCTGTCAGGGTTGGCAAACCCATCAGATTATGGTATGATTTTCCGGGTGTGTTGCTTGCATCATGCTCGATTTTTGAACTTTTTTCAAGAATGAATTGCTCGGCAAAATCTGCAAAAAAGCTTGCTCCTCTTGCAACGGCAGTATCCGTTTCAAGCTTCGGCACATTTTTTGTGCACAAGGTTGTTATATATTATCTCGGCAACGCTGCGGATAATGTGTTTGTTTATGACCCGCTCAAAACAAGTGCTTTCTTCATTGCCACTTTTATCATCAGCGCGGCGGTTTCGTATTTGTTCTATAAAACGCCCAAATTCAACCGCTTGATTATGGCGGCGAAATGATTGCTCTAAGTTTAATATAATTAAAAAAAACCCAAAGCCTTAAAAGCTTTGGGGTTTGTGCTTTGTGCGAAAAATCAGCAAATCATGCCGCATTCAATCCAGTTCATAACGGAGGGATATTCCTCTTTATACGAATCAAGCCTTTCCGTGTTTGAATCCACAAAAGCAAGAAATTCGTCGGCATCCTCAAAATCAAATGTGAAATCCTGCTCGAAATCATATGTGGCAGTGAAAATATAATCAAAAACATCATCGGCGGAATAGGCCTCCAGCAATTTGTTTGCCGCAAGCTCCGTAACATAATCAAGTGCATTTTTAACCGTTGCCTCAAAATCACCGTCGTCAATTTCAATTTCGGGTTCGCCTTCGCAATATTCGATAATTTCGTTTTCGCCGATGCCCATGTTTTGCAGGTATTCGATAACATCCTCAAGCCCTGTTTCATTAACCGCGTCGTACATACGGTAATTAAATTCGCCAACAATATTTTGTAATGCCACCGCTTTGAAAACGGAGTCCGTTTCGTGACCCGATTCGTCGGTAATCACAAAGCCGTCCTCTTTAAATTGCTCCCAAAAGAGCTCGTAAAGCACTTTGTATTTCGGTTTTTCCTCAAAAATCGCTTCGTATATGTAAGAATCAATGTCCATCTGCGTTTTCTCCTCAAATTCTTTTTTTATATTGTAGCGCATTATGTTTACATTTTCAATATTGCAATGAATTTTATAATGATATATAATTAACTTTGATAAGTATGTTATGTAATGATATATAAATTTTTAACGAAAAGGTGAGCTTATGGCTGTTAAAATATCAAGCGGTAATGTTACGGTGCTTTGTCTGCAGGAGGGTGCAATGCTTCATTCTCTTGTTAAAGACGGCGTTGAATATCTTTGGCAGGGTGATAAAGAGCATTGGGGCGGTCAGGCACCGGTGTGCTTCCCGATTGTGGGTGTTCTTAAGGACGGTAAAGCCAGTGCTTTCGGTAAACCGTGCAATATGAAAAGGCACGGCGTTGCAAGAATAAATCCGTTTGAAATTAAGGAGCAGGCACCGAATTCTGTTTCTTTTGTTCAAAATTCAAGCCACGAAACGAAAAAGGAATTTCCTTTTGATTATTCGCTTCTGATTAAATATACGGTGCTGAAAAACAGCGTTACAACGGAATATACAGTTAAAAACACGGGCACGGATAAACTTCCGTTTGCAATCGGCGGTCATCCTGCTTTTAACTGCCCGTTGGAGAGCGGCGAAAGGTTTGAGGATTATTCGGTTAAGTTTGATAAGGTGCTCAATCATCCGTGCTTGCGCCCGGATATTCACAGCGGCATAATCGATGTTTCAAAGCGATATGATGTTGTTTCAAACAGCGATGAAATTAAAATGAATCATTCACTTTTTGCGGACGATGCTATGGTGTTTGACGGAATTAAATCTAAATCCGCCACTCTTTCCGCCGGCGGCAGGGGAGTGCGCCTTGATTATCAGGATTTTGAAAATCTTTTGATATGGTCTTCCGCAAACGGCGGCGATTTCGTTGCTCTTGAGCCGTGGACGGGAATTTCAACCTGCACGGATGAAAGCGAAGAATTTGAGAAAAAGCGCGGCATAACCGTGCTCGAACCCGGCGAAGAGGCTTCGTTTAAATTTAAAATTACTTTGATTTAGGTGAAATATGAATTACGGATTTTTCAGGGCGGCGGCAGCCTCGCTCAATTTAAGGGTCGCCGATCCGCAGTATAATAAAAATTCAATAATTAATGCAATCGAAACGGCGGAAAAAGAGAACGCAAGGCTTCTGGTTACTCCCGAACTTTCCGTTACAGGCTACACTTGTGCCGATTTGTTTTTCACTGCTGCACTGCAAAATGCCGCTAATGATGCACTTGCCGAAATCACGGCAGCAACGAGCGGTAAAAACATTGCCGTTCTCGTCGGAATGCCGTTGCCGTTTCTCGGTAGCCTTTATAACTGCGCAGTGCTTGTGCAAAGCGGAAAAATAATCGGAGCAGTGCCGAAAAAGCATATTGCCAATTATAATGAGTTTTACGAAAAGCGTTGGTTTGCCTCCGGATTCGATTTTGATTCTCCTCAGAATATAAATATTTGCGGCTTTGATGTTAAAATCGGAGATTTGATTTTTGATCTCGGCAGCGGCGCAATGCTCGGCGTTGAACTTTGCGAGGATTTGTGGGTGCCGGCTCCGCCAAGTTCACAGCTTGTGCAAAGCGGTGCAAATATAATTGCAAATCTTTCGGCAAGCGATGAATATGTTTCAAAAGCGCAATACAGAAAAAGTCTTGTTGAAAATCAGTCGGCTCGTTGTGTGTGCGGTTATGTTTATGCCGGCGCAGGTCCTTGTGAAAGCACCACGGATCTTGTCTTCAGCGGCGCAACGCTGATTGCCGAAAACGGCTCGGTTGCTGCCGAGGGAAACAGGTTTGATTTTGAAAATCAAATAATTTATGCCGATTTGGATATTGAAAAGCTTTCCGCGCTTCGCAGAAACAATATGTCGTTTTCAAACAAAATCGGCGCAGTACAAATTGAAAGCGCACCCGTGCAAAACGATGAAAATGATTTGAAACACCGCTTTGTCGATTCGCATCCGTTTGTGCCTGCCGATGATGAAATGCGCCGCGAAAGGTGCCGTGAGATATTTGCGATTCAGTCCTGCGGACTTGCAAAAAGAATTTCGCATGTCGGCTCTGCAGGCGCAATAGTTGGCATTTCCGGAGGGCTTGATTCAACGCTGGCACTGCTTGTTGCCGCCGAGGCAATGAAAAGGCTCTGCAAAAGCAATGCAGATATAATCGGCGTAACAATGCCCGGCTTCGGCACAACCGGAAGAACATATAATAATGCTCTTGAACTTATGCGCAGGCTTGGTGTGCAGATTAAGGAAATTGATATCAAAGCGGCGTGTGAGCAGCATATGCGCGATATTGAGCACAACTCCGAAATTTACGATATAACATATGAAAACACACAGGCAAGGGAACGCACGCAAATCCTTTTCGATATGGCAAATAAGCACAATAAACTGCTTGTGGGTACGGGCGATTTAAGCGAGCTTGCAATGGGCTGGTGCACTTATAACGGCGACCATATGAGTATGTACGGCGTTAATGCCTCCGTGCCGAAAACACTTGTGCGCTATCTTGTGGAATATGTTGCTTCGGTAAGCGACAGGGAAACGGCTGCGGTGCTTTATGATATATTGGACACACCTGTTTCTCCCGAATTGCTTCCGCCCGATGAAAACGGAAACATCGCCCAAAAAACGGAGGAAAATATCGGCCCTTACGAGCTTCACGATTTCTTCCTTTATAATTTTGTGCGCTTCGGATTTTCAAAAGAAAAGCTTATAATGCTGGCAAAAAAGGCATTTGGGGATAAATATTCACCTGCGGTTGTTGAAAAATGGGCGGGTGTTTTTATGCGCAGGTTCTTTATAAGCCAATTTAAGCGCAGCTGTATTCCCGATTCGCCGAAGGTAGGCTCGGTTTCGCTTTCTCCGCGCGGCGACTGGCGCATGCCGAGCGACGCTTCGTTTAACGCGTTCGTTTGATTTGTGCAAATAATATATTTGTTTAAAATATAATGGGGTGAAATTTATGGCAGACGAAAAAAACAATCTTCCCGATAATAATTTGGAGGGAACTAAAAGCAACGGTAAGAAAAAACTCAATAAAAAGCTTGTAATCGGCATCGTTGCCGCTGTGGCAGTCATTGCAATTGCTGTGGGAATAACCGTTGGCGTAAACTCGGGCGGCAAGGAAAAATACACGGAAAAGCCCGTTTCAACAACGGCGGGCGATTCGCAGGGCGATTCCGCAAAGCCCGGAATCGTAAATGGCGAGCTTGCTTCTTCCACAACGGAAAACGGCAATTCCTCCTCCGGCAATTCTTCAAATTCCGGAAACTCGGGCGGTTCGGGCAATTCATCGACCGGTGATAATTCCGATTCAAATTCAAACGATAAAAAAGAAACAACCACTGAGGTTGTGCCGGTAAACAGAAAACTGCATATCGAAATCACCATGCCGAATGACGGTTCAAATGAAGATGTGCTTTTTGTTTGGATAAACGGCGAGCAGCTCGATCTTTCCAGCGGCAGCAGGGACGATTACGGTTATCCGGTTAAAACGGACGGCAGTGTTTTTTCGTTTGACACGGAAAACGAGTATAAAGGCTCAGTAACCGTTAAGGCCGGCTTGGAAAAATACGGAAAACCTGCTTCACGCGTTTCCGGAATTAACGACACCGACATAAAAATTGCTCTTCCTCTCAATCGCTCCGAGGAAGGGTATATAGAAACAGACTGATTTAAAAGCTCTTTCGGTAATCTGCCGAAGGAGCTTTTTGCGTATTGATTGAGTTGATTAAAATTATTACGGAGGCTGAGTTCGGCTCTTTCCTGCTTATGCTGTTTACAAAAAACAACAAATTCTAAAATATTCCATAATTATAAATTTGCTTGTTGAATTATAAAATACTTTGTGTTAAAATATTGGCATATCATAAAGGGCTAATTGCGCCCATTTTTGATTGAGGGAGAGAATTTCAGGCGCCTTGCATAGCAATGTGTCTGTTTAAGTGCATATGTTGCATTGAAACGGCTTGCTTCGCATTGCCTTGCCTGAACAATTCTTTACCGCTTGTTAAGTGTAAATTATGAACTTTGCAGTTCTCAGGAGGTAATTTATTCACATGGTACAAAGAAAAAAGAAAACGATGGACGGTAATAATGCCGCTGCTCATGTTTCCTATGCGTTCACTGAAGTAGCCGCTATTTATCCCATCACTCCTTCGTCCGTTATGGCGGAGGTTACGGATGTTCTTTCATCCCAAAACGCAAAAAACATTTTCGGTCAAAATGTAAGGGTTCAGGAAATGGAATCCGAGGGCGGCGCGGCAGGCGCAGTTCACGGCTCACTTTCCGCCGGTGCTCTCACCACCACCTACACGGCATCTCAGGGTCTTCTTCTTATGATCCCGAATATGTATAAGATTGCAGGTGAACTTCTTTCATCTGTTATCCATGTATCTGCTCGCTGTGTTTCCACCCATGCATTAAACATATTCGGCGATCATTCCGATATTTATGCATGCCGCCAAACGGGTTATGCAATGCTTTGCTCAAATAATCCGCAGGAGGTTATGGATCTCGGTGCGGTTGCTCACCTTTCAACTCTTAAATCTTCCGTTCCTTTCCTTCATTTCTTTGACGGTTTCCGTACTTCTCACGAAATTCAAAAGATTGAAGTTTGGGATTATAAAGATCTTAAAGATATGGTTGATATGGATGATGTTAAGCGCTTCCGTGAGCGTGCTCTTAATCCGGAGCACCCCACGCTTCGCGGCTCGGCTGAAAACTCCGATATCTTCTTCCAGCACAGAGAGGCTTGCAATAAATATTATAACGATGCAGTTGAAACCACCGTTATGTATATGAATAAGGTAAACGAAAAAATCGGCACCGATTACAAGCCGTTTAATTACTACGGCGCACCCGATGCGGAGCATATCATCATCGCTATGGGCTCTGTTTGCGACACTATTGCGGAAACTGTTGATTATCTTAATGCAAAGGGTGAAAAGGTTGGTCTTGTTAAGGTTCATCTTTACAGACCTTTCTCACCGAAATATCTTATTGATGTTATCCCCTCAACGGTTAAAAAGATTTCCGTTATCGACAGAACAAAAGAACCCGGCTCAATCGGAGAGCCTCTTTATCTTGATGTTGTTGCAGCATTCAAGGGCTCTCAGTTTGAAACCACTCCGATTTACAACGGCCGTTACGGTCTCGGCTCTAAGGACACTGTTCCTGCCCATATTCTTGCTGTTTATGACAATATGAAAGCCGCAGAGCCGAAAAAGACATTCACAATCGGCATTACGGATGATGTTACATATCTTTCACTTCCTGCCGGTGAGCATGTTGACACAACTCCTGCAGGCACCACAAGCTGTAAATTCTGGGGTCTCGGTTCTGACGGTACTGTCGGCGCAAACAAAGACTCTATCAAGATTATCGGCGATAACACCGATATGTACGCTCAGGGCTATTTCTTCTACGATTCAAAGAAGTCCGGAGGTATCACTGTTTCTCACCTTCGTTTCGGTGTGAATCCAATCACTTCTACTTATCTTATCAATAAGGCTAATTTCGTTGCCTGCCACTGCCCCTCATATGTAACAAAATATGATATGGTTCAGGACCTTGTTCCGGGCGGCACATTCCTTCTCAACTGCATTTGGAGCCCCGAAGAGCTTGATAAAGAGCTTCCCGCTTCAATGAAGAGATATATTGCAAATAATAATATCAATTTCTATATCATAAACGGTATTAAGATTGCAGAGGAAGTTGGTCTTCGCGGCAGAGCTTCCACAATTCTTCAATCTGCATTCTTTACAATTTCCGGAATTCTTCCCGTTGATAAGGCTATCGAGCTTATGAAAGCAAAAGCCACGGCTAAGTTCTCCAAAAAAGGCGATGCCGTTGTTGCAGCTAACCATCAGGGTATTGACAGAGGCTCTAAAGAACTTATTAAGGTTGAGGTTCCCGAAAGCTGGAAAACTGCAGAGGACGAAGTTGTTGAAAAAGAAATCAAAACAGACCGTCCCGAAATGAAGAAATTCGTTAAGGAAATTCTCAGCCCCGTTGATCATCAAAAGGGCGATTCCATTCCGGTTTCCACTTTTGTTGATATGGCAAGCGGTGTGTTCCCGGCAGGCTCCGCAGCATTTGAAAAGCGCGGCATTGCGGTTGATGTTCCTGAATGGGATCCTGCAAAGTGCGCTCAGTGTAACAGATGTGCTATGGTTTGCCCCCATGCTGTAATTCGCCCCGTTGCTCTCACAGAGGATGAGCTTGCGGCGGCTCCGGCAAACACTAAGTCGGTTGACCTTAAAGTGCCGAAAAACAGCGGTCTTAAGTATGCACTTATTATTTCTGCACTTGACTGCACAGGCTGTGCTTCTTGCGCAAATGTTTGCCCCACAAAATCACTCACAATGAAGCCGATTGCTTCTCAGCTTGAAAATCAGCCAGTATTTGATGCACTCTGCGATGTAGATCCCAAGGCTGAAGTTGCTTCGGATAAAACAGTTGTTTCCGCCCAGTATCTCAAGCCTTATCTTGAATTCTCCGGCGCATGTGCAGGCTGCGGCGAAACTCCTTATGCAAAGCTCGCAACCCAGCTTTTCGGCGATAAGATGTATATTGCCAATGCAACAGGCTGCTCATCGATTTGGGGCGGTTCGGCTCCCTCAACTCCTTACACGGTTGATAAGCACGGCAACGGTCCTGCTTGGTCAAACTCTTTGTTTGAGGATAATGCAGAATTCGGTCTCGGTATGTTCCTTGCTCAGGCTCAAATCCGCTCAAGGCTTGCCGAAGATGCTCTTGCTCTTAAAGAAACAAGCGTAGGCAAGGAAGTTCAGGAATATCTTGACACATTCCATTCAACCCGCGGTAACGACGCTCCGGCAAAGGCTCTTATCTCCGCTATCGAAAACACGGAATTTGAAGGTGATGCTAAGGCTGCCGCAGAAGATTTCCTTAAAGATAAGGATTATGCAGCCAAGAAGAGCCAGTGGATTTTCGGTGGCGACGGTTGGGCATATGATATCGGCTTCGGCGGACTTGATCATGTGCTTGCTCAAAATCAGGATCTTAATGTTCTTGTGTTCGACACCGAGGTTTATTCCAACACAGGCGGTCAGGCTTCTAAGTCAACTCCCACAGGTGCAGTTGCTCAGTTTGCCGCTTCCGGTAAAATCACAAAGAAAAAAGACCTTGCCAAGATTGCTATGTCCTACGGCTATGTGTATGTTGCTCAGGTTGCTATGGGTGCGGATTATAATCAGTGCCTTAAAGCAATGAAAGAGGCAGAGGCTTACAACGGTCCGTCGCTTGTTATCTGCTATGCTCCGTGTATCAATCACGGTATCAAGATGCCGTTTAACCAGGCAGAACAAAAGAAAGCTGTTGAGGCAGGCTATTGGAATCTGTTCAGATTCAATCCCGCTCTTGTTGAAGAGGGCAAGAATCCGTTCAGCCTTGATTCCAAAGCTCCCACATCAGATTATATTGAGTTCATTAACGGCGAAACCCGTTATTCGGCTCTCAGAAGAAGTTTCCCCGAAAAGGCAGATAAGCTCTTCAATATCGCTGCGGAAAATGCCGTTAAGAAATATAACGATCTTCTTCGCACAGTTGAATATTACGCTCCTAAGAAAGACTGATTTTAAATCGGCTTGATTCGTAATATAAAATAATAAAATAACCGAGGTGTTTTATCGCCTCGGTTATTTTTTTTGCCTTTTTGGCAATAAAAAAGCAGTCTGCAAACGGAAATATGCTCCGAGGGCAGACTGCTTTTTATATTTTTTTATTGAAGCTTTTCAAATTCGGGATAGTATTTGAATTTCGCTTCGCCCAAAATTTTGTTTTCGGCAACATATGCATTGCTCCAAAATCTTGAATCGTAGGATTTGTTTCTATTGTCGCCCATGCAGAAATAGCATCTCTCGGAAACGGCGTAGTTGCCGCTTTCATCCTGCTTGCAATATTGGTCAAGGAAATCAAGCGAACCCACAACCATTCCGTTTTCGGCATAGCATTGCGTGCCGTTTACGGTGATTTTTTCACCCTGCTTCGGAATATAATACGGTCCGTAATTTCCCTGCGGCACCTCATTTGTAACAAAGGATTGGTCTGTTTCAAAGGTGTTGCCGTCCTCGTCCGTTATATATGCAATTCCGTCTTCAACCGTAATCGTTTCGCCCGGCATTCCGATTATTCTTTTAACAAATATTTGGCTTTCGTCGTCCGGGAATTTAAAAAGAATAATATCATATCTTTGCGGGTCATTTTTTATATATGCCACGCGGCTTGCGATAATTCTGTCGCCCTCATTGATGGTGCTTATCATCGAGCCTGTGGGCACAACAGCGTTTGCAAAAACAAAGGATTTAAGCAGCAGAGCAATAATCACCGCTATAACTATCGGCAGCATAAAATCAACTGTTTCGCGCAACTTTGATTTTTTCTTTTTTTCATCATTCTCGGTCACGGTCGCCTGCGCTTCCGCAGGACCGGTGCTTTCCTGCCGCTCGATTTCGGAAATCTGCTTTGTGGCACTCATTTCCGGGTTGATGGCGGTGTTAAAATATTTTGCTCCGCAGCTCGGGCAGGTGATCCAATCGCCGTCCTCCTGCGCACAGTCAAATCCGCATTTTTTGCATTTCATTGGGTTAATTGCGCCTCTTTCTTGATTTGATAAGATGCTTTATTTCAACAAGCTCGTCATAAGACAAAGCTTTTTCAATCACATTAAAGCCGGCTGCGTTTCCGCTGAGCTCGCAGGAAAGCTGCGGCTTCATATCGGGCGAATAGCCGGAGCAATCAAGGGCATTGTCCACATAAATTTTAATCATGCCGTTCTTCTCGCGCACGACTGTGATTTTATGACTGCTGCCGCTGATGCTGTTTTCCGATTTCAAATTCAAACCGCCCATTGATGCACAAACAAAGCCGTTTTCAACGGAAATTTCAACATCGCCGTTTTTGCAAACGGTTCCGTCTTCACCGGTGTAATCGAATGAAACAGTAAACGGATTGGGCTCGTTTTGCACGGAATATCTGTTGTCGGTTTTGCCGAATTGGAAAATTTTGATTTCAAACGGAGCAAGCGTAAGGTTGATTTTGTCGTTATAATTATATTTTTCATCGGTGTCTGCGCCGTTTTTATTGAGCACATTGTATCTGTGCACTTCGCTTAGGCTTTCGGGGCAGCCCATAAGCTTGTTGAGTGTAAGGGTAAGCGGTGCCGTTTCGTGGGTGGGGTTGCGCAGTGCGATAACGCCTTCACCGTCCTCCGTCCATGAAGCGTAGCAATAAACGTTGTTTTCAACGGGATTGCCGCCGATAAACATTGCGTTTCTGAGAATGTGGTAGTTCGTTTTTTGCCAATTTATAACGCGGGTAAGGATTTGCCATTTTTCTTCGTTCATCATGCTGCTTGAAATGTAAAGCTCGTTAAGAGCCGCACCGCGGCATGCGTTCCAGAAAAATGCCTTTTCAAATTCTGCATCCGTGTAATCAAGGTGAGCTTCTCTGCCGTAAATCGGCTCGTGGTTATATATGTTTGAAAACGGGAATTGAAGTCCTCTTTTAACGGCGAAATCATAGTATATGCCGTCTCTGTAAGTGATTTCGGAGTCAACCTGAGCCTGCTCGCCCTCGGGATAGTTTTGAGCAAAGCCGATGTCGCTGCTGTTTTGAAGCCAAATTGAATTAACATATTGCAGCCACCAGGGGGAGGGAGTAACATAGCATGTGAAGTTTATCCAAAGATTTTTGCCCTGTTTTCTGCGAAGATCGCGCATGTCTTTAAATATTTTTATCCAGCGCGTCCACATCTCGGTGTAAAAATACATTTCATGGTCGCCGCCTGTGATATGGTCGTGTTTCGGATTCTTGCAAGGCTTCAGGCAAAAGCCGTCCAGTTTCCAATATGAAATGTCATTCTCCTGCATTGTTTCAAGGAAGAATTTTTCAAGCTTTTCAAGATATCGTTTTGAGCCTACGCAGATATCGTTGCTTTCGGAATTATAGTAGCCGTTTTCGCCCTTTTCAATGTGCTTTGCAAGCTTAACGGTGAAATTGTAGCCGCCGCGCGGACCGAGCCAAAGCCCGAACTCGCTGCCGAATCTTCTTGAAAGGTCGCTGATATCAAGGAAATCGTTAGGAAAGCGTTTTTTGTTTATGCTCCAAAAATTATCCTTGTAATTCGGCCATCCGTCGTCAAGCACATAGCCGTCAATCGGCGGAATGCCGTGACCGGTGAGTTGCTTTTCGATTTTGTAGAAATCCTCGGTAATGCAGTCTGCATCAATATTAAGCATTCTGTCGTACCAAGTGTTATACATAAGATAATAAGGCGTTTTAAGCGAAATGCCTTCAATGTATTTGAAAAATGCTTTGCGAAGATCCGCCATAAGGTGACCCTTTGCGCCGCCGATAACAACGGTTGGGCACACAAGTTTTTCGCCTTCAACAGCTTTGCCTAAATAATATATAACCTGACCTCTGCCGTGGAAAATCCCATTTTTGGTTATCGGAAAATCACAGCCGAAGAAAAGGCTGTCAATGTAAAACGGCTGACCCAAATTTGAATAATATGCGTCAATGTCGGTTTCACCGCCTGGAACGCTGTAGGATGATCTTGAATTTATAATGCCTATATTCTCAAGGAAAATGCAGTCAATAACCTTTGGTTCGCTTTGGGTGAGCACAAGCTGTTTTTCAATGGTGCTGCCGTCTTTGCCGACCCTGTAGCGCATGGTTGCGGTGGTGTGCTGTTCCTCTTTAAATCTGAAAAAAAGCTGACCGTCCTTTTCTGCATATTCGCTTACCGGCAGATTTTTTGAAGAAATTGTGCTTCCGTCTGCAAATTTGATTTCGAATTCGCAACCGCTGCCGTCCGGAATAAACGCCGAGCCGGAAAGCAGGTTGTTGATTCTTGCCGTGTAAAGGCAACCTTCGGATGTGTTAAATTCGCATTCGAGTGCCTTGCTTTTTAGTGTGTACATAATATTCCCCTTTTTCATCATTGCGCAGACGCGTGGCATGCGCATTTAATATAGCATAAACTATTATAATTATAATAAATACTTGCGCCGATTTCAATAACTATTTGTTAAAGTTTTACAAATTTATGTCTCTTTTTTTTACTGCCCGTCATCTTGAAATGGCATTTTTCCTGTGATATGATTTAAATGAATGCCGAAGGTGTTTTACGCCTTTTTTCGGTGAATTAAAGCTATTTTTAAGGGGTAAAAATTTATGAAAAAATTAAAAGTGGGCATTATCGGTGCAGGCAGAATAGGGCAGGTTCACGCCAAGTCAATCACCTATCATATTCCGCAGGCCGAGATTATTGCCATTTCCGATATTTTTGAGGACGGTGCCGCAAAAGTGGCAAACGAGCTCGGCATCCCGAATTATTACAAGGATTATCACAAAATTCTTGAAAATCCGGAAATTGATGCAGTGCTTATCTGCTCATCAACGGATACACATGCCGATATCGCGTGCGAGGCTGCTGCCGCAGGCAAGCATATCTTTTGCGAAAAGCCGGTGGATCTTACCGTTGCAAAAATTAAAAAGGTTATCGAAGCCGTGGATAAAGCCGGCGTTAAGCTTCAAATCGGATTCAACAGAAGATACGATCACAATTTTGCTCAAATCAAGCAACTTGAGGAAAACGGAAAGATCGGCAAGCTTCAAACAATTAAAATCACAAGCCGCGATCCTGAGCCCCCGTCAATCGAATATGTTAAGGTTTCGGGCGGCATTTTCCTTGATATGACGGTACATGATTTCGATATGGCGCGCTTTATCGGCGGCGAAGTTGAAGAGGTTTATGCAAATGCAACCGTTATGGTAGATCCTGCAATCGGCGAGGTGGGCGATGTTGACACTGCACTTGTTACGCTTAAATTTAAAAACGGTGCAGTCGGTGTTATCGATAACTGCCGCAAAGCTGCTTACGGATATGATCAGCGCCTTGAGGTTTTTGGATCAAAAGGGCAGGCAACTGCCGGCAACGACACCCCCACCAATGTTTTGTTTATAGATGAAAACGGCAATGTTTCGGATAAGCCGCTCTATTTCTTCCTTGAAAGATATATGCAGTCCTTCACCGATGAAATGACACAGTTTATTGATTGTGTGCTTAATGATAAACCCACTCAAACCACGGTTTATGACGGGCTTGAGGCACTTCGCCTCGGTCTTGCGGCAAAGAAATCCGTTGCCGAGCACAGACCGGTTAAGCTTTCGGAAATAGAGGCGTAATAATGAAAAGAGAAAAATTAACAATGTCTCAGGCACTCGTGAAATTTCTTGATAATCAGTATATCGAGTGCGACGGTGAAGAAACAAAATTTGTTTCCGGCATATTCGGAATTTTCGGTCACGGCTGTGTTGTTGGCGTCGGTCAGGCTCTTGAGCAGGGCGGTCACAATTTAAAATTTTATCAGGGTAAAAACGAGCAAAATATGGCTCTTGCAGCCGTTGCTTATGCAAAGCAGATGGACAGAAAAGCAATAATACCGTGCGTTTCATCTATCGGACCCGGTGCCACTAATATGGTTACGGCGTGCGGCTGTGCAACGGCAAACAGAATTCCGCTTCTTGTTCTGCCTGGCGACACTTTTGCCTGCCGCCAGCCGGATCCCGTGCTCCAACAGGCAGAGTTTTTTGACAATTTCGGCAGAACGGTTACAGACGCTTTTAAAGGTGTTTGCCATTATTTTGACAGAATTTTGCGCCCGGAGCAGCTTATGACGGCTTGCTTAAATGCAATGCGAGTGCTCACCGACCCGGCAGACACCGGCGCAGTTTGCCTTGCAATGCCGCAGGATGTTGAGGGCGAGGCATATGAATATCCCGAGCATTTCCTTAAAAAGCGCGTTTGGCATTTGGACAGGCGACCCGTAACCGTTTCACAGCTTGACAGGGCAACGGAACTTATTAAATCTTCAAAAAAGCCGATTTTGGTATGCGGTGGCGGTGTTCGGTACAGCGGCGCGGAAAAGCAGCTTATCGAATTTGCCGAAAAATATAATATTCCCATTGCAGAAACTCAGGCAGGCAAGGGTATCGTGCCGTGGAACCATCCTCTGAATCTCGGCGGTATCGGCGTAACCGGCGGCAAGGCGGCAAATGTCATCGGGCGCGATTCCGATTTGATTATCGGTGTTGGCACAAGATTTTCGGATTTCACAACCTCTTCAAAATGGCTGTTTAACGAAAGCAGAAAAGTGCTTGGCATAAACATCTGCCCGTTTGACGCATATAAAATGGATGCCGAAGCAATTATTGCGGATGCAAGGGAAACTCTTTCATCACTCACGGCAAGCTGCAAGGGCTATAAATCCGCTTACGCGGATGAAATTTCCGCAGCTAAAAAAGAGTGGGACGCGATTGTTGACGAATATTATTCAACAGAGCTTCCCGGTGGTTTAAATCAAACTCTTGCTCTTGGCATAATAAATGAATTTATGGCGGATAACGATATTGCTCTCGGATCGGCAGGCTCCTTGCCGGGTGATATGCAAAGGCTGTTCAGACCTAAAAACAGAGGCACTTATCATATGGAATACGGTTATTCCAATATGGGTTATGAAGTTAACGGTGCGCTCGGCGCAAAACTCGCAAGCCCCGACAGCGAGGTTTACACTTTCTGCGGCGACGGTTCTTTTCTTATGGGTCATTCCGAACTTTATACCGCGCTTCAGGAAAATCTTAAAATCAACGTGTGCCTTTTTGACAATATGGGTTGGGGCTGTATTGAAAATCTGCAAAATGCGCAGGGCACCGATACTTTCGGCACCGTATTCAGAGCCAGAAATCCGAAAACCGGCATGCTTGACGGAGATGAAATAGATGTTGATTTTGCAAAAATTGCCGAGGGCTACGGTGCAAAAAGTTACACAATTCGCACATCGGATGAATTGCGCGCCGCACTCGAGGACGCTAAAAAGCAAACACGATCCGTTTTGTTTGATATAAAGGTGCTTCCCAAAACCATGACTCCGGGCTTTGAATCCTGGTGGCGCGTTGGTGTTGCGGAGGTTTCAAAAAGTGAAACGGTTGCCGCAGCATATGCCGATATGCAAAAGCATATTAAAGAAACATTCGATTATTAACGATTTTGTATACAGAGAGGTAAAAATTTATGCTTAATCCCGATAAAGTTAAGCTTGCCATAGCACCAATCGGTTGGACTAACGACGATATGCCCGATCTCGGCAGCGAAAACACATTTGAGCAGTGCATAAGCGAAATGGCTCTTGCCGGTTTCAAGGGCACGGAAATCGGCAACAAATATCCGTCGGATCCTGCTGTTCTTAAGAAGTATCTTGATATCAGAGGACTCAGTGTTTGCAACGCTTGGTTTTCGTCTTATCTCACCTCAAAGCCTTATGAAGAAACGGTTGAGGCTTTTAAAGCACATTGCGATAAGTTGCATTTTCTCGGCGCAAAGGTTATCGGTGCTTCCGAGCAGGGAAATTCCATTCAGGGCGATTTAACAAAATCAATTCTTGAAGAAAAACCCTGCTACACGGATGAACAGTGGGAAACCGTAACAAAAGGTTTCAACGAGATGGGTGAATACGCTCGCTCAAAGGGTATGTTTTTCACAGTGCACCATCATATGGGCACAGGTGTGCAAACTGCAGAGGAAATCGATAAGCTTATGGAACTTACCGATCCGGAACTCGTTTATCTGCTGTTTGACAGCGGTCATCTCACTTTTGCCGGAATAGATCCTGTTCCGGTGCTTAAAAAATATGTAAACCGCGTTAAACATGTGCATTTAAAGGATGTGCGTCTTGATGTTTATAACAGCAAGGTTGTGCCGGAGCATATGTCTTTCCTTGATGCGGTTCGCGCAGGCGTGTTCACTGTTCCCGGCGACGGCGACGTTGATTTTAAGCCGATTTTCGATATCCTTGCCGATAATGATTACGAGGGCTGGGTTGTTGTTGAGGCAGAGCAGGATCCTGCAAAGGCAAACCCCTTTGAATATGCCGTTAAGGCAAGAAATTACATCAGGGAAACGGCAGGACTTTAATTGCTACTTTGTGTGATTGCAATAATTTTTAAATGTTGAATATAAACCGTATGCGCAGGGGTGAAAAGCCTTTGCGCATTTTTTTGATTTTCGGTATTGACTTTAGCGCGCTAATGTGGTAAAATTAGCACATCATAATTCAACAAACGGAGGATAATCTATGAAAACATTTAAAAAGGTGCTTGCCGTTGTTCTTTGCGTACTTTTTGTAACAGGCATGTTTGCGGCGTGCAGCAAAAGCAGCAGCGAGTCGGAAAGCGATCTCGCTTATATCAAATCAAAGGGCAAAATGGTTATCGGCATCACGGAATACGAGCCTATGAATTATCAGGATGCCAACGGTGATTGGACAGGCTTTGACACTGAATTTGCACAGGCGGTTTGCGAAAAGCTCGGAGTAACTCCGGAATTTATCGTTATCGACTGGGATAATAAAATTCTTGAGCTCAATTCCAAAAAAATCGATTGCGCTTGGAACGGTATGACACTTACCGATGAAGTTAAATCTTCAATGAACTGCACCGAACCTTATGTTAAAAATGAGCAAATCGTTGTTATGAAGGCGGATGCAGTCGGCAATTATAAGCAGGCAAGCGATCTTGCAAATGTCACTTTTGCGGCAGAATCCGGTTCTGCAGGCGAAGCTGCCATTCAGGATTTGGGCTACGGCGCAAACCTCACTTCCGTTTCCGCTCAGTCGGATGCACTTATGGAGGTTGAAAGCGGTTCCGTTCAGGCTTGCGTTATTGACAACACTATGGCAAATGCCATGACGGGTGAAGGCACAAGCTATGCCGATCTTGCTCAGGGTGTTTCACTCACCTCCGAAGAATACGGCGTCGGCTTCAGAAAGGACTCGGATGTTACCGCCGAGGTAAATAAGATTATTGAGGAAATGAAGGCAGACGGCTCTCTTCAAAAGCTTGCCGATAAATATAATCTCACTCTTGCATAATCCGATTCTTTTATGTATAATCATTGCGGGCAGAGGGCTTTTCGGTCCTCTGCTCTTTGCCGTATCTCGGTGCGGTTTAAATGTGTTGAAAGGTAAATGCTATGTTTATAAATATGGATTTAAATATGTTTCTTTCGGTAACTAAGGATTTGCTCGGCGGCTTTGGAATGACATTAAAGCTTTTCGCGCTCACTCTTGTGTTTGCATTGCCGTTGGGGCTTATAATAAGCTTCGGTTCAATGAGTAAATTTAAGCCGCTGAAGGTGCTAACAAAAGCGTTTGTTTGGATTATCAGGGGCACGCCGCTTATGCTTCAGCTTATTGTGGTTTATTACGGTCCCGGTCTTATTTTCCATTGGGATTTAATGGAAAGGTTCGACGCTGTGTTGATTGCGTTTGTAATAAATTATTCCTGCTATTTTTCCGAGATATACAGAGGCGGCATAGAGGCAATTCCGCGCGGTCAGTACGAAGCCGGTCAGGTGCTCGGAATGACAAAATCGCAAATATTCTTTAAGGTTGTGCTGTTTCAGGTAATTAAGCGTATCGTGCCGCCTATGAGCAATGAAATCATCACGCTTGTTAAGGATACTTCACTTGCGCGCATAATCGCTGTTTACGAAATTATTTGGACAGCACAAACCTATATCAAGCTTGAGGGCCTTATTTGGCCGCTGTTTTACACAGGCGCGTTTTATCTTATCTTCTGCGGATTACTCACAATTCTTTTCGGCAGGCTTGAAAAGAAAATGGATTATTATAAGGGCTGATAATTATGGCAATTCTTGAAATAAACAATGTTAAAAAAAGCTTTGGCTCAAATAATGTTTTAAAGGGCATTTCGTTTTCGCTTGAGGAGGGCGAGGTGCTTTCGATAATAGGTTCCTCGGGCAGCGGTAAAACAACTTTACTGCGCTGTATGAATTTTCTTGAAACGGCGGATTGCGGCACCTTTTCGGTAGACGGCAGGGTGATTTTTGACGCTGCCGATAAAGCCAAACTTTCCGATAGGGAAATTCGCAAAAACAGGCTCAATTTCGGCTTGGTTTTTCAGGATTTTAATCTTTTTCCGCAATACAGTGT
>CAVFVA010000018.1:0-11817 GCA_963625835.1 Clostridium sp. AF37-5 | reverse complement strand
ATACAGTGTGTTTGAAAATCTTGTGCTCGCACCGAAGCTTCTTGCAAAGGAAGATCCGCGTTATAAAACGGATAAAAAGCAAATGATTGAGGAAATTGAGCAAAAAGCAATTGATTTGCTTGCAAAGGTGGGTCTTTCCGATAAAAAGGACGCTTATCCTTGCGAACTTTCCGGCGGTCAAAAGCAGCGCGTTTCGATTGCAAGGGCACTTTGCCTTTCGCCGAGGGTGCTTTTCTTTGATGAACCCACTTCTGCGCTTGATCCTGAGCTTACCGGCGAAATTTTAAAGGTTATCAAAAGCCTTGCAGCCGATAATATGACTATGGTTATTGTTACTCATGAAATGAAGTTTGCACACGATGTTTCCGATTGGGTTATGTTTATGGACGACGGCGTTGTTTGTGAGCAGGGCACACCCGAGCAGGTTTTCGAGCATCCGCAGCATGAACGCACAAGGGAATTTTTGCAGTCATACGAGAAATAATAATCGCATAAACGCAATTGATGAGGGGGATTTTTATGGCGGTTCGGCTTAATCCGGATAAGGAAACTGTTAAAGCCGTTAAAGAAGGCTTAAAGCGCACAGGCGGCTATTGCCCGTGCAGAGTGCAGCGAACAGAGGATTATAAGTGCATTTGCCGGGAATTCAGGGAGCAAATCGCAGATCCGGCGTTTGAGGGCTTTTGCCACTGCATGCTTTATTATAAATCTAAAGATAAAGATAAAAAGGAGAAATAAAAATGGCTGTTATAACTTTAACAGGGGCAACCTTTAAGGAAGAGGTTATGAATTCCGATAAACCCGTGCTTATTGATTTTTG
Organism: Clostridium sp. AF37-5; assembly: GCA_963625835.1. Classification (GTDB taxonomy): domain Bacteria; phylum Bacillota; class Clostridia; order Oscillospirales; family Acutalibacteraceae; genus Eubacterium_R. The sequence goes on along the minus strand of CAVFVA010000018.1, from coordinate 10,997 downwards.
GGCAACCTGGTGCGGTCCGTGCAGAATGCTTTCGCCCATCGTTGATGAGGTTGCCGAGGAAACGGATGCCGTTAAGGTTTGCAAGGTTAATGTTGATGAGGAAGCGCAGCTTGCTTCCATGTTTGGCATTGAGGTTATTCCCACGCTGATTGTTATTAAGGGCGGTAAAACCGTTAATAAAAGCGTAGGTTATATTGATAAGCAGCAGGTGCTTGAGCTTATAAATGTTTGATTTTCAGTAATATAAAAGCATAAAGAAACGCCGTGAACGAATAATCCGTTCACGGCGTTTTTATAATGCATTTTGGTTTTATTTTTTGTTTTGCTTTTCCTTTTTGCCTTTTAAAAGCTTTGCCACAATGTTGTTGCCGCTCTTTTTTTCGTGCGGCGGAATGTGGTCTATATCAATTGTTTCATATGTTTTCCAAAGGTGGATTCTGCCTGTGTCGTTAAATGCTTTTACCGTCATAATAGATATCGGCACAATAAACATGCCTATGAAGCCAAACAGCTTTAAGCCGAAGTATAAGCCGCCAAGTGTGATAAGCGGGTTAACGCCGAGCGAATCGCCCACGATTTTAGGCTCGATGTATTGGCGTACAACTGTTATAACGATATACAGAACAAACAGCCCAATACCCTGTGCAGTGTTGCCCATTATAATGGATATTATTGCCCACGGGTTTAAAATACCGCCCGAGCCGGCAACAGGCAAAATGTCAAATATGCATATTGCAAGAGCAATAAGATAAATATATTTGTTGCTCATTATTCCTGCGGTGCTCATAATCGTGAAGCCGAGCGAAAGCTCGCAGAAAGTGATAAACATAATAAGACCGTAAGCCTTCATCATTTTTAAAATGGTTTTTGAAAAAACTTTTTTTATTTCCGACGGCACATTTTTTTTGCTTTCGGGCAGTTGAAGCTTGATGAAGTTTACCACCTTGCGGTAATCCTTTGTGAAAAGAATCCATGCTATAATTCCTATAACAATGCCCAAAATTGCCGAGGGCACGTTTTTGGCAACATTGTAAATTCCGTTTACTCCGGATGATACGGTGCTTTTAACCGTGTCGGTGGTGAGCCCTATGGAGCTGAAATCAAAATCACTTACTGCGTGCGCAAATGCTTCTGTTATTTTTTCCGAAACGGTGCTGTAAACCGAATCGGGCAAAAAACTGAGCCATTTAAGCAGCAATGCCTGCAAATCACTCATGAATTGAGGAAAATCCGCAAGCTGAGCGGTTAAATACTTAGCGAATTCTTTAACTTGGCTTACAAAGCTGTTAATCAGCAAAATGACGGGCACAAGAATAATTGCAATTGAAAGCAGCACCAAAGCAACAGACCATCCTGCGCGCCCCTTGCCCTTGCATTTTTCGGTGAGCCAATTCACGGGTCGCTGCAAGCAGGCGGCAAGTAAAAACGAAAGCAGAAACGGACCTACGGGCCAAAACAGGTATTTGAAAAAAACATAAATCAGCCCCAAAACTGCAGCAACAAACAAAAGATTAACAAGAAAATCTTTGCGTTTTTCGGTTTTAACAGACATGGATTTCTCCTTAAAGGTGTATTTTGTGGGTATTTTATATAAACTTAATATTATACTTTATTCAATAATAATTCAACAGTCACAAATATTCAAGGTTTTTATTAAAAATTTTGTTTTTCCTCTTGTATATTTTGCATAATAGTGGTATCATATCACAAGTGTATTTCACGGCAACACAATTGTGCACGGGTGGTGAACAAATTGCCAAAGCTAAAATATTTGCTTGTTAATGAATCTCTATTGCCGGAGGTTTATGCAAAGGTTATTGCCGCAAAAGCATATCTTGCTTCCGGCGAGGCGCCGAATGCCACGCAGGCGGCAAAAATGGCAGGCATTTCAAGATCGGCATATTATAAGTATAAAGACGGCGTTTTTGAATATAACCCGCAAAACAACGGTGAAATGCTTACTCTTTCACTTAAATTAAAGGATAACAAAGGCGTGCTTTCGGCTGTTTTAAGCTTTCTTTATCACTTAGGGGCAAATGTGCTTTCAATAAATCAAAGCGTGCCCGAAAACGGTGTTGCCGCCGTTACTCTTACCGTGTTCACTGCGGAAATGACTGCCGATATTGAAACTCTTTCGGCAGGCTTAAGCGAAATAAGCGGCGTAAGTGCCGTAAGTATAAAATAAGCAGGCGATAATCGGTTAAACGCCGGAAAATTACTTGCAAAACAGTTCAGGAGGTATAATATATTATGAAAATAGCTATTATGGGCTACGGCACCGTAGGCAGCGGCGTTGCCGAGGTTATAGACACTCATTCAAAAAGCCTTGCGAAAAGCACCGGCGGCGAAAGTATGGAGATTGCACGAATTCTTGACTTGCGCGATTTTCCCGGCGATAAGCATGAGGCTGTGCTCACCAAGGATTTTAACGATATTCTTAATGACAGCGAAATTAAAGTTGTTGCCGAAACAATGGGGGGAGTAAATCCTGCTTTTGATTTCACAACAAAGCTTCTTAAAGCCGGCAAATCGGTTGTTACTTCAAATAAAGAGCTTGTGGCTCAAAAGGGTCTTGAGCTTTTGGAAACGGCAAAGGAAAACGGTGTTAACTATCTTTTTGAGGCAAGCGTAGGCGGCGGAATTCCGATTATCAGACCGCTTTCACAGTGTTTTGCTGCAAACAATATTATGGGCATTGCCGGTATTCTTAACGGCACCACAAACTTTATCCTCACAAAAATGATAGAGGATGATATGAGCTTTGAGGATGCACTTCGTATGGCTCAGGAAAACGGCTATGCCGAAAAAGATCCCACAGCCGATGTTGAAGGTCACGATGCATGCAGAAAGGTTTGCATTCTTGCTTCTCTTGCATTCGGCAAGCATGTTTATCCCTCACAGGTTGAAACAGAAGGTATTTCTAATATAACTCTTGAAGATGTTTCATATATTCATTCGGTAAACGGTGTTATTAAGCTTCTTGGTCAAATCGAATATATCAGCGATGATAAAATTGCGGCATTTGTAAGCCCCGCAGTTGTTTATAACGGCAGCCAGCTCGCAAGCGTTCGCGATGTTTTCAATGCCATACTTGTTCGCGGTGATGCAGTCGGTGATGTTTGTTTCTACGGCCGCGGCGCAGGCAAACTTCCCACGGCTTCCGCAGTTGTTGCGGATATGGCGGATTGCATTAAACATATGAACAGGCGCAAAATTTTCGGCTGGGGTCCCGGCGATGAAAATTATGTTGTTGATTATAAATCAAGCATTACAATGCCTTTCTATGTAAGAGCAAGAATGGCTGCGCAGGAAGTTCTCAATAAATTCGATGATGTTAAATTCCTTTCAAGAAAGGGTCAGCCGTCCGATGAAGTTGCATTTATTACCGACGCGATGACGGAAAATACCCTTCGTGAAAAACTCGGAAACGCCGATGTTATTAACATTATCAAGGTAACAAATTATTAATTCGGAGGAAAAGATTAAATGGCACTTATTGTTCAAAAATTCGGTGGTTCGTCAGTTGCGGATGCCGCTCGGGTAATGAATGTTGCCCGTATCGTTACCGATACTTATAAAGCCGGAAACGATGTTGTTGTGGTTGTTTCCGCACAGGGCGATACAACGGATGATCTTATTGCAAAAGCACAGGAGATCAATCCCAATGCCGCTAAAAGAGAAATCGACCAATTGCTTACAGCAGGCGAGCAAATTTCCATTTCGCTGCTTGCAATGGCTATCGAAAAGCTCGGTTATCCCGTTATCTCTCTTCTCGGCTGGCAGGCAGGATTTAATACAAATTCGGTTTACGGTTCAGCCAGAATCAAAAATATAAAAACAAACCGCCTTCAGGCAGAACTTGCAAAACACAATATTGTTGTTGTGGCAGGCTTCCAGGGGCTTAACAGATATGACGATCTCACAACGCTCGGTCGCGGCGGTTCAGACACTTCTGCCGTTGCAATCGCAGCTTCCCTTCACGCAGACAGGTGCCAAATTTTCACCGATGTTGAAGGCGTTTACACGGCGGATCCGCGCAAGGTAGACGGCGCACAAAAGCTTGACGAAATCACTTATGACGAAATGCTTGAGCTTGCTACTCTCGGCGCGCAGGTGCTCAATAACCGTTCGGTTGAAATGGCTAAAAAATATTCTGTTGAACTTGAAGTTCTTTCATCACTCAATCCCGTTCCGGGAACTATCGTTAAGGAGAAAGTTAAAATGGAAAAAATGCTTATCAGAGGCGTAACAAAAGATAAAGATGTTGCTATTATTTCGCTCGTTGGATTGGATGATAACCCGGGCGTTGCATTCAGGGTGTTTGCAAAGCTTGCTCAAAAGAATGTTAATGTTGATATCATTCTTCAATCAGTGGGCAGAGACGGCACTAAGGATCTTACTTTCACTGTTTCAAAGGAAAACGGTCCCGTGGCAATTGATGTTCTTAAGGATATGGACGGTATCGGCGATAAGGAAATCAAATGCTCCACCGATGTTGCAAAGGTTTCAATCGTGGGCGCAGGCATGGAATCCCACCCCGGCACCGCTTCAACTATGTTTGAGGCACTCTATGCTCAAAACATCAACATTCAAATGATTTCCACATCAGAGATCAAAATCTCTGTTATCATTGCAGCCGAGGATGCCGACAGAGCCGTTGCAGCCGTTCACAAAGCATTCATTCCGAACGACTGATTTAATTAAACGATTATCACCGAGCCGAGAGTTTTGTTCTCGGCTCTTTGTGATTTGCTTGACATTAAAATTATAATAATATATAATTAGTTGATTAAAAATCTAAATAAGGAGAGATTCTTTATGGCAGCAAAAACTTTTAAGATGACGGCAGTGGGCAAAGCAGAGCTTGAAAAAGAGCTTGAAGTGCTTAAAACAGAAGGCCGTATTGATATTGCGGAAAAACTTAAGGTTGCGCGTTCTTACGGCGACCTTTCAGAAAACAGTGAATATGACGAAGCTAAATCCGAGCAGGCAAAAATCGAGGCTCGTATTAACGAACTTGAATATCAGCTTGATCATGCCGAAATTATTGATGTTGAGGATGCGGACGCCGTTTCAATCGGCAGAAAAGTAACCGTTAAGCGTCTCAGCGACGGTGTTGAAGCAACCTACGAAATCGTTGGTTTTGCTCAGTCCGATCCGTCTCACGGCAAAATTTCAGATGAAAGCCCCGTGGGCAAAGCGCTTGTTGGCTCAAAAGCAGGTCAAACGGTTGTTGTTGAGGCTCCCGTCGGCAATTTGGAATATGAAATTTTAAGCATTGATTAATTAAAGAGGTATTTTTATGGCAGGAAAGTTTGAAATCAGCAAATCTGCTGACGGCACTTTCTCTTTTGAATTTAAAAATGAGGATAAGATTTACGCAGCTTCACCCGTTTTTCAAAAAGAGGATGAGTGCAAAAGGGGCGTAAAAGCAGTTAAGAAAAACAGCCGAATGAAGGTGCAGAATGTTCTTGCAGGTGACGGGGAAAAAACAAATCCCAAATTCCTTGTTGAGCAAAGCAACGATAAAGTTAAATACACTCTTTTTCTTCAAACGGGCGCAGTTGCCTGCACGGGCATTGCCGAAACAGAGGCACAGGCACTTGAAAATATCGAATTTATAGGTAATAACGCAAATGCCGCTCCGATGGCTGTTGCCGAGGTTGTGCTTTCCGAAAACGAGCAAAAGCAAATCAGAATCGATAAGCTTAAGGCTTTGCAGGAAAGCGGCAACGATCCTTTTGAAATCACGCTTGCAACGCAAACTCACCACTCGGATGAAATTAAGGCGAATTTTGAAGCGCTTGAAAATAATGATGTTGTTATCGCCGGCAGAATTATGACCTGGCGCGATATGGGCAAAGCCAATTTTATCGATGTGCAGGACAGAAACGGCAGAATTCAAGCTTATGTAAGAATGAACGATATCGGCGAGGATGCTTTCAAAGAGTTTAAAACATGGGATCTCGGCGATATTGTTGAAATTAAGGGCTATGTGTTTAAAACAAGAACTGGAGAGGTTTCCGTTCATGCCAAGGAGATTAGGCTTCTTTCTAAATCCTTGCTTCCGCTGCCAGAAAAATTCCACGGTTTAACGGATACGGATACACGCTACAGAAAACGCTATCTTGATATGATAATGAATCCTGATGTTAAGGATACATTCTTTAAGCGTTCAAAAATCATAACCTCCATCAGAAATTATCTTGACAGTCATGGCTTTATCGAGGTTGAAACACCGATTTTGAACACTATTCCCGGAGGTGCTGCGGCAAGACCGTTTATCACTCACCACAACACTCTCAATATGGATATGTATCTTCGTATTGCCACCGAGCTTTATCTTAAAAGGCTTATCGTGGGCGGTATGGAAAGAGTGTATGAAATCGGCAGAAATTTCAGAAATGAGGGTATGGATGTTCGCCATAATCCCGAATTCACCTGCATTGAACTTTATCAGGCATTCACGGATTATCACGGTATGATGGATATTGCCGAGGCACTTATCCGCAATGCAGCAAATGAAGTGTGCGACAGCCTGCATATCACTTTTAACGGCACGGAAATCGACCTTGAAACGCCGTTCCGCCGCCTTACCATGATTGAAGCGGTTAAGGAATACAGCGGCATTGATTTTGCCGAATTTATGAGCGACAATGAAAAGGCAATTGCGGTTGCCAAGGAAAAGGACATTGAAATTCAACCCGGCAAGGCAACATGGGGCGATATTCTCAACAGCTTTTTCGAAGAATTTGTTGAGGAAAATCTCACTCAGCCCACCTTTATTATGGATTATCCCGTTGAGGTCAGCCCTCTTACCAAGAGAAAGCCCGATTGCCCGGTGCTCACCGAAAGGTTTGAACTTTTCATTCTCGGCGGCGAATACGGCAATGCTTATTCCGAACTTAACGACCCGATAGACCAAATGTCGCGCTTTGAGGCTCAAATGAAGCTTCGCGAGGCAGGCGACGACGAAGCCAATATGATCGACCACGATTTTGTTACCGCACTTGAATACGGTATGCCTCCCACGGGCGGTCTCGGTATCGGCATAGATCGGCTTGTTATGCTCCTTACAGATTCTTACAGCATTCGCGATGTTTTGCTTTTCCCGACGATGAAGACATTAGAGAAATAAAACACTCAGAAACCCAGTGTTTTAGCGGTTTTTGGGGTGTGAAGCAACAGAAAAACCTACACCAATACACCAATTTTACACCAATTGATGCAGGAAATCGTGCAGACGCTGAAAAATCGCATAATTTGTACATTGAGTGGGCAATTCCAATCGGGATTGCCCATTTTTAAATTAAATAGAAATATAAATCGGAATTTTATGATAAGGAGCAGAGCAAATGATAGAGTGGGAAAGATTACAGCAAGGTCTTATATATAATGATTTTGATGAGGATTTATTCAACCGAAGAGTTGAGGCAAAGAAATTATTTAAAGCATACAATAAAACCGAAGATGATGAGACCGAACTGCGTAATGAGCTTATGCAAAAGCTCTTTAAGAAGGTTGGCAAGAATGTCTGGATTGAACCGGATTTTAAGTGTGAGTTCGGCAAGAATATTACGATTGAAGATGATGTCTATATCAATTTCGGTTGCGTTATTTTGGATTGTGCCGAAGTGACAATTGGTTCACATACATTGCTTGGACCTAATATAGGTCTGTATGCGGCAAATCATTCTACGGATGCAGAAGAGAGAATCAACGGTGGTTGCTATGGCAAGCCGATTCATATCGGAAAGAATGTATGGCTTGGCGGAGATGTAAAGGTCGTGCCGGGTGTGACTGTCGGTGACAACACAATTATAGGGACAGGCAGCATCGTTACAAAGAATATTCCTGCTAATGTGATTGCAGTTGGTAATCCGTGTAAGGTAATTCGAGAAATTACCGAAAAGGATAAGACAGATTATTTAAAGAGAATTGGAGATAAATAAAATGACAGAGAAAGAAAAAATGCAGAAGCAGATGCTTTATGACGCAAATAACGACAGAGATTTATTAGATGAGAGGGCTAAGGCAAAAGACCTTTGCTATCAGTATAACCAGCTTCGTCCGTCAGATGAAGAAGGACAGCAGAAGCTTATGAAACAGCTTCTTGGAAAAACAAAAGGTGTTTTCTGTATCGTTGCACCATTCTGGTGTGATTATGGTTACAACATAGAAGTTGGAGAAAATTTCTTTGCAAATCACAATACTGTTATTCTTGATGGAGCAAAAGTGAAATTTGGCGATAATGTGTTTATTGCACCGGATTGCGGATTCCATACAGCAGGACATCCAATTGATTCTGATAGAAGAAATCAGGGACTGGAGTATGCCTATCCGATTACTGTTGGCGATAATGTATGGATTGGGGCGGGAGTTCAAGTTATGCCCGGAGTTACAATCGGAAGTAATGTTGTTATTGGTGGCGGAAGCGTTGTTGTTAAAGATATACCTGATAATTCAGTAGCAGTAGGTAATCCTTGTAGAGTTATTCGAGCAATTACGGAAGAAGATAAAAAAACTTGCTGGGATAGATAAATTTCTGTTTTAAACTTGCCCTTTGAGAGAGGAGAAATCCTTTTCTCAAAGGGCTTTTTTCATTTTCAGGACTATTCGCAAACTACAAGAAAAAGGCGAAACTTCATATACTCTAAGCACAAGGAGGTTGAGGTTTGACTATGAATAACAGTTTAGCAGAAGTACATCCGGAGTTAATATCCGAGTGGTCAGAGAAAAATTTACCGCTTACACCTGATGACATTACTTTCGGTTCAAATAAAAAAGTGTGGTGGAAAGGTGCTTGCGGTCACGAATGGCAGACAAGCGTTAAGGCTCGTTCAAATGGAGAGAACTGCCCCATCTGCTCAGGAGCAAGAGTAATTGCCGGCATTAACGATTTAGCGACATTAGAGCCGTTACTTGCAAGGCAGTGGTCTGATAAGAATAAGATAAAGCCGACAGAGGTATCTATTGGCTCACACAAGAAAGTAATCTGGAGATGTGAGAAAGGACACGAATGGGAGGCTGCTGTTAAGAGCAGAACTATAAATAAATCAGGTTGTCCGTATTGCTCACATAATAAGGTGCTTGAGGGATTTAATGACCTTGCTACTCTTTTACCTGATATAGCGGCTGAATGGTCTGATAGGAATTATCATCTACTGCCTACTCAGGTTACGGTCTTTGCCAATCGTAAGGCTTGGTGGAAGTGTAAGGATTGCGGAATGGAATGGTACACGCTCATTTCTACCCGTTCAGGCGGCAGTAAATGCCCATATTGCAGTGGATACAGATTGCTGAAAGGATTTAACGACTTGGCAACCACACACCCTGAAATTGCTTCTGAGTGGTCAGAGAAAAACTTACCATTTAAGCCTGATGCGGTAAATGCAAAGTCAAGGGAGAATGTCTGGTGGAAATGCAGTAAATGCGGTAACGAATGGAAATCGGTTATCAATGCCCGTGAGAAAGGTACTGTTTGTCCCGTTTGTGCAGAAAGAGAAGTCCTTGTCGGATATAATGATTTTGCGACAACAGATAAAGAGCTTCTCAGTGAATGGTATTATGAACTGAATAAGTTAAAGCCTACAGAGGTATCACGAAATTCAGCAAAGAGAGTTTGGTGGAAATGTAAGTATGGTCATTCTTGGAGTATGAAGATAAATGAAAGAATTGTACTTGGTAAGGGCTGTAGGATTTGTGAGAAAGAATATTTATCAGTCTTTCCGGCACTGGCGGTCAGCTATTATGCAAATAAGAAAGGCTTGAGAGCCGAGCTTGGTTCTGATGAGCTGATAGGAATACCGCTTGAAACATATATCCCATCAGAAAATCTTGTCATAGAGTCGAAATCAGATACAGAAGAAATTGAGATACTAAAGGAGCATATGTGCAAGGCACGAGGAGTAAAGCTTATAAAGCTTCCTATGAAAGGCACGGAGATTGATTATGCCGACAGCCTAAAGAAAGCACTTCAAAGCGTACATATATTTATATCTTCCAATACAGAGGAAGATGTCAGGACAATAAGAGTTACATATAATCGTTGGAGGGAAAGTCAATGAGAGAACCTAAATACCATATTTATATGAATGAAGAAGAGCGAAACCGAGTGATACAGTCACTCATCTTACTAAAAAATGACCTTATAGAGCAAGGCAGATATACCGACGCAGTTGATGATGTTCTTTGTAAACTCATTAAAGCAAAGAGAAAGACAGTAAAAATTAAATAAACAAGAAGACCTTTGAGCCGTCTGTTTCCTAATCTAATCGGAGCAGGCGGCTTTTTCTGCGTTTAATAGATTTTTTGAGGAAAATAAAAAAATTTTTTAATTTTTTTCAGAAAAACACCTGATTTTGGGTATGCATTTCGAGACCTTTGTGCAAATGAGTGAAGGGGTTAATTCCAAACCACAAAAACGGAAGCCTTTTCAAAGGTTCTTTGACAACTGAATATCTCATTCACTAAGACTTTATTTCTGATGATAGCCACCTTAGACGGTACGCCGAGATTTCTGTTTTACAGGATAGCGAGAACTCCGTCTATGAGTATCAGGTTGCACCTGATATGGCGATGACAGTCAGAATGATAATGATACTTCTCTACGGAGCTGGCGGAGAACCCGGCAGAGGTGAAAAGCCTATGATACAGATTAGCAGTCTGTTCCTTAGTGACTTCCCATAAGCGAAAGTAAGTTTAGCTTGGCAAGGGGTGTTAAGAACAAATATTGCTTTTGACCGATTAGGAAATGCGTCGGTCAGGTACATAGCCTTAATTGGCTATGAATCTAAGAAAGGAGGACAACGAAGTGTCTAACTGCAAAACGATTGCCATATGCAATCAAAAAGGCGGAGTTGGAAAGACCACCACTACGGTTAATCTCGGAGTAGGGCTTGCCCTGCAAGGAAAGAAAGTACTGCTTCTTGACTGTGACCCGCAGGGCGACCTCACTACCTGCCTCGGTTGGAAAGATACGGACAGTCTGGGTATCA
>CAVFVA010000017.1:36273-45370 GCA_963625835.1 Clostridium sp. AF37-5 | reverse complement strand
GTTGTGCTTATTTCGTTTGTGCCGTATGTGCCGATTAAGCCATACACACCGGTTGTGCTCTTGATATAATCGGATGTGAACGCGCTCATATCCTGCTGCTTTACTGCTGATATCAAAGCGTCGTATACGCTGTAGTCGGCGGCATCTTCGAGAGCAGGCATAGTGAGAGTATCAACAGATTCAAGCTCCATTAAGCCATATGTTGAGATAGCTTTGTATGCATCCCATTTGCTGCTTGCAGTGTTATAAGCAGTTTTATAAGCTAACCAAGATTTATATGTGTTTGTTTCTTGATAGCCTGCATCAACAACAGCTTTTGCAGATTCAAGGGTTGTTTTATAATTCTGAATTGCTTCGTCGCCAACCCAGTCTTTAAGGGCAGATTGTTTACTGTTGATTGCATTTACCTTTGATACAATGTTATTCCAAACAAATGACGCAATGTCGCTTGTTCCGGTTTGATAACTTTGAGCGGTAAGACTGTCATATGCAGCGAGGAAATCCGACGCTGTTGTGGCAGTGTAATCTGTGATATTTGCAAGGGCATTTAAATTGGTTGATTTAAGGAGACCGTCTGTTTTAACTTTATTAAAGTTAATAACATAGATGTCGTTGCTGGTAACATAGAAATGAACACCACTACCACCGGCATTCGTCTGGCTCCTCCAACTTCCAGTATCACTAATATAAGTATCAAATTTTACTGAAAGATTTTTCAAATAGCCATTCTGTTGATCAAAAGAACCTGAATTTGCTGTATAAGACAAATAGTTACTTACATACTTTGTTTCAGAGGTAGAATGTTCATAATACGGTGTTAATGAGTTCGCGTTTCCAGTGTAACCAATAGATGAACCTTGTTCAGTATTCTGATAAGAATTAGTCGTTACACTGTCAAACCACTTGCGTGCTAATGTAACATTGCCGCTTGAAACAAACATTTGATATACTCGCCTTTTACAAGAACTTGAACAATATGCAATCATCTTTGCCATAACAGGTGCTGTCATGGTAGTTGAACCGTCATCAAGCCAAACAACATTGGTGAATGAATAACCAATACCCATGCTGGCTTCATTTTTATATGTTACCGTATTCGAAGAATCAAACGTATTATAAGTGGGCGTTGAGAGCAAGTTTTGAGAATATTCGGAATTAACGCCGCTTACAGAAACCGTTGCAGGCTTGGAATATTGCTCCATTGCCGCAGTGGCTTTTGTGAGGTTTGAAACCAATGTTGCAGGGTCGCCCGAGGTATCATAACCGTATGCATATTGAGCAGCCGCAACATATGCAAGATATGCGTTTTGCATATTTGTGTAAACATAATCTGCATTGGCAAGGGCAGCCATTTTTGTTTTATATGCACTGATTGCAGAATTTAACTGAGCGTTGTAATCAATGGGTCCTTTATATGTTTTAACAGTTACATGATTAAGGATATATTTACCGTAGGAAGAACGGGTTGAGGAACCTATTTGGAAGCTACCCATCTGCTGCGGTGTGTATGAAGTGGAAACAGTTTGAGTTTCATCACCGAGCTTGATAGTGAAGGTTTTATCGGTTGCACTGTAATAAACCGAGCAATCAAGAGTTGAATCGAATGTATCTGACGAAGATACACTTGATTTAGCCGTAAACGAATTTGAATATACTGTGTTGCCATAACGGATTTTGCCGTTATATGCAACAGAGAGAACGGCATTATCATTTAAAGTATAAGTTGCAGTACCCTTACTGTTATCTCCCGTATAAGATGTGCCGATAGCGAAATAGCCACCGGTTGAAACATCAGACATTTTTTTATAGAGGGAATATGTCCAAGAAATCTCAAAATCCTGATCCGCTTCAAGATAATCGGACAAATTGGGAATTACGGCAAGACCATCGGGAACACGTGCACCCGAACAATAATCTGATGAATACGAAACAGTGCTTGTGGTTTCGCCATGATTACTGCTGTCAACATAGCAATAAAACTTCATTGAACCATCGCCATCCGTGTTTCCCGAAGGGGGGGTGCCGGTGGTGAAGCTGCTTGAATAATCAAAATTAGCAGTTGTTGTTAAATCATTGCTTGAAGTGGCAGCAATTGCAACAAGGGGAATGCTTGTTAGAACCATCAGCACAGCAAGGATAACAGCAAGCAGCCTTTTGGAAAAGGTTTTTTTCATAAATTTGCCTCCTCATAAATAAAATTATTTTCATCACTTGCGGGGAAAGCGAAAAGCCGATTTACTGACGACACCGTGCAAAACGATTTCGGCGCAAAACCGCGCGCAAAAAGGGCGCACGATTGTTTTTATAAGCAAACACATTATATAACAATTGTGTAAAATTGTCAATAATATTTTTACAATTTGTACATATTTTAGTTTTTCGGTGAATTTACTAAGGCTGGGTTGTGGGGATGGGGCTGTGTTGCGTTGTTAAATGCAGGGGTGTGGTTATGATTTCCCCTCATCCGGGGGCTTTGCACAATGAATCCCCCTTGGTGTTTTAACCCTGTCGGCTTAAAACACCTTTCCACCTTTAACAAGGGGGACGGGTTTGTGAGGCAATGCTTTTTGCAACGAATTGAATGAATCCCCCTTGGTGTTTTAACCCTGTCGGCTTAAAACCCCTTTCCCCCTTTAACAAGGGGGACGGGTTTGTGAGGCAGCGCTGCTATTTAAATAAAGGGAAACTTTATTACAGGCGAGATTGGACGATACGGTCTATACATTCGCACACGGCATAAAAAGAATTATCCACATCATAATTTGAAAAACGAACAACGATTATATTTCGGGATTGCAATTTTTCGGTTCTGAAGTTATCTTTCGCAGCATTAACAGGTTCATAATGCTGTGAGCCGTCTATTTCCACGGCAAGGCAGCCTTTGAGCAATAAAAATCGCATATATAATTATCAACAACCTTTTGCCGAAGAAAGCGCACGGGATAATTTCGCAAAAATTCGTACCACAATTTTCTTTCCTGCGGCGTCATATTTTTCCTTAATTCACGGGCAAAAGGAGTAAGCTCGGGATTATGTTTATAATTCATACATATCACCAAAAACGCATTTATTTTTCCACAAGCTTTTGGAGTTTTTCGATTTCGCGGGGAGTGAGGTCGCGGAATTTACCGAGGGGAAGCATACCGAGTTTAACGGGACCCTCTGCAATTCGTTTAAGACGGGCAACCTCAAGACCGACGGAATCGCACATTTTTCTGATTTCGCGGTTTCTGCCCTCGCGGATACCGAATTCGAGCACTACCCTATCCTCTTCTTCGGAAACGACGGAAACATCGCAGGGCAGAGTTTTACGCCCGTCTATCTCAACGCCGGAGCGAAGCTTATCGAGGATATCATCATTAACGGCGGGGCGCACGGTAACGCGATAAATTTTTGTGATATTACCCGATGGGTGCATAAGGGCATTTGCAAGAGCGCCGTCATTTGTGAAAAGCAACAGTCCCTCGGAATCCCTATCGAGCCTGCCGACGGGATAAACACGCTCTTTAACACCGTGCACGAGCTGCATAACGGTTTTTTTGGCATGCTCATCGGACACGGTGGTGACATAGCCACGGGGTTTATTAAGCATAATATAGCGCATTTCGGCGGTTTTATTTATTTTTTTGCCGAAAACGGTTACAAGGTCTTTTTTAGGATTAACCTTATCCCCTACTTTAGCCGGATGGCCGTTTACCTTAACCTTACCGGAGGCAATAATTTCCTCACACTTTCTGCGGGAGGCAACGCCGCAATCCGCCATAAATTTTTGAAGCCTGACAGAATTATCCATTATATTCAACATCCTCACATGCCGCAAGCGGCAGTGAAGCAATCTCCTTTTCTTTATATTTAACAACCGCCTTACCGACGGGTTCGCCTTTTTTAACGGGCGCATACAAAAACGGCTTTGCATAAAGGCACACGGTTACAAGATTTTTATTAGGCACAACAACAGAGCCGGAATAAGCCGCCTTAACGCTGCTTTTCAGCGAACCGACCGTAAGCACAGCCATTTCACCGATTACGGGCACGGAAGCAAGCGATTTTTCAGCCTCGAGGCAAAGGTTAACATGGTCGTTCCAATCATCGGGGTCATTGAGTGTGACGCAGACGACGAATCTGCCGTTATTTTGATAAGCGGAAACGAGGCAGCGACCTGCTTTTTCGGTATACCCTGTTTTAACGCCGACGAAGCCTTTTTGCGAAAGCAATTTATTATGATTATAAATTTTGATTTTTTTGCCGGAAACGGTGATTTCGGCAGTTTGCATTTTGCAGATTTTTGCAAAGGCAGGATTTTTTAAAGCGGCGCAGGCAAGAACTGCCATATCTGCCGCAGTAGAACAATGGCCGCCCTCATCAAGCCCCGACGGTGTAACAAAATACGAATTAAGCATACCGAGCGCAGCAGCTTTTTTATTCATCACATTTGCAAAATCGGCAAAGCTCGGAGTAAGGAAAAGAGCCGCGGCATTAGCGGCGTCATTCCCGGAAGCGAGCAGCATTGCAACGGTGACATCATAAAGCGAAGCGCAATCATTTTCGTGCAAACCGACGACGGAACCCTCGGTATTAACCATATCGGCAGTGACTGTTACGGTTTCGCCGAGCCTACCGCTTTCACAAGCGATAAGTGCCGTCATAATTTTTGTGGTGGATGCGATGCTGAGCCTTTGATTTTCATTTTTTGCAGCAAGAAACTCCCCTGTTTGCACATCAACAACGGCATAAGCAGCAGCCGAGCAATCAGCAGCCACAACGGGTATTGCGCCGAGAAACAAAAGCAAAGCGGCAAAAACAGCAAAAATCTTTTTTAACAAAATAATCACCTGCTAAAATAATATGCAGGTGATTATTACGATAGCAATATAAAATTATTCTGCTTTTTCCTCTGCTTTAGACGGCTCATCCTTAGCCTTAACGAGCTGAGAAATTTGGTCAACAAGCTCAGGAATCATAGCGATAGCACGGTCCGCAGACGAGGAGTAATTATTGATTTGCATCATTCTTACTTTTTCGTTTTGAATAACGATGAAAGCAACGGGCGAAATCGTGATACCGCCGCCGCCACCGCCGCCGAACAGCTCAGCATTTTGCTTGGACGGCAAATCGGTGCCGCCGCTGGTGAAGCCGTACGATACCTTGGAAACGGGAATAAGCGTGGTGTTGCCCGTTTGAATGGGATCGCCGATAATAGTTGAAACATCAACCATTTCCCTCATTTTTTCGAGGGTGTTTTCCATTATTTTGTTTACCGGTGTTTCTTTCATTTTTTTATCTCCTTAAAGATTATTTAATCTGAACAAACAATTATTTATCTTTTATAAGATTAACAACAAATATTTTACCTGCGGAAAGAGCCACATGCAATATTGTGCCCACGCTGAGCGAGCCGATGAATTGCAAGCCGTATTCATTTTGCGGCATTATAAAATCGGGGGCAATCCAATCGTTATAATTATCAACCTTCATGCCGTTTATAATTGCGCCCTTTAAGGGGTAATAATATTTACAAATTTTGCCATAGGCACGGGCGATAGAATCGGCATCGCCGCCGCCCACCAATATTTTAACATACAGCGAATAAATATGGAAGCCCCTAAAAAGAGTTGAGACAGCACCGGATGCACTTTCAACCATATTTGAAACGAAAAGCATTATGCCGACAATGCCGTCCTTATCCCAAATATTTTTGATAAAATTGGGCTTCTTTTGCTCGGCAGGCTTTGCCTGTTTTTTATCGGTGTTGTTTTTATCGGCTTTATTATTTTTTTCGTCGGTTGGCAACTGCGCCGCTTGGGGCTCGGCTGAGTTTGCGCTGACAGAAACCGAAGCGCTCTGTGCATCCACATTTTGAGCAGCTTTTTCGGGCTGAACAGGCTGTGACGGTTTGTTTGCAGCCTTGGATTTTTTATTTGCCTTTTTATTGGACTTTTTTTTAGCCTCGTCTCTAACCTTTTGCGCACTTTCCTGCGGAAAAAGGAGGAAAGTGAGAATTTTGGAAAGCTCAACATCCTTATTTATCCACAGCACACTGATTGTGGTGCGCCATTTATTATCGTAAACAACCGTGACGGTGGCGGAGAGAGACAAAATAAGCGCAATAACAACAACGATTACCGCGATAACTATTAAAGCCGTCATTCTTCGTCATCATCCCCCGATTCAAGAATTTCCGTATCCATTGTAGCATTTTTTTCTTCATCAAACAAGGTGGTTTGCGAATTTTCTTTATCTTCTTCCTCGGGTTTGGGTAAATCCGGCAAATCATCAAGGCTATTGAGCGAAAAGCAACGCAAAAATCTATCCGTAGTGCCATAAACAAGCGGTCTGCCGGGAAGATCGAGCCTGCCCTTTTCCTCAATAAGGCCCTTTTGCACAAGATTTGAGATTGAGCCCGAGCAATCAACGCCCCTGATTTGCTCTATAAAGCTTTTGGTAACTGTGCGATTATATGCAATGATTGCAAGAACCTCAAACGCCGCCTGCGAAAGAGGAGTATTCTTTTTGATTTCAAGCAGCTTACGCACATCGTCGGCATAAGCCTCACGCGTGCAAAGCTGGTATTTACCGTCCACCCTAATGAGCTGAATGCCGCTGTTTTTTTCATCATATGTATCGGCAAGATGAGAGAGCATTTTTGTGATGTTTTCCACATCAAGTTCAAGCACTTCGGCAAGGCGTGCGGCTTCAACAGGCTCGCCGGAGGCAAAAAGCATTGCTTCAAGCTTGCCGATTATATTATTTTCAGTTTTCAATGCCTTCGCCCTCCTCGGAAATGCTGACTTCCATATCCTGCATGGAACCGTTTAATACGATTTTTTTTGTTTTTGCAAGCTCAAGCACGGCAAGAAAGGTTGCCACAAGGTCGCTTTTAGACTGAGCATCCTCAAAAAGGTTTAAAAACTTTACTTTTCGCTTTGCTTTAAGCTTTTCGATAACACCGCCCACCTTTGAGGCAACATTCACAAACTTTCTTGCGACGATAACCTTAAATGAATCAAGCGGCGGCGGCAGTTTACGCTGTGCCCTGCCTGCGGCGGAAATATAGGCGTTAAGAAGTTCCTCGCCCTCATGAAAGCGTTCATAATCATAATTGATATAGCCGGGTTGAGGGTCACGCACAAAGCGGTCAAACCCCTCGGTACTGTGGCTTAGCTTTTCTGCCACAATTTTGCAATCGCGATACTCTATAAGTTCGCCGGTGAGTTCCCTTTTAAGTTCCTCTGCCTCCTCCTGCCTTGGAAGAAGCGAAACCGTTTTAATATAAATCAGCCTTGCCGCCATTTCAAGAAAATCGCCGGCAACATCAAAATCGGCATTTTCCATTTGGCGCACATAATCAAGATACTGATTGACCAGTTCCACAATCGGAATATCGTTTATATTCAATTTATGCTTACTGATGAGGTGAAGCAAAAGATCCATAGGACCTTCAAACACCTCTAATTTATAATTTATCTGTTCCATTTAACCTCAATTTCCGAAAATAATATTCGGCAGGAAATACACAAAATTATGAAATAAGTTATTGAGCAAAGAAAGCGAAGTATCAAGCACGCCCGTGAAAAGAAGCACCATAAGCGCAATCATTATATAGCGTTCATATCGAAAATATTTTTCGTATGCCCTATCCGGCAAAACAACAGCAAGCACACGCGAACCGTCTAACGGAGGAATCGGTAAAAGATTGAAAACGGCAAGAGCGATATTGATATTAGCAGCGAATGAGAAAAAAAGCACCAAAAGATACATAGCAGTGCTTGTGCCGGCAATCTTACCAAGACCCGAGCCTATAAAAGCGAAAATAAAGCTCATAACAAGATTTGAAAGCGGTCCTGCAAGTGCGGTAAGTGCAGTGCCCTTGCGATAGTCCTTAAATTTAAGCGGATTAATCGGCACGGGCTTGGCATAGCCGATGCCGAAAAGGAAAATCATAACCGTGCCGACGGGGTCAAGATGCGAAAACGGATTAAAAGAAAGCCTGCCGAGTTTTTTTGCAGTATCGTCCCCCTGCTTATAGGCAGCCCATCCGTGTGCAAGCTCGTGCACGGGCAAACAGCAGAAAACTACAAACATTCTTGCCACCACGGTTATAATTGCTTCTATATAATTTCCTTTGAAAATATCGCCGAGAATTGAAATACTAAAATTATTCATATAAAAAAGCCTTTCACGCCGCTGAGGCAGAGTTATTTTTCGGCAAACGCCATTCTGACATTTTGATAAATGTCTTTTTTAACTTCAATATTTTTAAAACCGAATTTCGCAAGAATATCGGAAACCGGTTTGCCCTGATCCTCGCCTATTTCCAAAAAGAGCTTCCCTCCGGGTTTTAACGCGCTTTTCCATTTATCCGCAATAACATTATAAAAAAACAAACCGTCCGCCCCGCCGTCGAGTGCGGTTTCAGGTTCATATGAAAGCTCACTTTGAAGCTTTTTGATATCCGCGGTTTTGACATAAGGCGGATTCGAGACGATAATATCAGCCGATTCTTTGATTATTTCTTCAGGTTTGCATATATCGCCCTTAATCGGAACGGCATTTTTTGCAATGTGTGAATTTTTGATTAGATATTCATATGCCGCGTCGCTTTTTTCAACGCAATAGACCTTTGCAACGGGAACTGCCTTTGCAACGCTCAGCCCTATACAGCCACTGCCTGAGCACAAATCGTAAACAACGGGATTTTTAATTTTTTTCGCAACACTGACTACGGCATCGGTCAGTTCCTCCGTTTCGGGTCGAGGAATAAGTACACCGCGGCCGACGAAAAATTCAGATTCGTAAAAATCCCATTTGCCTATAACATATTGAAGCGGTTCGCCGCTTTTTAATTTCCAAAGCATATCGGCAAGCTTTTTATTGCCAACAACATCATTGCGATGAAATTCAAATTGATTGTTTTTAATTCCTGCCAATGAGCAGACAACACACAGTGCCTTAAAATCAGCCTCATCAATATTATTGCCGCTTAGAAACAGCTTTGAATAATCGTATGCCTCTTTTAAATTCACTTGATTTCATCATCCTCGGGATTGTCGGTTATAACCGCCTTAAGGGCAGTTATTCCCACCTCTAAAATATCAGG
>CAVFVA010000017.1:0-36263 GCA_963625835.1 Clostridium sp. AF37-5 | reverse complement strand
TAGTAATTCTTTGCATCCACAAACCGGGTGCGGAAACTATTTTAACAAAAAGATTATCATGCCTGCCGGCATATCTTATAAATTCATAGCAAATACCCATCAAAACAGGCAGAAATGCGAGCTTCAGAAGCATCCAAAGCACGCGAACTGCAGCAATTTGCGGAAAAATTTTTGCAATAATCGTGTAAAAAATAATGCTGAAAATAAGAACGACGAAAATGAACGAAGTGCCGCATCTGGGATGAAATCTGGTGCAATTTGCGGCATTTTCAACATTCAGTTCCAAACCCGATTCATAACAGGCAATGGATTTATGCTCTGCCCCATGATACATAAACATACGCTTAATATCTTTCATTTGGCTGACTGCAGCCATATAAACCACAAAGATAACGATTTTTATAACGCCCTCGATCAGCCCCTGATAATCAGTGATTGAACCGCCGCTCCATTGATTTACCTTGTTGAAAAACAAAACCGGGAAATAAACAAAAAGCAAAATTGCAAGTGCAAAGCCAAAAAAGGTTCCGAGCAAGCCGACGAAATCCATAAGCTTATCGCCGAATTTATCCGAAATCCATTTTTCAAATTTATTCATATCCTCATCCGCGATATCCTCCATTCCGGATACCTCGGCAGAATACATAAGTGCTTTATAACCGATAATCATCGATTCAACAAAGTTTACAACGCCGCGGATAATCGGCCAATTTAATATTTTAGCCTTATCGCGTGCGTGCTTAACCTCGTGATATTCGGTTAATATTTCGCCGTCCGGCTTGCGAACTGAGGTTGCGGTTCCCTTTGGACCGAGCATCATAACACCCTCAATGAGTGCTTGCCCGCCGACGGAGGTTTTATGAGTTTTTTTGCTCATCCGATTTATCACCTTTCAAATTTATATCCTCGTCGGTAACCTGCTGCTCACCCGAAGTTGCCATATCGATTTCTTTTTTTGTGGGAGCACTGTTTATCGGAAGATATATTGTAACAAGAGTGCCGCGGCCCTCTTTACTGTCTATTTCAAGCTTGCCTTTATGAAGATTAACAATCTCGTTTGTAACAGCAAGACCGATTCCCGAGCCGCGCACGGAAACATTCGCTTTATAAAATTTGTCGAAAACATGAGGTAAATCTTCTTTGGAAATTCCGCAGCCTTGATCGGCTATAGAAATTTTAACCGCATTGCTTTGATTAAGCATTGTAAATTCAGCCTTAACAAAAATTTTGCTTGGTGCACGAGAATATTTCAAGGCATTGTCAAGAATATTCATAAACACCTGCTTGAGCCTGTTTGGATCTGCGTCGGCAGGAGCCGGAAGATTGGGAATACTGTAGCGCACCTCAATTCCCTCGCGCAAGGCGCGTTCACAGAATGTAAACACAGTTTCGTCAAGCTCGGCAAAAATATCTGTTTTAACAAGGCGAAGAGTCATCCTGCCGCTTTGAAGCCTGCTGAAATCAAGCAATTCCTCAACAAACCCCTCAAGCCTGCCTGCCTCTTTAACAATAACCTGCAAACCTTTGGAAGTAAGTTCATCACGCTCCGTGTCTTGGCTGTAATAAAGTGTTTCGCCCCAACCCTTAATTGATGTAAGCGGAGTTCGCAATTCGTGGGATATTGTTGAAATGAAATCGTTTTTCATTTTATCCGCAGTTGAAATTTCGGAAGCCATTGAATTTATTGAATCGCACAGAATGCCGATTTCATCATCGTATTTCTTTTCAATTCTGGCATTCAGATTGCCGTTTGCAATTTCATTAGTTGTTTTGGTTATCTGCTTAACGGGAATGATGATTGAGCGAATAAAGAAAAGATTTGAAAGCAAAATTATTGCAAACACAAACAGAACAAGCACAAGCAATATTGATATTACCGTGAATATTTGGGAGTCCACATCTTCAATATTCGTCATAACCCTAACAGCACCCACATTGGCACCGGCGGAATTTTGAATAACCCTCGTGATTGCCATCACTTTATCGCCGCCGTTGTAAATTTTACCAATAAATTTGCCCGTTCCGGAAGCAGAACTCTTTGCGGCGTCATAATCCTCCATTTTTGTGTTGCCGACCAAAAAACCGTTTGAAGAAGCAAGCACCTTGCCGTTATTATCTATAACCCAAACAGTTGTTTTTTCCTTATAGGCATAATTATCTATAAATTTAACTGCTGAATTTTCAAGCGATGTGCCGGAATCGAGATTATTTGAAAAATAATTGACGGCATTGGTGGAGGCACCGGATTTTAAAATATTTTCGACAGAGTTGTAATAATAGCTTTTAACGGTTACGCACGCTACGGAGAAAGCAACGGCAAGCACAATAAGAACAACAAGAATGATATTGAGCAGCCATCTTTTTGTGAGCCCGTCAACCTTTAAGCTATGAAATTTTTCATGCATTTTCTTTTTCATTTACAACTCTGACTTTCGCGATTATTTGCTGTTTGTTATCCACTTATACCCAAGACCCCATATTGTTACAAGCCTTGTGGGTGAGGAAGGATTGTCCTCAACCTTCATTCTGAGGCGGCGAATGTTTACATCAACTATTTTTTCATCGCCGAAATAGTTATTTCCCCAAACCTGCTTTAATATATCCGTTCTGCTCAGTGCCGCATTGGGATTTTTGAAGAAATATTCAATTATTTGAAATTCAACCTGAGTAAGTTCAATAAGCTGCTTCGCCTTTGAAAGCGTGCGGTTTCTTAAATTAAGCTCAAATTCATCAAGCACAATAGTGTCGAGCTGAGAGTCGCTTTTACGAAAACCCCTTGTCATTTCAACACGGCGGTAAACAGCGTCTACACGCGCCATAAGCTCACTGGGAGAAAACGGCTTGGTAACATAATCGTCTGCCCCGACAAGCAGCCCGGTTACCTTATCCATTTCCTGAGTTTTTGCGGAAAGCATAATAATACCGAGATCCGAGGAACGCTTGCGAAGTTCTTTACAAACGGTAAGGCCGTCTACCTCGGGCATCATAATATCGAGAATGGCAACATCAAATGAACTTTCGTTTTTTGAAAACAAATCAAGCGCAACCGCGCCGTTTTCAGCTTGCTCAACCTCGTAACCGCTTCTTGTTAAATTGATGACTATGAATTCTCGAATGGATTCTTCATCCTCTGCAACAAGCACTTTTTTCATAATCTGTTCTCCTTAATAAGATTTTATCATTGTTTTTAAATCCGAAGCGTAAAGCCGCATATCGGATCGGGAATTACAATCTGCAAGATAAATATAACCCGATTCATTCATAATTTCGGTATAGCCGGAATAATCGCCGGCATTTTCTGAGTAATGCGTGCTCGTAACGCACGCAACGGCAAAAATCATGTTTCCGCCGGAATCCAGGACCGAAAGTTTGGATTCCTCGGCATTGTATTCCGCTGATATATCCGTAAACATTTCCTCGGGAATAACGAGCTGATATTCATCCTTTTCAACGGCAAGCGAATGACAAATTTTACTCATAACATTGCCGTCATATTTATTCCATTCAACGGCATAAACATTTTCCGGCAAACCGTCGAAATCAGCGTCAAGCGGAATTTCAATTTCACCGTCGTCATTTATATCCATTGAAGAAAGCAGCGAATATCTTGTGGTGCTTTTGGTGATTCCTGTTGTGTAGCTGTAATACGGAGAAATAATCGTGCCGTATTTATCCGACCAATAAATTATTTCAGTAAGCATCTGTGTTCCGTTTGATTTAACGGCGTCCGCATAAACATAGGTGCGACCGTTTTTTGTTTCGGAACTTATATTTTTATAATAACTTATATGCCCGTCAAGCTTTGTTCTGCCGAGAATTTCTGCATCGCCGTTTGCATATGAATACAAAACGGCACTTGCGGAAACGGAGTCACCGGAATCGATAGAAAACACTGTGAGTTCATTAACCGAGTCATCGTTTAAATCGGCAGCAATATAATCATTCATAACAATGCTTTTGCCGATTTGCGAAAGCGAGCCTGAATCACCCGAATCCGAAGTATAAACGGAAAGCGAATGACTTGCAGCATTTGCCATAACATTCCACAACACAATATATTCGTTATCGCCGTTACCGTTTAAATCGGCAAAATCGAGTGAATAAACCTCGGCATTATCTGTTTCAATATTTGAAGAAACAGACCATTTACCGTCTTTTTTATCAATAACAGCCATATCAAGCCTGCCGGGATGCTGCGAAGGCTCATAAAACACGATTGCTTCATTTTGTGAATCGCCGTCTGCGTCAAAAAGGTTATACGCCGTGGTGAATTTGCCGCTTATCGGGGATTTTAATTTGAAGCCGCCGCCTGCATATGAAGAAAGCGCATTTTGAATTTCAGCATCATCCCCTTGCGGAGAAACGGGAGAAATCAGTTCATCAACCGAAGAAGCAATCCTAAAGGAACAGCCTGAGAACAACAGGCACATCGCCGCAACGGCGGCAATAATTTTTAAATACTTCAAGCCTTAACCCCCCTCGATTGCAAAGTGCGCCTTATACTCCAGCATATTTGTAATATTATAGCATTAAATTATTACAAAATAAATATCTTTTTTATATTATTTAAAATATTTATTACAAAAAAGGAGTTAAAAGAGTGGTCAATATTTACAAAAATCACATTGTTAAGAGTAAAATGGAATAAAAAAAGCCGCCGTGTTACTCTTTTCAAATAACACGGCGGAATGATTTTACGATATTTAATTATTTTTCGTATACAGTTCTTTTAAGAGAGCCAATATATGGCAAATTCCTGTATTTTTGATCATAATCCAGACCGTAACCCACAACAAATTCATCCGGCACATCACAGCCGACATAGTCGGGAGTAATTTGCGCCACTCGCCTTTCGGGCTTATCAAGCAAAGTTACTATGCTGATGGAATTTGCACCGCGGGTTTTGAGAATTTCGGAAACATATTTAAGCGTTCTGCCGCTGTCCAATATATCTTCAACTATCAAAACATCATAGCCTGCCAAGTCAATATCAATATCCTTTGTGATTTTCACACGGCCGGTTGATTCCGTGCCGCTGCCGTAGGATGATACAGACATAAAATCAATACTGAGCGGCAAATTGATATGGCGAACAAGATCTGTCATAAAGAACACGCAGCCCTTGAGAATACCGAGAACAAGCAGATTTTTTCCTTTAAAATCCTCTGTGATTTGTGCACCAAGCCTTGCGTTAATATCACGCAATTCCTGCTCGGACACAAGAATATTATCAATATCCTGAAGCATAAATTTACCTATCCTCTCTGAAATAAGACAAACCGAGCGACGCGGGGCCGAGGTTTTCCTTTTTCTTTTTAACGCTTGCAAAAATCAGAACGATTATAGTTACAAGATAAGGAATCATCTTATAAAGCTCCTGAGTGCGAAGTGCACCCGGAACATAAAGATAAACGATATAAAGTCCGCCAAAGGCTATAGAGCCGAGTATGCTGAGGTTTGGACGCCAAATAGCAAAGATAACAAGTGCGATTGCAAGCCAACCTCTGTCGCCGAAGCCGTTGTTTGACCAAACGCCGTTTGCATAGTCCATAACATAATAAAGACCGCCGAAACCGGCAATAACGCTGCCGAGGCAAGTTGCAAAATATTTTGAGCGATTAACATTGATACCGGCAGCATCTGCAGTTGCCGGATTTTCACCGACAGCCCTGAGATGAAGACCCCCTCTTGTGCGATTAAGGAAGAATGAGCAGGCAACAGCAATAATTACGGCTGCATATGCAAGGAAACCGTAAGAAAGAAACAGCTGACCGAACCATCCCGTGCTTTCCGCACCGGGAAGAGTTGTTCTGAAAAAGCCGCTTGTTGTGGTAAGAGCAACGGAAGGAACATCGGAGCCTGTGATTTTGATAAGCGAGCCACCGAAGAAGTTGCCGAATCCCGTACCGAATGTGGTTAGCGCCAAACCTGTAACATTTTGGTTTGCACGGAGCGTCACCGTAAGGAAGCAATAGATAAGTCCTGCCAAAAGCGAACCGAGAATGCAGCAAAGAAGCGGAATCAAAACCGCAAGAAACGGCACGGCGTCTGCTTTTGATTCAAGAGAATTTTCATAGAGGAATGCGCCGATAACGCCGCTCATACCGCCTATGTACATAACACCGGGAATACCAAGATTAAGGTTGCCGGA
Source organism: Clostridium sp. AF37-5 (assembly GCA_963625835.1). Taxonomy (GTDB): domain Bacteria; phylum Bacillota; class Clostridia; order Oscillospirales; family Acutalibacteraceae; genus Eubacterium_R. The sequence continues at coordinate 30,112 of CAVFVA010000017.1, read as the reverse complement.
TTTTTCCGTCATTATTTCGCCGGTTGAGCCGAAAAGAAGCGGAATACCCTGCATTATGGCTCTGTGAAGAAAGGTTATGAGTGAAGAAAACATATCACTTTACCTCCTTATTTGCTTTTCTGAACCTTAATTCATAGTTAATGAAGAACTCACTGCCTATGATGAAGAACAGAATGATACCGGTTATAATATCGGAAAATGATTCGTTAAGATTAAACACCATTGAAATTTGGCTTGCACCGGCATTGAGGAAAACAAGCAAAAACGAAGTGAGAATCATATAAATCGGATTAAACTTGGCAAGCCAGGAAACCATGATTGCCGTGAACCCTCTGTTCCCTGCCGTTGAGGAAGAAATTGTGTGATCCGTGCCGCTTACGAGCAGGAAGCCGGCAATACCGCACACCGCGCCCGAAAGAAACATAGTTCTGAGAATAACTTTTTTAACATTGATACCGATATATTTTGCAGTGTTTTCGGATTCGCCAACAACCGAAAGTTCATAGCCGTGCTTGCTGTATTTAAGATAGATATACATTGCAATTGTGAGCACGAAAACAATTATAATGTTCAGTAAATAATCATAATCACCGATTGTTGGCAACCATCCTGCAGACGAACTGCCGTTAATAACGCCGATTTTACCCGAACCTTTTGGATTTTCCCAATACATACTGAAATACGAAACAACCTGGATTGCAACATAGTTCATCATAAGGGTAAACAGTGTTTCATTCGTGTTGAAATTTGCTTTGAAAACAGCCGGAATAAGGGCCCAAACAGCGCCTGCAAGAATACTTGCGGCAACCATAACCAAAATAAGCACACCGTTTGGAAGCTTATCGCCGAGCAAAATCATGCATGCAGCGGTTGCAAGACCGCCGATGAGCACCTGACCTTCACCGCCGATATTCCAAAATCGCATTTTGAACGCGGGGGTCAAAGCAAGCGAAACGCAAAGCAGCATTGCAAGGCTTTGCAAAAGCTTCCAGACTTTTCTTTCGGTTCCGAATGCACCCTCAAACATTGTGGCATAAACCGAAATGGGATTTTCGCCCGTTAAAAGCATTGTAACAATTGCGCAAATGATAAGCGCAGCCAAAACTGAAAGGATACGAATAAGCCAAGCTTTACCGCCGGAAATATGCGCGCGCTTTGCAATATGGAAAAGCGGCTCATGAACTTTTTTTTGCTTTTTATCCATTACTGCTCCTCCTTACTTTCTGTTTTGGTCATGAGAAAACCAAGTTCCTCTTTGCTGGTTGTGCGACCGTCAACTATACCGGTTATCTTGCCGGAATTCATAACAAGAATTCTGTCGCAAAGTTCAACAAGAACATCAAGATCCTCGCCTACGAAGATTACGGCAACACCGTTTGCCTTTTGCTTATTAAGCAAATTATAAATCATATAAGACGAGTTAATATCAAGACCCCTTACCGGGTAAGCCGCCATAAGCAGCCTGGGGTTTAACGCAATTTCCCTGCCGACGAGTATTTTTTGAACGTTACCGCCGGAGAGCTTCCGAACCGGAGTTGCCGTGCCGGGAGTTACGACCTCAAGGCTTTGAATTATGTTTTCGGCAAGGTCCTTGGGATTTTTTCGATCAACAAACAACGAATGACCTTTTCTGTAGCTTCTGAGCATCATATTATCGGTAATATCCATATTGCCGACAAGTCCCATACCGAGTCTGTCCTCGGGAACAAACGAAAGACGAACACCGAGTTCACGAATTTGAGTAGGAGTTTTATCTCGAAGATTAACGGTTTCGCCGGTTTGCGTATTGTAGAATATTTCGCCGGATTCAAGATTTTGAAGACCGGCAACAGCTTCTAACATTTCTCTTTGACCGCTGCCGGCAATACCTGCAATACCGAGTATTTCGCCTGCCTTGGCAGTGAACGAAATATCGTCAAGAATCATTCTGCCCTCGGAATTTTTTGCGGAAATATTCTTAACCATAAGCATATCCGCAGGATTAACAGGCTCTGTTCTTTCAATATTAAGCGAAATCTTTTTGCCTACCATCATTTCGGTAAGCGATTGCTCTGTTGCCTCTTTTGTTTCAACAGTGCCGATATATTCACCCTTGCGCAAAACCGCCACGCGGTCCGAAAGCGCAAGCACCTCATGAAGCTTATGAGTGATTATGATTATTGATTTGCCGTCTGCACGCATTTTGCGCAAAACATCAAACAATTTATCTGTTTCGTGCGGAGTAAGAACGGCCGTGGGCTCATCAAGGATAAGTATATCGGCGCCCCTGTAAAGCACTTTGATAATTTCAACGGTTTGCTTTTCGGATACGGACATTTCATAGATTTTTCTGTTTAAATCAATTTCAAAGCCGTATTTATCGGTAATTTCGCGAACCTTTTTTTCTGCTTCTTTAAGATTGAATTTTTTACCGTCATTAACACCCAAAACGATATTTTCAGTTGCATTGAAAACATCCACAAGCTTAAAATGCTGATGAACCATTCCGATGCCGCATTCAAAAGAATCCTTGGGAGATTTGATTACAACTTCTTCGCCGTTTACGAATATTTGCCCTTCATCGGGGAAATAAATGCCCGAAAGCATATTCATAAGAGTGGTTTTACCGCTGCCGTTTTCGCCGAGAATTGCAAGGATTTCGCCTTTATTTACCTGCAAATTAACATTTTTATTGGCAACGATTGAGCCGAAGACTTTTGTGATGCCTTTGAGCTCTATAGCAAGAGATTCGCTCATTACATGCCCTCCGTGGAATTTTTAAATAATATATTAAAATATTATACCGCGGCCGATTTTCATCGGCCACGGACAATATTATAACTTAATTATTCAGCTTAGAATTGAGTATCAAGAAGAGTGATACCGTCAATTTGAAGATCAAAGTAAGGTGCGGAGCGGTATTCGGACTCATGGAAATAACCGTCCGAAACAGCTTCTGTGTCTGCAGTATATGCCTCGTCTGTGTCAACATCTGCCATATAGCTTGTAAGGTGACCCTCAGAATCAACCGTAGCGTTTACATTCTTGTCTGCGGTTACGGTTACGGTGAATGTGGATGTATCAAATACATGAAGTTCACCGGATTCAAGCTTAGCTTTAGCTGCGTCGATAGCTTCCTGAGTGCCTGCAGCAGCGGCATTTGTGTTTACATCGGTAAGAACAACAGAGCCTGTTTCAAGAGTACCTGTCCAATCAGCTTCGATATCTTTACCATTCTGTACACATTCAATTGCATGCTCAAAGTAAGGAGCCCAGTTAATTCTTGAAGAAACGATAAATGTGTTCGGGCAAGCTTCCTGAGTGCTGCCGTTATAAGATACGTCGGGAACACCTGCAGTTTCGCAAGCTGTGGGAGCACCCATTGAATCGGCGTGCTGGCTGATAAGAACACAACCGTTGTTAATAAGCTTTTGAGCAGCTTCTTTTTCGGCTGTTTCATCGTACCAAGAGCCTGTGAAGGTAACCTCCATGGTTACGGACGGGCAAATGCTCTTTGCGCCGAGATAAAACGAAGTATAGCCGGAAATTACTTCGGCATATGTGTATGCGCCGACATAGCCCATTTTAGCCTGATCTGCGGTGATTTTGCCGGCATCGATCATTTCATTGAGCTTTTCGCCAGCTGCCACACCTGCAAGGTAACGACCCTCATAGATAGAAGCAAATGCATTGTGGTAGTTAGAAAGACCTTCTGTGTGAGCCTTTGTGCCGGTTGCATGCAGGAACTGAACCTCGGGGAACTTCTTAGCAGCCTCAAGGAGATAATCCTGGTGACCGAAGCTGTCTGCAAATACGATATCGCAGCCTTCGTCAACAAGTTCCGCAGCCGCATCGTAGCATTCCTGACCCTCCGGAATATTGGTTTTCTTAAGAATTTTTACTCCGGTCTTTTCACAAGCCTCTTCTGCGGCTGTGATAAAGTTTTTGTCGTAGGTTGAATTTTCGTCGTGCAGGAAGATGAAACCAACCGTAAGATCCGACTTGGCGGTGCTTGAGCTGTCCTTACTTGAGCAGCCGGCAAATACTGCGCCGACAAATACTACTGCAAGAAGAACCGCAATGATTTTTTTTGCCAATTTCATTTGACTTTCCTCCGATTAATAAATGGAATTTTTATAACAAGCGCAAACGCGCCCATTACCTGATTAAAACGAAATCAATTTCTGAAAATGATATTGCCTGTTTCGGCATTCATGCTTTCGATAATCGCAAGGCTTTCCACACGAATACCCTGCGCTCTGATTTCATCGCCCCCATGCTGATAGCCCTTTTCGATAACCGTGCCGCAGCCGACAAGCTCAGCACAGCTTTCATTAACCATACGGATAAGACCGCGAAGCGCATTGCCCACCGCAAGGAAATCATCAACTATGAGAACCTTATCGCCTTTTCCGAGAAACCGTTTTGAAACCATAACGTTGTAAGTGGTGCCGTGGGTAAACGACTCAACCGGGGTTACATAAACATCGCCGGCGATATTCTTTGTTTTATTCTTTTTTGCAAAAACGAGCGGACAGCCGAATTCCTGAGCAACCATAGAACCGATTGCAATACCGGACGCCTCAATCGTTAAAATTTTATTTACTTCATCATCTTTATATAAGCGGTGAAATTCCTTGCCTATTTCTTTCATAAAAGGAACGTCTATCTGATGGTTTAAAAAGCAATCAACTTTTAAGATATTGCCCTCGTAAACCTCGCCCTCTTCAATAATTTTACGCTTTAAAAGCTCCATAAGATTCTGTTTACACCACTTTCAAAATTGATATGGATATAATAAACTAATGTAACAGGCATTGCAATAATTTGACGAATTTTGATACCAAATTTTAACCTTTTATGAATTGTGTAAAACAAGTGCCCAAAAGCAAGCTTAAATCGTTAAAACTTATTGTTTATTTCAACGAAATATTGTAAAATATCATAAAAAAACACAAAGGAGAGTTACCGTGGCAAACCTTTTTGACTATGCCGTGAAATTCGGCGACATTAAATTTAACGAAATCGGCTTAACAGAAGCGGACAATGCAATTTTTTGCCGCCTTGCATACTGTGATTTTTCAAAACACGCAGGCAAAACGCTCAGCGAAGTTTCACGGCTTACGGATATTTCCGAGGAAAACAGTGAAAGCAAAAACACACCGGCGTATTTGACGAAAAAACTGCTTTTGCAAATCGGCAAGAGCAAACGCTTTAAAGATATAACCGTTTTTAAAACAAGCGAAACGGTGAGCGAGGATTTGGCAACGGCGTTTTACGGTGTTACATTCAGGATTTACGATGATTTATACTATGCAGCATTCAGGGGAACAGACGAGAAAATAATAAGCTTTTACGAAGATGCCGAGCTTGCATACAAATTTCCGATAACAAGCCAAACAACCGCATTGAAATACATAAGCGAATCCATCGAAAATTACGGCGGCAGATATTACATCGGCGGTCATTCCAAGGGCGGAAATCTGGCGATATTTGCATATCTTTTTCTTAGAGACGAAGAAAAGGAAAACATTATAAGAGTTTACAACAATGACGGTCCGGGTTTACCGAACGAAGTGACCGAAATTATGTTTACGCCGCAGGCAAACGAATCGGTTTACAACCTGCTACCCGAGGATTCTATAGTAGGCAGAATGCTGTCACCGGGCGGCAAAAACAAAATAATCAAAAGTGAAGCTTCCGGCGGAGCACAGCACAATATTTTTACCTGGATATTAAAAGGCTCTGAATTTGAAGCAGCAAAGCGATTCAGCCTGCTTTCGGAATATATGGAGGATACTTTAACCGAAAGCCTGGAAATAATGAATCCCGAGCAGTTGAAAAGCATTGTGCAAAAACTTTTTGAAATTGCAAAGGCAGCCGGAATCAAAACCGTGGACGATATAAGCGTCAAAAATTACAAAGGTCTTATTACCGCGCTGACAGAACTATATAAGCTTGTAAATGACGATAACAGCGAAATACCTGACACTGTAAAAGTTTTGATTTCAAGCTTTATAAATTCAATAAGCATTGAAAAAATGCTCAGCTATTCCCTACCCGATTTTGAGGATGCATTAAACGCGGCGACAAAAAAGTTTGCCGAGAACCGCGAAAAATCCGAAACCCTAAAGCAGCTTGAAAAGGATGAAGGGGCACGCAAAAAAGCCGAAAAAGAGGCGAAAATGCAAAAGGTAAAAGCAGAACAAAGAAATGATGAAAAACAACGTGAAAAAGAAGAAATCAAGCACAAAAAACTTGAATGCGATGCCAAAAGGAAAAGTCGACGCGAAAATCGCCAATCCGAGCGCAGCGGACAAAGAAACAGGCGCAATTCTGCAAGGAATGAAAACCGTAAAAAGCGAAAGGATAGACGCGCCGACAAAAGAAACAAGTAATTAAGCAACAAAAAACCGACCGTTCGTATTTTGAACAGTCGGTTATATTTTTATCTATCCGATTTGGCAGCCTCAAATTCATCAATAATTTCCTGCTCAGGTGCCTTGGTAATCAAGGAAACAACAACAATGAACAAGCTTGAAACGACAAATGCGGGCAGAAGCTCATAAAGGTTGAAAATCCCACCCTGAGCGTAGTGCCAAACAATAACGGTGATACCGCCTGAAATCATACCTGCCATTGCGCCCCATTTATTTGTGCGTTTCCAGAAGAGCGAGAACAACATAAGCGGACCGAATGACGCACCGAAACCTGCCCATGCAAAGCTTACTATTCTGAAAACAGAAGAATCAGGGTTCCAGGCAAAAACAACACCGAGAACAGCAATAGCAATAACGGTTGCTCTGGCTGCAATCATTTTAATCTTTTCCGAAATATTAAGGCGAAGCGAACCAACCATTAAATCCTGGCTGATTGCGGATGCTGCGGCAAGAAGCTGACTGTCTGCCGTTGACATGGTTGAAGCCAATATACCTGCCAAAACAAGCCCTGCAAGCAATGCAAAAACAACGCCGTGCTTTGAAAGCAGAGCAGCAATTGCAACAACAATGGTTTCGCTGTCTTCAAGCACCATGGATGATTCGTTTTTGCTCATTGCAAGACCAACAATGCCGATAACAATTGCAACACCCATTGCGATAACCACCCAAACGCTGGCTACACGCCTTGAGGTTTTAATCTTTTTGGGGTCTTTAATGGCCATAAAGCGCAGAAGGATATGAGGCATACCGAAATAGCCGACACCCCATGCAAGCGTGGAAATAATTTTTGAACCTCCGAACGGCACCATATTGCCTGCCCCGTCAGTGGTGGATGTAAGTGAAAGATAATGCGGTATTGATTTTGCATTTTCGGTAACAGCATCCCAACCGCCTGCAACATTTATGCCGAAAACAAGCACGGCAACAAGCGCAACTGTCATAATAATCGACTGAATAAAATCGGTTGTGGAAGCAGCAAGAAAGCCGCCGAGAGCCGTGTAAAGCACAATTACAATTGCCGAAATGATAACGGCAACATGATAATTCATTCCGAAAAGCGAAGAAAACAACTTACCGCAAGTGGAAAAGCCCGAGGCTGTGTAAGGAATAAAGAAAATTATAATAAGCAGTGCCGAAGCAAACATAAGCACATGCGTGTTATCTTTAAATCTTTTTCCGAAGAAATCAGGGATTGTTATGGCACCGATTCTGCTTGAATAATTGCGAAGCCTTTTTGCAACGACAAGCCAATTCAAGTATGTGCCTATTGCAAGTCCGATAGCCGTCCACGAAGCTTCTGCAATACCGTAAAGATAAGCAAGACCGGGCATTCCCATAAGCAGCCAACCGCTCATATCCGATGCTTCGGCACTCATTGCCGTTACAAGCGGACCGAGCTGCCTGCCGCCGAGATAGAAATCATCAACATTATTATTCTTTTTAGAGCACATAATACCCACTATTATCATTGCAACCAAATAAACAACAATCGCGATTATTATGCATATATTTGCAACAGACATTGCCAAACCTCCGAAAACATAATATTGTTCATATTAACATATTTGATGATATATGTCAAAAGAAAATATCCGCGACAACAAACAACCGGCTTAAATTGAAATGAAAGCGGCGAAAAATGCCGCAAAGAAAAGCTCTCGCACAATAGGCGGTCACTCCGCAAAGAAGAATGTGGTTTAATCTTTCTGAGTTTTGACCGTTACACTATAAAAAAATCTGCCAATACACAAGTATTGACAGATTTTATATTATTCCGCTTCGTTTTGAACTTTCTTTTTTCCGTAATCCGATTCAAGATTTATTTGCTTTGAATCAGCGTCTGCCTTAAATGCCTGTTCGGGGTCAAAATCCTTTTCAGGGAAAATAAGGTTAAGCACGATACCTGCAATTGAAGCGCATGCAAGAGCGGTAAGTGTAATTGTTGATGAACCTACTTTGAAAGATATACCGTCGGTAAGACCGAGAGCAACAACAAGAATAACTGCCGCAACAATTGTGTTTCTTGCCTTGGAGAAATCAACTTTAGCCTCAACAACATTGCGAACGCCGATAGCGGAAATCATACCGTAAAGCACGAAAGAAATACCGCCTACAACAGCCGTGGGAATTGATTCAATAACTGCCGCAAATTTCGGAGAAAGGCTGAAAAATACGGCAAAATAAGCAGCGATGCGAATTACGCGGGGATCATAAACCTTTGAAAGGGCAAGAACGCCGGTGTTTTCACCGTAGGTTGTGTTTGCCGGAGCACCGAAAAGAGAAGCAATAGAAGTTGCAAGACCGTCGCCAAGAAGAGTTCTGTGCAAGCCGGGGTCATTGATATAGTTTTTATTGCAGGTTGCCGAAATAGCGGAGATGTCGCCTATATGTTCCATAATTGTGGCAATTGCAATAGGAACAATTGCAATGATTGCCGAAATTGCGATTGATTTATCGTGAACGCCACCGAAAACGGTTGAGGACCATTCAACAGGATTGCCTATCCACGGAGCGGCTTTGATTGCGCTGAAGTCAATTGCAAAGCTTTCAACACCGCCCACATTGCCGACGAGAACAGCAACGACATAAGAGCCGACAATGCCCAAAAGAATAGGAACAATTTTAATCATTCCCTTACCGAAAATGTTGAATATGATAACAAGAACGAGAGCAACAACCGCAAGCCACCAATTCGTTTTACAATTGCTGACAGCAGAAGGAGCAAGTCCGAGACCTATTGCCATAATGATGGGACCTGTTACAACAGGCGGGAAAAGCTTCATTACCTTGTTTACGCCGACGATTTTGATAAGTGCGGCTACAATGAGATAAACAAGACCGGAGCAAGCAACACCGAGACATGCATAAGGAAGCAATTCCTTATTTCCGCTTCCGTCTGCCTGAAGCGGAGCAACTGCAAGATAGCCGCCGATAAATGCGAACGACGAGCCGAGAAATGCAGGAACTTTAAATTTTGTGAGGCAGTGGAATAAAAGTGTGCCGAGACCTGCAAACAAAAGCGTGGTTGAAATTGAAAGACCGGTGAGAAGCGGTACGGTTACCGTAGCACCGAACATGGCGAACATATGCTGGAAGCCGAGCACAATCATTTTGCCGGTTCCGAGATCACGGGCGTCATATATGCCGTCCTTACCGATTTTGATTTTAGATTTATTTGCCATTATTTTTCCTCCGAAGCAAATTAAAATAAGATTAAATGCGAAAAGCAAGCGGATTGTGCCGCAGCGAAACGGCACAACTTACTTTGCATTAAATATTTCGGGCAATTATTTTGTGCCGAAAATTCTATCGCCGGCATCACCGAGACCGGGAACAATATAGCCGTTTTCGTTCAAATGATCGTCCATACCTGCAACAAAAATATCAACATCCGGATGAGCTTTTTTAAGAGCTTCAAAACCTTCGGGAGCGGCGATTATGCAAAGGAATTTAACTGAGCGCGGATTTCTTTTTTTGATTTGGCTGATAGCGTCTATTGCCGAGCCGCCGGTTGCAAGCATCGGGTCAACAACAAAAACGTCTCTTTCTTCAATGTCCTTGGGCAGCTTGCAATAATATTCAACAGGCTCAAGAGTTGTTTCGTCTCTGTAAAGACCAATATGACCTACTTTTGCAGACGGAACAAGTGCAAGTGCGCCGTCAACCATACCGAGACCTGCACGAAGGATCGGCACAAAAGCCAATTTTCTGCCTGCAAGCTCTTTGCAATGGGCAACACCGCAAGGAGTTTGAACTTCTTTATCCTGAAGCGGCAAATCCCTTGTTGCATCGTAAATCATCAGCATTGCAATCTCGTTTACAAGATCCCTGAATTCTTTTGTTCCCGTTTTAACATCACGCAAAACGGAAAGCTTGTGTTGGATAAGCGGGTGATCCATAACCACTAATCTTCTATCCACGCAAACACATCCTTTCAAATTTCATACATATAAAAAATGTTCATACTTTATATATATTACCACAACAACATTTCCGTTTCAACAAAATGCGACTTTACAAAACAGTTACAAAACCGTAAAGCCCATTAAATCATTTTTCTTAAATGCAAAACAAAAATCATTTAAAGTGCATCAACACAAAAATGGCATAAAAAAATCCGCTCCGAAAATCGAAGCGGATAAAAAGCAGTTACATAAGAGAACGGTAAAGAGCCTTAATTTCCTCAACCGAAGTATCCTTCGGGTTACCGGGGCGGCAAGCGTCGTCATACGCGCTTTGAGCAAGGAAATCAACATCCTCGTCCTTAACGATTTCTTTAAGGTCTGCCGGGATACCTACATCCTGACCGAGCTTTCTTACTGCGTCAACGGCAGCTTTTCTTGCATCGTCAAGGGTCATTTCGTCAACGCCTTCAACACCCATGGCTTTTGCTATATCTCTGTACTTCTCGCCGGTTGCGGAAGCGTTATATTCCATAACAGTGGGAAGAATGATTGCATTGGCAACACCGTGAGGTGTGTCATAAACAGCACCGAGCGGATGAGCCATTGAATGAACAAGACCGAGCCCAACATTTGAGAAGCCCATACCTGCCACATACTGACCGAGCGCCATATCTGCTCTGCCCTCGGGAGTATTGTTAACAGCGTTGCGAAGGCTTCTTGAAATGATTTCGATAGCCTTAATGTGGAACATATCGGAAAGTTCCCAAGCAGCTTTGGTGATATAGCCTTCAATAGCGTGAGTAAGAGCATCCATACCTGTTGCAGCGGTAAGACCCTTGGGCATTGACGACATCATATCAGGGTCAACAACAGCGATAACAGGAATATCCTTAGGATCTACACAAACCATTTTTCTGTTTTTTTCTGTATCGGTGATAACATAATTGATTGTTACCTCCGCGGCAGTGCCTGCGGTTGTGGGAACAGCGATGATCGGAACACATTTATTCTTTGTGGGAGCAACACCCTCAAGAGAAATAACATCTTCAAATTCAGGGTTCATAATGATGATGCCGATTGCTTTTGCGGTATCCATTGAAGAACCGCCGCCAATGGCAATAATGCAATCTGCGCCGGAAGCCTTAAATGCGGCAACGCCGGTTTGAACATTTTGAACGGTGGGATTGGGCTTGATTTCGCTGTAAATCTCGTAATCGATTGAAGCTGCGTCAAGAACATCCGTAACCTTTTTTGTTACTCCGAATTTAATAAGATCGGGGTCAGAGCAAACAAAGCATTTTTTAAAGCCTCTGCCCTTTACTTCACCGGCGATTTCCTGAATTGCACCGGCACCGTGATAACTTGTTTCATTAAGAACAAAACGATTTGCCATAATAAATCTCCTCCAATTAATTTATAACGGCTTGAAGCCGTTTGGCTTATATTTTGAACTTTCGTTCTGCGAATATTATAAATCCGAATAATTAGTTTGTCAACGAATTAACAATTTTTTTACCTATTTTTAAGAACTTTATCATAAACTCGCCAATCAGGAAGAACGCGCTCAAGCTCGCCGTAAAAAGCCGGCGAATGATTTGGCTGAATAAAATGGCAATATTCGTGAAGCACAACAAATTCAACCGCTTTTTCATCATATGCCGCAAGGCGTGAATTAAGCGTTATAACATTGCTTTTACTGCGGCAATTCCCCCATTGAGCTTTCATTTTTCGTATTTTAAGCGTCGGCACGGATTTGCAATAATTCGCAAAAGCAGGATAGCATTTGTTTATAATTTCGGGAAACACTCTTTCTGCCGCATCACGAAGCACATTGTCGTATGCATTTTTGCGATTTTCAAATTCGGCACCGTTTTTAACGGTCATATGCAATTCATCACCGCAAAACGAATAAGAAAACTCATCACTCTCAACAACAAATAATATATATTTTTTACCGAGCACGGAAACGGTATCTCCGCTCACGAATTGCGGCGCAGAAGCTTGTGCCGCCACAAGCCGCCGCCTTGCAGCAAGGATTTTGGAAGCATTTTGAAGCACAAATTTATCAATACGCTCAACGGAAATAAAACGCGGAGCGGAAACGCAAACTTCGCCGCTTTGTTTGATACGCAGATTAATGTTTTTAACTGTTTTTCGCTCAAGAAAATAGCTGATTTTCTCTCCGCCGAAAAGCACAGTGCGCACGAATTCGCTCCCCTTTCAATCAAGATCTCACTAATAATTTTACACTTTTTCATCCAATAATGCAAATTTAAATGAGTCCAGCCTGAACAAGGGCAAATTTCAAAGCATTTTCGGTTTTTGTTACTTTCAGCTCTTCGTTTAAGGTTTGGATTTTGGATTCATATGCAGTAACCTTTTTCTGCAAATCCTCATCCGTTTTGGTTGCTTTTCTCAAATCCTCGATAACCTTATTGGCCGCACTTAGCTGTGAAGCAATATTTTCCTTTTCTGTTTCAAGGTCGGTAAACTTGTTTTTGCTTGTATATTCGCCCGAAGCCAAATTTGCAATTTTAATTTGCTTATCTTTGTTCGCTTCGTCCGAATTATAAGCATTTACTTTGTTTTCAACCTGTGAGAACAAATCATCACCGAGAATTGATTTTAAAAAGTCCATACTTTTTCCTTTCTGCCTTTTCGTTTTTTAGCCGAGAGGGCGAAGCCCTCGAACGCCAAAAATCTTTTTTATGAGCTCTTATAAAAAAGTTTTTATATGCGGTGTCTTCCGCTTACGGTCTGACAGTTTATATCCCATATCAGAGGGGTAATTTTTGACAGTTTATTTCACTTGTCAAGGTGTGAAGATATGAAAAAAGCACCTTGCATAATTGCAAAGTGCTTCATCAACTGTATTAAATTTGGGCATAAGAAAAGCGCCATACTACTGTATAGCGCTTAATTTATAAATAAATGTTTGTATTTTTGTTGTAATTTTTTAATTTTTCTCGCATATTTTTTATGAATTACAGTAGCATTTCCGTCTAACCCTTTGATTTGAGGCGTTTCAAGTTTGCTTATCTCATTATTCATCTTATCGCGTAAATCAAAAAATTCTGATTGATATTTTTCATAGTCAGGATGTTCTTTATTAACCATTTTTCTTTATCCTTTCATATTCAAATTTATATTTCTTTGATAATGCTTTCATCACTTCGTGATATCCATCTTCATCTATATTTATTAAGCCATCAAAAGCCATTTGATATATATCTGTTTTATATATATTATTAAACTCAGAAATAATATTCTCATAACTCGACGATAAAGTATCTTTAGTTCTCTTCATTATATATAAATATTTATAATCAGACGCTTTTGAATAGATTTCCCCTTTTTCCAAAAAGAAACCAACATCATTTCCGCTAAATGAAAAATAAGTCTCATTTTTTGGATGATTATGATATGAATATGAGCCTTTCAGACTTGAACCGCCCATTTGAGTTTCAATAAGTTCTGCTTCAACAAAACCTGAAGATCCATCAAGATACCACACCTTACCATCTGCTGTAATTGTGCAGTTTCTTTCATAAGACAAATTGATTGATTCTTTTTCAAAAGCATCTAACTCCTTAATTATAGCGCTTTTATTATTATAATCAATAGTCTTTGCCAATTCAGGTGCATTACCTTTAGACTTTTTATTACCATTTGCAGAAAGGCCTTTTGACACTTTAAGATATTTTTCTTTAAATTCAGCATAGTTCTTACACTCAATGATTTCACCTGTTTCATTGTTACGCCGATATTTAAAACCGCCTTGCTGTGCATACCATCTTGGCACATCATCAAGAGAACAACGGCAGTTAATTACTTCCGCCGCTTTGCCTTTTGGGTCACCCGGATACATTAAACCATTTGAAAAAGGTTCTTCAAGCTCTTTCCACTCTTTATCAATGGCTGCGTGGGAATCTCTTGTTTTGCCGTCAAGCGTTGCGTTCCATTGCTTAACGGTATCACAACCCATTTGCCTTGCACGATAAGCACAATCCAAATCAGCTTTACATTGCACACGATGCCCTTCCGTTCTTGCTATTCGCATTGAACGGTTTAAATCGGCTGTTCCCCAATTACTGATATTTCTTGCAATAAAAAAACACCGTATCGAAATACAGTGCTTAATTGAATAATAAAAAACAACAAAAGTACAAAAAGAAAAAGCATTGAAACCGCAATAAACGAAATCAATGCTTTTTACTTGGTGGCTCATCGGGGAATCGAACCCCGGACACCTTGATTAAAAGTCAAGTGCTCTGCCATCTGAGCTAATGAACCGAATCGCCCTATCCCGAGACAGGGCGCATGGCTGGGGAGGCAGGATTCGAACCTACGCATGAGGGAGTCAAAGTCCCTTGCCTTACCGCTTGGCGACACCCCAATATTGGGATAGAAAAAGTGGGGTGGGATATCGGATTCGAACCGATGACCTCCAGTGCCACAAACTGGCGCTCTAACCAACTGAACTAATCCCACCATATTACGCTGCGCTTGACAAGCAAGCAAAAGAAACGTTTGCTGATGCTCAGGCGCAGCATTGGCGCGCTTGGGGGGACTCGAACCTCCGACCCACCGCTTAGAAGGCGGTTGCTCTATCCAGCTGAGCTACAAACGCATGTATGGAGCGGGTGAAGGGAATCGAACCCTCGTGTTCAGCTTGGAAGGCTGACATTCTACCATTGAACTACACCCGCATCAGCGACGTTAGTTATTATATACAATGAACGCCGCAAAGTCAAGTACTTTTTTAAATTTAATCAATACTTACCTGAATTTTTTCATTTGCGAAAAGAGTAAATCTTTTAATTTCCCTATCTTGATTAAAAACAATCTGCGATGCAAGCAAATCTTCTACATCCCTGCGAACGCAATCCCGTATTCCGCGCGCGTTCTTTTTGGAGCCGAATGCCTCCTTGGCAATGAACACGGGAACGGAATCATCATAAACAAGTTCGATTGCCTTATCCTTAAGGCTTTCAACAAGTTCATCAAGCATGATGCGGGCAATTTTTTCAAAATCATCAAACGACAGATTATTAAAAGAAATAACTTCATCAACCCTGCCGAGAAATTCGGGACGAAGAAAACGCTCTAACGCTTTCATTGTAACATCCTTATTTATATCGTTTGCGGATTTACCGAAGCCGAGTGACGCAGTGTCAGTTGAGCCGGCATTTGAAGTCATAACAATAATCGTATTTTCAAAATTAACCGTTCTGCCCTGGGAATCCGTTATTCTACCCTCATCAAGAATTTGTAACAGAATATTAAGAACGTCCTTATGTGCCTTTTCGATTTCGTCAAACAAAACAACACTGTAGGGTTTTCGTCTTACTTTTTCAGTAAGCTGACCTGCTTCGTCATAGCCAACATAACCCGGAGGAGAACCGATAATTTTGGAAACGCTGAATTTTTCCATATATTCGGTCATATCAAGCCTAATAAGGCTTTCCGGCGAATCAAAAAGATACATTGCAAGCTGCTTAACAAGTTCTGTTTTGCCAACACCCGTCGGACCTACAAATATAAACGACTGCGGTCTTTTGCGAGGGCTTATTTGAACTCTGCCTCTGCGCACTGCGGCTGCAAGTTTTGAAATAGCTTCATCCTGACCGACTATATGCTTTTTAAGTTCATCTTCAAGCGAGGCAAGCCTTTTAATGTCCCCCGCTTCGATTTTTGAGGCGGGAATACCCGTCCACAGAGAAACCACCTTTGCTAAATCGGCTTCAACCACCTGATTATCCTTTGCCTTTTCGGCAAGCGCGGGCAAAATTTCGTCAAGCTTCATTGTTTCGGCTTTAAGCTTAGATATCTGCTCATAATCGATTTCGTCGTTTTCATCGGGATCGGGCTGAGAAAGGGCGTCTATTCTTTCGAGCAAATCATTTTTTTCTTTAAGCTTAATTTGATATTCGGATATCGCCGGATTGCGCAAATTTGCGCACGTGCAGGCTTCATCAAGCAAATCAATTGCCTTATCCGGCAAATATCTGTCCGTAATATATCTTTCAGACATGGTTACCGCTTTATAAACAAGGCTGTCACTCATTTGCACCTTATGATAATTTTCATAGTAGGATTTGATACCGACGAGCATTCTGTAAGCATCCTCAACTGAAGGCTCCTCAATTTTAATAGGCTGGAAGCGACGCTCAAGAGCGGCATCTTTTTCAATATATTTTCTATATTCATTAAAGGTGGTTGCACCTATCACCTGGATTTCGCCTCTTGAAAGCGCAGGCTTAAGTATGTTGGCGGCATTCATTGTGCCTTCACTGTCCCCTGTGCCGACAAGATTGTGCACTTCATCGATAAAGAGGATAATATTACCCTCGCTCTTAACCTCGTCAACCAAGCCCTTAATTCTGCCCTCAAACTGCCCTCTGAACTGAGTGCCGGCAACAAGTGCTGTTAAATCGAGCAAATAAATTTCCTTATCGGCAAGATTTGCCGGAACCTCACCCTTTGCAATTTTGATTGCAAGACCCTCGGCAACGGCGGTTTTACCTACGCCTGGTTCACCGATAAGGCAGGGATTATTTTTTGTTCTGCGGCAAAGAATTTGAATCGCACGTGAAATTTCCTTTTCCCTGCCGATAATGGCGTCTATTTCGCCGCGCTTTGCTTTGGCGGTTAGATTGTTGCAATAATTATTAAGGAATTTACGGGGATCTTCTTTTCTGCCCTTTTTGCCTTTTTTCTTATTTGAGCCTTTACCGGTTTTTGTTTCACCGTCATTATCGGAATTTTTACCGAAAAGGCTTGCAAAAGGCAAGGTTTGCGCACCCTCGGCATTATCGGGATCGAGCATTTCGCCTACGGAGCCGAAATCGAAATCCTGCATGTTTTCCATAAACTGGCTCATTTGCTCGGACGCCTGTTCAAGCTCCTCGTCAGAAATACCGAGTTGGTCTATCATTTGATTTATGGAACCGACATTCATTTCCCTGGCGCACTTAATGCAAAGCCCCTCGGGAACGACTTTACCGTCCTCCATCTTTTGAATAAACAGAACTGCGGGGCGAACTCCGCACTTACTGCACATCTGCTGTTTCATCAATTACTCCTTAATTATTTTACTTATTATCGGAATTTGAAGCCGCCTTGTTTTCTTTCATCTGCTTAATAAAGCCGGGCGCATAGCCAAAAAGAGAAACAAATGCAAGCAAAGCCGAAATTATAACCATTACGGTGGTGAGTGCTTGAGGCAGCTGCTTAAAGAACCACACGCCCACGAGCGGCGAATCGGCAGAGCCCAAAGCAATAATCGTTATCATAAACACATAGAAAACAACCGTGGCAACCTTGCCCCAAATCTCTGCAGCCGTGGGACGCATACCCTTTGAAAGCAAAACGGCACCGCCGATTATCATAACAAGCTCTTTAAAAATGAAGAGAAAGAAAATATATTTAACAATGCCGTCGTTACTCCAAAACTTAACGATAAGAATAATAACAATTGCCATTTGCGAAAGCTTGTCGGCAATGGGATCAAGAATTTTTCCGAGGTTTGAAACCATATTGAATTTTCTTGCGATTTTACCGTCAAACACATCGGTGAGAGCAGCAACAATCATTGCAATAACTCCCCAAAGATACTGCCCTTTAATGAAAAGAACGGTGAAAACGGGAATCAAAGCAATTCTGGCAAAGCACATCCAGTTCGGAATCGTGTTCCAGCCCTTAAAAAGATCATTAACATTTTCTTTAAACTTACTCATAAAGCAAACCTTTCCGCCCAAAGGGCATCCGCATTAAACAAGTTTGATAAGCGGATTTATTTTATTTATAAATTCTGTGACCGAGCTTGAATCAACAAGCCTTACAAATTCATTTTGAGAGGATGCAAAAACGAAATCACGCATAAAAACAAGCGCGGCACAAACACCCGCAAGAAGAACAACGCCTTTAAATGCACCGAGAAGCGCGCCCATAAATTTATTTGTATGCTTAAACGGCACACGGTCTTTTTCCTCAAGCTTTTTAACAATGCGTGAAATCAAAAAAGATATTATTGCAACCGCAAGCAAAACAAGCAGGAATACTGTGGCTTTAACAACAACAAGCAGAACCGGATCAAGCACATTTTCCGTTACTGCCTGAGCCGCAGTGGAATTGTTTATATTATCAAGAAAAGACAAATCAACAATTCCGGATAGCCCGAAAGGAAATGACGAAACGCTTTCCTTAACCGAAGACACAACGGAATCTATATTTGCCGTCTGCTCAATAGAGTCTGTAACTTTTTTCAGTGCAGCCTCGCGAAACAGCGAATTATAAATTTGCGTTGAATATTTATCGGCGAAAAAAAACGCGAGCGGAATTCCGACTGCATATTTAGCAAACGATATCACGGAACGAAGCAGCCCCCTGAAATAGCCTGCAAGCACACAAACCACTACAAGCAAAACAAGAACGACATCAAGAATATTTATATTCATATTCAAAATCACTCCTGATTATCGCTCATCAGTTCAACAAGAGTTTGCCGCTTTGCAAACACCTTTGAAGATACCTGATTGATTGATGTGTAAGAATCATCTGCCTTATATTTTTGCTTAACGGATGAATCGGATATTTTATATGTTATAACACTGTCGGCAGTCAAAACACTGACATATGAAGACGAACCGGATATATCCTTAACAGCAGAGTCAACCGTTGCCACGGATTTAACATTACCGCTGCGCTTTATAACGGCAATTTTATTTTCAGCAGAGCCGGAATATTCGGAATAAGCATAAATCAAATTATCGGAGCCGTCATAATCATACGAAACAGTTGAAGCACTGCCCTGCTCAAAAATTTTCGTTTCCGTTTTGAGACCGCGAACAACGCTTACAAAATCGGAACCTACAACAAATAAATCACTTGACGAAAAATGCAAATCAAGCACGGTTGAGGAATAATATTCAAATTGAGCCAGAGGCTCGGAATCATCAATATTCATTGTATAAATAACGGTTTTAAGCTTTGCATTTTCGGAATTAACCGCAGCAAAAGCCACACGCGTGCCTCTGCCGTCTATAGCAGCGGCAATAACATAGCCGTTTGCAACATCATAGCTCATTTTTTGCTTTAATGATTTATTATAGACCGAAACATTGCTTTTTGCGGAATCAGATGTTGTGCACAAAACAACGCTGCCCGATTCGGAAGCACTTGCATAGAGAATTTGATTATCCGTTTTATCCGAATAAACATTGCTTTTCTCCGTATCAAGTCTGTATGCCGTGCCGCCTTGGTCATAAAGCAACGAATAACTGCCTGCAGTTTCGATTATGGGGTTGGCATAACCGTGATTAAAAGTTTGCACAAGGCTTGCGTTTGATGTGTCAAGCACGGTGAAAGAAGTATCGTCAAGCACATAAAGACCGCTGCCCACCGTTCCGAACGAAAGATCTCCGCCGGAGGAAAGTTCATAAGGATATTTATTTTTTTCCGAAATTGATTCGGAATCGCTTTTCTTTGACAAAAGAGAGGAAAAATCCGTTTCCGCGATACGCATAACAAGCAAAACGGCAACCACTACGCCGACTATTGCCCACGCTATACGCCAACGCTTGCGGCTTTTTGCTTTTTTTCTTTCCGCTCTTTCTGCTTCACGCTGAGTTGATTCCATAATAACCCTCAATAATTAACTCACACTGAAATATATATTAACTGAAACTTAATAATTAACTTTATTTAAATACAGCCCCTGCGGCGGCGCGGTTTTTCCTGCGCGGCTGCGGTTTTTGCTTTCGATAACATCTGCAAGCTCGCCGCTTTTAATTTTGCCCTCGTTCACAAACAAAAGAGTGCCGACCATAATTCGCACCATATTATAAAGGAAGCCGTTTGCACTGACAACAAAGCGTACCTCGTCACCCGTGCGTTCAACCTTAAAATCATAAACCGTTCGTACGGTACTTTCAACCTTTGAATTGGCCGAGCAAAAAGCGGCAAAATCGTGAGTGCCGATAAATGCCTTTGCCTCTTTATCAAGATATTCGGCATCTATAGGATATTTATAATGAAACGCATATTTTTGCAAAAAAGGATTTCTTATTTTGCCGTTATAAACTCGATAAACATATTCTTTTGAATGAACACTGTATCTTGCATGAAAATCCTGTGGCACAATGCGGCAATCAAAAACCGCAATATCTTTCGGCAAATAGGTATTAAGCCCAGTAATCACATTGGGGCACGGAATTTCTTTTTTCGATTTAAATGACACACAATACATATTTGCATGAACGCCGCTGTCCGTTCTGCTGCAGCCTTTAATATCGATTTTTTCGCGACACAGCTTTTCGAGTGCCTGTTGAAAAACCTGCTGAACGGTGATTGCGTTTTTTTGAATTTGCCAGCCGTGATAGCAAGAGCCATCGTAGCCGACGGATACTAAATAATTCATCATATTACCGCCGCCGAAAGAGTGTTTATATAAATGACAAGCGCAAAAAGGGCAACAACCGATGTTAGCGCAACATAATCCCTTACGGACATTTTAACCTGCTTCATCTTTGTGCGCCCCTCGCCGCCTTTATAGCAACGGCAATCCATTGCATAAGCCAATTCGTTTGCACGCCTGAACGAAGAAATAAACAGCGGAATAAGAATCGGCACAAGAGCCTTTGCCCGGTGCACAAGATTGCCGCTTTCAAGATCCGCACCGCGCGATTTTTGCGCAGCCGTAATTTTATCGATTTCCTCGATAAGCGTGGGAATAAAACGAAGTGCAATAGTCATTGTCATCGCCACGGAATGGACATCAAGCTTAAACAGCTTCAGAGGAGAAAAAAGCCTTTCAATAGCGTCTGTTAAATCCGTGGGTGTGGTTGTGTATGTTAAAAGCGAGCCGACAACAACAAGCAAAATAATTCTGACAGACATAAATATTGCCGTGCAAATTCCAGCCTCGGTAATTTTAAGTCTGCCGAAAAGAGTTACCAAAGGCTCGCCCTGTCCATAAAACAGATTAAGAACAGATGTAATAACAATAATCACGGCAAGCGGTTTAATGCTTTTAAATATCGTTTTAAGCGATATTTTGGAAGCAAACACTATTGCAACCGAAAAAGCGGTTACAATCGCAAGAGTATAGAAATTTTTGCACACAAAAAGCGCAACAATCACCGCAACGGTGAGCACGATTTTCATGCGAGCATCCATTTTGTGAATAAAAGAATTTCCGGGGAAATACTGCCCCAAGGTTATATCACTCACGGCGCACCCCCGTTTTTAAAAGTTTTTCAAGTTCAGCCTGAGCCTGTTCAAGCGTGTAAATATCAGTCTTGCAATCAACACCGCGTTCTTTTAATTTGATAAAAATATCGGTTACCTGAGGCACATTAAGCCCCATGGCTTTAAGCTCGTTTCCCCTTGAATAGACCTCGGCAACACTGCCGTGCATAGCAACCTTGCCGCTGTTCATAACATAAACCTTGGTGCAAAGCTTTGCCACATCCTCCATTGAATGAGAAACGATAATAACCGTGCTGCCGGTTGAGTGCTGATATTCCTTAATCATATTAAGAATGGAATCTCTGCCTTTGGGGTCAAGCCCTGCACAAGGCTCATCAAGAATAAGCACCTGCGGTTTCATTGCGATAACGGAAGCTATCGCAACGCGCCTTTTTTGCCCGCCCGACAAATCGAACGGCGATTTGTCAATCATATCGCTTTTAAGACCGACAAATTCCATGCTTTTGCGCACGCGAGAAGCGATTTCATCATCGGAAAGCCCCATTTGCTTTGGTCCGAAAGCAATTTCTTTAAATATATTTTCTTCAAATATCTGATATTCGGGATATTGGAAACAAAGCCCGACGGTGAAACGGACATTCCTTATTTGCTTTCTGTTTTCTTTAGCCCAAATATCGTTACCGTTAAGTATAACACAGCCGCTGTGAGGCTCAAGCAAACCATTCATATGTTGAATAAGAGTTGATTTTCCGCTGCCCGTATGACCGATAACACCAATCATTTCGCCTTTATCCGCGCTGAAATCAACATCCCTGACAGCCGCAGTTTCAAACGGAGTGCCGATGCTGTAAAGGTAATTCAATTTTTCACAACACAATACAGCCATAAAAATCACCGTAGCCTTTCAGGCAAAAACCAATTTATCAATAAATCACCGTCAGTATCCCGTTTTTGTTTAACAGGTATAACCGGTGAATTCAGCCGATTCAAAATTATGCCGCAGCAAATTTTGAGGGCTATATAATTTGATTAGCGCGGTTTTCACACTAATCCTCCAAAAGAGAAACTATATAGTCAACGCACTCATCGGCGTTTAAAACAGTTTTTTCGGGACTGAGCTTCATTCTGTGCACAAGCTCAGTTGCCTGCGGCACATCAAGACCGTAGGACTTAACCTCCTCTACCCGATCAAACACATTCTGCGGTGTATCGTCCATAACGATTTTGCCGCCGTCCATAACAACAACACGGTCTGCCTGCACAGCCTCATCCATATAATGAGTGATCAGCACAACTGTGATACCATCTTCTTTGTTCAGCTTCTTAATTGTTTCAAGTACTTCGGCTCTGCCGCTCGGGTCAAGCATGGCAGTTGGTTCATCAAGCACTATACATTCCGGCTTCATGGCGATAATACCGGCAACCGCAACGCGCTGCTTTTGACCGCCCGAAAGCTTATGCGGTGCTTTAAGCCGCTGCTCGTAGATACCGACTGTTTTCATTGCTTCGTCAACGCGCCTGCGGCATTCCTGAGGCGGCACGCCCAAATTTTCAACGCCGAAAGCCACATCCTCCTCCACAATGGAGGCAACGATTTGGTTATCGGGATTTTGAAACACCATGCCCACCTTTTTGCGAATATCAAAAATACTGTCGTCCGGCTTGGTTTCGGCGCCGTCAACCAAAACCCTGCCCTGCTGCGGAAATAGGATTCCGTTTGTAAGCTTTGCAAGAGTGGATTTGCCGGAGCCGTTGTGACCGAGAATTGCCGTAAAACTGCCCTTTTCAATATTAAGATTTAAATTTTCGATAACATCTACCCTTTCTTCGCCCTCATCGGTGCCGTAAGAAAAGGAAACATTTTGAAATTCGATTAAACTCATTTATTGCTTTTTCCAAACAGCAGTTGCGCCGCAGGGCAAAACGCCCGAACCGGAGGAAACAGGAAGCCCGATTTCATCCGCAAACACAATGCCGCCTTTCTTTTTCACGATAACATCATCAAGAATATATTTCATAACAGAAGCAGAAAGCCCGGTTGTGTAGGAATTGAGCAGCACGGCAAGTGCACTGTCCGAAAGCACCTGCTCAACAAGCTGCACAAAATCATACAACTGATCCTCAAGATGCCAAATTTCGCCTTTTGGACCTCTGCCGTAAGACGGCGGATCAAGTATAATAATATCATATTTATTGCCGCGCCTGATTTCGCGCTGAACGAATTTTATGCAATCGTCAACAATCCAGCGAACCGGCTTATCTGCAACGCCGCTGTCCTTTGCATTTTCCTTTGCCCAAAGCGTCATGCCTTTTGAAGCATCAACATGCACAACCGAAGCGCCCTCTTTAAGGCAGGCAACCGTTGCTCCGCCGGTGTAGGCAAAAAGGTTAAGCACTTTAACATCTTTTCTGCCGCTTGAGCGAATTATTTCACGAACATAATCCCAATTAACTGCCTGTTCGGGAAAAAGCCCTGTGTGCTTAAATCCCATTGTTTTAATATTAAAGGTTAAATCCTTATAAGTTATTTTCCATGCCGAGGGCACTTTTTTGAAAAACTGCCATTCGCCGCCGCCCGTGCTTGAGCGATGATAGCGCGCATCCGCAGAATACCAAAGCTTATTCTTTTTTTCGCTTTTCCATATAACCTGCGGATCGGGGCGCACAAGTGTTTGGCTGCCCCATCTTTCAAGCTTTTCGCCGCACGAACAATCTATAAGTTCGTAATCAGACCAATCGTTTGTGTATCTCATCAGCTGAGTCTTTCCTTTACAACTTCTGCTATTTCATTACCGAGCTTTGTTATTTGCTCGATATCTTTGCCCTCAAGCATAACACGAACAAGCGGTTCCGTGCCAGAAACACGCACAAGCACACGACCGTCGCCGTGAAGTTCCATTTCTGCTTCCTGAACAGCAGAAATAATATATTCATCATTATTATATTTAAGCTTACCCTCGGGAGTAACAGGCACATTTATGAGCACCTGGGGATAAACCGTCATTACCGAAGCAAGGTTGCCGAGCGTTGCGCCGCTTTTAACAACCGTTTCTATCAACTTAACGGCAGAAAGTTCACCGTCGCCCGTGGTGGCATAATCAAGGAAAATAACATGACCGCTCTGCTCGCCGCCGATATTATATCCTTTTTTAAGCATTCTTTCAAGAACATATCTGTCGCCGACCGCAGTTTTTGCGCACTCGATATCATTTTCCTCACAGAATTTAAAGAAACCCATATTGCTCATAACAGTAACAACCGCAGTATTATGGGCAAGTTTTCCGTCCTGCTTCATTTGAGCGGCGCAGATTGCGATAATCTTATCACCGTCCACCAAATTACCGTTTTCGTCAACTGCAAGCATACGGTCGGCGTCACCGTCAAACGCAACCCCGAGATCAAGCTTATTTGCCTTGACAAATGCCATAAGTTCCTCGGGGTGTGTTGAACCGCAATTATGATTTATGTTTACGCCATTCGGAGTGTCCGAAAGCATATGGCATTTTGCACCGAGGCGAGTAAAAATTTCCTTTGCACACACGGAAGCCGAGCCATTTGCCGTATCTATTGCGATATTAAGTCCGTCAAACCTTACTTCTGCAGCCGAAACAACATGATTTATATAATCCTCAACGGCAGTTTTGCAATAAATTCTTTTACCTACATCGCCGCCGATTTTTGTTTTTATTTCATATGATTTATCAAGAATAATTGCCTCGATTTTTTCCTCAGTTTCATCCGGAAGCTTATAGCCGGTGGACTGAAAAATTTTAATTCCGTTATATTCACACGGATTATGTGAAGCGGAAATCATTACACCTGCCGCGCAGTTATACTTGCCCACAAGATAAGCAATTGCCGGTGTCGGCACAACGCCTACGGAAAGCACATTAACCCCAACAGAGCAAAAACCTGCCGTAAGAGCTGCCTCAAGCATATCGCCGGAAGCACGCGTATCCTTACCTATCATAACGGTGGGCGTACCCTCGCATTCCTCTATAAGAATTTCAGCTGCGGCCATACCGATTTGCATGGCAAGTTCATTTGTTAATTCTTTGTTTGCGACGCCTCTGACACCGTCTGTACCGAATAATTTACCCATAAAACTATCCTCTCAAAATATAAAAAATTAAAAATCGGTTTGTATGCCCGATATTATCAGCAAATATCTATATTCTTACATCAAAGACTGTTGACCGTCCTGCTCAAAACCCAAGTGCTTATAGGCTGCAGGAGAAGCGCACCTGCCTCGCGGAGTGCGGCTTAAAAAACCGATTTGCATTAAATAAGGCTCGTAGACATCCTCAATTGTTACGGCTTCCTCACCTATTGCGGCAGCTATCGTTTCCAAACCCACTGGTCCGCCGTTATAATTCTTAATCATTGCGGTAAGGAGTCTTCTGTCTATTGCATCAAGCCCAAGTTCGTCAACTTCCATTCTTGAAAGTGCATCTGCCGCAGCCTCACGCGTGATAACGCCGTTATATTTTACCTCAGCAAAATCGCGGCTCCGCTTGAGCAATCTGTTTGCAATACGCGGTGTGCCTCTTGAGCGTGCTGCAATCTGAGCCGCGCCATCATCATCAATATCTATACCGAGAATTGACGCACTGCGCTTAACGATAATTGAAAGTTCCTTCGGAGTGTAAAGCTCAAGGCGCATTATGACGCCGAATCTGTCTCTAAGAGGAGCGGAAAGCTGCCCGGCGCGCGTTGTTGCGCCGACGAGCGTGAAATTCGGCAAATCAAGCCTTATTGACCTTGCGGACGGACCCTTGCCGATGATTATATCAAGTGCCCTGTCCTCCATTGCGGGATAAAGCACTTCTTCAACGCTTCTGTTAAGGCGATGAATTTCATCTATGAAAAGCACATCACCTTCTTGCAAATTTGTGAGCAGAGCGGCAAGATCGCCCTGCTTTTCGATTGCAGGACCGCTTGTAATCCTGATATTAACGCCCATTTCGTTTGCGATAATGCCGGCAAGAGTTGTTTTGCCGAGCCCCGGAGGACCGTAAAGCAGCACATGGTCAAGAGCCTCGCCCCTGCCCTTTGCAGCCTGAATGTAAACGGCAAGATTTTCCTTAACCTTATCCTGACCTATATAATCGCTCATTTGCTTCGGACGCAGACTGTTTTCCATATCGCCGTCAGACTGATTAAATTCGGTGGAAACTATTCTGTTTTCAAAATCCATTTCATCCATGTTTGTTCACCATTATAAATTTTTGGAAAGCTGTTTTAAGCCGAGCCTTATCATTTCGTCGGCAGAAAGCGATTTATCCATAGAACCGACGGCAACAGCGGCATCGCTCTGCCCGAAGCCGAGAGAAACAAGGGCGGCAACCGCCTCGGCTGATGCCGATTCCTCAACAATCGAGGCAGCAGAGCCGATATCCGCAGCTATTTCACCGCCTACGGTGCCCGCAAGCTTATCCTTTAATTCAAGAACTATTCTTTCGGCGATTTTTTTACCCACTCCGTTTGCTTTGGTGATTGCCTTAACGTCACCTGCGGCAACTGCAAGCGCAAGTTTAGACGGTGAAAGTTCCGAAAGTACGGAAACCGCCGCTTTGGGACCTACACCGGACACGGAAATCAAAAGCCTGAAGCAATCAAGTTCATCCTGCGCAGCAAAGCCATAGAGATCGAGTGCATCCTCCTTAACGGAAAGATGAGTAAAAAGGCTTACGGAAGAACCGACGGAACCTACCGTTTTTGCCGTGTTCAGCGAAGTAAAGCATTTAAAACCAACGCCGCCGCATTCAATAACAACAAATTGATCGGAAATACAAATCAGTTTTCCGCTTAAACTGTATATCATAATAATTATGCACCTTTCATGCAAAAATGCCGAAGAAGCAAACAGCTATCTCAGCTTAATATTGTAATTATTTAAGCCGCCGAGCAGGCTGCCGCTGCAATGAGCATGGCAGATTGCCATGGCAAGGGCATCCGCCGTATCATCCGGCTTAGGAATTTTTTCAAGATTTAAAATAATTCTTGTCATTTCCTGCACCTGCTTTTTAATTGCTCTGCCGTAGCCCGTTACGGATTGCTTAACCTGCAAAGGAGTATATTCCGCGATTTGCACGCCGTTTTGCTGAGCTGAAAGTGTTATTACTCCCCTTGCCTGCGCAACATCGATAACCGTTTTTGCATTGTTATTGTAAAAAAGCTTTTCCATGCTCATAACCTGAGGATGATAGTCGGAAAAGATTTTATTCATTCCGTTGTAAATATCCATAAGACGCAGCGGAAAAGGCGTTTTCGCTTCGGTGATTATCGCGCCGTAATCAATCACTTTAAATTTATTGGCATTATATTCCAAAACGCCCCAACCTACTATTGCATAGCCGGGATCTATACCTAAAATTATCATTTAACTATACTGCTCCATAATAATTAACGCAATTATAGCATAACAATGCTCTTTTATCAATAAATAATAATAAATTAAGTTTTAACAAATCATAAAACTCTTGGCAAAGGCATGTTGTTGCAAGCAAAATAAAAGTGCAGAGAATATCTGCCGCAGCGGGCAAGCCTGCTCTGCACTAAAAGAAACATATATATAATGTATACTGTAATTTAATCCTTAAGCTGGTGGATGAACTGCCGCAGCTCTGTGAGATTAAAGGTATACATTCCGAGGTCAGTGTTCGGAATATAATATCTGGCACACACCTCGCCGTTTAGCACGGCGAAAGACTGGCGCAAGGTATTCGTCATAAAATCCGCGGCAATTCGCGCATTTGAGCCGGAAGAAATAACCACGCCCACCCTTTTATGCTTTTCAATCGGCGGATTTGCACCGCGCTTGTAGCGCGCACTAAAATATCGCTGAAAGCGGTCTATAACAGCCTTAAGCGGAGCCGGAAAAAAGTTATTGTAAACCGGTGTGAAAAAAGCCACATAATCGGCAGCTTCAAAATCCTCAAAAAATATATCAAGGTCGTGATTTGAACATCCGTCGTGGTATTCGCAATATTTGCAATCGGTGCAAGGTGCCGGAGCCAAATTATAAACATTATATTCTTTAATTTCGCAATCCAAAAAATACGGCTTAACCTGCTTAACAAGCTCGGCTGAAACGCCGTTTTTCCTTGGAGAGCCGTTAATAATCATAAAACTTTTCATATTCACCCTCCGAAAAAAATTATAGCACAAACAAACGGCTGTGTACAGCAAAAAAGCACAGCCACCGGCACAAAGGAACGCTGTGCAATTTTTTTATTGTGTTCAACGCTAATAAATGATATTATTATATAATAATAGAAAACATTGCCTCGGAAGCCAAATTCGGTGCAAGCCGAACACTGCAAAGGCAAAAGCATGGTGATAACTTAAATGAGCGAATTGCTTATAAAACTTTACTTTAAAAACAAAGATTTGAGTACGGCAAAAAAGCGCGAGGGATACGGCATACTTTCCGGCATAGTTGGAATTTTTTGCAATCTGCTGCTCTGTGCGTTTAAATTTGCCGTTGGCGTTGCCACAAATTCCGTTTCCGTTACGGCGGACGCGGTTAACAACTTATCGGATGCCAGCTCAAACATAATAGCAATAGTCGGAACAAAGCTTTCAAACAAGCCGATGGACGACGAGCACCCGTTCGGTCACGGCAGAATAGAATACATAAGCGCACTTATAATTTCCTTTTTAATATTTTTAATGAGCTTTGAGCTCGGCAAAACGGGCATTCAAAAAATTCTGCACCCCGAGGATGTTAATTTCAGTGCAATTTCGCTGATTATTCTTATTGCGGCAATCGGCATTAAGCTTTGGATGGCATTTTTTAATGATAAAATATACAAGAAAACGGATAATGTGAACGCAAAAGCCGTGAAACAGGATGCACTTAACGATTGCATTGCCACGGCGGCAACGATTGCCGCACTTTTGATTTCGCATTTTACAAAATTCATTTATGCAGACGGAATAATAGGCATAATTGTGGCAATAGTTATTTTTATTTCGGGCGTGGATATTGTTAAGGATATTTCAAGCCGACTGCTCGGCAGGGCACCTGACTCCGAGCTTGTGAAAGAAATTGAAAGCATTATGCTGCAGCAAAAATTCATTTTCGGAGTTCACGATTTGATAGTGCACGATTACGGACCGGGCAGAATCATAGCCTCTGCCCACGCCGAAGTACCGAGTGATGCAGATATTATTGAAGTGCACGAGGTTATTGATTTAACGGAAAAAATCATAAGTAAAAGGCTCAATGTAAACATGTGCATTCATATGGACCCGATTGTGGTGAACGACGAAAGAATAAACCACGACCGTGAAATGATGCGCGAAGTTATTAAAGAATACGACGAAAAATTTGATTTTCACGATTTTCGTGTGGTTGACGGAAAACAGCGCACCAATTTTATTTTTGATTTGGTTATTCCCCACAATTACCCAAAATCGAAGCAGCAGATAATCAAGGATTTGCAGGCGGAAATCGTAAAAAAGGACAAAAGAGTTTTTCTTGTTATAACAGTTGAGCACAGTTTTACCTAAAGATATAGTGATGAGCAAAACGAAAGAAAAAAGTAAGGAAAAACAGTAAAGCAAGCGACT
>CAVFVA010000016.1:0-49164 GCA_963625835.1 Clostridium sp. AF37-5 | reverse complement strand
TTTTTATTTCTCACCGACTTTCGTCTACTCGCTTTTGCGACAGAATTTTGTTTATAAAAGACGGCAGAATTGCCGAAAGCGGAACCCACAAGGAGCTGATGGCGCTCAAAGGCTCGTACTACAGAATGTATCAAGTCCAAAGCTACTACTATAAGGAGAACGGAGGCGAGGCAGTATGAAAAATCTAAAGACTGTATTTGCGGCATTTCGCGAAATGCATCGCCTTGAAAAACGCCTTATTCCGACCTCTGTCATTGTCGCATTTGTTACTGCGGTTATGCCGTTTGTGAATATTTGGTTTGCATCAAAAATTATAGATTTGCTTGAGGGCGGCGCAGGTATGAAAAGCCTTGCTCTTTATATCGGCTTGGCTGTCGGCATAAATGCGGTGCTGTTTTTCATCAATTATTATCTCGGCGATATGCAGTTTGTCTATCGCTCGCTGATGTATAACAAGGAACTTCAGCGAATTTCGTCAAGGCTGTTCGGCATCGAGTATCAAAAACTCGAAAGCAGTGAGTTCAAGGAGCTTGTGCACAAACATTCCGAGGCGCAGGACAGAGTTTTCTCCTCGTTCGTTCAGCTCACTTGGATGATGCGCGATTTTATATCGGGCGCATTGACGCTGATTATATCCGTTGTCATTGTTGTTCCGCTGTTTAAAATCGGGTTTAAGAAAACGGGCGACTCTTTTTTTGAACGCCCTGCGTTTTTACTCACGATTTTCGGCGCAATCGCCGTTATGGCTGTCATTGTTCTTGTGGTAGCCGTCAGAATGAACAAGGCTTGGTTTAAGGCGAGCGACGAGTATTCGCGCCTTGATCGAATTTTTTATTATTTTCTTAATATGTTCTCCGATTATAATACCGGCAAGGAAATCCGCATTTATAAGGAGCAGGCTTTAATCGAGTACACCGCCACGGACAGACTGCTTACCGACGGCGAGCAGATTTTGAAAAAAGCCTCAATGAACACGGCAAAGCAAAGCTCATTTGTTGCAATTTTGGGTGCGCTTGTCGGTTTCGGAATTTATCTTTTCATTGGCGTTAAGGGCTTGTACGGTTTGTTTGGTATCGGCTCGCTCGTGCTTTACTGCGGCGCATTTATGCAGATTATCGGCGGCATAATGAAAATGGCTGTCACCTTCGGCAAAACCGCAGAAATGGTGCCGCTTGTCAATTATTATTTTGAAATTGTGAATACCGAGGACGAGATGACCTACGGCGAAAGAACGCTTGATTTGTCGGGTGGATTTGAGATTGAGTTCAAAGATGTTTCGTTTAAGTATCCGGGTGCGGAAAATTACGCGCTGCAAAATGTTAATCTTAAAATCAAAAACGGCGAGCATTGGGCGGTGGTGGGCAGAAACGGAAGCGGAAAAACCACCTTTATCAAGCTGATGTGCCGTCTTTACGATGTGACGGACGGCGAAATTCTTATAAACGGCACAAACATTAAGGATTACACAAAAGAGAGCATTACAAAACTTTATTCCGTGGCGTTTCAGGATTTTAAGATATTTTCAACCACACTTAAAGAAAATGTTTGCGCAAACGGCGATTTTGATAAGGGCAGATTTTACGCCTGCCTTGAAAACGCCGATATAAAGGAGCGCGCCGGGCGCCTGCCCCAAAAGGAAAACACTTATCTTTACAAGGATTTGGACGAAAACGGCGTTGAAATTTCCGGCGGTGAGGCGCAAAAGCTTGCGCTTGCCAGGGCACTTTATAAGGACGCACCCGTTGTCATTCTCGACGAGCCGACTGCCGCACTCGACCCTATTGCCGAAAATGAGATTTACACCCGTTTCAACTCATTTGTTCAAAGCAAAACCGCAATTTATATTTCGCATCGGCTTTCAAGCTGTGTTTTCTGCGACAAAATCGCCGTGTTTGACAAATCAAGGCTTGTTGAAATCGGCACACACAGGAATTTACTGAGCGCGGGCGGCAAATATGCCAAGCTTTGGAACGCACAGGCAAAATATTACATACAATAACACAATGCCGCATTTAACAAAAGCAATGATGTTGCCACAAAGGAATGTGCACTGACAAAATAAGATGCACAAAAGGCTTGAGCCGTTTGGATTTCCAAACGATTCAAGCCTTTATTTTATACCGTATTATATTTTAAGCGATTTGCAATCAATCCCGCCTATTCGGTCGGGCAATCAGCCGAGGATTTCTTTAAGCACCTGAGTTACCGTGGCTGCAGGAGCTTTTCCTTTCAGTGCACGCATACACTGACCGATAAGGAAATTAAAGGATTTATCCTTGCCCTCCTTATATTCGGAAACCGCCTTTTCGTTTGCGGCAATAACCTCTTCAACCACGGCTTTAATGGCACCCGTATCGGAAACGGATTCCATATTATTTGCCTTAACATAATCCGCAGGCACAACATCCTGCTCAAACACTGCCTTAAACACCTTTTTGGCAGAATCGCGGCTGATTTTATTTGCTGCAAGCAAATTGATGATTTCGCCGAGTGAATCCTGCCTGAAGCTCATATTCTCCGGCAGGGTTTGGGAATCATTGAGCATTTTCATAAGCTCGCCCATTATCCAGTTTGCGCTGTCCTTAGGGCTGTTTGTGATTTCAACCGTGCGTTCAAAAAGGCGAACATATGCCATATCGGAACAAATCATTGCCGTGTCGTATTCCGAAAGACCGAGTTCGTTCATATAGCGTGCTTTTTTGGCATCGGGAAGCTCCGGCAGATTTTCCCTGATTGAATCAACATATTCATCCGAAAGCTTAACAGGCGGCAAATCGGGATCGGGGAAATATTTATAATCCTGCGCGTCTTCCTTGCTTCTCATGGAGTAGGACGCACCCTTGGAATCATCCCAGCGACGGGTTTCCTGAACAACCCTTTCGCCGTCCTCAATCAATTCGATTTGGCGCTGAGCCTCCGACTCAACGGCATTGTGGATGGCTTTAAATGAATTTATGTTTTTCATTTCCGTGCGTGTGCCGAGCTTATCGGAACCCTTTTCCATAACGGAAACATTAACATCGGCACGAAGCGAGCCCTCTTGCATTTTGCAATCGGAAACACCGCAAAATTGCAATATTGCACGCAGCTTTTCCACATATTCCACCGCTTCGTCGGCAGAAGCGATATCAGGCTCCGAAACAATTTCAAGCAGCGGCACACCGCAGCGGTTATAGTTTACAAGCGTGCAATCCGACCATTCATCGTGAATAAGCTTGCCGGCATCCTCCTCCATGTGGATTTCGTGGATGCGCACCTTTTTTTTGCCGCCGTTAACACTGTCGTTAATCTCTATCCAACCGTTTCTGCAAATCGGCAAATAAAGCTGGCTGATTTGATAAGCCTTCGGCAAATCGGGGTAGAAATAATTTTTTCTGTCAAACTTATTATACATGGTTATTTCGCAATTTGTGGCAAGACCCGTTCTTACCGCAAATTCAAGCACCTTTTTATTTAAAACAGGGAGCGTGCCCGGCATACCTGAGCAAATTTCGCACACATGCGTGTTTGGCTCTCCGCCGAATTCCGTGGAGCAGGAACAGAAAATTTTGGTTTTTGTGGCAAGCTCGGTATGCACCTCAAGCCCACAGACTGTTGAATATTCCATAAAGCTGCCTCCTTAATCCAATTGCGGCTTTTTAAGGTGATAAGCCGTTGTGCTTTGATAAGCGTTGCCTGCGGCAAGAATCGTTTTTTCATCAAACGGTCTGCCGATAAGCTGCATGCCCACGGGCATATTATCGCTGCCGAAACCGCAGGGAAGCGCAAGCGACGGCAAGCCGGCAATGTTTATCATAACGGTGTAAATATCGCCGAGATACATTGCAAGCGGATCGCTGAGACCCTTGCCTATTTCAAGCGCGGTTGTGGGAGCAACGGGGCCGAGCAGGAAATCATACTTTTCAAAAGCCTCGTTAAATGCCTTAACGATAAGCCCCTTTGCTTTAAGCGCTTTATTGTAATAAGCATCAAAATAACCGCTGGAAAGCACGAAGTTGCCGAGCATTATGCGCTTTTTAACCTCCATGCCGAAGCCCTCTGAGCGTGATTTGAAATAAACATCACGCAGATTATGAGCCTCCGGGGATTTATAGCCGTACTTAATGCCGTCAAACCTGGAAAGGTTTGAGCACGCCTCTGCACAGGCGATTATATAATAGGTGGGGATTGCATATTTAACAATGGGCATTGAAAATTCCTCAACCTCTGCGCCGAGGGATTTCATAACCTCTGCTGCCTCTTTAACCCTTGCGGCAACGGAAGAATCAATACCCTCGCCGAAATAATCTGAGGGAATGCCTATCTTTTTGCCTTTAAGGTCTTTGGCATTTTTAATATCATCAAGCGTGAAGGGATTGGGGGTGCAGGAAGTGCCGTCCTTTTCATCCCTGCCGCTTATAACGGAGAACATCGCCGCGGCATCAAGCGCATTTTTGGCAATCGGACCGATTTGGTCAAGCGATGAAGCATATGCAATAAGTCCGTATCTTGAAACGGCGCCGTAAGTGGGTTTAAGGCCTGTTACGCCGCAGAAAGAGCAGGGCTGGCGAATTGAGCCGCCCGTATCGGAGCCGAGAGCGATAATACTTTCGTCTGCTGCAACGGAAGCCGCCGCACCGCCCGACGAGCCGCCCGGAACTCTGCTGACATTCCACGGATTTTTGGTGGCACCGTAAAACGAAGTTTCCGTTGTAGAGCCCATGGCAAATTCATCCATATTAACCTTACCGCAAGGCACCATGCCCGCCGCAGTGAGCTTTTTAACAACAGTGGCGTCATAAGGCGGTTTGAAATTATAAAGAATTTTAGAAGCGCAGGAGGTGATATCACCCTTTGTGCAGATATTATCCTTTATTGCAACCGGCACACCGGCAAGCGGAGACTCGACCGAGCCGGAATCGATAAGTTTTTGTGCCTCATCCGCCTTGGCAAGCGCAAGTTCCAAATCAAAATGAGTGTAGCAATTAAATTTTTCATCCCTTGCCTTTATGCTTTTTGCAACGGATTCAACGGCATCGCGGCATGAAATTTCGCCGCTTTTGATTTTTTCAGCCGTTTCAAGGGCTGTCATTTGATATATTTCCATTGTGAGCCCTCCTTATTCGTTAACGGTTTTCGGCACAACGAAAGCCCCGTCTTGGCTTTCGGGTGCATTTGCAACAATTTCTTCTGCAGGCAGTGAGGGCTTAACCTCATCCTCCCTAAACACATTTGTGATTGGGAACGAATGGCTCATAGCCTCCACATTATCCGTATCAAGCTCATTGAGCATATCAATATAGGTAAGAATATCCTGAAGCTCTGCGCCAACCTTTTCTTCTTCCTTTTCGGTTAAGGTGATACGCGCAAGCGATTCCAGATATTTAATTAAATCCGGTGTGATTTGCATTGCTTATCCTCCAAAATTGATTGATATAAACACAATCGGGTGCACGGCAAAACCGCACACCCTGTTTTTTGTTATTTTTCGGGCACGGGGCGGCGAAGCTTAATATGTGTTTCGCGAAGCTGCATTTCGGTGACTGTGTTCGGTGCACCGAGCAGCATATCCTGTGCATTTGAATTCATCGGGAATGCGATAACTTCCCTGATATTTTCCTCGTCTTTAAGGAGCATTATCATTCTGTCTACCCCGGGAGCCATGCCGGCATGCGGCGGTGCGCCGTAATGGAATGCATTGTAGAGAGCGCCGAATTTCTCCTTAACGGTTTCCTCGCTGTAGCCCGCCATTTCAAAGGCTTTAACCATAACATCCGGTCTGTGGTTTCTTACTGCACCGGAAGAAAGCTCAACGCCGTTGCAAACAATATCATACTGATATGCCTTGATTTTGAGCGGATCCTCATTAAGCAATGCATCCATTTCGCCCTGCGGCATTGAAAACGGATTGTGGGTAAACGCCAATTTATCGTTTTCATCAAGCTCAAACATCGGGAAATCCGTGATATAGCAAAGCTCAAAGCGGTTTTTATCAATAAGATCAAGCCTGTTTGCAAGTTCCGTGCGGATCTGACCGGCAAAATCGTTTACATGCTTCGGTGTATCGCAAATAAAGAACAAAGTATCGTCTGTTTTGAAATTGAAAATATTGCGAAGTTCCTCTTTCTTGTCGGGAGGCAGGAATTTATCGATGGGTCCTTTATAAGAGCCGTCTTCCAGCACCTCGATATAACCGAGACCCTTCATGCCGATTTCAAGAGCAAATTTGAGCATTTTTTCAAACCAGCCCTTAGACTGCTTTGCGCAGCCGGCAACATTTATACCCCTGACCGGTCTGCCCTGAAACGCCTTAAATTCAACATCGGCAAAGAAATCGGTTAAATCCACGATTTCAAGCGGATTGCGAAGATCGGGCTTATCGGTGCCGTATTTAATCATTGCCTCTTCATAAGGAATTCTTACGAAAGGAGCGGGAGAAACCTTTTTGCCGCCGCCGAATTTTGTGAAGGTGTCGTAAAGCACATCCTCGGCAACTGCGAAAACATCCTCCTGCGTGGCAAAAGCCATTTCAAAATCAAGCTGATAAAATTCGCCCGGTGAGCGATCTGCTCTTGCATCCTCATCACGGAAGCAGGGAGCGATTTGGAAATACTTATCAAAGCCGGAAACCATAAGCAGTTGTTTAAACTGCTGAGGTGCCTGCGGCAGAGCGTAAAATTTTCCCTCGTGCTTTCTTGAGGGAATAATATAGTCTCTTGCGCCCTCGGGGGAGGAGCAGGTTAAAATCGGAGTTGTGATTTCCGTGAAGCCGAGCGAAGTCATCTTTTGGCGCAGGAACGAGATAACATTGCTTCTGAAAATAATATTATCGTGCACTGTCTTATTGCGCAAATCAAGAAAACGGTAAGTGAGGCGCACATCCTCCCTTGTTTCCTTTGATTCGGAAACCTCAAACGGCAGATTTTCCGTGCACGCGCCGAGAACGGTGAGCTTATCCACCTTAACCTCAAGCTCGCCGGTGGCGATTTTTTTATTAACCGTTTCAGGATCGCGCTTAACGACAACGCCCTCAACAGAGATAACGCTTTCTTTTTTGAGGTGATAAATCAAAGTATCGTCATTAACAACAACCTGAGTTACACCGTGCTCATCGCGCAAATCAATAAAGGCAACGCCGCCGTGATCTCTGATTGTATCAACCCATCCGGCAAGAGTTACTCTTTCATTAAGATTATCAAAAGTTAATTCATTACAGTTATGAGTTCTGTATGCCATAAAACTGCCACAGCCTTTCCGGCTACATTTATAAAAATTCCGTGTGCCCTGCTGTAGCCGAACAAGGCACCTGCAACATGCGGCTCGCCGCAAAATGCGGCACCGAGCCCGATATAATCGAGGCGAAGCGAATTTGCAACGCCGATTTTTCAAAATCTGCACGCAGAGCGCAAACGCACCTGCCCACGGTAATTCCGTAATAGTATAGCATATAATATTAAAATATACAATAATAAAATTATTAAAAGGCGCAAAAAAGCGCAAAAATCGGACTGCTGCGGCAAAGCAACAGCCCGATTTTGATTGCGTGATTTAATTGCCTGTGCGCTTAATAAAGCCTACTGAGCAAAGCAACGCTTTTCGGCTCAAGCAAAAGCTTTCCGCCGAACGCCGCATTATCAAAAAACGAATATGAATTATCCCACTCGCTGCCAACGGATATTTCAACCTGCAAATCGGAATTGTTTACGGCAGCCAACACGGCATTTTTATCGCCGTGCCTTTCATACGCAACCGCACCGGAAGCGGCATAAACAGGCACGAATTCGCCCTGCGCAAACGCGGAGCAGCCACGGCGGATTTCGCCAAGTCTTTTATACCAGGAGTATAGTTCTTTATTCTCGTTTCCCCACGGATAGCAGGCACGGTTAAACGGATCCTTCATTCCCTGCATACCGACTTCATCACCGTAATAAATGCTCGGCACACCCGGCAAAGTAAACTGCAAAAAACTTGCAAGCTTTATCATTTGAACGCCTTTTTCATATTTATCGGCAGGCAAAATATTATTTTGCTGCTGCCATGTGCGATCCCTGCCCTCGGCATTTTCGCCTGCAAGGAAGGTGATTGCACGCATTGTGTCGTGCGTGCCTATATGATTCATCAACTCGTGCAAAACGCAGGGAGGATAATTTTCCGCAACAGCCATTACAGAGTTCATAAACGCCTCCGCTGCGCCGTATTTAACAAAATTGAGCACTGCCTCCGCAAACGGATAATTCATAACGGAATCAAGCTGATCGCCGAGCAGATAGCGGCGCCTTTGCCCATAGGCAAATTTATTAGTGGCGTCCTCCCACACCTCGCCGATTATAACAGCTTCGGTATTTTCAGCCTTAACGGCACTGCGCAAATCATCAAGAAACACATCCGGCAGTTCATCGGCAACATCAAGCCGCCAGCCGCTTACGCCGCAGCGAAGCCACTTGCGCAAAATACCGTTTTTGCCGCAAATATATTCACGGTAAGCCGGATTTTCCTCGTGCACCTCAGGCAAAAGCTTAATCCCCCACCAGCTTTCATAATCATCAGGATAATGCTTAAATTTATACCAGCTGTAATACAGACTGTTAACACTGTCGCACGCGCCGTTCGGCGGATAATTGCCGAAAAGATTAAAATATTTTGAATCGCAGCCCGTGTGGCTGAAAACGCCGTCCAGCACGATTGAAATTTCAAGCTTTTTCGCGGCGGAGCAAAGCGATTTTAAATCGTCTTCCGTGCCGAGCAGAGAATCGATTTTTTCATAATCTGCCGTGTCATACCTATGGTTTGAATTGGCTTCAAAGATCGGATTAAGATAAATGCAGTTTACGCCGAGCGATTTGATATAGGGCAATTTTTCCTCAATTCCCTTTAAATCGCCGCCGAAATAATCATTGTTCCAGACCGAGCCGAACTGCGCCTCGTTCCAATAAGGCTCCTCGCCCCATTTACGCATCACCCTACCCGTGGGCACGTTTTGCTTCGGCTTGCCGCTTGAATAAAATCTGTCCGGAAAGATTTGATAGATTATTCCGCCCTTTAAAAAATCGGGCGTTTTAAAGCTTTTATCATAAACCGTTTGCTGAAATTCGGCAGCAGAAGCATTAAAATCGCCGAAGCCGTTTCCGATATTTTTGATATATGTTATTCCCCACGGTGTTTCAAGCTCAAAATGATAAAAATAGAGTCCGCTTGTGGTGGCAGAAAAATGCAGTTCCCAATATTCATGCTCGTTGCCGCACATACCTGCCCAAAACATATCATAGCAAACTGTGCTTTCCCCATCCTTATAAACGGCAAGCTTTGCACAGCTGCAGCCCATTGAGCGCGGCACAACAATGCGCAGCCTAACCTTTTCATCCGTTGCAATGGCTGAAATCACGGATTTATATTCTTTTTTTCGGGAGTTAAAGCAGGTTGTATCCATAAAAATCCTTCAAAAAACAAGCAAGAGCGCACAGCCCTTGCTTGCATAAATTAAAACTAAATATTATTTTTCAGCCTTTGCGGGCTTTTTTGCCGCGATTTTCTTTGCCGCAGGCTTTTTGGCGGGAGCTTCTTTTTTTGGAGCCTCGGTCTTTTGCGGAAACGCAACGGGCTTTGTGTGCCAAATATTCTCGGCATATTCGGTGATTGCCCTGTCTGCGCTGAAAATACCTGCGCCGCTGATGTTCATGAGCGACATTTTTGCAAAGCGCTCTTTATCCTTGTAAATTTCAGCAGAAAGCTGCTGAGCCTTTTGATAATCCGCAAAATCGGCAAGTGCCATATAGGGATCCACATTCATAAGGCTTGAAGTGAATTCGCCGAACGATTTACCGTCTATTCCGGCATTGATGAAATCGATAACATCTTTAAGAACGCGGTTATTATTGATATAATCCATAGGATGATAGCCGCGTTGCTTAAGCTGCTCAACCTCAGGAGTTTTAAGACCGAAGATGATAATGTTATCCTCGCCGACAGCATCGGCAATTTCAACATTTGCGCCGTCAAGCGTGCCGAGAGTTACCGCACCGTTGAGCATAAGCTTCATATTGCCTGTGCCCGAAGCCTCCGTGCCGGCAAGCGAAATTTGCTCGGAAATATCCGCGGCTGGCATAAGCACCTCTGCGAGGCTGACATTATATTCCTCCATAAACACAACCTTGAGTTTATCGTTAACATCCTTATCGTTGTTAATAACATTTGAGATTGCGTCTATAAGCTGAATGGTTTTCTTTGCCATGAAATAGCCCGGAGCCGCCTTTGAGGCAAAAATATATGTTCTTGGCACAAAATCGGCATTCGGATTTGCCTTGAGCATTTGATATTCGGCAATGATATTAAGAATATTAAGGCTTTGCCTTTTGTATTCGTGAAGTCTTTTAACCTGAACATCAAAAATTGAATCGGGATTGATATCAATTCCGTTTCTCTTTTTAACGATTTTTGCAAAACGCTCTTTATTTTGGCGCTTGATTGCCATAAGATCGGCAAGCACCTTTTTGTCGTCTTTATATTCGCGAAGTTTCAAAAGTTCGTCGCTCTTTGTAATAAAATCGCT
Source organism: Clostridium sp. AF37-5 (assembly GCA_963625835.1). Taxonomy (GTDB): domain Bacteria; phylum Bacillota; class Clostridia; order Oscillospirales; family Acutalibacteraceae; genus Eubacterium_R. The sequence goes on along the minus strand of CAVFVA010000016.1, from coordinate 38,639 downwards.
GCCGATAAGCTTAGTGATATAATCCGTGAGCAGCGGATTCGACTGGCAAATCCACCTTCTGAACGCAATACCGTTTGTAACATTTTTAAATTTATCGGGAGTAATTGAATAAAAATCGCTGAAAACGGTTTCTTTAAGTATTTCGGAATGAAGCGCGGAAACGCCGTTTACGGAATGAGAGCCCGCAACGCAAAGATTTGCCATTCTTACCACACCGCCGGAAACGATTGCCATTCTTTCAACTTTATCGGCATCATGAGTGGTGCACCAAACATAAGCACGGAAGCGATTATCGATTTCCTTTGTGATTTCGTAAAGGCGCGGAAGAAGCCTTTTATAAAGTTCCTCACTCCAGCATTCAAGTGCCTCTTTCATAACGGTGTGATTTGTGTAAGCCACCGTTTTGGTTACGATATTCCAAGCATCGTCCCAGCCATAGCCGCATTCATCAAGCATAATGCGCATAAGCTCAGGAATAGCCATTGTGGGATGAGTGTCATTAATATGAATGGCGATTTTTTCCGGAAGATTATCAAGCGTGCTGTATTCCGTGAGATGGCGGCGAATAATATCCTGAATTGAAGCGGAAACAAGGAAATATTGCTGACGCAGGCGCAAGGATTTGCCCTCCGGCGAATTATCGGCCGGGTAAAGAATTTTTGAAATAGCTTCTGCCATTGCGGATTGCTCCATAGCGCGCATGTATTCACCCTGATTAAACAGACTCATATCAAGCGAAGGCTTAACGGAAGCCCAAAGGCGAAGCCTTGAAACGCCGCGACCCTTACCCGAAACATACATATCATACGGAACTGCGGTTACGGTGTTGCAATCCTTTTGCTCAACACGGTGAAAATCGCCGTCCCAGCTTTCCTCAACATGACCTTCAAATTTAACCTCAACGCTTCTTTCCTCGCGCGGAACAAGCCAAACATCGCCGCCGGGAAGCCAGAAATCCGGCAATTCGGTTTGCCAACCGTCCACAAGCTTTTGCTTAAATATGCCTGCTTCATAACGAATAGAATAGCCCATGGACTGATAACCGTCCGTAGCAAGACCGTCAAGATAGCAGGCGGCAAGTCTGCCGAGACCGCCGTTTCCGAGACCTGCATCCGGCTCAAGCTCATAAAGCCTGTCGAGGCTTACACCGAAGCTGCCGAGTGCCTTATCGAAAACATCCGTAAGATTAAGATTATAAAGATTGTTTTTAAGCGAGCGACCCATAAGAAATTCCATGCAAAGATAATAAACCTTTTTGGAATCCTGACCGTTTGCAATGTGGCGAAATTCGCTGTTTTTGGCAGCAAGGTCATCGCGAACAATCATTGCAACCGCTTTATAATATTGCTCCTCCGTGGCATCCTCGGGAGTTACTCCGAAGAAATGGCTGAGCTTATCGTTTATCATTTGTTTTGCGCTTTCAACCGAAATCGCAGAATTCATATGCAAAACCTCCAAAATAATACAAAAGAACAGCTGTTTAAAGCCGCCATATTGTTAATTATACACTAAAAAAGCCTATTATTCAATACCCAAGGGCACTACTGTTTTTTCTTTTTCAAAAATTTTCCGAGCAGCAAAACGATTATGTCCTTTATCGCTTTATAATTGACAAGCGCAATAACAAGCATAATCGCCACGCAAACGCCGAAAGTGCCCCATTCGCCGAATGGAGTAGCAATCATAACAACGCATTCGGCAAGCATAAGGGCGACGGACGGGAAAAACGACGCCGAATTTATTTTAATATCCACAAATTGCTTCGTGTTGAACACGCGAATAACAAAAACGCAAACAAACGAAATTGCCGTTGCAATTGCCGCGCCGTAAGGACCAAGCTTCGGAATAAGAATAAAATTAAGAACGATATTGACTATTGCACCCGTGCCTGCCGTGAGCATTGAGAGCATACTTTTCTTTTCCGCCATATAAACAGAAGCATAAAAATTGACAAGGCACGAAAAAGTGGTGGCAATAACAAGAATGGGCACATAATGCCACGAATCGTAATAGTCCTTGCCGAGATAGATTTGCGTTATTATCCTTGAGCCTGCGATAAGCACCGCGCCGACGGAGATCAGCGCACCGCTGTAAACCCTGAAAACCTGCGAGAAAAAGCGCGATTTACCGTTGTTATCATATTCATCAACCGCAGAAAGCTGCCACGCATCTATAAAAATAGAGGCAAATATAACAACAAAATTCGGGATTTTATAGGCAGCGGTGTAAATTCCGCTTTGCGAAACTCCGTTAAAATAAGTTACCATATACTGATCCGAAACATTTATTATCCACCAAAGAATAATTGTGGGAATAAGCGGAATGCAATATTTGAGCATCGGCACAACGGTTGCCTTTTTAAGACCGGTGCGAATGCCTACAAAGCGCCAAAGCTTGGCACAAACAAACATAAACAGCACCGAAAGCATATCGCTTGTGAATATAGCCAAGATATAGCCGTAAATTCCCCAATGAAATGCACCGAGATAAAGGAATGTGAAGCCTGCCGAAGTGGCGGTGGCTATAACGCCGTCAACGGCATAAAGTTTAACATGACCCGAACCGCGCACAAACTGCTGGCAGAGCTGCCTGAGTGACGAGCCGAGCAGCATAAGATAAAGCAAAACCGTGTATTGCCCGAAATTGAAATCATTGATTGTGATATTAACAACAAGCGGAGCAAAAAGGCAAAAAACGGCAAATCCGATAAGAGTGGTGGCTATGCCCGTGCTGAAAACGCATTTCTTATCGCTCTGCTTATCAAGCGCAAAGCGAAGTGCCGCAGAATTAACAGCCAAGGTGACTATCGGCACAAGAATATTGACCGCATTTTGAATTAAGGTTGCACCGCCGAAATCACCCGTTGCCATAACGCGGGTGTAAAAGAAAGTGAGTATCAGAGTCAGCAGTTTTGAAGAAAACGTGCCGATTGCAAAAACTATCGTATTTGAAGCCAGCTTCTTATACTTATCCATTAAAAAATCCTTTAGCCTAACGAACTTGGCCGTTGCCGTAAATTAAATATTTTGAGGTGGTGAGTTCACGCAAACCCATCGGTCCCCTTGCATGCAGCTTTTGGGTGGATATGCCGATTTCCGCGCCAAGACCGAATTCACCGCCGTCCGTAAATCTGGTGGAAGCGTTCACATAAACGGACGAAGAATCAACCCTTGCAAGGAATTCATCCGCATTTGCTTTGTTTTGAGTAATAATCGCCTCGCTGTGCTTTGTGGAATACTTGTTTATATGCCTGACGGCCTCATCAAGGCTGTCAACGGTTTTAACGCTGATTATATAATCAAGATATTCCTCTGCAAAATCCCCGTCACTTGCGGGCAAAACGCCGTCCGCCGCAATCATTGCGCGCTCATCGCCGCGCATTTCAACATTTTTTGTATCAAGCCTTGACTTAATAACCGGCAAAGCCTTATTTATTATACCCGAATGGATAACAAGGCTTTCGCATGCGTTGCAAACGCCTATGCGCTGCGTTTTGGCATTGAATATAATATTCGCTGCCGTTTCGATATCCGCACTTTCATCAACATAAATATGGCAGTTTCCCGAGCCTGTTTCAATAACGGGCACAGTGGAATTGCGCACAACGCTTCTGATAAGCCCCTTGCCGCCGCGCGGAATAAGGCAATCTATATAGCCGTTCATCGTCATCATTTGATTTGCGGAATCACGCGAAATATCCGTTACAAGCTGAATGCAGTTTTTATCAAAACCGCACTCCTCAATCGCGGTGCGCATAACGGAGGCAAGAGCCATATTGGAATTTATGGCTTCCTTTCCGCCGCGCAGAATAACGGCATTTGAGCTTTTAAGGCAAAGCCCTGCGGCATCCACCGTAACATTTGGGCGAGCCTCATAAATTATGCCGATAACACCTATGGGCACAGAAACCTTTTTAATATCAAGCCCGTTCGGCCTTTTGATTTCATCAAGCTGCCTGCCGCAGGGATCGGGCAAGGATGCCACTTTTTCCGCCGCTGCGGCAATACCGTTTATTCTGGCTTCGTTGAGCATAAGCCTATCGAGCAAGCCGGCGTTAAGCCCGGCGGCTTTGCCGTTTTCAAGGTCTTTTTTATTTTCAAGGATTATCGTTTCGCTGTTTTCGCGCAACGCAGCAGCAATGGCGAGCAAAGCCCTGTTTTTTTGCTCTGTTGTTACCGTTGCAAGAAAATCCTTTGCCGCAAGCGCGTTTTCACCGAGCCTTATCATTTTTCCACCGCCTTAAAATATGTGCCCACAGATTCGCCGTTTAAAATTTTATAGATATCCGTTGGCTTTTTGCCGTTTGTGATAACAACAGGAACACCCTCCGTTACCGCAATTTCGGCTGCGTTTATTTTTGTTACAAATCCGCCCGTTCCCCTTGCGCCGGCCGAGCCGGTGATGGCGCGGATACCGTCATCTATCAAATCCACGCGCCTTATGAGCTTTGCATTGGGATTTTCGGCGGGATTGCCGTCATAAAGCCCATCCGTATCAGTAAGCAAAATCAAAAGATCCGCACTGCTGAAAACCGCCACACTTGCCGAAAGGCAATCGTTGTCGCCGTTTAAAAGTTCTTCAACCGAAACGGAATCGTTTTCGTTTACTATCGGCAGGCAATCATATTCAAGCAATTGATCGATTGTGTTTGCCAGATGACTTTTGCTTTCCGGATTTTGCAATTCGCCGTAGGTTATAAGCAACTGACTGACTATTACGCCGTACTCCGAAAAAAGCTTATCGTAAAGAAACATCATTTCACTTTGACCGACAGCTGCGGCAGCCTGCAGCCCACGGGTTGATTTCGGCCTTTCCGGCAGGCGCAGTCTGCTTGTGCCCACGGAAATCGCACCGGACGAAACAAGAATGATTTGATTGCCGGCATTTTTAAGATCCGAAAGCACCGAGGCAAGCTTTGCCATAAGCGCAATATTTGCCTTGCCCGTTTCGTGTGTTAATGTGGAGGTGCCGACTTTTACAACTATTCTTTTTTTACCTGTTTTTAACGCCATTGCAAACACCTGCTTTTTTATAATAAAAATTTAAACCTATTATTCCATTTTAATTAAAATATTATAGCACACAGCAAAGCAATAAAGCAAGACTTTGGGGCACACTTGGCAAAGAATAATTGCGAATAAAATTTTTCTTTTGGGGCACAATGCGTATAGACGCACCAAGAATTATTGCGAAAGGAATTGATTTAATGAAAAGGCGAAACATTGTGAGGCTGTGTTCCTTTGCGATTTGCTTTGCCGCAGTGCTCACCGTTTCAGCGGTGAGCCAAAGTGCCGCAAGCAACAAATACCAATTAAAGCTTGAGGCCGCTTATCAGCGCAATTTGAATCAGCTTTCCGAATGCCTTGATTCAATAGAAACAAATTTAGAAAAAAGCCAATATGCAGCCTCCGGTGAAATGATGGGCACGCTTTCGAGCGATCTTTACGCAGAATGCACCACGGCAAAAAATGCGCTGTCTTCCCTGCCTGTGAGCCAGCTTGACCTTGACGGCGCATACAAATTTTTGAGCCAGGCAGCGGATTACGCCAAATACATTTCAGCCAAAAACGAGATTTCGCAATCGGATTACGGTAATTTGGCACTGTTGATGACCTATGCGCAAAAATATGCCGATTACACCGAACAAATCGTTCAAAAATGCGCGGCAGGCGGCAAGATAACGGAAAACGAGGTGCTGCCGCAGGGCGGAACACAAGCAAAGGTTTCTTCCTTTTCGCTTGATTTCACCACGGCGGAAAACACATTTGAAAATTACCCCACCCTGCTTTACGACGGGCCTTTTGCCGACGCCGTTTTAAACAAAGAATCGCAGATGATAAAAAACGCTTCACGCCGAAGCCGCGACGAATGTCGCAAAATCGCCGCGCGTGCCCTTGGGGTTGAGGAAGGCGGCGTTGTTTACAAAAGCGAAGAAAGCGGCACGGTCTCCGCATATGTTTTTTCCTACAAGCTATGCACGGTTTCCGTTTCAAAAAACGGCGGATATATCGTTTATATTTTAAACGAAGGAAGCATAAAAACAAGCACGGTTACGGAAGAAAACGCCGTAAACATTGCAAATGATTTTTTGGATAAAATAGGTTATTCCGATATGGAAAGCACCTATTGCGCCGTTTACAACAATGTGTGCACGATAAATTTCGCCTATGAAAGCGGCGGCATAACATACTACCCCGATTTAATCAAAGTGGGAGTTTCGCTTTCGGACGGCAGCATTTATTCCCTTGAAGCAGGCGGATATTTAACAAATCACACCGAGCGAAGCGCACCTGATTTAAGCAATGCCGCAGCGGCAACACTGAGCCCTGCCGCCGAGCCGATTTCCGCCAAGGCCTGCCTTATCCCGAAGAAGGACGGCAAAGAGGTTTTTTGCATTGAAAACCGTTGTAAAAACAGGAGCACCGGACAGGAAGTGCTGATTTACACAAACGCCGAAACGGGCAAGGAGGAGGATATTTTGCTGCTGCTTTATTCAGACAACGGCACGCTGACAAAATAGTGCCGCTTCGTTATCGCAAATCAAAAACGCCGTGCAAAAACCGCAAAAAGCAAACGCACGGCACAAAACAGAGAAAGGAAATTTATATGAAAAAAAGCATTATCATAATTTCACTGATTGCGGTTTGCGCCGCATCGGTTTTTGCCGGCTGTTCGGGCAAAAAGAATGATACGCCCACCACAACCACGTTAACCGCCGAAGCAACCGAAAGCACCGCATCAACAACCAACAAGGTTGAAGAAGCGCTCACAAAAGGTGCAGAAAATGCAAGCGAAGCATTATCGGACGCAGGCGAGGCTGTGGGCGAAGCCGCAAGCGGAGCCGGCGACGCTGTTTCAAAAGCCGGCGATGCCGTTAAAGACGGCGTTCAATAACCGACCGAAATCACAGTTCGCAAAAAAATGCCGCAGGCACTGAGCGCCTGCGGCATTTAATTTACATATTATTTTGATTTAAGGAATTATTCCTCTGTGGGAGTTTCCCCGTCCTCGTCATCGGGAACGAAGCCAAGCTCAAGGTATTCGCCGCATGAGGGGCATTCCACGCCGCCCTCTTCAACCGTGTCGGCATCTACAACAAATTCCTCACCGCAATTCGGGCAGGAGATGCAATATTCATCGTCTTCCTCATCATCGCAGCAATCGCAAAAATCTTCATCCTCAAGATATTCCTCAACATCGGCAAGGTCCTGATCGATTTCATCAACCTGCTCTGCAAGAATATCAATATCCTCGCCGAGACCGTCCATATCCTGCATAATGCCGTCGAGCACATCGATAACGGCTTTAAACATTTTGGTTTCTTTTTTATTTTCGTCAAAATCAAGTCCGTCAAGCAAGCCCTTGAGATAGCCGAGTTTTTCAACAGTATTCATAAAAATACAGCCTTTCCGCCGCAAAGCAACAGGCATGCGCCGCCTGCGGCAATTTTGCGGCGCGCCCGATATTATAGTTTTACCGTAATAATACGCTTATGCTCTTTCCATATATTCGCATGTTCTTGTGTCCACGCGAATCTTATCGCCCTCGTTAATGAAAAGCGGAACACGGATTTCCGCGCCGGTTTCAAGAGTGGCAGGCTTAAGAGTGTTTGTGGCAGTGTTGCCCTTAAATCCGGGATCTGTTTGAGTTACCTCAAGAGTAACAAAAGTGGGGGGCTCAACGCCGAAAACATTGCCTTTGTAAGAAAGAACGCGGCAAATATCGTTTTCCTTAACGAACTTGAAGTTATCGCTTAAATCCGCCTCTGCAACGGGAATCATATCGAATGTTTCCTGGTCCATGAAATAATAAAGACCGGAATCGTTGTATGAATAAACCATATCTTTTCTTTCGATAAATGCCGTGGGGAATTTTTCGGTTGGGTTAAAAGTTCTTTCAACAACAGAGCCTTGAATAACATTTTTGATTTTGGCCCTAACAAAAGCAGCGCCTTTACCCGGCTTTACATGCTGAAATTCAACGATTTGATAAACCTGACCGTCCATTTCAAAAGTAACGCCGTTTCTGAAATCGCCTGCTGATACCATAATTTGTACCTCCAAAGTTATACATATAATTTAATACACTGTTATTTTATAATATTTCCAATAATAAATCAATACCCATTTTATAGCTGCCCTTGCCAAAACCGCAAATTTGCTTTTTGCAAACCTCCGTTATAACGGACACATTGCGAAATGCCTCGCGCGAATGAATATCGCTCATATGCACCTCTACAAACGGCAAATAATCCGCCACGGATTCGATTGCGTCGCGAATGGCATAGGAATAATGGGTGTAAGCCCCGGCGTTTATAACAACGCCGTCAACCTCGTTTCGGCTTTGCTGAATTTTATCAATAATCGCGCCCTCGTGATTTGATTGAAAAAACGAAAGCTCGCAATCCCTTTCGGCAGCATATGCGGCAAGCTCGGCATTTATATCCGCCAAGGTTTCGCTGCCGTAAACATCTTTTTTTCTTATGCCCGTCATATTAAGATTGGGACCGTTTAAAACAAGTATTTTTTTCATAAAAATGCCTTTCAAAGAAAATAAAGGGAAACGGCATCGTTTCCCTTTTACGCAGTTCGTATGTATATTACTTATACTTTCTCTTACGAGCGGCTTCGCTCTTCTTTTTACGAGCAACCGAAGGCTTTTCATAATGCTCTCTTTTGCGCACTTCCTGAATGATACCGTCACGAGATGTTTGGCGCTTGAAGCGACGAATTGCGCTGTCAAGAGACTCATTATCTTTAATTCTTACCTGGCTCACTGAATTCCCTCCCTCCGACCTGCTGTCAAAGGTAGCCGTATATTTGATATCTTTTAAATATCCGAGCAAAATTATAATCAAACACGGCGAAATTGTCAAGTATTTTATCAAATAATGTATAAAAGAATTAAGAATAATGCGATTTTTATCAAAAAAGAGGCTCAACAGGCGCGATTTGCAGAAAATAATTACCGACAGGAGGCGCGCTCCGTGAAAAATAATTGCTCAACAATTCAAATAAGATTATTTTGTGGTGGAGCCGAAACCGCCGTCACGCACGCCGTTTGCATCGTCATCAAATGTTATGCCGAATTGCACGAATATGCCCTGAGCAAAGCCGTCGCCCGCATTAACGGCAACGCTGTGATCGGCATCGTGCGCATCGCACGAAAGCTTGATCATAATATGCCCCTCGTTTGAGGAATTATAATAATCGGCGTCAATAACGCCAACTGTGTTGTCCAACTGCACTCTGTGCTTAAAACCGAGCCCTGAGCGCGGATAAATTTTGAGCACCCAGCCGTCGTTAATTTTAGAGCGAATGCCCGTGGGAATAAGCAGGGATTCACCTTTTTTAACATTCAACTCCACGGGAGCATAAAAATCATAGCCTGCCGAGCCTGATGTGGCTCTTTTAGGCAATTTTATTGAATCATAAACCGCCTTTACATCGCTTACCTGCGGAAAATTCTTTGAAAAATCCTTTTCAAACTGCTCAAAGCTTACCTTTTCAAAAGCTGCGATTCTTTCCATAAAACAAATCTCCGTTTTCCAAATAATATAACGGATATATTTTAACATTTAAACGCCTCGCTTGCAACCGAAAAGCAAATAAAAAATGCCGCGGCGCAAAACCGGGCATAATTCACGGATTTTTAACAGCCGAACACATTTTCGCTCGGCGGTTTCGGCTAAAGCCCAAACGAAACGGAAAGAGCTTCGTTTACCTTGCCCATGTCACCGCCGTCCAGCGTGCCCATTTTTTCACGCAGGCGGCGTTTATCAATAGTTCGCACCTGCTCAAGCAGCACGATACTGTCCTTTGCAAGACCGCAATGCCCTGCATTCACTTCGATATGGGTGGGCAAATTCGTTTTATCCCTTTGGCTTGTTATTGCGGCTGCGATAACCGTTGGCGAAAATTTGTTTCCTACATCGTTTTGAACGATAAGCACCGGTCTGACGCCGCCCTGTTCCGAGCCGACAACGGGGCTTAAATCCGCATAATAAATATCGCCTCGTTTAACCGTCATAATTATCACCTTTTTAATTTATTTTTCATCCGTTTATATTATTACCTTTATTTGGGTGAATTAAACACCCCATTTCATTATATGCGCAAAAACTTTTTTCGCACGCCGGCATATTATGGATTGAGGTAAAACAAAAAACACCTTGATAAAAAGCCGCAACGGCGGCACAAAAAAGGAGATAATTATGGATAAATACGAAGATTTGTTTAACCCGTCATTTTTAAACAAAAAAGGGATTTTGAAGCCGTTGCCGAGCGACGCGGCAGTTGCAATGGCATATATACCCTTTCAGCAGGAGCCGGTTTTATATGACACCGAGGAAAAAGCCCTTATGCAGGGCACGGTTTTTCCTGAGCTTGATAAGCCGTTTACCGGGAAAGGAGAATTGAAATGACCGAGGAACAAATGCTTTTAAAGCTTTCCGCTGCGCAATTTGCAATGTGGGAAATGCGAATTTATTTGGACACACACCCTGCCAACGAAGACGCGCAGAAACTTTACAAAAAATACCGCACGCAATTTGAGGTACTGAAAGCCGAATACGAAAAAAGCTTCGGCCCCATCACCCTCGGTGACGGCAACAGCGACGAATGGCTAAAGGACCCTTGGCCCTGGGACAATTAAAAAGATTAAAAAATTCCGCAAGCCGCAGCGCAAAACTGCTGCGGCAATTTGCGTTTAAAAGCAGGCAAACAACAAACAGCGGCCTGAATACGCACTTTAAATTTGGGGGCTTGACTTTTCACCGGGCAGCGTGATATAATCCATAAAAAATAAATACGGTTTTATTGGAAACGCACAGCCTTTGCTGATAACGAACAACACGGTTTATAGATTTTGTTATCATTAAAAGGAGTGTTTTTTTATGCAAAAAAGATCAAAAATCGGAAGTTTTATTTTCACCCTCGTTATGGCGTTTGTTATGGTTTATGCCATGGTGTGCTACAACATTGCGATTGACAAAGGCAATATGAGCAACGAAATATTTGCCCTTGCATTTAAGGAAATCCCGATTATGTGGCCGATTGCGATTATTCTTGAAATGCTTGTTGCCGAAAGACTTGCAATCAAGCTTGCCTTTAAAATCGTGACGCCGAAAACAAACCCGACAATCATAACATTTACCATATCGGCAATGATTGTGTGCATAATGTGCCCCATAATGAGTTTTATAGCAACCTGCCTTTTTGCTCACCCCGGCAAAGAAATAATTGCCGTTTGGCTGCAAAAATGGGTTCTTAATTTCCCGATGGCAATGCTTTTTCAAACATTTTTTGCCGGTCCTGTTGTGAGAGGGATTTTTTCGGCACTTGAAAAAATCGGCAAAAAGGAAGAATCCGAAAAAGCCTGCGCCTGAGCAATCGGAAAGCCTTTACGGCTGCAAAAACAAAATAAAACACAAAAAAGCCGCGGTGCATATCAAAAGCACTGCGGCAATTTTTATATCAAATTTGCAATTATTCGGCAGAGTCTTTGCTTTCGGAAGCTGCGTTTTCCGATTCAGGCTCCGTGTTTTTCTTTTTCTTTGAAAAAACAAGAAATTTGCCGAAGAAATAATTTACGATAACAACGATTACGCTGAGCACAACCTTTGAGCAGAAGCCCTCTGTATAAAGAAAGCTCCAACCGAGGTGCATTTTTTCAAACAGCGGATAAAACAGATTATCAAAGCCAACCTTTGCAAGCAGTGTGGGACCGAGAATTTCAAACAGCACGCCCGTGATTGCCCTGGAGCCGAAAAAGCCGACAACCTCCTTAACCACAAGCTTAACATTCCAGCTTTTTGATTCAAACACCCACAGCTTATTTGTGACATAGGCAAAGGTTACGGCACAAATCCAACTGAGCGCATTGCCGAGCCAAACAGGCATTTTGACAACGCCGACGAACACATTGTATGTGCCCCAGCTCACAAGAGTTGTCAGCACGCCGAAGATAATATATGTGATGATTTCTTTATATTTATTCCAAAACTTTTTCATGCAAAATCACTCAGCCTTTTCTGTATTTTCCGGCTTATCGGCACCGAGATGATCCTTGAGGATATAAATAGGTCTGTCCTTAACCTGAACATAAATTTTTGATATATATTCGCCCAAAATGCCGAAGCAGAAAAGTTCCAAACCGCCGAGCAGCAAAACCAGAACCACGATTGTGGCATAGCCCGGCACGTTTATGCCGAATGCAAGCTTTTGAATAATAACAACAATAAGATAAATTATCGAGGCAAGCGATGCGAAAAAGCCAATATATGCCGAAAGCGTGAGCGGAAATGTGGTAAATGAAACAATGCCCTCCACGGCATATTTAAGCAGCTTTTTAAAGCCCCATTTCGATTCGCCGCTTTCCCTTTCGCAAACGGTGTAAGGAATATATTTTGTGTTAAAGCCCACAAAGCTGAAAATGCCTTTTGAGAATCTGTGATACTCGCTCATTTGAATAACGGCATCCACCATTTTTCTTTTCATAAGGCGAAAATCCGACGCGCCGTTAACAAAAGGCACATCCGCAACTTTATTTATTAGCTTATAAAATGCGGATTTCATTCCGCTCATAAGCTTGCCCTCTTTGCGCTCTTCCTGATAAGCCGTTACGCAATCGATATCCCCGTCTGCATTCATAACATCAAGCATTTCGAGCACAACCTCGGGTCTTTGCTGCAAATCGGCGTCAATAAGGCACACAACATCGCCCTTAACATTATTAAGTCCGGCATAAATGGCAGCCTCCTTGCCGAAATTGCGGCTGAAGGAGAGCACCTGAATTTGTGACTCTTTATGCTGCTCATAAAGCTTTTTAAGAAGCGGATATGTGTTGTCCTTACTTCCGTCGTTCACAAACACAAATTCATAATCTTCCACCTTTCCGGTGAAAGCTTTTTTTACTTCCTCATAAAATTTTTCAACATTTCCCTCTTCATTATAACAAGGAACAACAAGTGATAATTTCATTTTGAACCTCTGTGCAAATTTTACCGAATTTAGATGAATTCAGATATATGTATATTATTACAATTAAGCATTGTAACACAATGCGGCAATAAAAACAATACGCACGGCGCGATATTTGGCAAATAAAAAACTTTTTATGCAAAGCTTTTCCGAAAGTGCCCGAAATATTACGGTTCGGGCAACAAAAACGGCAATTTAAAAATAAGAGCGAACCTTGGATAAATTTTTCTTGATTTTGCCGCCGCAATATAGTAAAATAACTTTACAATCAAATTAATGGGGCATTAGCGCAGTTGGGAGCGCGCCACACTGGCAGTGTGGAGGTCAGGGGTTCGAATCCCCTATGCTCCACCATAGCTGCACACCAATTTTGACACGATGCATATCACGATTGGTGTGCAATTTCTTTTTGAATATGTACTAATTCTGTTTTTATGTTTTGCCGCTTAATACTGCAGCTGAAGAAAGCTTCAAAACCATGAGGCGATTTTCCTGTAAGCCAATGGGAAAATTTTATGTTTCTGAATTCGTTTGCAACGGCGGTACAAGCATAAATGCGGAGGAGGATAAATCGGAATGAACAGAAAGTTTTATGGCGAGGAGTATAGTGCTCTAAAACGAAAAAAAGAGGGCAACTCTCAATTGTCAACACTCAGTGACTTGTATACGATTCTCCGCAAAGCGTGGTGCAAGGAAACTGCGTATCCGTCTTGTCAAGCAGAGTGGGTTCCATCCGACCCGTCTTACGGACAGTGTGCAATTACCGCAATGCTCGTACACGATATGTTCGGCGGTACAATCCATCGCATCCGTGTTAACGGCGGAGGCACACATTACTTCAACAAAATCAACGGTCACTACATTGATTTAACTGTTGAGCAGTTTGACCTTTACAATATTCCTGTCAGCTATGAGCCGAACGAAGAGATACCCAGGCAATATTGCGGAAAAAACGCCGACACAGCCAAGCGATATAAAATGCTGATTGAGCGTATTTCCAAAATACTGCAAGTGTGTAAATAAAATGCCGCTTCAGCACCGATTCTCCGTTGCACCTTTTAAAAATAAGTGAAACTTTAAGTTAAAGGTCAGCAGGGTGTGCATTCGGTATTAAAACAGGTTACTGTTTTAATCGGAATACAGTCCGAACCCGTGCGGTTCGGATTTTATTTTTAATTCACGATTCACGGCTCAAAACCACAATCCAAAAAAATGCAGATTGCGTTTTTTCTTTGCAAAAGCTCAAAATCTTAAAAAGCAGGCAGCCGCATATTGACATATCACAGGCGATTTGCTACACTTGCCTGTAAAAGAAACAACACTTGCAGGCAACGCAGCAGAGCCTGCATTCTTTTTGGGAGGCGTATTCTCTGTGGACGCAAAACCAGATGAGGGAAGCAAAAAGGTGTTACGCGGTGAATTGGCACTGCTGATATCGGTTATCACAAACAGCTTCGGAGTGGTGCTTATGCTGTATTCCGACGCAGGCATTTCGGCAATATCGAGTGTGCCGTTTGCCTTTTCGGAAGTGCTTCCCGCGCTTTCCCTCGGAACATGGACATATATTTTTCAGGGGCTGTTGGTGCTGAGTTTGATGATTCTGCGCCGCCGTTTTGTGGCACAGTATCTCGGCAGCTTTATAGTTGGCTTTGCGTTTGGCGAGCTGCTTGACGTTCACGAGATGTGGATTGACGCTTTGCCTACAGGCTTATGCTGGCGTGTGCTTTATTTCGTGATAAGCTATTTGCTGATTGCATTCGGCATTGCCCTTTCCAACCGTTGCAAACTTCCCATAATACCAACGGATTTGTTTCCGCGCGAATTGGCAAGCATACTCGGAGTAGGCTATCCCAAAATCAAAATCATATTCGACGTAACATGCCTGGTGATTACGGCAGGGATGACGGTGCTCTTTTTAGGACATTTGGACGGTCTTGGCATAGGCACGATTTTAGCCGCATTCACCACAGGCAAAGCTGTGGGCTTGATCGGCAAAAAGCTTGACAGGCATTTTTGTTTTGTATCATTTCTTTCAAAAAAAGAAAAACATTGATTGAAAAAAACATTACTCAACGGTTTATTGATGATACAATTATTTCGGTGAGAAAATGGATTTAAGAAAAGAGCTTTTTGAAAACAGGGATTTAAAATACAAAAACTTTCACAAAAAACTGGTGCCGAATATTGACGAAAGCAAAATAATAGGCGTGCGTGTACCGACGGTGCGCAAAATCGCAAAGGCAGCGTTTGCTGCAAACGCGCAAAACCCTTGTGAATATTACGAGGAAATCGAAGTTTTCGGCTTTTGTGCGGCAATGAAAAAATGCGGTGCGGCAGAACATAAAAAAGACATTGAAAAATTCGTTTCCCTGATTGACAATTGGGGCACGTGCGACACATGCACCGCCGCAATGAAATTCATCGGCGAAAGCAAAGGCGAATATTTTGATTTTATTTGCTCATTTATCGGCAAGGGCGAATATCCCACGCGCTTTGCAATTGTGGCACTGATGGATTATTACCTTGACGGCGAATATATAGACCGCGTTTTGAAAATTTACCGCAAAATTGAAAGCGATAAATACTATATTAACATGGCACTTGCTTGGGCGTTTAGCATGGCATTTATCAAATACGAGAACAAGGTGACGGCAATTTTAAAAAGCCGCACACTCAACGCCGATGTGCAAAACAAAACCGTTCAAAAAATCTGCGATTCTTACCGTGTGAGCAAAGAAACAAAAAATCTTATTAAGGAGTGCAAAATCAAATGATTAAAGCAATTCTTTTTGACATAGACGGCACACTGCTTGATTTTTCAGCGGCGGAGCGGTGCGCAATCAAAAAGGTCTTCTCAAAATTTGATCTTGGCGAATTTTCGCCCGAAAAAGCGCAAAAATATTCCGAAATAAATTTGCGCCACTGGGAAATGCTTGAGCGTGGCGAAATCACAAAAAAAGATGTTGAGCACATGCGATATGTTGAGTTTTTAAAATATTTAAACCGCAATACCGCATTGGCAGACGAAGTGAACAGCTATTACGAAAGCATTGTTGCAGACACTGTTGCCTTTATTGAAAACGCGCCCGAAATCTGCAGCGATTTGGCAAAGGAATATGATTTATACTGCGTTACAAACGGCTCGCTGCCCGTGCAGACGAAAAGGCTTCAAAATTCCGGACTGGGCAAATTCTTTAAGCAGGTTTTTATATCGGACGAAATCGGATTTGAAAAGCCCGATATTAAATTTTTTGAGCCGGTTTTAAAGGCAGTTCACCGTGAAAAAAGTGAAATTATAATAATCGGAGATTCGCTTACGAGCGATATGAAAGGCGGCAACAACGCCGGCATAAAATGCTGCTTTTACAATCCGCATGGCAAGGCGATTGAAAGCGGCGTAAAAATCAACTACGAAATAAAATCGCTTTGCGAAATATATTCCGTGCTTGAAAAGGAAAGCAAAATATAACAAAACTGCCTTTGTGACACAAAAATGCAAATTCCTTTTTGCAGGCAGCGTGATTTAATTATTTATTCAACTTTTATTGCTTGACTTTGCCCTGCAATAAATATATAATAAATGTAATTCAGTTAAATACATTAGGGGGTATTTCCAATGAAAATAAGCAAAATTTTTAAGATTATCGGCGGTATCGTTGCCGTTGCAGGCGTTATTGCAGCAATTTATCTTGCCATTCAGAAGCTTACAGATAAAAAAGAGCCCGAATATTTTAACGACGATGATTTCTTTGAGTGCGACAACGACCTTGAAATAATCGAAGTTGAAAAGGATGCTGCAAAAGAAGAAGCTCCTGCCGAGGAAGAAGCACCTGCAGAAGAGCCAAAAAAAGAAGCAGCTCCCAAAAAGAAAAAAGCTGCTAAAAAAGCATCCAAATAATTAAAAACTGAAAAAGCAGTACGGTGTACTGCTTTTTTTATTTGCAAAATCACGGCGCCGCACCGCGGCGGGAAAGGCAGGCAACAACATGAAAGGCAATTATTCCTGCGGGCTTGTTTTGGAAGGCGGCGGCAACCGCGCGATTTACACAAGCGGCGTGCTTGACGCTTTTACGGAAGCCGGAATCGAATTCCCGTATGTTATCGGGGTTTCGGCAGGCTCGTGCAACGCTGTTTCATTCTTGGGAAAAAATTTGCGCCGCCAGCACGACATAGTAATAAATTATTGCAACGACAAAAGATATATGAACCTCGGCAACATTTTCAAAAAACGCCCGATGCTGAATTTGGATTGGATTTTTAACGAACTTTCATACGACATTATGCCGCTGAACCAAGATGAATTTGAGGCGTGCGGTGCCACGCTTTGCGTTGCCGTTACAAACGCTTACAGCGGCAAAGCCGAATATCTTTATCCCAAAAGCCTACGCGTTCGCGGATGTCTGCCGCTTAAGGCGAGCTGCGCGCTGCCGATTGCCACAAAGGGAGTTCAAATCGGGGCAGACACTTATTTTGACGGCGGCATTGCCGATTCAATTCCGCTAAAGAAGGCTTTGGACGACGGTTGCCGAAAAGCCGTTGTGATTTTAACGCAGGACAGGGATTATGTTAAACACCACATCGAGCAGGAAAAGGCTGTGCACAAAATGCTGAGGCAATATCCGAAAATCGCAGACGCACTTCTTGCAAGAGATAAAATGTATAACGCGCAAAAAGCATATGTGGATGCCGAGGAAAAAGCCGGCAACTGCTTTGTGATTGCACCTGCCGCCGAATTAAACTGCGGCACAATGGAAAGAAATTTAACAAAACTGGAACGCATTTACCAATTGGGCTACGCGCAGGGCAAGCAAAAAGCCGAGGCTGTTAAGGCATTTTTGGCATCTGCCGAAAAAGAACAAACGGCAAATCCGCCGGAGGCAGAACCGGAGGACGAGAGCGAAAACGAATAATACTAAGTACGCCCGGCGCGCATTAAATTGCGGTGCGCTTTCGGAAGCGTGTGATTTAAAACAATAAATCAACAAAGCGGCGGCAAAAGGACTGTTTATAAATGGGTAAAAAAGAGGACAAAACAAATGTTATGCGCGTGCTCGACCGCGCAAAAATAAACTACGAACACCGCGAATACGAGCCGAACTCAACTCTTTCGGGCGCGGAGATTGCGGCAATGCTGGGCGAAAACCCCGATTTGGTTTTTAAAACGCTTGTTACCGTTTCCAAATCAAAGCAGCATTATGTTTTTATGATTCCCGTTGAGCGCGAGCTTGATTTAAAGAAATGCGCAAAAGCCGTGGGCGAAAAAAACGTTGAAATGATTCCGCAAAAAGAGCTTTTGCCGCTTACGGGCTATGTGCACGGCGGCTGCTCCCCCATCGGCATGAAAAAGCAATTCAAAACCGTGGCTCACTCCTCCGCACTCGGCGGCGAAACGGTTATGTTTTCCGCCGGCAAAGTTGGCAGGCAGGTTATAATGCAAACGGAGGATTTCAAAAAAGCTGTGCCCGGAATAGAATTTGCGGATTTAATAAAGGAATAATTTTATGAACTTTTTTAATTTGGAAGATTATTTAAATTTCGGAGAAAATCCGGCTAAGGATTTAGAATTTGAAGAAAAAATAAAGGAATACAACGAATATTTTTCTGCAAAAATAAAAAACAAATTGCCCGAAAAATTCATAAAAGAATATTATTCCAACCATGGTTTCGACGATTGGAAGCTGACATCGATTAAGGCGAATTTTTTTAACGGAAACAATACGGTGATTGTAAACCTGTTTGACGATTTTAAAAGCATAAAAAAATCCATCATATATCATTCCGTCAGCACTTTTAAATCAAATTTCAATCCCGAACATTTTGAGTATATCGAAAACAGTGATTTCGGAATAGATGAATTTGATATTGTTGATGATAACTGCTTTTCTCACGAAGTGTATTTTCCTTCGGGAGCGTCATACACCGTTCATTTTTCGGATATAGAAATTTTATCTCAATAAAAAATCTGTTGATGCGAAAAGGATTGTAAAAGATAAGCCGCACAAAGGCATTTTGCTTTGTTTAATAAAACTTAATAAACTGCCTAAAGCCTTATAAGCAGGGGGGGCTTGAGGACTCTTTGAAAAAAATAAAAGCAGGTTAAAAAACCTGCTTTTTTATATGGTCGAGGTGACAAGATTTGAACTTGCGACCCCCACGTCCCGAACGTGGTGCTCTACCAAACTGAGCCACACCTCGATATTGCATTTGCTATTATCGCACACTTTGGGTGAATTTGCAATAGTTTTTTTCAGAAATTGTAATATTTCTTTTTTTGACATATTCCCTTGGATATGCTAACATTATATTATAGCACTTGCGCCGTTTTTTGCCGAAATGTTCGGAAGCCGCGGCGCAAAGAATATGAGGGATTTTCGTTATGAAAAAAATATTATCCGCTTTAATATCGGCGGCGATGGTGCTTGCAAGCGCCTCCCCCGCCTTTGCCGCAGGCAATGCCGAGCTTAACATATCGTCTGACAAAATCGGCCACGAGGTTTCGCCCACGCTTTACGGCGCTTTTATTGAGGACATTTCCAAGGCGGGCGACGGCGGCTTGGTTTCAAACTTGGTTTACAACAACAGCTTTGAATACAACGACACGGCAGAAGAAAACGCCGCGCTCAACGAGGCTTATTGGGAATTTTCAAACATTACCCACACCCTTGCAAGCGACGGTGCAATGAATAAAAACAACCCGAATTACGAAAAGCTGACCGTTTCCGGCAAGGGAGTTATAACAAACCTGGGCTGCGTTGAGGATTGGGATTACAAAACCTTTGACCAAAACGAAAAATCGCAGGCAACAGCGGATATGGGATTTAAAAAGGGCGAAAAATACGATTTTTCAATGTATATCAAAAACATTGATTTCAGCGGCACGGTAAGAGTTTACCTCGATTCCTCCGCCAACAAATCGCACCAAACGGAAATAGACATTTCAAACAGCGAAAACTGGCGCAAATTTGAAGCCGAGCTGGAATCCGAAAGCACGGAGGACGGCGGTCTTTCGATTGAATTCAACGGCACGGGCACCCTTTGTGTTGATTTTGTGCAGCTGATTCCGCAAAATTCTTACGGCTACGGCAACAGTGAATGGAAATACACTACCCTGCGTGCCGATTTGGTGGAAGCGCTAAAAAAGCTGAACCCCGCGTTTATAAGATTCCCCGGCGGCTGCTTTTGCGAGGGCGATTCGCTTGAAAATCTTTTTGATTGGAAAGAAACCATCGGTCCGCTTGAGGAACGCAGGCAAAGCTACAACGTGTGGCGAAACGACGGCGCCGGCGATTACTATATAAATTCAAACGCGCTTGGATACGGCGAATATTTTAACCTTTGCGCCGATTTGGGCGCAGAGCCCGTTCCCTGCCTGAACGTGGGATTAACTTGCCAAGGCAGAAACGGATACGATATAAATGTTGACGCACTTAAAAAGCTTAACATGAGCGATGAGGAATTTCGCAACTACCTTATTTCAGAGCGAAATTTTGATGAAAACGACGAAGGCGGCATTGAAGCCAGAATCAAAGATGTTGAAACGCTTAATTACACAAGCGAATCCGATTTTGACAAATACCTTGAAACAATTGCGTTGACCCCCGGCACGCACGAATGGCAAAATTATGTGCAGGATGTGCTGGATTTAATTGAATATGCAAACGGCGACGCCAACACAACATATTGGGGCGCAGTAAGAGCGGCAAACGGCAGAACCGAGCCTTATAACCTTAAATACATTGAACTCGGAAACGAAAACTGGGGCGAAGTTTATTGGCGCAATTTCGATGCACTTTACAAAGCCGTTAAGGAAAAATACCCTGATATAACCGTTATTACATCTGCCGGCACATGGCTTGACGGCAATGATTTTGACATTGCACAAAGCACGGCAAACAGCAAATACAGCGATTGCTATATTGACGAGCATTATTACACAAGCCGTGATTACATGTATGAAATTAACAGCAGATATGACGGATATGACAGAAACGGCGCAAAGGTTTTCGTTGGCGAATATGCCGCAACGGCAAACGGAATAGGCACAATTCAAACAAAAAGCAACATGGCAGAGGCAATTGAAGAAGCCGCTTATATGACGGGTTTTGAGCGCAACAGCGATGTGGTGGCAATGACTGCATATGCACCCACATTTGCAAAAATAAATTCGCAAAACTGGGCGGTTAATATGATTTGGTTTGATTCGCAGGAAACAGTGCTGACACCGTCATATTACACGCAAATGCTTTATGCAAACAACATAGGCACAAAATATATTGACGCTTCGTTTGCCAAGGAAACGCCTGCAAGCGATTTGGCTCAATCCGTTACCGTGAATGAGCAGGAGCAGGCAATTTATGTTAAGCTTGTTAATTCAAGCGGCAAGGCACAAACGGTTAACCTGAATTTAAGCGGATTCGGCAATTTGAATTATGCTTCAAATCAGCATATTACGGCAAATTACAAATCTGCCTGCAACGAAGCCGGCAAGCCGAGCTATGTTGCTCCCGAAGACGAACAGCTTGCAATAAACGGTGAAACCGTTACGGTGAACACCGGCAAATACAGCGTTAACGTTATCAGAATAGCATACGGCTCAAACAACGGCTCGGGGTTTTACAAGCTGCCTTCCGATTTGCCGCAGCACGAAAGCGGATACCTGCCGCCTGCAATAAGAATTGCAATTCCGTGTGCAATCGGCGCGGTTATTTTGGCAGCTGTGCTGACTGCTGTTATAACAAAAATTGCACGCAAAAGAAAACAAAATAACTAAAAACATAAAAGCAAAGAGCGCATCTCAATCAAGAAATACGCTCTTTGCTTTTCTTTACAATCACCATTTCAATTCGTGAAGCTGACCTTTTGAGGACAGCAATGGATAATCCCACTGGCGCAGCACCTCATAAACACCCACGGCAACGCTGTTGCTTAAATTAAGGCTGCGAATTATGCCGCGCATAGGAATACGCACACAACTGTCGTGATTGGCTTTAAGCAGCGTTTCGGGCAAGCCCTTTGACTCTTTACCGAAAACGAGAAAGCAATCATTCGGATATTCGGCATCCGTGTGCGCCTGCTCGGCTTTGGTGGTGAAATAAAAGAAATTTGCACCCTTATTTTTTTCAAAAAAATCGTTTATATCGTCATAATATGTGATATCAAGCTTATCCCAATAATCAAGCCCTGCGCGGCGAACGCATTTTTCCGTGATTTGAAAGCCCATGGGACCAACAAGGTGAAGCCTTGCACCGGTGGCCGCACAGGTGCGCGCTATATTTCCAGTATTTTGCGGAATTTCCGGCTCTATCAAAGCCACATTAAGCGAGTGTTCCATTTATATAAACTTCCTTAATTTCAAGATTATCGCCCACAAACACCAAATCCGCCGCTTTGCCGACTGCGATTGAGCCGATTTCATCATCCATGCCGATTGATTTTGCAGGATTTATTGTGCAGCTGCGAAGCGCAGTTTCAAAATCGATTCCGAACGAAAGCAGATTTTTAAATTCATCAAAAACATTGCTTATCGATGCAGCAATGGTGCCGTCCTCAAGCACTGCGTATTTACCGCCATCGCGCACAAAAACGGGCTGACCGCCCAGTTCGTATTCACCTGCGCCGAGCCCTGCCGCACGCATGGAATCCGAAATTACGCACGCCCTGTTTTTGCCGAGAATTTTGAATGTGTTTCTGAGGACTGCCGGGCAAATGTGACCGCCGTCACAAATCAATTCGCAATAAACATTTTCGTTATCAAGAGCCGTGCCGGCAATGCCGGCCTCACGGTGCTGCATCGGGGTCATGGCGTTATAAAGATGCGTGGCGTGGTTTGCACCTAAGTCAAAAGCCGCCTGTGCCTCAGCCGCGTTTGCCGCGGAATGACCGATTGAAACGGCACATTTTTTTGAAGCGTGCTTTATAAACTCCGTGCTTTCAAACGCCTCGGGTGCAACGGTAATAAGCTTAACAAGACCGCAGCTTTTATCAAACAATTCATCAAATTCCTCTACCGTGCCGGGGCGAACAAATTGCGGATTTTGCGCACCCTTTTTACTCATCGCGATAAAGGGACCCTCAAGATTTATGCCGGCAACCTTTGAGCCGATTTCCCTGCCCTTATAATTTTTAACAGTGCTTACAATATTGCAAAGGGTTTGCCTGCCGAGAGTCATTGAAGTGGGGCAAAACGAGGTTATACCGTGTTTTGCAAGATAAGAGCCGATTTTTTCAAGCCCCGATTCATCGGCATCCGAAGCATCACCGCCTGCTGCGCCGTGAATGTGAATATCAACAAAGCCGGGCAGTGCAACCATGCCGCTCATATCGCGACCTTCGCCCTCCAAAACACCTATTGCCTTAATTTTGCCGCCCTCTATTTCGATGTCGGCAACTTCCTTTTTAAAAAGTTCATTATAAAAGCAAACATTTTTTAATATCATCACTGATTTTCCTTTACTATTCTGAAGGTGATTTCGCAAAGCTGCTCAAAGCTTTCAAGCGAGCCCATTTCGGCTCGGAATTTTGCGCCGCCGCGAAGCCCTTTTGTGTAATAAGCAGCATGGCGGCGTGCCTCGCGCATGGCGGTGTGTTCGCCCTTGTATTCAATCATTTTTTGAATATGGGCAAGCATAACACGCATTTTTTCCTCCACCGATGGTTCGGGAATTATTCTGCATTCGTCAAAATATGCATTTATGCGGCGAAAAAGCCAAGGATTTCCCATGGCTCCGCGACCTATCATAACCGCATCGCAATCCGTAAGCTCTGCCATTTTTGCGGCGGAAGCCTCATCAACCACATCACCGTTTCCGATAACGGGAATTGAAACTGCACGCTTAACGCGGCGGATGATATCATAATCCACTGTGCCGCTGTACATCTGCACACGGGTGCGCCCGTGAACGGCAATCGCGGCAGCACCGCTTTGCTCTGCAATTTGAGCCATTTCAACGGCGTTTACGGAATTATCGTCCCATCCCTTACGGATTTTGACCGTAACCGGGATATCAACGGCATCGCTTACTGCACGAACGATTTCGCCTGCAAGGTGCGGATTTTTCATTAGGCTTGCACCGCCGCCGTTGTTTGCAACCTTGGGCGCCGGGCAGCCCATATTTATATCAATTATATTCGGCTTATATTCCAGGCATTTAACCGCGGCCGAAGCCATAACATCAGGGTCGTCGCCGAAAATCTGTGCGCCTGCAATCCCCTCTTCCTTGCCGAGAGTGAGCAGAGCGGCACTTTTTTTATCGCCCATTGAAAGACCCTTTGCACTTACCATTTCCGTTACCGTGTAAGCCGCGCCGAACGAAGCGCACACCTCGCGGAAAGCACGATCCGCCACGCCTGCCATCGGAGCAAGAAACACCCTGCCCGGAAATTCAACATCTTTAATTTTCATATTCATACCTCGGCTAAGTAACCCGAACATTTTTTGGATACCGATTCTTGCTTGCTTAACAGTATAGCACAGTAATCAATTTTGCACAAGAAACACGAGTTTAATTTCTTTTGCGCATAAAAAAAGCCCGAAGATATCTTCAGGCTTAATTTATTCTTTTGAAGAAACAGCGAATCAAACGCGTGTGTCATCCTCGCGGTGAATATAAGCATCAAGCAATTTCCAAATAACCTGCTGCTCCTCGGGAGTGCACGAAGTTACCATATCGATGATATTTTCATCAACCTCATCCTTCATTGCACCGGAGATGAAATAATCCGCATTGGTTTCAAGAATTTCGCAAATTTTGATAAAGCTTTTCATTCTGGGATAGCTGCGACCGGTTTCAATATTTGAAATCTGGTGCTCGCTGAGCCCGATTTGCTCTGCCAATTCGCTTTGGTTGATACCAAGCTGTTTTCTTCTTTGCATAATGCGCAGACCTAATATTGCCTGCTTGTTAATTTTTCTCATAATAACACCCCAAATGAATATTACCACAAAAAAGCCGAAACCTGAACACATATAAATTTGATTTTCCATTATATATGTTTATTATTGAAAATTCTGCGGCAATTCCAAGTGGATTTGTTTACAAACAGCATATAATTATGCACATATTGGAATTACACAAAACAGCACCCGAATTAAAGAATGATGGATTTACCCGTCATTTCCGCAGGCTGCTCAAGACCCATAACCTTAAGCATTGTTGGCGCAATATCGCTGAGCCTGCCGCCCTCGCGAACATTGCAGGGATAATTAACAACGATAAAGGGAACGGGATTTGTGGTGTGCGCCGTGAAGGGCTCGCCGTTTTCATCAAGCATTTTATCGGCGTTGCCGTGGTCTGCCGTTACGAAAAGAACGCCGTCCATTTCCTTAACAGCCTCTGCAAGCGAGCCAACGCAAGAATCAACCGTTTCAACAGCCTTGATTGCCGCAGGAATTATTCCGGTGTGGCCAACCATATCGCAGTTTGCAAAATTAACAATAATTGCATCGTATTTGCCGCTTCTTACGGCTGCATTGAGCTTTTCGGAAACCTCCGGTGCGCTCATTTCGGGCATAAGGTCAAATGTAGAAATTTTCGGGGAATCAACAAGGATTCTGTCCTCACCCGGATACTGCTTTTCTTCACCGCCGTTAAAGAAAAATGTTACATGCGCATATTTTTGCGTTTCGGCAATGCGAAGCTGAGTTTTGCCGAGGGAAGAAATATATTCGCCGAATGTGTTTTTAAGCGATTCGGGCGGAAAAGCGACCTCAACATTGGGCATTGATTCGTCATACTGAGTCATGCAAACATAAAGGAGCTTGAAATAGCCGTTTTTCCTTTCAAAGCCCTTGAAATCGGGGTCAACAAATGTGCGTGTGATTTCCCTTGCGCGGTCGGGACGGAAATTAAAGAATATAACGCTGTCGCCCTCAGAAACGGCACCCTCTGCACCGCCGATAACAGTTGGAAGCACAAATTCATCGGTGAGGTGCTTACCGTCCTCATCAACGGTTTTGTAAGAAGCCTCAACAGCTGCAACAACATCATCCGACTGAATTCCCTCGCGATAAACAATTGCGGCATAGGCTTTTTCAACCCTGTCCCAAATATTATCACGGTCCATAGCATAAAATCTGCCCATTACGGAAGCGATTTTGCCCACGCCGATTTCGCTCATTTTAGCCTGAAGTGCTTTAAGATCCTCAACGGCTGAAGCCGGAGGAACATCACGGCCGTCCAATATAGCGTGAACATAAACATTTTCAACGCCGTGCTTTTTTGCCATTTCAAGAAGCCCGTAAAGATGATCCGTGTGGCTGTGAACGCCGCCGGGAGAAACAAGACCGATAAGATGAAGTGCCTTACCCGATTTAGCGTTATTTACGGCATCCGTAAGAGCCTTATTTGAATAAGCTTCGCCGTCCTGAAATGCCTTTGTTATTCTGGTGAGGGGCTGATAAACAATGCGGCCTGCACCGATATTTGTGTGACCTACCTCGCTGTTGCCCATTTGCCCGTCCGGCAAGCCCACATCAAGACCCGACGCACCGATATAGGTCATCGGGCATTCTGCCATAAGCTTATCAAGATTTGGCTTTTTTGCCATTGCGATTGCATTGCCGTAATCGGAATCGTTTTTACCGAAACCGTCCATTATACATAAAACAACCGGCTTTTTCATAAAGAAAATCCTCCTGTAATAATTTATTTAAAAAAGCCTTCCGCAAGGAAGGCTTTTCAGACTTATTTGCTTGCCGCTTTAACAATAACGGAAAAATCCTGAGCCTTGAGTGAAGCGCCGCCGATAAGACCGCCGTCAACATTCTCTTTTGCAAGAAGTTCATCCGCATTTTTGGCATTCATTGAGCCGCCGTATTGAATTGTTACCGACTGAGCGGCTTCCTCGCCGTAAGCCTCTGCGATAGCAGCGCGAACATAGCCGTTGCCCTCGTCTGCCTGATCTGCCGTGGCTGTTACGCCCGTACCGATTGCCCAAACGGGTTCATAAGCGATGATAACATCTTTAAGCTGATCCGCAGAAACATTTGTGAGCGCCATTTTTGTTTGATACTTCAAAAGAGTTTCGGTGTAGCCAAGCTCTCTTTGCTCAAGAGTTTCGCCAACACAAACAATCGGCTTTAAGCCTTTTTCAAGAGCCTTAAGTGTGCGAAGATTAACAGTTTGATCTGTTTCGCCGAAATAAGTTCTTCTTTCGCTGTGACCGATAACAACATATTCAACGCCGAGTTCGTTAAGCATATCTGCGCTTACCTCGCCGGTGTAAGCACCGCTGTCCTTAAAATGAACATTTTCGGCACCGATTTTAATGTTTGAGCCTTTAGCGGCTTCAACCGCTGCCGGAACATCAACAAACGGAACGCACAAAACAACGCCGCAATCCGCGTCCGCAACAAGCGGCTTCATTTCGTTGATAAGAGCTGTTGTTTGCGCAGGAGTGTTATTCATTTTCCAGTTACCTGCGATAACTGCTTTTCTAACTGCTTTATTCATTATATATTACCTCTTTTTATAAAAGAATTATCAGTCTTTATCCATAAGAGCGGCAATGCCGGGAAGCTCCTTGCCCTCAAGGAATTCAAGGGATGCGCCGCCGCCTGTGGAGATGTGGCTCATTTTATCACTGAAGCCAAGCTTTGTTACGGCTGCAACGGAATCGCCGCCGCCTACGATTGAGATTGCGCCTGAATCGGCAACTGCCTTTGCAACGGCAATTGTGCCTGCCGCAAAGTTATCCCACTCGGAAACGCCCATGGGACCGTTCCAAATAATTGTGCCTGCGCCCTTGATAGCATCGGAAAACATCTGCTGGGTTTTGGGACCGATATCAAGACCCATCCAACCGTCGGGAATTTCATCGCTGTTTACAACCATAGCTTCGGTGTTTTCGTCGTATTCCTTACCAACCTTATTATCAACGGGAATAAGAAACTTAACGCCTTTAGCTTCTGCATCCTTCATCATCTGACCTGCATTTTCAACCTGATCCTCTTCAAGAAGAGAAGTGCCGATGTGGTGACCGAGTGATTTCATAAAGGTGTAAGCCATGCCGCCGCCTACGATAAGAGTGTCGCACTTATCGAGAAGGTTTGTGATTACGCCGATTTTATCGGAAACCTTTGCGCCGCCGAGAATTGCAACAAGCGGACGCTTGGGATCGGAAAGAGCACCGCCCATAAAGGTGATTTCCTTTTGAATAAGATAGCCGCAAACTGCAGGAAGATAAGAAGCAACGCCCGTGGTGGAGCAATGAGCTCTGTGAGCGGTGCCGAAAGCGTCGTTAACAAAAATTTCGGCAAGAGAAGCAAGCTCTTTTGAGAAATTTTCTTCATTCTTTGTTTCTTCTTTTCTGTAGCGAACATTTTCAAGAAGCATAACTTCGCCGTCTTTAAGCTCGGAAGCCATTTTCTTTGCATTTTCGCCTACAACGGTTTCATCCTCTGCAAGCTTAACTTCCTGACCGAGATATTCGGCGAGCCTTTTTGCAACGGGAGCAAGGCTGAATTCGGGTTTGTATTCACCCTTGGGTCTGCCGAGGTGAGAGCAAAGAATAACCTTTGCGCCCTGTGCGATAAGATATTTAATTGTTGGAAGAGCGGCAACAATTCTTTTATCGTTTGTGATTTCGCCGTCTTTAAGCGGAACATTGAAATCGCAGCGAACAAGAACCTTTTTGCCTGCTACATCGATATCTTCGATTGTTTTTTTGTTCAAAGCATTCATTATGATTACCTCTCCGTTAATATTTAGAAAATTTATTCTTATTTTTCTACGCATTTATTATAAATTAGTTAATGATTAAAATCAATACATATTTTTCCACAGATATAGAAGAAATAGTTGTTATATTTTTGTCAAACTTAATCAAAACGAAAACCCTGCGGCAAAGCACCGAGCACGCAAGGCGTTTAAAGCAAAATATTTGCCTGCATAAACCGTGCCAGCTCGCCGCCCTTAAGCGGCGCAAGCCAAGCTTTAATATAGGCATGGGCAAGGGTGAGCGAAAGCGGAACTATGCCGAGCTTTTCAAACGCACAAGAGCTTTCGTAAATATCACCGGTGGGAACGGAAACGGCAAACATCGGCACATTTGCTGCTTTACACAATTCGCAAAATTTTTGAAAATCGGCATTTTCCGTGTTAAGCGTGCCGCTGTGATAAGGGCACATGATAACAGCCTTTTTGCCGCTTAAATTAAAATTATAATCGCACCCCGGAACACATTGCAGAACAAGCACGCCGGAAGTGTGCGAAAACTCTGCACCGTTTATTCCGAAATCGGCAAGGGTGCACGCATTTTCGCATTCTTTTTCAATGCTGTTTTTCCGTTGATTTGCATTTTCGGCAAATTCAAAAAAGCCCTGCTCTGCCAAAAAATCACTGCCCTCCGGATAGGCTGAAAGGCGCGCGGCTGCAAGAATTTCAGCGTGCTTTGAGCAACGGTTTTTGTAAGCCGCAAACACGCCGCAAAAATTATTGCTTTTAAGAAAATCTACAGCTGCCTCAAAATTTGCAAAACCGTTTGAGCGCAAATCGGCAAGAGGATAATTTGCGCTGACGAAAACCGCGCAGGCTTTTGTGCCTGCAAGGGCATATGAAAGCGCAGCGGCTGAAAACTGCAAAGTATCCGTGCCGTGGCAAACGATGATTTTTTTGCCGCCTTTTTCGGCAATGCCGCGAACGCAACGCACAAGCAAATTAAGATTTTCGGCGCACAAATTTTCGCTGAGGGCAAAATAAGGTGTTGCCGTTTCAAACGAAACATCATCGCCGTGAAGCGCAATATAATTTTGAAGGAGCGAGAATTTTGAAAAATCAGCCGGCGAAATCACTCCGCCCGAAACTGAGCAACCTATTGTGCCGCCTGTGAAAACAACATAAATTTTCATTGCGCCCTCCGAAATCTTTTTTATTATTATACCCGATTTAAAGCCGCGCGGCAAATCATTACGGGCAAAAAGGCAAAGAAAAAAACCGCACTGAAAATCAGTACGGTTTATTTGGTGACCCGGACGAGAATCGAACTCGTGTTACCGCCGTGAAAGGGCGGTGTCTTAACCGCTTGACCACCGGGCCATTGGTGGCTTTAACTGGATTCGAACCAGTGACACTGCGGGTATGAACCGCATGCTCTAGCCAACTGAGCTATAAAGCCATTTGCCAAAGCTCTTTTTCAAGCAAGGTAGATTATATTATATCAGGCGCAATTTGTCAACACTTTTTTTTCGTGAAATGAAAATACTTTTTAAAAGTCCCGAAAATAGCACATATGTTTGACAATTTTCGACACTAATGTTATTATATGATTGTTATAAATATAAACAAAGGCGTGATACCCGTGAAAGAGATAAACAAAACTCAAAAAGCCGTGCTGGAATATATTAAAGACACTATTGCCGAGCGCGGCGTTGCGCCCTCCGTGCGCGAAATCGGCAAGGCGGTGGGACTGCGCTCCACTTCATCGGTGCAATACAATTTAAATGCACTTGAGCAAGCAGGATATATTGAAAAAGACCCAAATTTAAAGCGCACGGTAAGGCTGTGCGGCAGCGGTATGAAAGCCACACCCGTTCCCCTTTTAGGCACGGTTGCCGCAGGCGTGCCGATTTTGGCACAGGAGATGATTGAGGAATATATTCCCGTGGCACTCGGCAAAAGCGGCGAATATTTTGCGTTGCATGTTAAGGGCGATTCCATGATAAACGCCCACATAGAAAACGGCGACATTATCATTGTGCAAAAAACGCCGGTGGCAAATAACGGCGACATAGTTGTGGCTCTTATCGGCGACGAAGCAACCGTTAAAAGATACTACAAAGAAAAGGGGCATTTTCGCCTGCAGCCCGAAAACGACGGTTACGAACCGATTATAGTTGACGAGCTTATGCTGCTGGGAAAGGTTGTTTCTCTTATTCGCAACTATTGATGCAGCGAAAAAAGCATCTTCTTTACTTATTGTTAAAAAACGGTTTATTTTTATTCCGCTTTGGTTTATAATTAAAGATAAGCGATTTAGCAAGAGGTGTCGGTGTGAAAAATCACACTGTAAATTATATTGCCTTCAAAATTTGCCTGCGGCATAATTTTGAAACGGCTGAAATCACCATTCACGCCTGTTCAGACAACGCAGAGTATTCGGTGATTTTTAATAAACTATTTGTTGCCTGAAAGGCTATGGTGATTATTATGAGCGAATGCACACACGACTGTTCGGCATGCTCGCAAAATTGCGGTGAAAGAAAACCGCAAAGCTTGCAAAAGCCGATGAACAAATATTCAAATATTAAAAACGTTATCGGAGTTGTGAGCGGAAAAGGCGGTGTTGGCAAAAGCCTTGTTGCCTGCATGCTTGCCTCCGCCTGCGCAAAGGCAGGGCTTAAGGTGGGTGTTATGGATGCAGACATTACCGGTCCCTCTGTGCCGAAATCCTTTGGAGTGCACAGCAAAGCCTTGCAGGATGACGAGTGCCTGCTGCCTTACATTACCGAAAGCGGCATAAAAATCATGAGCATAAATATGATGCTGGCTGATGAAAATTCGCCTGTTGTTTGGCGCGGGCCCGTTATCAGCGGCGTTGTTGAGCAATTTTGGACGGATGTTCGCTGGGGCGAGCTTGATTATCTTTTCGTGGATATGCCGCCGGGAACCGGCGATGTGGCACTTACCGTTTTTCAAAGCCTGCCCGTGAACGGAATTGTGATAGTTTCCACTCCGCAGGATCTTGTTAAGATGATAGTTAACAAAGCCGTGAACATGGCAAAGATGATGAATGTGCCCGTGCTGGGACTTGTGGAAAACATGAGCTATTTCGTTTGCCCCGACTGCGGCAAAAAGCACGCGGTTTTCGGCGAATCGCAAATAGACGAAACGGCAAAGGAACTTGGTCTTCCGGTGCTTGCAAAGCTGCCGATAGACCCGAAAATCAACCGCCTTGTGGACGAAGGCAAAATCGAAGAAGTGAGCACGGAAGCACTTTCCGATTTTGTGGAGGCACTTAAATAATTTAACAGAACTCGGCATTGCTTGCTTTATTTCGGCATGCATTTGCCGCAAGTAATACAGGGAGGCTACTATGGCAAAAAGGGAAGATTATATTTCGTGGGATGAATATTTTATGGGCGTTGCGCTGCTTTCCGCAATGCGCAGCAAAGACCCTAACACCCAAGTGGGTGCCTGCATAGTAAATGACGACAACCGCATAGTGAGCGTTGGCTATAACGGCTTTCCGCGCGGCTGCTCTGACGAGGATTTCCCGTGGAGCCGGACGGGTGCCAACCCAAACGACACAAAATACCCGTTTGTTTGCCATGCGGAGCTTAACGCAATATTAAATTCAAACGGCATAGGCATTAAAGGTGCGCGCATATATGTGGCTCTTTTCCCTTGCAATGAATGTGCGAAAGCGATTATTCAAGCCGGCATAAAAGAAGTTATCTTTATCAGCGACAAATACGCAAACACGGATAATAACCGTGCAAGCCGCAAAATGCTTGAGGCTGCCGGAGTGAAACTGACCAAATTTGAAAGCGACAAAGAAATTGAAATTGATTTTAATGCGGAGAAAGTTTGATTTTGGAATTTGATATTTACGATTTTGACAAAACCCTGGTGCCGTTTGACAGCGGCTCGCTTTTCATTGCATACTGCACGCTGCATTACCCGTGGATAATAATAACATTTCCTGTTATGATAACAGCCGCGCTGCTGATGGCACTGAAAATAATTCGCTTTACGCAATTTAAAAAAATCTGCTTTATGTTTTTGCCGCTGATTCCGCTGCAAAAAGCCGTTTGCGGATTTTGGAACAGGCACGAAAAGCAACTTTATCCCTGGTTTTTTGAAAGAAAGCGTAAAGGGATTGTTATAAGTGCTTCACCGGATTTTTTGCTTGAAGAAATTTCAAAGCGCGCCGGCTTCGACTATCTTATCTGCACACGGCACAACAGCAAAACCGGCATGATAATCGGCGAAAACTGCCGAGGCGAAGAAAAGGTTAAACGCCTGCGCGAAAAATTCGGAAACGATATAAGAATTATTGATGTTTATTCCGATTCATACAGGCACGATAAATACATTTTTTCGCTTGCAGCCGGCAACTGCTATCACATTGAAAACGGCAAAAGAGTGAAATTTAACTACAAGGATAAATACGGTGAGCAATAATATGGAAAAGAAAAGTTCCGAAAAAATAATAATATTGATTTTGGTTGCGGTGCTTGCGGTGCTTTGCACGGTGGGCGGCACATATTATATAAAGGTATATAAGCCCTCAATAAAAAAAGCCACCGAGGAGACCACCCTTGTGGCTCAAAAAGAAAACACGCCTCAAAAAACGGGCGAACGCACGCTGCTTGCGGAAATTAAGGAAAGCAACATTGCCCTTTACAAAGACGGCGATTATATAATTCTTTCGCAGGATGGGCAGGAAACCGAATATTCCGATTGGGCAAGCGATTTTTCAACAAAGAAGCCCACTCTTTATTATGAGGACATAGACAGTGACGGAGTTAAAGAAATTTTAATTACAGCATATGAAAACACGGATGAAAATTACAACAAATCGCTCAACGGACTTTATGTGATTGCAACAAGCGGCGAAGCAGGCAGCAGAAGTTACAATGTTTATTATACAAACAGCCAAAATTGGAGCACTTATTTCGGTAACCAGGTAACCTGCTATTTAAATCAGCCGGACGCATCACCCAATTTGCTGCAATTTGCAATGAGCTACAAAACAATTCCGCTTGAATACGACCCTCAAACAGGTTATGCAACAAAGCAGCAAAACGGCTCGCCAAATCAAAAAGTTTGGTTTTCAAAGGTGCTTCAGGCAAACGGAGAAAACTGCACATTTTATAAAATGACGAGTGCGCCAAGCGTTATTGAGCTTGATAAAGACACACATATGCCGCGCGTTTACACGGATATTTACGCCGTTTACAATGAAACCGAGGAAAAGCAATACATTGGCAGGCTTTACACGCAAATCACGATATCATCCGACAACAAACTCTCCATCGCCTCGCGCAGCGTGGGTTTTTCACCTAACAGCGACTACGAGGCAGACGATCCGCGCGGATAATGCATTTAACCCGATTTCGGCATACTTTTTTCGCTTCTGAAAAAAACGAAACAATTTTTACAAATCTTAATTTTTTATAAATCGGGCATTATAATAATGCGCTTTTATTGCAGTTTAAAATTTGCTGTGATATAATTAAGCAATCTTAAACAGGCGATAAAAAGCGTTTCACACCGCCCGTGTTGCCTGCTTTGCGCCGTACCGTGGCAGACGGCGCACACAAAATCCAAACGAAAGGAAGCGGAAAATGAGCGTTATAATCACAGCGGATTCCACCTGCGATTTGCCGAAAAGCCTTGCGGCAGAACGCGATATCACGATAATTCCGCTTTCTATATTACTCGGCGACAAATCATTTAAGGACGGCATTGAAATCAGCCGAAGCGATATTTACAGCCATGTAAAAAAAACAGGCGAGCTTCCGAAAACGGCAGCGGTTACGCCGGCGCAGTATTACGACGCTTTTAAAGCTGCAACCGACGATGGGCACAGCGTGGTGCACATTGGGCTTTCCTCTGCAATATCGTCAAGTTATCAAAATGCAACTTTGGCTGCGGCGGATTTTAAAAATGTTTACTGTGTGGATTCAAAAAACCTTTGCGCAGGAATGGGGCTGCTTGTTTTAAAAGCATGCGATTTGCGCGATAAAGGCTTTGAGGCAAAAAAAATTGCCGCGCGCATAAACGCACTTGTGCCAAAGGTTCACTCAAGCTTTGTGTTGGACGGGCTTGAATACCTTCATAAGGGCGGCAGGTGCAGTTCGGTGGCGAAATTCGGCGCAAATGTGCTGGGATTAAAGCCCGTTATCGGGGTTGACCCTGCCACGGGCAAAATGGATGTTATAAAAAAATACCGCGGCAAATCCGAAGCGGTGTGCCGCCAATATATTAACGACACCCTGCACGATATTTCAAAAGCAGACCCATCGCGCCTTATAATTGCCCAATCCGGCGGAATCCCGGGCGAAATTTCAGCATTTGCGCTCGGAATGGCACAGGGGCATTGCAAATTCAACGAAATTATAAACATTGAAGCCGGCTGCACTATATCATCGCATTGCGGGCCGAAAACCTTCGCTTTGTTTTATATGAAAAAATAACGCCAAATATTAACAAAAGCTCCTATGGCTTTACAGCCATAGGATTTTTTTGTATAATAAGCAATGATTTATTTGGGGCAAAGCCCTGCGAAAAGAGATTTATATGAGTTTAAAACAAGATGTTTTGAAGCGGCTCGCAGAAAGCGGCGGCTACATAAGCGGTGAACGCCTTGCCGAAGAATTCGGAAAAAGCCGTGCTGCTGTTTGGAAAGCCGTAAAAGCACTGCAAAAAGACGGTTTTGAAATAGAAAGCACCACAAACAGGGGC
The DNA here is from genome assembly GCA_963625835.1 of Clostridium sp. AF37-5. GTDB lineage: Bacteria > Bacillota > Clostridia > Oscillospirales > Acutalibacteraceae > Eubacterium_R. Next base: position 3,253 of record CAVFVA010000016.1, on the reverse strand, counting down.
TACAGACTTGCAAAAGCACCTGCCAAGCTGAGCGCAGACGCCATTCGCGCCTCAATGTGCAGCAGCATAAGAATTGAATGCCTTGAAAGCGTTGATTCCACAAATTCGTTTGCAAAAAGAATGATTGCAAACGGCGAGGGTGAAAGTGAGCCTATGCTGATTACGGCAGACCGCCAAACGGCAGGCAGAGGCAGGCAGGGCAAAAGCTTTTACTCCCCTGCCGGCACCGGAATTTACATGACCCTGGTGCTTCACCCGAATGCGGATTTGCAAAATGCCGTTACAGCCACCACGGCGGCGTCCGTGGCAGTGTGCAGGGCGATTGAGCGGTTAACGGACATTAAGCCCAAAATAAAATGGGTAAACGATGTTTATGTGAACGGGCAAAAAATTTGCGGCATACTCACGGAAGCCGTTTCGGATTTTGAAAGCGGCACTGTTACAAGCGTTATAATCGGCATAGGAATTAACATAAGCACAAGTGATTTCCCAAGCGATATAGAAAACGCCGGCTGCCTTAACGCCGATGTAAACCGCAACGAGCTTGTGGCTGCGGTGGCAGATGAACTTTTGGGGCTTTCGCTCGGCAATTATGACGATTTTATCGATTACTACATCAGCCGCAGCATGATAATCGGCTGCAAAATAAATTATATCGAAAAAGGAGTTTCCACCGCAGCAACCGCCGTTTCCATAGATAAAACAGGAGGATTAACCGTTGAAAAGGAAAACGGCGAAAGGGTTACCCTGCGCAGCGGTGAAATAAGCATAAGAAAACAATGAGCAAAAGCAAAACAAAAAAGCACGGCAAAAACACTGTGCACAGCAAGGCAAAGCCTGCGGCAATAATCACTTGCTGCCTGCTTTTGATAATCGGCATAATCTGCACAATCATAATAGGCGCGCAAAGTTCGGGCAAAAAGCCCGTGCTTTTTGAAACCGACGCTGAATATGTGCAGGGAATTGATGTTTCTTCGCACAACGGCAATATTGATTGGGCAACCGTGGCGCAAAGCACGGATTTTGTTATAATCCGCGTGGGCTACCGCGGCTATGCCTCAGGTGAAATCACCGCAGACAGTAAATTTGAGCAAAACATAAAAGGCGCAACAGAAGCCGGAATACGCACCGGAGTTTATTTTTACTCGCAGGCAACAACCGAGGAGGAGGCGCGTGAGGAAGCGGAATTTACTCTCAAGGCGATATCGGGCTACGATGTTTCACTGCCGGTATTTATCGACTACGAATATGCCAACGGCTCAGACGGCGAATTGACGGGTCGCCTTTACGAAGCCGATTTATCCTCTGCCGACGCTGCAAAAATCATAAACGCCTTTTGCGGCAGAATTTCGCGCCGCGGAAAATACAGCGGCGTTTACGCAAGTTCATCGGTACTGAACAAAAACATAAAAACCTCCGCGCTTGACAAAAGCACCTATATTTGGGTGGCAGATTACAACAAAACCCTTACATACCTTGGCTCTTATGACCTGTGGCAGCACACCAAGCACGGCAGTTGCGATGGCATAAACAGCAAATATGTGGATGAAAACAGATGGTTTATTAAGCAATAACGGCTCATTTGCGCAGCTTTATCAATATCGGAAGGACATGATTTAATTGAAAAAAGCATTAAAATCAATAGCGGTGATTTTGCTTGCGGCAATAACAATCTTTGCACTGCCGTTTTCAACGGCTGCTGCAACGCAAGGCAATTCGCCATACACGGGAAAAACCTACACCAACGCTTCAAGATTTGACGGTTATGAAATTTACAACGGAATTGATGTTTCCACGCACAACGGTAACATTGACTGGGCACGCGTAAAAAACGGCGGAATCGATTACGCAATCATCCGCCTGGGCTACACAGGCTATTCGCGTGAGCGTTTTTCAACAAAATATGACAGCGAATTTGAAACAAACATAAACGGCGCAACGGCAGAGGGCTTACCCGTTGGCGTTTATTGGTATTCACAGGCATTAAGCACAAGTGAGGCAAAGCAGGAGGCGCAAAAGCTGCTTGCAAAGCTTAAAAATTATTCAATAGATTTGCCCGTTTTCTTTGATTACGAATTTGCCGGAGTGGGAGACGAGGGCAGGCTTGATTACGCCTGGAGCAGCGGTGCTGTTGACAAAGCAAGCCTTACGGCAAATGCCGAGGCATTTTGCAGCGAAATTCAAAACGCCGGCTACGACGCAGGAATTTACGCAAGCAAATCGTTTCTTGAAAACCAAATTGACGGTGCGGCACTCGGCAGAGAATACAACATTTGGCTTGCGCACTACAATACAAGTTCTTCCTATTCGGGCAGCTATTATATGTGGCAATATTCAAGCACCGGCAGCGTTAACGGCATAAGCGGCAATGTTGACTGCAATTTTGCATATTTGCCGAAGGGTACTTCGCTGACGGACAATCGCAAAATTACCGGCATAACCGAGGTGGCACGAGGCAACGGCGGCACACTTTTAGAAATAAAATGGGGCTCAATAAGCGGAGCCGATAAATATGAGGTTTACGACACCACAAACGGCTCAAACAAGCTTATCGGCACAAGTAAAACAAACGAATGCACGCTTACGGGGCTTAATCCTGCATGGGAATACGATATTGTTGTGCGTGCATACTGCGGCAATAAAACCTACAGCAGTCTGCCGCACAGAGTTTGCGCAGCACCTGCCCCACCGCAAAACCTTGAAATAACGGCAACGGAGCACAACGCAATCAACGCAAAATGGGATTACGCCGTGTGCCACGGATACTACATTCAGTGGAGCACCGATAAGGATTTTAAAACGGATTTAAACGGCGCATTTATAAGCGGCACTTACAACACCGAATACACCATCTCCACCGACGATGCGGCAAACAAATATTTTGTTCGTGTTTGCAGCCTTAAAAGCTTTAACGGCTCAAATGTTTACAGCGATTTCAGCGAAGCGACACAGATTGAAAGCTTGGTGCCGGCAGGCGAATTCACCGTTACCGGCAGGGGCGACGGCGGCAAAGCGCTGTGGCTTGACTGGGCAGATGTTGACGGTGCCGAAAGCTATGATGTTTACGATGTTACAAACGGCACAAACGAACTTAAAGGCACGAGCAAAACAAGCGATTTCACATTTACGGACCTTAATCCCGCGTGGGAATACGACATAAAGGTTGTTGCCAAAAACATCTTTGAAAGCACGGAAAGTACCTTCCGAATTTGTGCTGCAACGCCCGCGGTTCAAAATTTAACGGCTGCGGTAA